>NZ_BOMS01000014.1 GCF_016862315.1 Actinoplanes palleronii | reverse complement strand
CCGCTAGCAACCGCTCAACCCGACACGAGCTCCGGCGGCTGCCACCCCGTGCTGAGCGCCCAGTCGTCAGCCGCCCGCGCCTCCTCGTCGAACCACGGCTCCTTCGCCGCCGCATACCCCGCACGATCCGCGAACCGCAGCGCCAGCGACGCCTTCGCCGCCGCGTACGCGTCCCGGGCCGCCGGCACCGCGCGCAGGTGGTCGCGCATCAGCAGCGCGAACCGCCACCCCGGCGACCCGGCCACCCGCACGTGCAGGATCACCGGCCGTCCGGGATCGGCCGAGCCGTACATCCGCTTCGGCCAGGTGTGCCCCGGCAGCCGGCGCGCGTTGTCCGCCCACTCCCCCCGCCGAGCCGGGAACCCGGCCGCGGCGAGCCGCTCGGTGAGCGCGTCGGCGGCGTCCAACGTCCGTACCGAAAGCATCAAATCAATGATGTCCTTGGCCGGCAGACCTGGCACCGCGGTCGATCCGATGTGGTGCACGTCGGCGGAGCCGAGGTGCTGCCGGAGGCGGGCGATCAACCGCGCGGCGGACGGCGCCCAATCCGGGTCCGGCGGCACGATACACAGCTCAGGGGCCTTGCGTGCGGCGGTCCGCAGGCGCACGTTGCGCTCGAAGTCGACAAGGCGATCGCGCCACAACTCATCGACCCGGGCGTGCAGCGCCGCGAGGTCCTCCTCGTTGGGCAGGACCACGTCGGCCGCGGCCCTCCGGGTGGCGTCGTCGGCCTGCGCGCCGATCCGGGCGGCGGCCTCCGCCGCCGACATGCCACGATCGCGGATCAACCGCTGGATCCGCACGTCCCGGTCCGCCGCCACCACGATCACCATCTGGTACGTCGGCGCCAGCCCGGTCTCCACCAGCAGCGGCACGTCATTGACCACGATCGCGTCGGGCGGTGCGGCCCGGACCAGCTCGGCGGTGCGCGCCCGGACCCGGGGGTGGATGATCCGTTCGAGGCGGCGGCGGGCCTGTTCGTCGCCGAAGACCTTCGTCCCCAGCGCCGGACGGTCCAGCGCGCCGTCCGCGGTGAGCACACCCGCACCGAACTCGGCGACGATCTCGGCGAGCCCGTCGGTGCCCGGCTCGACCACCTCGCGGGCCAGCCGGTCGGCGTCGATGATCACCGCGCCGCGCTCCGCGAGCCGTGCCGAGACGGCGCTCTTGCCGGCGCCGATGCCACCCGTGAGACCGACCATCAGCATGGGATCAGTATCCCGGTCCGGCGACCGGACGGCGCGGCGAGGACCGGTCACGACGCGGCGAAGGGCACGTGGCGGAAAACCGGGCGCCCCGGGATGCGAAAAGACCGCCCCGACCGGAGTCGGGACGGCCCTTCACGTTGTTACCGGAGCATTCTCACCGGAGCAACCGGGTGGGTCAGCTCTTGCCGCCGGCCAGCTTCTCGCGCAGGGCGGCGAGAGCCTCGTCGGTGGCCAGCGTGCCCGCGGGCTCCTCGGCAGAGCGCGTCGGGGCCGACGAGCTCGACGAGGAGGACGAGGACGACGTGGTCACGCCACCGACCGGAGCCGGGTTGAGCGCAGCCTCGGCGTCGGCGTCGCGGGACGCCTGCACCTGCTTGGTGTGGGCCTCCCAGCGCTCGCGGGCGTCGGCGTACTGCTTCTCCCACGTCTCGCGCTGCTTGTCGAAGCCCTCGAGCCACTCGCCCGTCTCGGGGTCGAAGCCCTCCGGGTAAATGTAGTTACCCTCGGCGTCGTACGTCGCGGCCATGCCGTAGAGGGTCGGGTCGAAGTGCTCTTCACCCTCGACGAAGCCCTCGTTGGCCTGCTTGAGCGACAGCGAGATCCGGCGACGCTCAAGGTCGATGTCGATGACCTTGACGAGGACGTCGGAGCCCACCTGGACGACCTGCTCGGGCAGCTCGACGTGCCGCTCGGCCAGCTCGGAGATGTGCACCAGACCCTCGATGCCGTCGTCCACGCGGACGAAGGCGCCGAACGGAACCAGCTTGGTGACCTTGCCCGGCACGATCTGGTTGATCGCGTGGGTCCGGGCGAACTGGCGCCACGGGTCTTCCTGGGTCGCCTTCAGCGACAGCGAGACGCGCTCGCGGTCCAGGTCGACGTCCAGGACCTCGACCTCGACCTCCTGGCCGACCTCGACGACCTCGGAGGGGTGGTCGATGTGCTTCCACGACAGCTCGGAGACGTGCACCAGGCCGTCGACGCCACCCAGGTCCACGAAGGCACCGAAGTTGACGATGGAGGACACGACGCCCTTGCGGACCTGGCCCTTCTGCAGCTTGTTGAGGAACTCGGTGCGAACCTCGGACTGCGTCTGCTCGAGCCAGGCGCGGCGGGACAGAACCACGTTGTTGCGGTTCTTGTCCAGCTCGATGATCTTCGCCTCGAGCTCGCGGCCGACGTAGGGCTGCAGGTCACGGACGCGCCGCATCTCGACCAGCGAGGCCGGAAGGAAGCCACGGAGGCCGATGTCCAGGATGAGACCACCCTTGACGACCTCGATGACCGAACCGCGGACGACACCGTCGTCTTCCTTGATCTTCTCGATCGTGCCCCAAGCCCGCTCGTACTGAGCGCGCTTCTTCGAGAGGATCAGGCGGCCTTCCTTGTCCTCCTTGGTGAGGACGAGGGCTTCGATGTGGTCACCGACCGACACCACTTCCGCGGGGTCCACGTCGTGCTTGATCGACAACTCGCGCGAGGGGATGACGCCCTCGGTCTTGTAGCCGATGTCGAGCAGGACCTCGTCCCGATCGACCTTGACGACGGTGCCCTCGACAATGTCGCCGTCGTTGAAGTACTTGATGGTCTCGTCGATGGCTGCGAGGAAAGCTTCCTCAGAGCCGAGGTCGTCGACGGTGACACGGTTGGCGCTCGAGGTGGCCTCGATGCTGCTCGTCATGTGGACAGTTGCTCCGAACGGATGGATTTGTGGTGTCTCTCGCACTCAGCGGAACTGCCGCCGGTGTAACACGAACGAGACGACCCAACCCAGAGAAGCAGTTTGATCATTGCCAGTCGATCATGTCGAGACCGGCGGCCACGGAACCTGCTCCCTGCCGAGGCACACGTTCCGCGAGCGCATCGACTAGCTTACCGTGCGCATTACCACAGGTTGCAAGCCCTCCTGAGTACCGAGGCACATTGTTAGGCAACAACCCGTCAGCATGACTGTTTTATGCCGAATAGGGACGCCTGACACGCCTGCCGTACCGTTGCCGGGTGATCGAGATCCCCAAAAAAGAGCCGTCCGCGCACCCCCGGGTGACCGAGGATGAGACGCGCCACGCCAACCGCGCCTGGTGGGATCTCGACGCCGACGAGTATCAGGACGAGCACGGCGCCTTCCTCGGCGACGTGGATTTCGTCTGGTGCCCGGAGCGACTCCGGGAGGCGGATGCCCGGCTGCTCGGCGACGTACGCGGAAAGCGGGTCCTGGAAGTCGGAGCCGGCGCCGCGGCCGGAGCCCGGTGGCTGAACCGGCAGGGCGCCCACGTGGTCGCACAGGACCTCTCCGCGGGCATGCTGAAGCACGCCCGCGACGCGGCCACCCGCAGCCGCGTGCGCGTGCCGCTGGTCCAGTCGGACGCGCTCGCGCTGCCGTTCCGCGACGACGCGTTCGACATCGTCTGCACGGCCTTCGGCGCGATCCCGTTCGTGGCCGACTCGGCCGCCGCCATGCGTGAGGTGGCCCGGGTGCTGCGGCCCGGCGGGAGCTGGGTGTTCTCGGTCACCCACCCGATGCGCTGGGTCTTCTGGGACGAGCCGGACGAGAGCGGCCTGCTGGCCCGGAACTCGTACTTCGACCGGTCGCCCTACGTCGAGCGGGACGACCGGGGCCGGGTCAGCTACCTGGAGCAGCACCGCACCGTCGGCGACCGGATCCGGGAGCTGGTGGCGGCCGGCTTCGTGCTCCGTGACCTGATCGAGCCGGAGTGGCCGGAGGGTCACGAGGAGACCTGGGGGCAGTGGAGCCCGCTGCGCGGCCGGCTCTTCCCCGGCACCGCCATCTTCGTCAGCGACCTGCCGGCCCGCTGACCCCGTCCGGTCGCTGATCTTGCTCGGCGCGGCGCGGGATCAGCGCTGGCCAGGGGGCCAGGGCGTGGTGTTCAGCAGGCTCGCCAGCAGGATCAGCGTGGCCGGGACGGCGCGGTAGTAGACCCAGGTGCCGCGCCGGTCGCTGTCCACCAGACCGGCCTCGCGCAGGATCCGCAGGTGGTGCGAGATGGTCGGGCCGGTCAGGTGGAACGCGCTGCTCAGGTCGCAGACGCAGATCTCACCGTCCGGCGCGGACGCGATCATCGAGAGCAGCCGGAGCCGGACCGGGTCGCCGAGCGCCTTGAACATCGCGGCGAAGGTGCTGGCGCTGGACGCCTCCAACGGCGCCGTGCCCAGCCCGATCCCGTCGACCGGAACGGCCTCGAGGCCGACACCTGCCGAGGAGAGTGGCGACAGCGGCGGGCCGCCGAACCGGGCTTTTTCGGAGGACAGCGGCGGAGCGGACGGATTCATGGTCTGCTCCATCGACATCGATCGGCTCGACATCGGTCCAGCCTCGCAGATCTGAGCAAGTCACGAAGGCCCCGGGGTGCCCGAAAGAGCGTCGAGACGCCCGAACGACCCCAAAACCCCGCCAACCGTCACCCGGTCGGGCCACCGCCGGGCGCGGGCCCGGCGGTGGTCGCGGGTCAGCGCGCGGCGGTGCGGCGGGTCAGTGGTCGGCGCCGTTCCAGTCGCGGCCGGTGCCGACCGAGACCTCCAGCGGGACGGCGAGCGGATAGGCCGCGCCCATCTCCCGGCGGACCAGCTCCTCCAGCGGCTCCTTCTCCCCCGGCGCCACCTCGAAGACCAGCTCGTCGTGCACCTGCAGCAGCATCCGGGAGGTCAGCCCGGACGAGGTCAGTGCCGCGTCCACCTTCAGCATCGCGAGCTTCATGATGTCGGCCGCGGAGCCCTGGATCGGCGCGTTCAGCGCCATCCGCTTGGCCATCTCCTGCCGCTGCCGGTTGTCGCTGGTCAGGTCGGGGAGGTAACGCCGGCGGCCGAGGACGGTCGCGGTGTACCCGTCCTTGGTCGCCTGGTTGACCACCGTCTGGAGGTAGTCCCGCACGCCGCCGAAGCGCAGGAAATACTCCTCCATCAGCGCGTTCGCCTCGGTGGTGGAGATGGTGAGCTGGTTCGACAGGCCGAACGCGCTCAACCCGTAGGCCAGGCCGTAGTTCATCGCCTTGATCTTGCGGCGCTGGTCGGCGTTGACCTCGCCGAGCGGCACGTGGAAGACCGACGACGCGGTGACGGCATGGAAGTCCTCGCCGGAGTTGAACGCCTCGATCAGCGCCACGTCCTCGGAGAGGTGCGCCATGATCCGCATCTCGATCTGGCTGTAGTCGGCCGTCATCAGCTGCTCGAACCCGGCGCCGACCACGAAGGCCCGGCGGATCCGCCGGCCCTCCTCGGTGCGGATCGGGATGTTCTGCAGGTTCGGGTCGGTGGACGACAGCCGGCCGGTGGCGGCCACCGTCTGGTTGAACGTGGTGTGGATCCGCCCGTCGTCGGAGGTCGACTTGAGCAGGCCGTCCACCGTCGACTTGAGCTTGGCGACGTCGCGGTGGCGCAGCAGGTGGGCCAGCACCGGGTCGCCGGTGTCGGTGAACAGCTTCTGCAACGCGTCCGCGTCGGTGGTGTACCCGGACTTGATCTTCTTGGTCTTGGGCAGCCCGCGCTCGACGAAGAGGATCTCCTGGAGCTGCTTGGGCGAGCCCAGGTTGAACTCCCGGCCGACCACCTCGTGCGCGCCCTGCTGCGCCGAT
This sequence comes from Actinoplanes palleronii, assembly GCF_016862315.1. Lineage (GTDB taxonomy): Bacteria > Actinomycetota > Actinomycetes > Mycobacteriales > Micromonosporaceae > Actinoplanes > Actinoplanes palleronii. Next base: position 446,401 of record NZ_BOMS01000014.1, on the reverse strand, counting down.
TTCACCTCGGCGGCGAAATTCGACTCGAGCTCGGAGAGGTAGTCGGTGTCGGCGGCGATGCCCTGGCTCTCCATCTCGGCCAGCACCGCCGACAGCGGCTGCTCCAGCTCGGCGAGCAGGCGCTGCGACTCGCCGCCGTCCTGGGACAGCTCGGCGATCAGCACGTCGGCCAGGTCCAGAGTGGCCCGGGCGCGCAGCATCACGCTCTCCTCGGCCGCGGTGTCCTCGTCGACGCCCTCGAAGGAGAGGGTGAGCTGGCCGTCGTCCGGCGCGTCGACCTTCAGCTCGCGCTTGAGATAGCGCAGGGCGAGGTCGGTCAGGTCGTAACCCCGCTGGTCGGGTTTGGCCAGATAGGCCGCGAGGGCGGTGTCGGTGGTGACGCCGGCGAGCGTCCAGCCGTGCGCGCGGAAGGCGAGCAGGATCGGCTTGGCGTCGTGGAACACCTTGGGCCGGGCCGGGTCGGCGAGCCAGGCCGCGACGGCGCGCTCGTCGGTCTCGTCCAGCGCGGCCGGGTCGAACCAGGCGGCCGGGCCGCCACCGGTGGCCACCGCGATGCCGCTGACCTGGCCGGTGCCACGACCGAACGTGCCGGTGACGGCGACGCCGACCGGCGCCGCGGCCGCGTGCTCGGTCAGCCAGGCGGCCACCCCGCCGGTCGGCAGGACCTGAGCCTCCAGGTCGAAACCGGACTCGGCCTCGGGCTCGACCGCCTCGAGGTACGAATAGAGCCGCTCGCGCAGCACCCGGAACTCCAGCGCGTCGAAGAGCTGGTGCACCGCCTCGCGGTCCCACCCGGCCCAGCGGGCGTCCTCGGGCCGCAGCGGCAGCTCCAGGTCGCAGACCAGCGCGTTGAGGTCGTAGTTGCGCAGCACCTCGGCGAGGTGGGCGCGCAGGCTCTCGCCGGCCTTGCCCTTGATCTTGTCGGCCTGGGCGACGACACCGTCCAGCCCGCCGTACTCATTGATCCACTTGGCCGCGGTCTTATCGCCGACGCCGGGCACACCGGTCAGGTTGTCGCTGGTCTCGCCGACCAGGGCGGCCTTGTCGCGGTACCGCGACGGGGGCACGAAATACTTCTCCTCGATCGCCGCCGGCGTCATCCGGCGGACGTCGGAGACGCCCCGGCCCGGGTAGAGGATGGTGACCTTGTCGGTGGCCAGCTGGAACGCGTCCCGGTCACCGCTGGAGATCAGCACGTCCATGCCGCCCTCGCGGGCCTGGGTGGCCAGGGTGGCGATGACGTCGTCGGCCTCGTAGCCGGGCTTCTCCACCACCGGGATGCGCAGCGCCTCCAGCACCTCCTTGATCAGGCTGACCTGACCCTGGAACGGCTGCGGGCTCTCCGAGCGGGTGGCCTTGTAATCCGCGTACTTGTCGGTGCGGAAGGAGTGCCGGGAGACGTCGAAGGCGACCACGATGTGCGTCGGCTTCTCGTCGCGCAGCATGTTGATGAGCATCGACGTGAAACCGAACACCGCGTTCGTCGCCTGACCGGTGTGGGTGGAGAAGTTGTCCACGGGCAGCGCGAAATACGCCCGGTACGCCAACGAGTGGCCGTCGAGCAGCAGCAGGCGGGGGGTCGTAACGTCGTCGCTCACGTCCAGGAACTCTAGTCGCGCCGTACGACAGAAACGCCGACCACCCCGCCCGCTTCACAGCACTTTGCTGAGGAATGCCTTGGTGCGTTCCTGCTGCGGATTCGCGATGATCTCGCTGGGCGAACCCTTCTCGACGACGACACCGCCGTCCATGAAGACCACCTCGTCCGCCACCTCCCGGGCGAAGCCGATCTCGTGGGTCACCACGATCATCGTCATCCCGTCCCGGGCCAGGCCCTTCATCACCTCGAGCACCTCGCCGACCAGTTCCGGGTCGAGCGCGCTGGTGGGCTCGTCGAAGAGCATCACCTTGGGCCGCATGGCCAGGGCCCGGGCGATCGCCACCCGCTGCTGCTGCCCACCGGAGAGCTGGCCCGGGTAGTTGCTCATCTTCTCGGCCAGGCCGACCCGGTCGAGCAGCGCCCGCGCCCGTTCCCGCACCTCGCCCTTGTTCTCCCGCTTGACGCGGCTGGGCGCCTCCATGACGTTGTCCAGCACCGTCATGTGCGGGAAGAGGTTGAACCGCTGGAACACCATGCCGATCGACTGGCGCTGCTTGGCGACGTCCCGCTCGCTCATCTCGTGGAGCTTGCCGCCGCGCTCGCGGTACCCGACCAGATCGCCGTCGACCAGGATCCGGCCGGCGTTGAGCTTCTCCAGGTGGTTGATGCAGCGCAGGAACGTCGACTTGCCGGAGCCGGACGGGCCGAGCACGCAGCTCACCCCGCCCTCCGGCACGGTCAGGTCGACGCCCTTGAGCACCTCGAGCGAGCCGAAGGACTTGTGCACGTTCTCGGCACGGACCATCTCGGTCACGGTGTCCCCTCCCCGGTGTCGGTCGGGGTGACCCGCCCACCCTGCTCGACCTGGATGGCACGGAGCCGCTGCCGGGCCTTGCCGGCCGCACCGTACCCCTTGCCGAAGTGCCGTTCCACGAAGTGCTGGACCACCATCAGCACGCTGCAGATGATCAGATACCAGATCAGCGCGGCCACCAGGCAGGGCAGCACCACGAACGTGCGGGCCTGCACCTGTTGGAGCTGGAAGAACAGCTCGGTGGTGACCGGGACGTAGGCCACCAGGGAGGTGTCCTTGACCATCGCGATGACCTCGTTGCCGGTCGGCGGCACGATCACCCGCATCGCCTGCGGCAGCACCACCCGGCGCAGCACCTGGCTGCGGGACATGCCCAGGGCCACGGCCGCCTCGGACTGACCCTCGTCGATCGACTGGATGCCGGCCCGGACGATCTCGGCCATGTAGGCCGCCTCGGAGAGGCCCAGCGCGATCATGCCGGCCACGAACCCGGCGAGCAGGTCGGTCGACCGGATGCTGAAGATCTGGCCGTCGAAGTTGTCGATGCCGAACAGGGCGCCGATCTGTTTATCGAACGGCAATCCAAAACCGATCCTCGTCCAGAGGATGTTGAGGTTACCGAAGATGATCGCCAGCACCAGGCGCGGCACGGCCCGGAAGAACCAGGTGTACGCCCAGGCCACCGAGGAGAGCACCTTGTTCGGCGAGAGCCGCATGATCGCGATGATGATGCCCAGCACGATGCCGATCACCATCGAGAACAGCGTGAGCAGGATGGTCCCGCGCAGGCCCTCCAGGACCGGCTCGGTGAACATCACGCCGCGCTTGCCCTCGGCGTACTCGAGGAAGATGAACGACCAGCGGAAGCCGGAGTTCGTGAAGATCAGGTGCAGGAACATCGCGCCGAGCACCGCGAGAACGGCGATCGCCACCCACCTGCCGGGGTGCCGGACGGGCACGGCCTTGATTGCTTCCGGCCGTGCCCGCTCGGTCTGTGTCGGTTGTGTCATGCCCGGACGGCGATCAAGCTGCCGGGTTCACCGCGGGCGCGTCGATCGCACCGGCGGCGACACCCCACTTGTCGAGGATGGTCTTGTAGGTGCCGTCGGTGATCAGCGCCTTGACCGCCTCGGCGAGGAGGCCGGCGAACTCGGTCTGCTTCTTGTCCACCGCGTAGCCGTACGGGGCGGAGTCGTAGATGTCGCCGAGCAGGGCGAGCTGGCCGCTGGTCTGCTTCACCGCGTACGCCACGATCGGGGAGTCGGCCAGCATGGCCTCGTCCTTGCCGGTCACCACGGCGTTGGTGGCGTCCGACTGCTTCTGGTACTGGTCGACGGTGATCTTCGCCTTGCCGGCCTCGGTGCACTTCTTCGAGCGCGCCGCGATGTCGTCGGCCTGCACGGTCGCGGTCTGCACCGCGATCTTCTTGCCACAGGCGTCGTCCGGGTTGATCGTGGCGCCGGTCTTGGCGGCCCACTGGGTGCCCGCCGAGAAGTAGGAGACCATGTTGACCTCCTTCATCCGGTCCGCGTTGATCGTGAAGGACGAGACGCCGACGTTGTACTTGCCGGTGCTGACGCCCGGGATGATGCTGTCGAACGTCGCGCTCTGCCACTCGGTGGTCAGGCCCAGCTTCTGGCCGACCGCGTCGAACAGGTCCACGTCGAAGCCGACGACGGTCTTGCCGTCGGTGTCGATGAACTCGTTCGGCGCGTAGGTCGAGTCGACACCGATGACCAGCTTGCCGCCGGCCTTGATGTCGGCCGGAACCTTGTCGGCCAGCGAGGTGTCAGCAGCCGCGCTCGGCGCCGCACCGGTGTTGCTCGTGGTGTCGGACTCCTTGCCACAAGCGGACAGCGACACGGTCAGCGCCGCCGCGACGGCCGCGCCGAGGATCGCCCGCCGGCCGGGGGTGATGCGGAACATGGGTACTCCTAAGGGGTGACAAAAGGAGGAGGGGTTACCAGGGAGAATCAGGCGACGCCGAGGTACGCGTCCTTGACCGCGGGGTCGTGCAGGAGCTCCTGGCCGGTGCCTTCCTTGACGATCCGGCCGGTCTCCAGAACGTACGCCCGGTGCGCCCGGGACAGGGCCTGCTGCGCGTTCTGCTCCACCAGCAGCACCGTGGTGCCCTGCTGGTTGATCTCGACGATGATGTCGAAGATCTGCTGGATCAGCATCGGCGCGAGACCCATCGAGGGCTCGTCGAGCAGCAGCAGCTTGGGCCGGCTCATCAGCGCCCGGCCGACCGCGAGCATCTGCTGCTCGCCGCCGGACATCGTGCCGCCGGCCTGCTTCTCCCGTTCCTTGAGCCGCGGGAAGAGGGTGAAGACCCGGTCGAGATCCTCGTCGATCTCGGCCCGGTTGCGACGGGTGTACGCACCCATCTCCAGGTTCTCCCGCACCGACATGCCGGGGAAGACGCCCCGGCCCTCGGGTGACTGGGAGACACCGCGTACCACCCGCAGGTCGGCACGCAGCTTGGTGATGTCCTCGCCGTCGAAGAGGATCGACCCCTGGGCCACCGCGCGCAGCCCGGAGATCGCCCGCATCGTGGTGCTCTTGCCGGCGCCGTTCGCGCCGATCAGGGCCACGATCTCGCCCTCACCGACGGTCAGGCTGATGCCGTGCAGCGCCTGGATCCGCCCGTAGAGCAGGGTGAGGTCCTTCAGCTCAAGCAGCATCGGTCGGCACCCCCAGGTAGGCGGCGATGACCGCCGGGTTGTCGCGCACCTCGGAAGGCGAGCCCTCCGCGATCTTCTTGCCGAACTCCAGGACCACGATCCGGTCCGTCACACCCATCACCAGACGCATGTCGTGCTCGATCAGCAGGATGCTCACCCCGGTGTCGCGGATCTTGCGGATCAGCGCGAGCAGGGACTCCTTCTCGGCCGGGTTGAAGCCGGCGGCCGGCTCGTCCAGGCAGAGCAGGTGCGGCTCGGTGGCCAGCGCCCGCGCGATCTCCAGGCGCCGCTGCTCGCCGTAGGCGAGGTTGCGGGCCAGTTCGCCGGCCCGGCCCTCGATGCCGACCAACTGCAGCAACTCCATGCCCTTGGCCCGGGCCGCCCGCTCCTCCAGGATGTGCCGGGACAGACCGAAGAACCTCTGACCGGTACGGCTGAGCTGCTGAGCCAACCGGGTCATCCCGCCGGTGGCGGTCACCTCGGTCAGTTCCTCGGGCTTGACCCGGACCCGGTACAGCCGGAAGAGCGCGCCCACCACGCTGGTCTTGTGCCGGGCGTCCGCGCCCACCAGCACGTTCTCCAGCGCTGTCATCTCCGGGAACAGCCGGATGTTCTGGAACGTCCGGGCGATGCCCATCCGGGTGATCTGGAACCGCTTCTTCCCGACGACCTTCTCACCGCGGAAGCGGATCGTGCCGGTGGTCGGGCGGGCCACACCGGTGATGGTGTTGAAGCACGTGGTCTTGCCGGCACCGTTCGGGCCGATCAGACCGAGGATCTCCCCCTTGTACAGGGTGAAGTCGACACCGTTGAGCGCTACCACCCCACCGAACTTGATGGTGACGTCGTCCACCTCAAGCAGAGGTTCCCGCTCCGCGAGCTGCTCACTCAACGACGCTCGCCTCCTTCGCCCGATCCTCGAGTTCAACCGACCGCCGCCGGCTGGGCAGCAGACCCTGCGGCCGGAAGATGGTCATCACGATCAGCGCCACACCGAAGATCAGCAGGCGGTAGTCGGCGAATTCCCGGAACCGCTCCGGGAGGTACGCCAGCAGGATCGCACCGACGGCCACACCGAGCTGGTTGCCGGCGCCGCCGATGACCACGGCCGCCACCCACAGGATCGACGTGAACAGGTCGAAGCCCTGCGCGTTGATGAACGTCTGCTTGCTGAAGAACAGAGCGCCGGACAGGCCGCCCAGCGCCGCGCCGATGGCGAACGCCCACAGCTTGTACTTGAACGTGGGGACGCCCATCACCTCGGCGGCCTCCTCGTCCTCCCGGATCGCCAGCCAGGACCGGCCGACCCGGCTGCGCTCCAGCCGGCGGACACCGAGGATGCAGAGCACCACCAGGGTCAGCGCCAGCCAGTAGAAGCCGATCACGTTCGAGACGCTGAAGATCTGTTTCTCCGACGACACGTACGGGAACCAGGTCATCCACGACGGCCAGTTCGCCTCCGACGGAACGGGAACGCCGTTGATGCCCCGGTTGCCGTTCGTGATGTTCGAGTTCAGCGCGAACACCCGGATGATCTCGCCGAAGCCGAGCGTCACGATGGCCAGGTAGTCACCCCGCAGCCGCAGTGTCGGCCAGCCGAGGAGCACCCCGGAGAGCATCGCCACCGCGATCGCGATCGGCACACAGACGATCCACGGGAACTTCACCACGACCGGCGAGTTCGGTGAGCCGAGGATGGCCACCGTGTACGCACCGACCGCGTAGAAGCCGATGTAGCCGAGGTCGAGCAGACCGGCCAGGCCGATCACCACGTTCAACCCGACGGCCACCAGGACGTACACCGCGCACAGGAACAGCACCGAGGTGAAGTCCGTGTCCGGCGTCTTGATCAGCGGGATGTTCAGGCCCGGCAGCGAGTACAGCAGCACCATGAAGGCGCCGATCGCGCCGATCCGCCAGGCCCGGGGCAGCGACGACCACCGGGACCGCAGTCCGGTCATCGCGCGTGCCCGGCCCTCGTCGGCACGCCGGAGCGAAGACATGATCGTGCTCATGCGCGGGCCCTCCCGAGGGATTCGCCCAGCAGACCCGTCGGCCGGAACAGCAGCACCACGACCAACATCATGAAGGCGACCACGTCCATCCACTGATTGCCGAAGACGCCGGCGCCGTAGTTCTCCACGACGCCCAGCAGCAGACCGCCCAGCAGGGCGCCCCGCAGGTTGCCGATGCCACCGAGGACCGCCGCGGTGAAGGCCTTGATGCCGAGCAGGAAGCCCACCGAGTACGTGGTCAGGCCGACCTTGATGTCGTAGAGCACCGCGGCGGCACCGGCCATCGCGCCGCCCAGGATGAAGATCAGCATGATGATGCGGTCCTTGTTCACCCCCATCAGCGCGGCCACGTCCGGGTTCTGCGCGACAGCGCGGACACCACGGCCCAGCCGGGTCCGGTTGATGAAGATGTCCAGGCCGATCATCATCGCCAGCGCGCTGAAGAAGATGCCGAGCTGGAGGTTCGTGACGTCGGCGCCCAGGAAGGAGAACTGCACCTTCGGCACGACCAGGGTCGGCATGCCACGCGGTTGACGGTCGGTGAGAGCACCCACCGCCTCGGACAGCGCCACCGAGGCGCCGATCGCGCTGATCAGGAAGATCAGGCTGGGGGCGTTGCGCTTACGCAGTGGCCGGTACGCCACCCGTTCGACCACCAGCGCGGTAGCGCCGGAGGCCGCACCTGCCGCGATCATCGCGATCACGATCAGCCCGATCACGCCGAGGGTGCCCGGTGCGGCATCGCCGACACTGAAGCCCAGACCGGCCCAGATGATCGTGGTGACGAACGTACCGATCATGAAAACTTCGGAGTGCGCGAAATTGATCAGCCGCAGCACGCCATAGACAAGGGTGTACCCCAGCGCCACCAGCGCGTAAATGGCTCCCTGGGTGAGCCCGGTGACGGTCAGCGACACAAAGTGGTCGCCCAGGAACTGAAAGTTCAAAAGATGCTCCAGGGACGGGGATACAGGTCGTGCGGCCGGGAATGCCCTTCCCGGCCGCACGATCCTGCAGCGTTTAGATCCAGTTGACCCCGCGGGTCAATTACTTCGGGGTCTCCTGCTCGGCAATGACCTTGCCGCCCTCGACCTTGTAGGCCCAGACCGCAACCGAAGCCGGGTCGATCTCGCCGTTCTCCTGGAACTTGAACTTCGTCGTCACACCCTGGCCCTGGTACGAGTCGACGAAGGTCTCGAGCTTGTCACGCGTGGTGTTACCGGCCTTGATGCCCTCGAGCATGATGTTGGCCGCGTCGAACGCCTCGGCGCTGTAGGTGCCGGCCTCGCGACCGGTCGCCGCCTTGTAGTCGGCGGCGAAGGTGCCACCGGCCTTCTCCGGCGGAACACACGGGCAGGTCAGGATCGCGCCCTCGGCGTTGGCCGCACCGGCGCCGTCCACGAACGCCTGGTCCTTGACACCGTCACCGGCGATGAACTTGGCCTTGCCGCCCGCGTCCCGGTACTGCTTCAGGAACGGCGACGCCTCGCGGTAGTAGCCACCCCAGAAGATGGCGTCCGCGGCCGAGCCCTTGACCTGGTCGATGACCGCACCGAAGTCGACCTGCTGCTCCTTGACCACGGCAGAGTCGACGACGGTCGCGCCGAGGACCTGCTTGACCTGGTCGGCCAGGCCCTTGCCGTACTCGGAGGCGTCGTCGACGACGAACACCTTCTGCGACTTGAGCACGGTCTTGATGTAGTTGGCGGCGCCCGGACCCTGCGAGGCGTCGTTGCCGAGGCCGCGGTGGAAGGTCTTGTCGCCCTGCGTCGCCAGCGCCGGGTTGGTGGCCGACGGCGTGATGATCACGACGCCTTCCTTGCTCAGGATCGGGTTGGCGACCTTCGACTCACCGGAGAAGGCCGGGCCGACCACGCCGAGCAGCTTGGTGTCCGCGACCAGCGAGGTCGCGAGGCCGGAGGCCTGCGCCGGGTCGCCGGCGGAGTCCTTCTCGACCAGGCCGACCTTGCAGTCGGCGTTCTTGGTGTTGTACTGGTCGACGGCCAGCTTGGCGCCGTCACGGATGTTGATACCCAACTGGGCGTTACCGCCGGTGAGCGCGCCAAAGAATGCGATCTTGAGATCGCAGGTCGAACCCGTGGCCGTGTCGCCGCTACCGGAAGAATCGTCAGCACAAGCAGCCGAAACGGCCAGCAGACCGATCATGGCCACACCGCCGATCGCCCGCGCGAGAGCCTGCTTCAAGGTTGGAACCCTCCTCATAACCGAACCCACCGGGCCACCATGCTCCAATTGGCACTTGCGTGCCTCCACACGGAGCACTTCGCCCGTCATGGGGCCGGACGCTATCCCACATTCCGAGCCGGACGATAGAGGCCGGTCAGGCTTTGACCGAACCGTTACCAGCAGTGACGCCGCACGCGGGGAGAGTGTTTCCAACGTCGTTCTGTCAAGATCAGATCGGTCGCCTTCGGCGACCCTGACCGGCTCTGATCCGCTCAGGGCACCTCCGGCACGCTCCCCGGCTCCTGGCCCTCGGCGAGGATCCGGTCGGCCACCTCGCGCATGGTCATCCGGTGGTCCATCGCGGTCCGCTGGATCCACTTGAACGCCTGCGGCTCGGTCATCGCGTACTTCGTCATCAGCTCGCCCTTGGCGCGCTCGACGGATTTGCGCGTCTCCAGGCGCTCGGTCAGACCGGCGACCTCGGACTCCAACGTGGCGATCTCGGAGTATCGCGACAGCGCGATCTCGATGGCCGGGACCAGATCCGATTTCTGGAACGGCTTCACCAGGTAGGCCATCGCGCCCGCCGCCCGGGCGCGCTCCACCAGATCGCGCTGACTGAACGCGGTCAGGATCACCACCGGTGCGATCCGTCCGCCGGCGATCCGCTCGGCGGCCGCCAGCCCGTCCATGATCGGCATCTTGATGTCCAGGATGACCAGATCCGGCTTCAGCTCCTCGGCCAGCCGGACGGCGGTCTCGCCGTCGCCCGCCTCGCCGACGACGTCGTAGCCCTCCTCGACGAGCATCTCCGCGAGGTCCAACCGGATCAGGGCCTCGTCCTCGGCGATGATCACCCGTTTGCGCTCGGCACCAGCCTGCGTGTCGGCCACGGAACCTCTTCCCCCAACCCTCTCGTCGCGACACCCCGGTATCTGGGTGTCACCCTCCTCAGCGTAGTGGGTAGGCTGTCTCTCGCTGAGGTTGGCATCACCGCTTTCAACGGTGTTACCGATCCAGATGTCCCCGTAGACCAACCGGCAGAGTCGATGGACTCAAAATCCATTCAGTGTGGGTTCGAATCCCACCGGGGACACCAGGAATATCACTCCGCGCCGCGGCTGGCGAGAGCCACATTCATCGATAACCATACGGTGACGTGGGCCACACACGCCGGAAACATTCACCCACGTCAGCCCGCTTCCGGCTGATCGCGCGGCGGGGGCGTCCGCACCGCCTGCGGCGGCGCGCCCATCACCAAGATCGAGCATTTCCGGTACGACCTTTACGGCGTACGAAAAAAAGCGTCTCACAAGCGTCTCCCCGCGCCGGGCAATCTGAGCGAACGCCCCGCCGCCGCGTGCCCCGGGTGCTGTCATGGCAGGGACAGCATCAGCGGGAGGCCTCATGTTGTGGTCCGGTTCTTCGCCACTGACCGTCACGCGTGGAGGTGTGTGGGGATTCCTGTTGTTCGCGGGTGCCGCCTGGCTGGTGATCGGCTGGAGTGTGCTGCGGCTGGAGCCGACCGCGGTCACCGCCGTGGCCGGTCCGATCGTGCTGTTCGGCGCGGTCTGTGAGGGCCTGCGCGCGCTGGCCGGCACCCGCACCTGGTGGCTGAACGCCGGTCTGGCCGTGCTGTTCACCGCGACCGGCGTGGTCATGCTGACCGGCGGCGACTCCGGCTACACCACCACGGCCTCACTGATCGGCTGGTACCTGCTGGTCCGCGGCGCCGTCGACGTCTCCGTCGGGATCATGACACGGGGCTCGGACCGGGTGTGGAGCCTCGTCGTCACGATCGGCGTGCTGGAGACCGCGACGGGCTTCCTGGCCGCCAGCCCGATGGCCCGCGGCGCCGAGACCGTCCTGATGATCCTCGGCGGGCTGGGTGTGCTGCGCGCGGTGGCCGACCTGGTGACCGCGCTGCGGCTGCGCGAGGTCGCGTCGAAGGGTCGTGACCTGCTGGAACTGCCGCCGGAACGAGCCACCGGACTGGCCGGCTACTCGGCCGGGCACACCGACTTCGAGGGCCGGAAGATCGCCAAGCACCGGGCCCGGGACGGTGTGCCGGCCGGCGGCGAGACGCACGAGGAGTCGTTCCACGAGCGGGTGCTGCGGACCACCGCCGACCTGGACGCGATGCTGGCCCAGGCCGGGATCTCCGGACCCCGGGCGGGCGCACCCACCCCGCCGGACGCCAAGGACCTGCCGCCGGTGCCGGACAGCCCGGCAGGTATCGAGGGCACCGCGGCCGGAAACTCCGCCAAGCCGGAACGTTCGGCCGGCGGGCACTAGAAAGTCCTGTCCCCGGCCCCGTCGGGTGTGGATCCCTGGCCAGTCGCCAGGCCGAGGATCCACCCCGGCGGGGTCAACAGGAGTGTCAGGCGCCCACGCGGCGCAGCAGACCCTCTTGGACGGCGCTGGCGATGTGCCGGCCGTCCCGGGTGAACATCCGCCCGTTGGCCAGGCCGCGGGAACGGCTGGCCGAGGGGCTCACGCTGTCGTAGAGGAACCACTCGTCGGCCCGGAACGTCCGGTGGAACCAGAGCGCGTGGTCGAGGCTGGCGCCGACCACACCGCCCGGCCCCCACACCTCACCGTGGTACGACAGCACCGCGTCGAGCAACGACAGGTCGGACGCGTAGGTCAGCGCGCACGCGTGGATCAGCGGATCGTCCGGCAGCTTGCCGTCGACCCGCATCCACACCCGTTGCTTCGGATCGGCGTCCCGGTCGCCCGGCGGCACCCAGCCGGGCTGGCCGATGTAGCGCACGTCGACCGCCTGCGGGCTGGCGTTGAACACGGTCCTGCGGTTCGGGTACTTCTCCACCCAGTCGCGCATGGTGGGGACGTCCTCCGGCGCGGGCACCCCGGTCGGCGCCGGCTCGTGGTGGTCGAGACCCTCCTCGAGCACCTGGAACGACGCCGACATGAAGAAGATCGTCTTGCCGTGCTGCTTGGCGGTGGACCGGCGGACCGAGAAGGACCGCCCGTCCCGGATCGTCTCCACGTGGAACGTGATCGGCTCGGTCGGGTCACCCGGGCGCACGAAGTAGCCGTGCAGCGAGTGGACCAGCCGGGACGGGTCGACCGTGCGACCGGCGGCGACCAGCGCCTGCCCGGCGACCTGGCCGCCGAACACGCGCTGGGCACCGGTCTGCGGGCTGTCACCGGTGAAGGTGGCCGCGTCGACCTGCTTCAGATCGAGGATCTCCAGAAGCTGGTCGACAGCGGCTTGGCCCTGCAGCGGCGTCATACCGCGGACGGGTCCACGAGGGAGCCGAGCTGGTGCACACGCAGGGTGTTGGTGGAGCCGGGCGCGTTCGGCGGGGAGCCGGCCACGACGACCACGTAGTCACCGGGCTTGGCCAGGCCGAGGCCGAGCATCTTCGCGTCCACCTGACGGAACATGTCGTCGGTGTGCTCCACGAAGTCGGTCAGGAACGCCTCGACACCCCAGCTCAGCGCGAGCGTGCTGCGGACGTGGTCGACCGGGGTGAACGCGTAGAGCGGCAGGTCGCAGTGCAGCCGGGCGAGCCGACGCACGGTGTCACCGGTCTGCGAGAACGCCACCAGCGCCTTGGCGCCGATGTTGCGCGCGATGTTCGACGCGGCGATGGTCAGCGCGCCGGCGTGGGTCCGCGGGTCGTGCTGCAGCCGGGCCACACCCAGGCCGCCACCCTCGGTGGTGGTGACGATCTTGGCCATCGTGCTGACCGTGAGAACCGGGTACTTGCCGACCGAGGTCTCGCCGGAGAGCATGACCGCGTCCGCGCCGTCGAGCACCGCGTTGGCGACGTCCGAGGCCTCGGCCCGGGTCGGGCGCGAGTTCTCGATCATCGAGTCGAGCATCTGGGTCGCGACGATGACCGGCTTCGCGTTCTCCCGGCACAGCTGCACGGCGCGCTTCTGCACCAGCGGGACCTGGTCCAGCGGGAGCTCGACGCCCAGGTCACCACGGGCGACCATGACACCGTCGAAGGCCAGCACGATCGCCTCGAGGCAGTCGACCGCCTCCGGCTTCTCCACCTTGGCGATGACCGGGACGCGCACGCCCTCCTCGTCCATCACCTTGTGGACCATCTTGATGTCCTCGGGCGAGCGGACGAACGAGAGCGCGACCAGGTCGACGCCGAGCTTCAGCGCGAACCGCAGGTCCAGCTCGTCCTTCTCGCTCATCGCGGGCACGCTCACCGCGACGTTCGGCAGCGAGACGCCCTTGTTGTTGCTGACCGGGCCACCCTCGGTGACCAGGACCTGGATGTCCTTGCTGTCGACGACACCGGTCACCTCGACGGCGACCTTGCCGTCGTCGATCAGGAGCCGGTCACCGGCCTTGACCTCCTGCGGCAGCTTCGTATAGGTGCAGGAGACCCGCTCCCGCGTGCCCAGGATGTCGTCGCTGGTGATGACCACGCGGTCGCCGGTCTCCCAGCGGTGCGGGCCGTCGGCGAACTTGCCCAGCCGGATCTTCGGGCCCTGGAGGTCGGCGAGGATCGCGACCGCACGGCCGGTCTGCTCCGCGGCGGAGCGGACCAGGTCGTACATCTCCTTGTGGTTTTCCCGGGTGTCGTGGCTGAAGTTCATCCGGGCCACGTCCATGCCCGCTTCCACCAGGCCGAGCATCCGCTCAGGCGACTTGGTGGCGGGGCCCATCGTGCAGACGATCTTTACGCGGCGTGTCACGGCCATCAGGCTAGTCCTTCTTCTGGGGCGGCTCGGCGGCCGACCCCCGTCATCAGTATGAACTGCGGGTGTCGACGGCGAGGTCTGCCCGGAAAGTCACGGGTTCGCTGCGTCGTCCGCGGGCGTCAACGACCGCCGGGCCAGCTTATCGGTCGCCTCACGGCGACCGGCGCCACATGCCGCAAACCCTTTCACGGTACGACGATGAAAGCGCTGACCAGCACAAACGGAGCCCGCCACCCCGGAAAGGGCGACGGGCTCCGGTGAACGATGACTCAGACGGAGAGCGGCTGCTGATCCGCCCGGACCGGTGCCGGCAGCTCGCCGGCCGCGCCCAGGTAGGTGTGGATCGCCGCGGCGGCGGCCCGCCCCTCGGCGATCGCCCAGACGATCAGCGACGCGCCCTTGTGCATGTCACCGGCGACGAAGACACCCTCGGCACCGGTCTGCCAGTCACTCGTCGCGTCCAGCACGTTGCGCCGGTTCCGGGTCAGGCCGAACTGGGCCAGCAGCGGCTGGTCCTCGGTGCCCTCGAAGCCGATCGCCAGCAGCACCAGGTCGGCCTTCAGCTCGCGCTCCGAGCCCGGTGTCACCACGACCGTGCGGACGCCGTCGACCCGCTGCACCGAGACCTCGGCCAGCCGGATCGCGACCAGGTTGCCGTTCTCGTCGCCGACGAACTCGCGGACGGCCACGCCGAAGACGCGGTCGCCACCCTCCTCGTGCGCGGCGTAGTTGCGCAGGATCAGCGGCCAGGTCGGCCACGGGTCGTTCAGCCCGGTCCGGGCCTCCGGCGGCAGCGGGTACTGGTCCAGCTGGGTGACCGAGGCGGCGCCCTGGCGGTGCGCGACGCCGAGGCAGTCCGCACCGGTGTCACCGCCGCCGATGATGATCACGTGCTTGCCCTTGGCGTCGATCGGCGTGCTGTCCTGCAGGCCGGCCACCATCCGGTTCGCCGGGACCAGGTGCTCCATCGCCAGGTGCACGCCGTTGAGGTGCCGTCCCGGCGTCTCGGGGACGTCCCGGCCGGCCAGCGCGCCCGCGGCCAGCAGCACCGCGTCGTACCGATCACGAAGATCGTCGGCGGTGAGGTCGGCGCCCACCTCGACCCCGGCCTGGAAGACGACGCCCTCGGCGGACATCTGGGCGAGCCGGGCGTCGATCACGTGCTTCTCGATCTTGAAGTCCGGGATGCCGTAGCGGAGCAGACCACCGATCCGGTCGTCGCGCTCGTAGACGGTGACCGCGTGCCCGGCCCGGGCCAGCTGCTGCGCGGCGGCCAGGCCGGCCGGTCCGGAACCGACCACCGCGACCGACTTGCCGGACGCCACCGGAGCCGGCTGCGGCCGGACAAAGCCCAGGTCGAACGCGTGGTTCGCGATCTCCACCTCGACCTGCTTGATGGTCACCGCGTCGCCGCCGATGCCCAGCACGCAGGCCGCCTCGCAGGGCGCCGGGCAGAGCCGCCCGGTGAACTCCGGGAAGTTGTTGGTGGCGTGCAGCGACTCCGCCGCCGACTCCCAGTTCCCGGTGCGGACCAGGTCGTTCCAGTCCGGGATCCGGTTGCCCAGCGGGCAACCGTCGTGACAGAACGGGATACCGCAGTCCATGCAGCGGGTCGCCTGGTCGCGGATCAGCTCCTCGCCGGCCGGCGGATAGACCTCCTTGAAGTCCATCAGCCGCACCGGGACGGGCCGCCGCTTCGGCAGCTGTCGCTCGTACCGAAGGAAACCGTTCGGATCAGGCACTGGTGACCCCCATGACCGCCTCGTCGACATTCCGACCGGCGGCTTCGGCGGTCCTGATCAGCTCCATCACACGCTTGTAGTCCCGCGGCACCACCGCGGTGAACTGCTCGACCGCGGCCGGCCAGTCCTTCAGCAGCCGCTCGGCCACCGCCGAGGAGGTCTCCGCGTGGTGCTTCTCCACCAGCGAGCGCAGCAGGTCGCGCTCCTCCTCGGTGAGCGGCGCCAGGTCGACCAGCTCCGGGTTGACCAGGTCCTGGTTCAGCCCGAGCACAAACGCCTTGCCACCGCTCATACCGGCCGCGAAGTTGCGCCCGATCGGGCCGAGCACCACGACCGTGCCACCGGTCATGTACTCGCAGCCGTGGTCGCCGACACCCTCGACGACGGTCGCGGCGCCCGAGTTGCGGACCGCGAACCGCTCGCCGACCCGGCCGCGCAGGAACACCTCGCCGGCCGTCGCCCCGTACAGAATGGTGTTCCCGGCGATGGTGTTGTCCTCGGCGACGAACGACGCCTCCTCGGCCGGCCGCACGATCACCCGGCCGCCGGAGAGGCCCTTGGCGACGTAGTCGTTGGTGTCGCCGATCAGCCGCAGCGTGACGCCGCGCGGCAGGAACGCGCCGAACGACTGGCCACCGGTGCCGCGCAGGGTGAACTCGATGGTGTCGTCGGGCAGGCCGTTGCCGCCGTACCGCCGGCTGACCTCGCCGCCCAGCATCGCGCCGACGCTGCGCTGGTCGTTGCGGGTGCGCACCTCGGCGCGCACCGGGGTGCCCTCGGTCAGCGCCGGCTGCGCGAGCGCGATCAGCTCGTTGTCCAGGGCCTTCTCCAGCCCGTGGTCCTGCTTCACGATGCCGCGGCGGGCCGCGCCCTCGGGCAGGTCCGGGACGTAGAGCACCGGCGCCAGGTCGAGGCCCTTGGCCTTCCAGTGGTCGATCGCCTCGACCACGTTCAGCACCTCGGCGTGGCCGATGGCCTCCTCGATGGTGCGGAAGCCCAGCTCGGCGAGGAGCTCGCGGACCTCCTCGGCGAGGAACATGAAGAAGTTCTCGACGAACTCCGGCTTGCCGGTGAACCGCTCGCGCAGCACCGGGTTCTGCGTGGCGATGCCGACCGGGCAGGTGTCCAGGTGACAGACCCGCATCATGACGCAGCCCGAGACGATCAGCGGCGCGGTCGCGAAGCCGAACTCCTCGGCGCCCAGCAGGGCCGCGATCACCACGTCCCGGCCGGTCTTGAGCTGACCGTCGACCTGCACGGTGACCCGGTCCCGCAGCTTGTTCAGCAGCAGCGTCTGCTGTGCCTCGGCCAGGCCCAGCTCCCACGGGGTGCCGGCGTGCTTGAGCGAGTTCAGCGGGGACGCGCCGGTGCCGCCGTCGTGGCCGGAGATCAGGATGACGTCGGCCTTCAGCTTGGCGACACCCGCCGCCACCGTGCCCACGCCGATCTCGGAGACCAGCTTGACGTGCACCCGGGAGGCCGGGTTGACCATCTTCAGGTCGTGGACCAGCTGCGCGAGGTCCTCGATCGAGTAGATGTCGTGGTGCGGCGGCGGGGAGATCAGGCCGACGCCCGGGGTGGCGTGCCGGGTCTTGGCGATCCACGGCCACACCTTGTTGCCGGGCAGCTGGCCGCCCTCGCCGGGCTTCGCGCCCTGCGCCATCTTGATCTGCAGGTCGTCCGCGTTCACCAGGTATTCGCTGGTCACGCCGAACCGGCCGGAGGCGATCTGCTTGACCGCGGAGCGGCGCTCCGGGTCGTACAGGCGCTCGACGTCCTCGCCGCCCTCACCGGTGTTGGACTTGCCGCCGATCCGGTTCATCGCGATCGCCAGCGTCTCGTGCGACTCGGCGGAGATCGAGCCGTAGCTCATCGCGCCGGTCGCGAACCGCTTGACGATCTCGGTCGCCGGCTCCACCTCGTCGATCGGGACCGGGGTCCGGTCGGTGTCGAAGCGGAACAGGCCACGCAGCGAACCGGCCTGGCCGGCCAGCTCGTCGACCTTGCTGGTGTAGCGCTTGAAGACGTCGTACTGCTTGCTGCGGGTGGCGTGCTGCAGCAGGAAGACGGTCTCCGGGTTGAACAGGTGGATCTCGCCCTCGCGACGCCACTGGTACTCGCCGCCGACCTCGAGCCGGCGGTGTGCCCGCTCGGCCGGGTTCGCCGGGTACGCCTTCTCGTGCCGCACCTTGACCTCGGCGTGGATGCCGGTCAGGCCGACACCGCCGATCCGGCCCGAGGTGCCCGCGAAATAGCGCTGGAGCAGCTTGTTGTCCAGGCCGACCGCCTCGAACACCTGCGCGCCGCAGTACGAGGACACCGTGGAGATGCCCATCTTCGACATGATCTTCAGGACGCCCTTGCCGAGCGCCTTGACGTAGTTGCGGATCGCCGTGCGCGGCTCGATGCCGACCAGCGCGCCGGTGGCGATCAGGTCCTCGACGCTCTCGAACGCCAGGTACGGGTTGACCGCCGCCGCGCCGAAGCCGATCAGCACCGCCGCGTGGTGCACCTCGCGGCAGTCACCGGACTCGACGACCAGGGCCACCTGGGTACGGGTCTGCTCCCGCACCAGGTGCTGGTGCACCGCCGCGGTGAGCAGCAGCGACGGGATCGGCGCCAGGTCGGCGTTGGAGTCCCGGTCGGAGAGCACCAGGATGCGCACCCCGTCCTCGATCGCCTCGGACACGTGCCGGCAGATCTGGGTGAGCCGGGCCTTGATGCCGGCCGCGCCGTCCCGCAGCGGGTAGAGCCCGGAGACCCGGACCGCCTTGAACCCGGGCAGGTCGCCGTCCTCGTCGATGGAGAGCAGCTTGGCCAGCTCGTCGTTGTCGATCACCGGGTAGGGCAGGACGACCTGGCGGCAGCTCACCGGACCCGGCTTGAGCAGGTTGGACTCCGGCCCGATGGTCGCGCCGAGGCTGGTGACCAGCTCTTCCCGGATGGCGTCCAGCGGCGGGTTGGTGACCTGCGCGAACAGCTGGTGGAAGTAGTCGAAGAGCAGCCGCGGACGGCTGGACAGCGGTGAGATCGGGGTGTCCGTGCCCATCGAGCCGAGTGGCTCGGCGCCGGTCCGGGCCATCGGCGCGACCAGGATCTTCAGCTCCTCCTCGGAGTAGCCGAAGACCTGCTGGCGACGCAGCACCGAGTCGTGCGTGTAGATCACGTGCTCGCGCGGCGGCAGGTCGGCGAGCTCGATCAGCCCGGCGTGCAGCCACTCCGCGTACGGCTCGGCGGCAGCCAGGTCGGCCTTGATCTCGTCGTCGTGCGCGATCCGCCCGGCCGCCGTGTCGACCAGGAACATCTTGCCGGGCTGCAGCCGGCCCTTGGCGACCACCTCGGCCGGGTCCAGGTCGATCACGCCGGCCTCGGAGCCGAGCACGACCAGGCCGTCCCGGGTGTGCCACCAGCGGCCGGGGCGCAGGCCGTTGCGGTCCAGCACCGCGCCGATGACCGTGCCGTCGGTGAACGCGACGGCGGCGGGGCCGTCCCACGGCTCCATCAGGCTGGCGTGGAAGCGGTAGAAGGCACGACGCGCCGGGTCCATCCCGGTGTCGTTCTCCCAAGCCTCCGGGATCATCATCAGCACCGCGTGCGGCAGGCTGCGGCCACTCAGGTGCAGCAGCTCCAGCACCTCGTCGAAGCTGGCCGAGTCGGACGCCTCCGGCGAGTTGATCGGGAACAGCCGCTTGATGTTGCCGGGCAGGTTCGGCGTCGCCAGCAGCGCCTCGCGGGCCGCCATCCAGTTCTTGTTGCCCCGGATGGTGTTGATCTCACCGTTGTGGGCGATCAGCCGGTACGGGTGCGCCAGCGGCCACGACGGGAACGTGTTCGTCGAGAAGCGGGAGTGCACCAGCGCGATCGCGCTGCTCACCCGCTCGTCGGTCAGGTCGGGGAAGAACGCCGGCAACTGCTCGGGGGTGAGCATGCCCTTGTACGTGATGGTCCGCGACGACAGCGAGGGGAAGTACGCCGCGACACCGCGCTGCGAGGACTCCCGCTCGGCCTGCTTGCGGATGCAGAACGCCACCCGGTCCAGCTCGATGCCGGACAGCAGCTCACCGGCCTTGCCGGCGGCCGAGTCGACGAGCCGCTCGGCGGAGAGGAAGACCTGACGGATCCCGGGGCGCGCGTCCTCGGCGGTGGCGCCCAGGTCGGCCGGGTCCACCGGCACGTCGCGCCAGCCGAGCACGTCGCCGCCCTCGACGAGGGCGTACTTCTCGAAGACCTTGATCGCGCGGGCGGCCTCGGCGGGGTCGGTCGGCAGGAAGACCAGACCGGTCGCGTAGTGGCCGGCCGCCGGCAGCTCGAAATCGGTGATCGCGCGGTAGTACTCGTCCGGGACCTGAATCATGATCCCGGCGCCGTCGCCGGTGTTCTGCTCGGCGCCACGCGCGCCCCGGTGATCGAGGCGGATCAGTGCCGACAAACCCTTGGCCACCACGTCGTGACTACGACGTCCGTGAATGTCAGCAACAAAGGCCACGCCACAGGCGTCACGCTCGTACGCCGGGTCGTACAACCCCTGGGGGTGCGGATATGCCACCGGGCCTCCTGTCGTCTCTGGTGTTTCACATCAAGGTCGGGACGACGTCGGCCCTGCAAAGTCTCTCGAGTCTACGGTAAGAGACACCGATCTCCGCCAGGTGCGGATTGATCACACCTGGCTCCGGGGAGGGCTCTGCTTAACGCAGACTCGGCTCTGCGTGGACGAACTGAATAGCACAGCCCAACCGGCGACCGGTAGTCTCGCGCGATGGCGCGAGCGGATTCCGACCTCTTCGACCGGCTCGAACAGTTCTACGACGCTTTGCCCCGCCCCTGGGCCCGGATCGAGGAGATCGGGTCGCTGGTGCTCTTCGTCCGCGAGGGCGAGGGCTGGCCGTATTACGCCCGGCCCCGGCTCGGCGCACCGGCCCCGACGACCGGCGACCTGCTCGACGTCCGCCGCCGGCAGCGCGACCTGGGCGTGCCGGAGACGCTCGAATGGGTGCACGAGACCACCCCCGACCTGCTCGCGGTGGCCCGCTCGGCCGGCCTGGACGCGCTGCTCGCGCCACTGCTCCGGCTCGACCCGCAGGCCCTGGTCCCGGACCTGCCGGTGCCCGGCGGGGAGATCCGCACGCTCGACCCGGCCGGTGCCGGATTCGCCGCCGACCTCAGCGCCTCCCGTGCCGTGGCGCAGCTCGCGTTCGCCGCTCCGGCGTACCGATCAGCCTTGGAATCCGCCGAGAAAACCCTGCTCATCGAGGGTGCCGGGCCGTCCGAGCGGGATGCCACGGCCGGTCTCGGGCTCAGCGACGAGGTGATCCGGCACACCCGCCTGACGCTGGACAGCGGCGACTACGAGACCGTGGTGGTCGAGGCCGACGGCGAGGGCATCGTGGCGACCGGCACCAGCATGCGGGTCGGCGAGGTGGCCGAGATCGCCGGCGTGGCGACGCTGCCGACGGCGCGCGGGCGAGGCTATGCCTCCCAGCTCACCGCCACCCTGGCCCGCCGGCTGCTGGACCGCGGGGTCCACCTGATCTTCCTGTCCGCCGGCGACGACGACGTGGCCCGGCTCTACACCCGGGTCGGATTCCGCCGGATCGGCACCGCCTGCGTCGCGGAGCCGGCCGCTCTCCCGCTCTGACCGGCTCACGCGAATCCCTCACACTTCCCATCATCTGGTACGACGTAAGTGCCGAAACCGTTTCCGCTCATTACCGATCGAGAGCGGACCCGCGGTTTCCGCCGGGAGTGGTCACCTGTATCGAACGAGTGAAATCACGATGACGAACCCGTCCGTCCCATGATGTGACCGAAAGCAGCAGTCCCCCGGCTGGCCGTCAGGGGTGCCTCGCGGGCCCCGACACACCCCTGGGGACCAGCCCGGCACCCGGCGGCGCCGGCTACTCCGGCGGGGACCAGTCGGAGACCGGGTCCAGCGTGCGGCCGAGGATGCGTGGGCGCATGTGGTTCAGCGCCGCGTCCCGGGCCCGCAGCGCGAGCCGCCCCCGGGCCTGCACCACAGCGGACATCCGCCGGTTCTGCCGGACCACCGTGGTGGTGCGCGGCTGCCGGAGCCGGGTGTAGCTCTCCAGCGCGCCGGTCAGCGCGTCGCCCGGCGCCGCGTCGGCGAGCAGCGAGCGCAACGTGGCGGCGTCCTCGAACGCCAGGCAGGCGCCCTGGCCGAGGTGGTGCGGCATGGCGTGCGCGGCGTCACCGATCAGCAGCACGCCACCGGGGCCGGACGGGTAGGCGTACGTCCGCGGCAGCGGCCGCAACTCCCGGACGCCCTGCGGGATCAGCTCCTCCGGGCGGGTCAGCGCGAGCAGTTCGGCGACCGGCTCGTGCCACCCGGCGAACCAGCGCTGCAGCAGCGCCAGCTGGGTGGCGGCCGGTTCCGGGCGCGGCGCGCCGGCCGCGGTGGCCACCCAGTAGATGCCGCCCTTGCCGGCCGCGTGCGCGCCGAGCGGGAGAGCCACGAACCGGTATCCGGCGCCGAGCGTCTCGCCGCCCAGCGCACGGTCCTCGGTGAGACGCGGCATCCGGTACCCCGGGATGACGGCCTGCCAGGCGGAGAAGCCGGAGCCGACGGCGACCGACTCGGGGGCCAGCACCGCGCGCACCCGGCTGTCGATGCCGTCCGCGGCGACGATCAGATCCGCCTCGATCATGGTGCGGCCGTCACCGCAGGCCGGGCGGATCCGGCGGCCGGTCCGCACCGTGGTGACCTCGAAACCGGTGCGGACCTCGGTGTCGCCGAGGCCCGCGACCAGCGCGTCGTACATGTCCTCCAGGTGGGCGACGGCCGGGGCCGGGCCGCCCGCGCCGGGCCGGGCGCGCGGCGGGACCAGCCACTGACCGTCCGGGCGGCGCACTCCGCCGTCCGGCAGCGGGGACGCGATCGCCGACCAGCCGCCGTCCGGGTGCAGCGCGTCCAGGGCGCGGCGGCCGTTCGGCCAGAGCACCACGGCGGTGGGCGCCGCGGCGATCCGTTCGGCGCGCTCCAGGAGCGTCACCTGCCATCCGGACCGGGACAGCGCGCCGGCCGCGGCCAGACCCGCCATTCCCGCGCCCACCACCACGGCCGTACGCATGCCCGCCGCCCTCGTCCGGGACTCGCCGGTCAGCGCTCGCCGGCGGGCCGGTCGGCGGCCTCGTCGTCGCTCTCGGCCGTGACCACCGGCCCGGCCGGGCTGGTCACCGACTCGGTGTCCTCGGCATCCGGCACCGCATCCGCATCCTCGACGGAAGCGTCGACGTCGGCCGGTGGCAGCACGCCGGTCTTCTGGTAGGCCCGGAACCGCTCTTCACTGACCACCTGGTACGCGGTCGGCAGCTTCGGGGTGCTCGACTCCGCGGACACGTCCACCGAGGAGATGTCGCTCTCGGCGGCCGGCTCCGGTGCGGTCTCCGGTGCGTCGATCGGCACCACGTACTCGCGCGGGCCGCGATTGACGATGAAGTAGATCGCCGCGCCGATGAAGACCACCAGCGAGACGAAGACGTTGATCCGGATGCCGAAGAAGTGGTTCGCCTCGTCGGTGCGGAGCATCTCGATCCACACCCGGCCGGCCGTGTAGGCCATCACGTACAGCGCGAACGCCCGCCCGCGACCGAACTTGTACTTCCGGTCGAGCAGCCAGACCAGCCCGGCGACGCCGAGGTCCCAGACCGCCTCGTAGAGGAAGGTCGGGTGGTACAGGTCGGGCAGGGTGGTCGCCTCGCCGTCGATCATCGTGGCGTGGCCCGGGTTGGCCGAGTCCATCTCGTGCACCTGCAGGCCCCACGGCAGCGTGGTGACCTTGCCGTACAGCTCGTTGTTGAACCAGTTGCCGAACCGGCCGATGGCCTGGGCGACCGGCAGCGCCGGGGCGAGGGCCTCGGCGAACACGCTCAGCGGCAGGCCGATCTGGCGGGCCGCGATCCAGGCGCCGAGCGCGCCACCGGCGACCGCGCCCCAGATGCCTAGGCCGCCCTCCCAGATGTAGAGCGCACGGATCGGGTCACCGCCGGAGCCGAAGTAGTCCTGCGGCGAGGTGATCAGGTGGTAGATCCGGGCGCCGACGATGCCGAACGGCACCGCCCACACCACCATGTCCAGCGACACCCACGGGGCCACGCCCCGGTGCCGCAACCGCTGCTCCATCAGGAGCGTGGCGACGACCATGCCGGCGATGATGCAGAGCGCGTAGGCCCGGACCGGGAACGGGCCCAGGTGCCACACCGACGTGGCGGGACTGGGGATGAGGGCGTAGTTCACGGGTGCACACGCTACCGTCGTCGCGCCGGTTGGCAATGCCCCGGGTGAGCCGATGATTTCGGCTCGATCGGCCGGTCAGGGCCAGAGCCGTTCCTTGATCCATTCATCGGCGGAGCGGCGGTACCGCAGGCGCACGTGCCGGCGGGACGCGTCGCCCTGCCAGAACTCCACACTGACCGGGTCGAGCGCGTAGACGACGTGGCCGGCGGGCACGAAGCCGGGATCCTCGTCGATCAGGCGCTGCGCCTCGGACCGGGCCAGACCCTCGTTCTCCGGATCGGTGATCACGTCACTCTGCGCGCTGCTCAACGACGCGAGACGGGCCGCCGGGGACCGCGCCAGGAAGTCGTCGGCCGCGACCGACACCCCAAGATCAAAAACATGTCCTCGTACGCGGATCTGCCGCCCCTGCTCCCGCCAGTGGAAGCCGAGAGCGGCGGCCGGGTGCGCGGTGAGGTGACGGCCCTTGGCGCTGGTCCGGTCGGTGACGAACTGCCAGCCACGGGCGTCCAGATCCCGCAGGACCAGCACCCGCACGTCCGGCAGCGCGTCCTGATCCACCGTCGCCACGCTCATCACGTGCGGTTCGCGCACGCCGGCCGCGACCGCCTCGCCGAGCCAGCGCAGGAACAGCTCACGCGGCTCGGCCGGAGTGTCGTCGAGGTCGAAGCCGGGCAGCTCGCCGGTCATCACCGGGAGGCCACGCAGCAGCCAGCTGATGCCGTCCATCAGCGGCGGCGCACACCCTCCGCCAGCTCCGCACTGAGCGCACGGAGTCGCTGGAGCCCGGTGGCCCGGTCCGGCGCGTCGAGCATGCAGCGGATCAGCGCGCTGCCGACGATCACACCGTCGGCGAACGCGGCCACCTCGGCGGCCTGCGCACCGTTGCCGACGCCCAGCCCCACGCCGATCGGCAGCTCCGGGTCGATCGCGCGGATCCGGGCGACCAGGTCGGGCGCCTGCGAGGAGACCGAGGTGCGGGCGCCGGTGACACCCATCAGCGCGGTGGCGTAGACGAATCCCCGGCAGTTGCCCAGGGTCATCGCCAGCCGCTCGTCGGTCGAGCTCGGCGCGACCAGGAACGTCCGGTCGATCCGGTGCTTCTCCGAGGCGGCGATCCACTCCTGTGCCTCGTCCGGGATCAGGTCGGGCGTGATCAGCCCGGTGGCCCCGGCGGCGGCGAGGTCGCGGGCGAACGCGTCGATGCCGTACTTCTCGATCGGGTTCCAGTAGGTCATCAGCACCACCGTGGCGCCGGCCGACGCCACCGCCTCGATGATCTTCAGGGTGTCCCGGGTACGGACCCCGTTGGCCAGCGCGATGTCGCTGGCCTTCTGGATCACCGGGCCGTCCATCACCGGGTCGGAGTACGGCAGCTCGACCTCGATGACGTCGCAGCCGGCCTCGTGCATCGCGATCATCTGCTCGATGCTGTGGTCGACCGTCGGGAAGCCGGCCGGCATGCAGCCGACCAGCACCGCGCGGTCTTCTTTTTTCGCCGCGGCGAAAGTCTCCGCGATGCTCACGTGTTCTCCCCCGGGACGACCTTCTCGACCTGGTCGAGGATGCCGAAGTAGGCGCCGGCGGTGTGCACGTCCTTGTCACCGCGCCCGGACAGGTTCACCACGATGGTCGGGGTCCGGCCCAGCTCCTCGCGCAGCCGCGGCGCGAGTTTCGCGACGCCGGCCAGCGCGTGCGAGCTCTCGATCGCCGGGATGATCCCCTCGGTCCGGCAGAGCAGCTGGAACGCCGCCATCGCCTCGGTGTCGGTGATCGGCTCGTAGCTGGCCCGGCCGGTGTCGTGCAGCCAGGCGTGCTCCGGGCCGACACCCGGGTAGTCCAGGCCGGCCGAGATCGAGTGCGACTCGATGGTCTGGCCGTCCTCGTCCTGCAGCAGGTAGGTGCGGTTGCCGTGCAGGACGCCGACCGTCCCGCCGGTGATCGACGCCGCATGCCGGCCGGTCTCCACGCCGTCGCCGCCGGCCTCGAAGCCGTACAGCCGGACGCCCTCGTCGGGGACGAACGCGTGGAAGATGCCGATCGCGTTGGAACCGCCGCCGACACAGGCCGCGACCGCGTCCGGCAGCTTGCCGAGCTGGTCCAGGCACTGCTGCCGGGCCTCGATCCCGATGCCGCTGACGAAGTCGCGGACGATCTCCGGGAACGGGTGCGGACCGGCCGCGGTGCCGAGCAGGTAGTGCGTGGTGTCGACGGTGGAGACCCAGTCGCGCAGCGCCTCGTTCAAGGCGTCCTTCAGCGTCCGGGACCCGTTCGTCACCGGGATCACGGTGGCGCCGAGCATCCGCATCCGGGCCACGTTCAGCGCCTGGCGCTCGGTGTCCATCTCGCCCATGTAGACCACGCACTCGAGGTCGAGCAGAGCGGCGGCGGTCGCGCTGGCCACGCCGTGCTGGCCGGCGCCGGTCTCGGCGATCACCCGGGGCTTGCCCATCCGCTTGGCGAGCAGCGCCTGACCGAGCACGTTGCGCACCTTGTGGGCGCCGGTGTGGTTGAGGTCCTCCCGCTTGAGCAGGATCTCCGCGCCGAGCTTCTCGGACAGCCGGTTCGCCCGGTAGAGCAGCGAGGGCGTGCCGGCGTAGTTGAGCAGCAGGTCCTTGAAGGTCGCCTGGAACTCCGGGTCGACCTTGGCCGACCGGTACGCCGCCTCAAGCTCGTCGAGCGCCTTGATCAGCGCCTCCGGAACGAACCGGCCACCGTACTTACCGAAGTGGCCGGCCAGATCCGGAAAAGTGGGCGCGCTCACCGAACCGGCCTGGGCGTCGCCGGGTGGTTACCGGCGTTGACCAGCTCGGCCACCGCGTCGCGCGGCGACTTCTGCGTCACCAGGCCCTCGCCGACCAGCACCGCGTCGGCACCGGCCGAGGCGTAGCGGATCAGGTCGTGCGGGCCACGGACGCCGGACTCGGCGATCTTCACGACGTTGTTCGGCAGCCCGGGCGCGATCCGCTCGAAGACCGACCGATCCACCTCGAGGGTGCGCAGGTCCCGGGCGTTGACCCCGATGACCTTCGCGTTCGCCTCGAGCGCCCGGTCCGCCTCCTCCTCGTTGTGCACCTCGACGAGGGCGGTCATGCCCAGCGACTCGATCCGCTCGAGAAGGCCGACGAGAGCGTTCTGCTCCAGCGCGGCGACGATCAGCAGCACCAGGTCGGCGCCGTGCGCACGGGCCTCGTGCACCTGATAGCTGGAGACCACGAAGTCCTTGCGCAGGACCGGCACCTTGACCGCGGCTCGCACCGCGACCAGGTCGTCCAGCGATCCGCCGAACCAGCGGCCCTCGGTGAGCACGCTGATGCACCGGGCACCGCCGGCCGCGTACTCACCGGCCAGCTCGGCCGGATCCGGGATGTCGGCGAGCGCACCCTTGGACGGGGACGACCGCTTCACCTCGGCGATCACCGCCACGCCCGGCTTGCGCAGCGCCGCGTACGCGTCGATCGCCGGCGGCGCGGCCGCGGCGAGGTCGCGCACCTTCTCCAGCGGCGTCGTCGCCTGACGCGCCGCTACGTCCTCGCGTACACCTGCGAGGATCTCCTCGAGTACGTTCTGCGGCCGTGCGGGGCCGCCAGTGCCCGCGTCCGCCTGATCGGATGTCACGTAATGACTCCCCTCTCCGGGTGTCTTCCGCCCGATGCTAGGAGGTCCGGCCGGTCCCCGGCCCTCCGGGGTATGGCGCGCCTCACGAGGTGGGCTGGGGCATAATGCCAGGCTGCCCCGGTCCGGCTGTCTTCTCGCTCACACCGGTTGAGCAGCCATCCCCCGTTGTGCAGGGGCACTTCCTCCGAACGGCCGACACCACGATGCGTTGACGTTCGTGTCACCGTGCGGAAATACGGCTCCGGCATCGTATGTCTCGGGCAGACTGGTCCACGGCGTCGACGGCGCCGCCACCCGGACGATGATGCGGAGTCGACCAATGGCCACTGATCAGCACCCTCCCGTAGGTTTCGCCGAGGTCTCCCGGACGCTGGTCGCCATCGCCGCCGAAGTCGTCACCGGCGTGCAGCGCGCCGTGGTGGGCTCGGACAACGTGCGGACCGCGCGGGACAACGCCTGGTCCGCGATCGAGGCCGACCGGGCCCGGGCCGTCGCCCGCGCCGAGACCAGCCGGGCGGTTGCCGCCATCGTCGCCACCCACCCGCGCCGCACGGTGGCCGCGGCACACCGCCGGTCCCGCACGGTGGCCACGACGGTCCACGGCTGATCCCTTACTTACCCCGCGACAAAACCCTTAACCGCCTCAAGCGGTCGGATCGTCACCGCGGTCCAGAGCGTCCCACGCCGCGCGGTTGTCGGCCGGCGCCAGCTCCGCGCTCTCCGGCCGGGTCGTCACCGGCACGGGAGCGGGTGCGGCCGGGCGGTCGTACCGGGCGGACATCGCCGCCCAGCGGTGGCCGTGCCGCGCGGCGAGCAGCCCGCCCAGCGTGATCGCCGCGCCGCCCAGCACCGCGGCGACCGGCCAGAACACCGCTCCGGCACCGGCCTCACCGGCGTCCGTCCCGGTCCGGGCCAAAATAGCGCCGGCCACGACGCCGATCCCGGCCAGCGTGAGCAGCCCGCCCAGCACCCGCCGCGCCAGGCCCCGGGTGGCCAGCAGCGCGCCGGCACCGGCCAGGGCGACCACCGCGAGACCGATCAGCCACGGCTGCGCGTCGGCGCCGGTGCGCGCGGAGCTCAGGTCGGTCAGCCCGGTGCGGTGCTCGACGGTCAGCGACCACGTCCGGGTGACCGCGTAGAGGGTCAGTCCGGCGCCGGCCAGGCAGGCGGCGATCGCGGCGAGGTGCGAACGGCGGTTCATCGCGCCGGGCGCAGGGTCTCGGCGGCGGCGATCGCGGCGAGCACCGCGGCGGCCTTGTTCCGGGTCTCCTGCTCCTCGGCCACCGGGTCGGAGTCGGCGACGATGCCGGCGCCCGCGCCGACGTACGCGACGCCGTCCTTGACCAGCGCGGTCCGGATGGCGATCGCCATGTCCATGTCACCGGCGAAGCCGAAATAGCCGACCGTGCCGCCGTAGAGACCGCGCCGGGTCGGCTCCAGCTCCTCGATGATCTCCATGGCCCGGACCTTGGGCGCGCCGGAGAGCGTGCCGGCCGGGAACGTCGCGGCCAGCGCGTCGAACGCGGTCCGGTCCTCGCGGAGCCGGCCGACCACTGTCGACACGATGTGCATGACGTGGCTGTACCGCTCGATCCGGGCGAACTCCGGCACCTCGACACTGCCCGGCTCGCAGACCCGGCCCAGGTCGTTGCGGCCCAGGTCGACGAGCATGACGTGCTCGGAGCGCTCCTTCGGGTCGGCCAGCAGCTCGGCGGCGAGCGCGGCGTCCTGCTCCGGGGTGGCGCCCCGCCAGCGGGTGCCGGCGATCGGGTGCAGCAGCGCCGTCCGGTTCGCACTGACCTTGAGGTGCGCCTCCGGCGAGGACCCGACGATGTCGAAGTCGTCGAACCGGAGCAGGTACATGTACGGGCTCGGGTTGGTGGCCCGCAGCACCCGGTAGATGTCCAGCGCGTTGGCGTCGGTGGGCCGCTCGAACCGCTGGGCCACCACGATCTGGAAGCACTCGCCGGCCCGGATCGCCTCCTTGGCCTGCTCGACCGCCTTCTGGTAGTCGCCCGGGACGGTACGGCTGACCGGCTCGCCGGCCGGTCGGCGCTCCACCGTGGAGATCATCGGCGGGGTGGGCCGGGACAGCGCGGTGGTCATCGCGTCCAGCCGGCCGACCGCGTGGTGGTAGGCCGCGCGGCGGGCCGCGTCGTCGGCGTCCTCGGCCAGCACCGCGTTCGCGACCAGCAGCGCCGAGCCGTCGTGGTGGTCGAGCACCACCAGGTCGGTGGCGAGCATCATGCCCAGCTCGGGCAACGGCACGTCGACGGCGGCGGTGGACGGCAACCGCTCGAACCGGCGGACCAGGTCGTAGCTGAGGTAGCCGACCATGCCACCGGTGAGCGGGGGCAGGTCGGCGTCGGGCGCGGCGCCGCCGGTCAGCGCGGCCACCGTCTCGCGCAGGGCCACCACCGGATCGCCGTCCAGCGGCACGCCGTCCGGGGGCGTGCCGAGCCACGCGGCCTGCCCGTCCTTCTCGACCAGGGTGGCGGCGCTGCGGACACCGATGAACGAGTAGCGCGACCAGGCCAGGCCCTGCTCGGCCGACTCCAGCAGGAAGGTGCCGGGGCCACCGGCCAGTTTGGTGTAGACGCCGACCGGAGTCTCGCCGTCGGCGAGCAGCTTGCGGGTGACCGGGACGACGCGCTTGCCCGATGCGACGAACGTCGCCTCGTCCGGGCTGACGATGCCGCTTGTCACAGCGCCTCCAGAGCCGATACCGGGAGTTCCGCGGAGAAGCAGGTGTGTGTGCCGGTGTGGCAGGCCGCCCCGGTCTGCTCGACGGTCACCAGCAGCGCGTCGCCGTCGCAGTCCAGCGCGACCTTCCTGACGAGCTGGTGGTGGCCGGAGGTGGCGCCCTTCACCCAGTACTCCTGCCGGCTGCGGGACCAGTAGGTGGCCCGGCCGGTGGTCAGGGTGCGGTGCAGCGCCTCGGCGTCCATCCAGGCCAGCATCAGCACCTCGTTGGTGCCGTGCTCCTGGACGATCGCGGCGACCAGTCCGTCCGTGGTGCGCTTGAGCCGGGCGGCGATCGCCGCGTCGAGGGACGTCTCTGCATCTGATACGGGCACGAGTCCGATTCTCTCCCATCGTTGCGGAACATTTGCGGGGGCGTCGCCGGGCTTCGCGCAGGAAGCCCCACGATCCGGTCACAGGGGATGTGCCCGGCCGATCGGGACGGTACCGTCGGCGGGGCGCCGTACCAGCCTGAGATGCCCGGCGCCCGCCGCCGATGTGTCTGCGCAGCTCCAGGCAGCCCCGGTGGGCGCGCCTCGCGACGGGAGTGGTTTACCGATGGAGCCGACGTCCAGCCCCGACAACGCCCGGCCCGCGCCCGGACTCGCCCGTTTTTGGCAGGTTCGTGCGGATTCGGATGCGGATCCGGATGCGAGCTACTTGCCTTCCGCCTATCTGCCCGCCGCGGAGGATCCGGCGCGGGAACCGGCGGCCCTGCCCGAGCCGGAGATGGTGTCGCTCGGCTCCCGCCGGGCCGGCGATCCCCTGGAGTTCGCCCTCCCGTCGCTGCCCGCTGACCTGCTGACCGGCTCGTCGATGGCATTCGGCCCGCGCTCGGCCCCGCCGTTCACGCCGCGGGCCTCGGCACAGGGCCCGGGCGGACCGGCCGGCTCCAACGGCTTCCACGGCGACCCGGGCGATCTGCCGCCGAGTGACCCGTTCGGGTTGAATCGTGCCGCCGGACGCGTCCCCGGCCCGTCCCGCGGCGACGGCGCCGGCCCCCGCCCGGCCGGGCGGTCCCGGCACGGCGATTCTGATCACTCGGTCCCTTCGGACCAGGAACCGCAGGCCGGACAGGACGTAGAGTCCCAGGGGCCCGAGACCGAAACACCGGGCCGGGACAACTCTTTCGGGGGATTCCGGCTCGGCGGCAGCGGGCGATTCCTCTTCGGGGGGCGGGCCGAACCGGGCCCGCAACCGGGCGTCAACGGACACGCCGCCGAAGCGGAACCATCGGCCGCGGAGGAGACCGAGATCGCCGGGACCGGCGACGCTCAAGTCGCCGGGCAATCGGCCGACGAGGAGTCCACCGGTGCGAAGCCGGCGGACGAACCGGCGGACGACGCGTCGCCGGAGGCCGGCCAGGACGCCGCCGATGAGGCGGAACCACGCGACGAGAACGGACGTGAAGACATGAACGGACGGGCAGGAGCCCCCGGGTACGCGCAGGCCGGCGAATCGCCGGGCCCGGACGGGACGCCCGTGGTGGACGGTCCGCTCGGCGAGGCACCCGACCCGGCACTGGAGAACCGCCCGGCCTCGGGCTGGGCCTCGGTGCCGGTGCAGATGCAGCCGCCCACCTCGGGTGGACCGGTCGGTTCGGTCTCCGGTGCGCCGGTCTCGCCGGGGTACGCCCCGGCGCCGTACCTGCCCACCGACTTCACCCCTGACCACCCGGCGGTCAGCCTGGAGCCGGTCTCCGGTCTGCCCGAGCAGGCCCCGGAGCAGTCACTCCCGGCCGTGCCCGCCGACCCGGCCGCCTCGGCCGCTCCGGTCTCCCCCGCCCCGGCTCCGGCGCCGACCTCCGGACCGGCCACCGGTTCCGCCTCGGTGCCGATGCCGGACCTGCAGTTCCCGGCGATGCCGCCGCTGCCCGTCCCGCAGATCCCGGCCACCCGCGCGCCGATCGACCTGCCGGCCGCCCCGGACACCGGGTTCGCCTTCGGCTCGCCGGCCACCACCGGGTACAGCCTGGGCCGTTCCGGCGAGACGTACGGGGTCGCCTCGGTCACCCCGGCCGGGCCGACCGCGCCGCAGACGGGTTCGGTCACGCCGCCGCCGCTCGACTTCCAGCCGTACCCGGAGTCCGGTCTGACCGGTGTGTCGGTGGGCAACCTCGCCGGCCGCGGCCTGCCGGACGAGGACCTGCGTCCGTCCGCGCGCCGCTCGGCCAGCCTGGAGGACGCCGAGCCGGTCCGCCGCCCGGGCCGCCGCGCCGCCCGTGACGAGGACGAGTCGGAGATCACCAACCTGTCGGCCCCGTCCGGCGAGGAAGGGACGATCATCCGGGCCACGGTCTGGGACGAGGACGCCGCCCGGCACTTCCGGGCCGCCTGGCACGAGGTCAAGGCGGAGTTCGTCGACGACCCGGTGACCGCGCTGACCCGGGCGCACGACCTGCTCACCGACGCGGTGAACGAGCTGACCGAGGTCCTGCTGGCCGAGCGGGACGACCTGGACCCGCTGCGCGGCACCGGCACGCCGGACACCGAGAGCATGCGGATGGCGATGCGCGGCTACCGCGAGTTCCTGGACCGGATTCTCTCGCTCTAGGGATTCGCGCAGTGAACTGACCATTAGGTGAGACGCAAAAGATGGGCGGCCCCCGGCACGGGGCCGCCCATCTTTTTTGCTACCCCGCTCACCGCGGCACCGGCGAGCAGGGCGAACGGGATCCCACCACCCGACGGCGGCAGAAGGGGGCGCTGGGATCCCGAGACTCTTCAGACCGTCAAGCCGCGCACCGGTGGCAGAGGATCGGATGCAGCAGGTGGGCCAGGTCGTGGCGGTCGGTGACCGGGCGCGGGAAGGCCAGCCGGGCGCTGCGGGAACCCATCCGGACCACGAAGCCGTACCGGTCCAGGCGCACCACCCGCGGGTCGTCGCCGGGCTTCGCGGCCGGGCCGAGCTGGCGGCGCACGTAGTCGCTCATCTCGGACACGTGGTGGTCGGCCAGGTCGGCGATCAGGTCGAACTCCACCGCGCGCAGCGGGTCCGGCGAGGCCTCGGCGTAGTCGTCCGGGTCGATCTCGACCAGCTTCTCGTTGCGCTCGAAGCGCACCTCGGCCACGTCCATCCGGTAGAGCGACTGGCTCCCCCCGATGTCCAGCAGGTCACCGCAGGCGTCGGTGTCGGCGTAGTCCAGCGCGGCGGTCCGCGCCTGTTCGCCGGTGAGCTTGGCCGCCCACCCGGAGACCCAGACCCGGCCGATCGACGGCGACGAGGCCATCGGCGGCACGTCCCGGATGTCCAGGACCAGCGCGGCGTCGTCGTTGCCGGGCTGCGGCCGCAGCGCGGTGGACAGCGTTCCGTCGGACGGCACGAGCAGCAGCGGGCGGCCCTGCGCGTCGGTCACATGCCTGATCGGAAGCGGTCCGGGGTGGCAGGCGATGTGGGCGACTGCGGGCAGGTGACCGGCGGCGAGGGTACGTCCGATCTCGGCGGGACTGGGTTGCATGACGAGCACCTCCGGGCACCGGTTAGGCTTACCTAAGTTAGGCAAGGCTAACCGTAACAGGAGATCCGGCGTGAACAACTCTCGACCCAAAGCCAAGCTCTCTCGGGCGCTCGGCATCCCTCTCACCCGTAAATGTGTGAAGTACTTCGAGCGGCGGCCGTTCCCGCCGGGCGTGCACGGCCGTGGCCGGCGCAAGAGCTCGGACTACCAGGTCCGTCTGCTGGAGAAGCAGCGCCTGCGGCACCAGTACAACATCAGCGAGGTCCAGATGCGGGCCGCGTACGACGCCGCCCACAAGGCCGAGGGCAAGACCGGCGAGGCCATGGTCACGCTGCTCGAGCGTCGTCTGGACGCGACGGTGGCCCGGGCCGGTCTGGCCCGGACGATCTACCAGGCCCGTCAGCTCGTCGTGCACGGTCACTTCACCGTGGACGGCAAGAAGGTCGACCGGCCGGGCTACAAGCTCAAGCCGGGTCAGGTCATCGAGGTCCGTGAGTCGAGCCGGCAGAAGCCGCCGTTCCAGATCGCGGCGACCGGCGCGCACCTGGACGGACCGACCGCGCCGTACCTCTCCACGGTGCTGGAGGACTTGCGCACCACGGTGATCCGGGTGCCGCTGCGCACCGAGGTCCCGGTCCTCTGCGACGAGCAGCTGGTCGTGGAGTACTACGCCCGATAACCCCGTGCTCCAGGGGCTGTTCGACCCCGAAGATCGCCGCCGGTGAGATGGCACGCGGTTTTCCGACGCCCGCGGGGTTTGCGGGTGGCGGAAGACCGCCTGCCATCTCACCGGTTAACAGGCGATCTTCCGCGGAGCGCAGCGAAGCCGTGCTAGCTCCGTGTCTGTTCCAACCAGCTGGCGTAGAGCTTGGCGTAGATCGAACCTTCCTCGGCGACGAGACGGGCGTGCGGGCCGCGTTGCACGACGCGGCCCGCGTCCACCACGATCACCTCGTCCGCGGACTGCGCGGTGGACAGCCGGTGCGCGATCGCCACCGTGGTCCGGCCGCGGGTGACCAGGTCCAGGGCGTGCTGCAGGCGTACCTCGGTGGCCGGGTCGACAGCGCTGGTCGCCTCGTCCAGCACCAGCAGATCCGGGTCGGCGACGTACGCCCGGACCAGCGCCACCAGCTGCCGCTCCCCCACGCTGAGCGCCTCCCCGCGCTCGCCGACCTCGGTCTCCAGACCCTGCGGCAGCCCGTCCAGCCAGTCGACGAGCCCCAGCTCGACGAAGGCCGCGCGCAACTGCTCGCCGGTGAGCGACGGCTCGGCGAAGCGGATGTTCTCCGCCACCGTGGCGTCGAAGAGGAAACCGTCCTGCGGCACCATCACCACCCGCGACCGCAGCGACGCGAAGCGCACCGAGGTCAGCGGCGTCCCGGAGAGCAGCACCTCGCCCTGCGCCGGGTCCATCAGCCGGGTGAGCAGCTTGGCGAACGTGGTCTTGCCAC
Organism: Actinoplanes palleronii; assembly: GCF_016862315.1. Lineage (GTDB taxonomy): Bacteria > Actinomycetota > Actinomycetes > Mycobacteriales > Micromonosporaceae > Actinoplanes > Actinoplanes palleronii. The sequence continues at coordinate 411,148 of NZ_BOMS01000014.1, read as the reverse complement.
TGCCGGTCTCCCCGACCACCGCGTACTTGCGCCGGGCGTCGAGGGTCAGATCCACGCCGGACAGCACGATCGGGCCGCCCGGATAGCGGAACGACACGTCGGCGAAGCGCACCGAGAGCGGGCCGACCGGCAGCTCCACCCCCTGGTCGTCGGGGTCGGCCACGTCCGGCTCGACGTCCAGCACGTCCAGGATCCGGCGCCAGCCGGCCACCGCGTTCTGCGCCTCGTTCAGCATGTCGGTGGCGATCTGCACCGGTTGGATGAACAGCGTGACCAGGAACAGGAACGCGGTCAGCTGCCCGACGGTGAGCGCGCCGTCGGCGCCCAGCCAGACACCGACCACGACCACGCCGGCCAGCGCCAGGCCGGCGCCGATCTCGCCGCTGGAGAAGCTGGTCACGCTGGTCCGCATGGCCCGCTGCTGGGCCACCCGGAGATCCTCGATCGAGGAGTCCAGCCGGGCCTGGGTGCGGCCGGCCACCCCGTACGACCGGATCACCGTGGCGCCGACGACGCTCTCGGCGACCGCGCCGAGCATCACGCCGGTGCGCTCGCGGACCGCGCGGTAGACCTCGGCCAGCCGCTTCTGGAACAGCCGGATCACACCGACCGCCGGGCCGAACGCGAGCAGCACCACGAGGGCGAGCTGCCAGGAGTAGACGAACATCACCACGGCCGAGACCAGCAGCTGTCCGGTGGCGAGCAGCAGCTGCACCCCGCCGGTCTGCAGGAACTGGGAGATCTGGTCGACGTCGCTGGTCACCCGGGACACCATCGAGCCGCGCCGCTCGGACTGCTGGTGCAGCATGGACAGGTCGTGGATGTGCCGGAACGTCCGCTGCCGCAGCCCGCTCAGCGCGGTCTCACTGACCGTGAACAGCCGGCGGGTCATCAGGTACCCGCAGAGCGTGGAGATCATCAGCGCGCCAAGGGTGATCGCGACGATCCGGACCACCACGCCGAGGTCCGGGCCGCCCGGCGCGCGGATGCCGTGGTCGATGCCCTGCTGCACGGCGATCGGCACGGCCACCCGGCCGGCCATCTGCAGCACCGCCAGGACGATCGTGCCGCCCAGACCGGTCCGCAGCTCCGGCGACAAGGCCAGGCCACGCTTGACGGTGGCCAGGGTTCCTTCGCCGCTCACTCTTGGTGCTCCGCTTTCTCGTACGCCGTGACCAGGTCCTGATAGCCCGCGTGGAACGTCATCAACTCGGCGTGCGTGCCGGTCGCCACCACCCGCCCGCGTTCCAGGTAGACCACCTGGTCGGCGAGTGCGATGGTGGCACGCCGGTACGCCACCACCAGCACCGACGCGCGCGCGTCGGAGGCTCGCAGCGCGCCGAGGATGGCCGCCTCCACCCGCGGGTCGACAGCGCTGGTGGCGTCGTCGAGCACCAGCAGCCGGGGCTTGCCGGCCAGTGCCCGGGCCAGCGTGAGCCGCTGCCGCTGCCCGCCGGAGAGCGAGGTGCCGCGCTCGCCGACCGCGGTGTCCAGCCCGTCCGGCAGCCCGGCCACGAACCGGTCGGCCTGCGCCAGGGCCAGCGCGTCCCGGACCGCTTCGTCGTCGACACCGGGCCGGTCCAGCGCGATGTTGCCGCGGACCGTGTCGTCGAACACGAACGGCACCTGCGGTACCAGGGCGGCCGCGCCGGCCAGGGCGGAGAGCGCCAGGTCGGGCAGCTTCACCCCGTCGATCCCGATCGAGCCGGACTCCGGGTCGACCAGCCGCACCGCCAGCGAGGCGATCGTCGACTTGCCCGAACCGGTCGCGCCGACCAGCGCCACGGTCCGCCCGGAGGGCACCGTGAAGCTGACGTCGTGCAGGATCTGCGGCCCCTCGCCGTACGAAAAACGCACTTGATCGAACCGCAACTCGGCCGGACCCGCACCGGGCAGCGAACCGTCGCCGTAGGCGAGATCGCCCTCGGCGTCGAGCACCGCCCGCACCCGGTCCCACCCGGCGACGCTGCGCGGCAGCTCGCCGACCACCCAGCCGATCGCGCGGACCGGGAACGCCAGCACGGTGAACAGGAACGCGACGCTGACCACGTCGGCCACCCCGATCGCGCCGGACCGCAGCCGCCACGCGCCGAGCAGCAGCACCGCGAGGGTGCCGAGGCTGGGCAGGCTGTCCATCAGCGGGTCGAACAGGCCACGCAGCCGGCCGACCGCGATCAGCGAGTCGCGCAGCTCGTCGACGAAGACGCCGAACCGGCGGGACTCGTCGGCCTCCCGGCCCATCGTCTTGACCACCAGCGCGCCGTCGAAGCTCTCGTGCGCGACCGCGCTGACCTTGCCGCGCATCTGCTGGGCCCGGATCTGCCGCGGCGACATCCGCCGCGAATAGACCAGGTTGAGCCCGAACAGCGCCGGGAACAGCGTCGCGCCGACCAGCGCGAGCACCCAGTCGGTCAGGAACAGCGAGATCATCGCGGCGATCAGCATCACGATGGTGCCGACCGCGAACGGCAGCGGGGCGATCGGCCCCCAGGCCGCCTCCACGTCCGAGTTCGCGTTGGAGAGCAGCGTGCCGGTGGCGTGCCGCTGGTGCCAGGCCGGCGGCAGCGACAGGTAACGGCCGGTGACCGCGCGCCGATACCGCGCCTGGAGCCGGAACTGCATGAAACCGGCGCCGAGACGCCGGCCGAAAATGCTGGCGACGCGCAGGCCGCTGATCCCCAGGAAGATCGCCGCGACCAGCCAGAGCCGGCCCGTGTCCACCTGGTGCGAGGCGAACGACGGGACCACCACGTGGCCGATCACCCAGCCCACGACGTACGAGTTCGCAATGATCAGCAGCCCGAACAGGCTGCTGCCGATCGCACCGACGATGAAGAGTCGTGGCTCCGTGCGGATCGCGTGGCCGAGCACCCGCAGACCCCGTCCCAGCACGTCGCGGCTGGCTCCGCTGCTCAAAATCCCTACCTGACTGGTAAGCGTTGGCCGGCGAATCCGACCTTACCGATCCCATCCTGCCGAACCGGTGCCCGCCAGCCCCACTGTTTACATTGTGGCCACGATTACACCGGGTCCCCGTTTCCCCCGCTGACGAGGGCAGCGAACGCCGGACCGGACCGCTAGGCTCCCCGCCGCAAGATCATCGGTTAGAGGCTTTCCATGCGGCGTGTGCTGTTCCCGGCCGTGATCGCGGTCCTGACCCTGGCCGGTTGCGACGGGGGCGCGGCCCCGGCCGGCGCCCCGGCCCCGGCGGTATCCCCGGCCACCTCGGCATCCGCCGTTCCCGCGGCGGCGGTCGTGGCTCTGGGCGACTACGGCCCGAAGGCCGATGCGGGGGTCGACATCAAGCGGGCCCTCGCCACCGCGAAGAAATCCGGCCATAACACGTGCTGATCGACTTCGGCGCCGACTGGTGCCTGGACTGCCGGGTGCTCACCGAGCTCACCCAGGACCCGGCGGTCAGCGCTCAGCTGGCCGAAGGTTTCGAGGTGGTCAGCGTCGACGTCGGCGAGTTCGACCGCAACCTGGAGGTGGCACAGGACCTGGGCGTGGACCTGAACACCAGCGGCATCCCGGCGCTCGTCGTGCTCAGCCCGGCCGGCAAGGTCCGGGTGGCGACGAACGACGGCGCCTTCTCCAGCGCACGGTCGATGACCGCCCCCGAGGTCAGCGCGTTCCTCACCAAGTGGGCCCCGGCCGCAGAATGAGGCGGGTTGCCAGAATCGTTCCGCTGCTGCTGGCGCTGGGCGCGTGCGGCGAGCCGGCGCTGCCCGGCGAACTGACCGGGCGGCACCAGGCCGGCGGGGTGACCGTGGACCTCAGCGTCCGGGCCGGCACGCTCACCGCCACCTTCACCCCACTCGAGGGCTACCACCTCTACAGCAAGGACATGCCGGACGACGGCGTCGACGGCATCGGCTTTCCCACCGTGGCCCAGCCGGGCGCCGCCCTGACCGCGGTCGGCCCGGCCACCGCCGACCGCGAGGTGACCGAGCTGCACGTCACCGGGATCGACCTGACCCTGCCGGTCTACCCGGACGGGCCGGTCACGCTGACCGTTCCGGTCCGGGCCACCGGGAGCGACAGGTACGAGGTGACCGTCGGATACGCCGCGTGCAGCACCAGGTCCTGCCTCGCGCCGGTTACCGGGGAGCGCGTCACTCTGCATACCATCGACTGATGAACGACTACGCACGCCGGGAACGCCAGCTGCTCGCCGACCTGCTGCTGCACGTGGGCCCGGACGTGCCGACCCTGTGCGCCGGATGGACCACCCGCGACCTGGCCGCGCACCTGGTGATCCGGGACCGCCGCCCGGACGCCTCGGCCGGGACGCTGATCCCCGCGCTCGCCGCCTACGGGGAGAAGATCCGGCTGGCCCGGGCGGCGCTGCCCTACCCGCAGCTGATCGACGAGGTGCGCACCCCGCCGGTGTGGAGCCCGGTCAGCAACCCGCTGGTGGACGGCCTGGCCAACACGCTGGAGTTCTTCATCCACCACGAGGACGTGCGCCGGGCCGCACCGCAGTGGGAGCCGCGGGTGCTGGAGGCCGGTCAGCAGGCCGCGCTCTGGCGCAGCGCCAAGCTCACCTCCCGGCTGGCCCTGCGTAAGGCGGGCGTGCCGGCCGAGGTGATCGCGACCGGCTTCCCGCCGGTGCGCACCGCGCCGGCGCCGGTGGTGCGGATCACCGGGGACGTCGGCGAGCTGGCGCTGTTCTTCTCCGGCCGTCAGCAGGTGGCCCGGGTCCAGATCGAGGGCGACCCGGCGGTGGCCGAGCGACTGCGCGGGGCGAAGCTGGGTTTCTGACGGTCGGCCCGTCAAACGGTCGGCAGCCGGGCGCCGCTCGCCGACCCGCCGGCGATCGGCGCAGGCGGGCCGGTCAGGGCGATCACCGCGGTGGCCGCGTGGTGCTCACGGCGTCAGAGCAGGCCCGCCAGCAGGGCCAGCCCCTCGTCGATGCGGGCCGGGTCGACGGCGCCGAAGCCGAGGACGATCCCGGTGCGGTCGCCGCCGTACCGGGTCAGGTCCTCGACCGCCAGCCCCTTCGACCGCGCCTTGTCGGAAATATCCGGCAGACCGTGGGACAGCGCGGTCACGTGCAACCCCGCGGCCGACGGCACCACCTCCAGCCCCGGCACCCCGGCCAGGAACGCAACGATCCGGGCGTGCCGGGCGGCGTACTCCCGGCGCGCCCGCCGCACGTGCCGGGCCAGCTCGCCGTCCTCGATGAACCGGGCCAGCGCCGCCTGCGTCGCGATCTGCCCGTACCCGTCGCCGAGCTGCCGGGCCGCGGCCAGGGCGGGGCGCAGCCCGGGCGGGGTGAGCACAAAACCGGTCCGGACGGCGGGCAGCATGCTCTTGGAGAACGTCCCGACGTAGAGCACCCGGCCGGACCGGTCCATCGCCCGCAGCGGTTCGAGCGGGCGGGTCCCGAACCGGAACTCGCTGTCGTAGTCGTCCTCGACGATCGCGCTCTGCCGCCGCCGCGCCCACTCCAGGAGCTGCCGGCGCCGGTCCAGGCTCAGCACCGGGCCGAGCGGGAACTGGTGCGACGGGGTGACGTGGACGAGCCGGGCCTGCGCCGGCACCGCGTCCACGACCAGGCCCTCGCCGTCCACCGGTACGCCGATCACCCGGGCGCCGAGCGAGGTGAACAGCGCCCGGGCCGGCGGGTAGCCGGGCTCCTCCATCGCCACCACGTCACCGGGCCGCAGCAGCACCCGGCCGATCAGGTCGAACGCGTGCTGCGCCCCGTTGGTGACCAGCACCTCGTCCGCGGTGACCGGGATCGAGCGGGCGAAACCCAGGTAGCGGGCGATCGCGGCGCGCAGGGCGGGATGACCGTACGGCTCGGCGTACGTCCCGGGTCCGTTGGCCCGCAGCCGCAGCTCGGCGCCGACCATCCGCCGCCACGTGTCGAACGGGAAGAGCGAGGCGTCCGGGATGCCGGCCCGGAAGTCGTACCGCGGCGGCGGTGCCGCGCCACTGCTCGGCGCCGGGCCGGACTCCCACCCGGCGCGCGGCCGCAGCGGGTCCGGCACCGAGCGGGGCGGCCGCCGCGGGACACGTACCGGGGCCACGAACGTCCCGGCGCCGACCCGCGCGGTGAGGTGCCCCTCGGCCACCAGCCGCTCGTACGCCCCGGCCACACTCCCCCGGGAGACTCCCAGGTCGGCGGCGAGCACCCGGCTGGCCGGCAGCCGGTGCCCGGCCGGCAGCCGCCCGTCGGTGACGGCCTCGCGCAGCGCCCGGTACACCGCCGCCGTCGTCCTGCCCTCGATCACGAGATCCACGCCAGGACGGTATAGACAATCCGGTATACCCGGTGCCCGTAACCGAACGCTTACGCTCAGCCCAGGAACGTTCTACAGCAAACCGGAGGCATGGGCATGGAGATCCGACGTGGCGGATTCCGGGCAGCGGTTGTGCTGGCCCTGGCAGTAGGTGCAGCAGTCCTGACCGCGGGGCCGGCTGCGGCCTCGACGAAAGACCCCGACGTGTCGTTGCTGACCCCGGGCGGTGGCGTCTCGCTGCTGATCCCCGGCGCCGGCGTGTCGTTGCTGACCCCGGGCAGCGGCGTGTCCCTGCTCAGTGGTGGCGCCGGCTGATCAGGCCGGGCCGGGTGATGAAGGAGTCCGCGCCGACCGCGCGGGTGCAGGCGTAAGCCCCTGCGATCACCCCGTCCCTCAGGCAGTCGCCGTCGCTCTTCCCCGCCGTCCAACCGGTCAGGAAAGCGGCGGCGAACGCGTCTCCGGCCCCGTTGGTGTCCACGATCGGCGCGCCCGGGTCGGCCGCGTCGAGATGCGTCACCCCGTCCCGGGTGTAGAGGTCCGCGCCGTCCGCGCCCCGGGTGACCACCACCCGGGAGGCCGCGCCCTCGGCCAGGATCCGCTCCGCGGCGCCGGAGGCGAGGCGTACCCCGCTGACGAAGACCAGGTCGGCGCCGAGCGCGAAGTCCCGGTGGTACGGGTCGGTGCCGTCCCAGTCGTGCAGGTCGGTGGAGACGGTGACCCCGGCGGCGCGCAGCGAGGGCAGCAGGTGCCGGGCCCAGTCCACGATCGTGACGTGCACGTGCCGGATGCCGTCCGGCAGCGGCTGGTAGAGCTGTTCCGGCAGCCGGTAGCCGGGGACGTCGCGCCCGTCGTAGAGGGAGAGGCGCCGCCCGTCCGGGCTCATCAGGTTGACCGCCCGCCGGGTCCCGCCCGGCGCCGTCGCGGTACGCAGCGGGATCCCCCAGCGCTGGAACGCTGCCGTCACCCGGCGCCCCGGTTCGTCGTCACCCACGGTGTCGATCATCTGCACCGACGCGCCCAGCGCGGCCAGCCCGAGCGCGACGCAGGTGCCGGTGTGCGAGACGTGATCCTCGATCGGGCCGCGGGGCCGGGCCGAGTCGGCGGCGAGCACCGGCAGGTCCGCCACCGGGACCACCGTGTCGATGCCGGTACCGCCGATCACCAGGAAAACCATGAGGTCACGGTAACGACTAGGATTGACCAGTTGCCGGGGCACTCTAGCCGTGTAACCGCCCTCGCATTACTCTGCGGTAACACCCACGTTACGTACCCCCCGTTTGAGGTTTTTAAGGCGGCGCCTGATGGCTCTCGACGTTCCCTACCGGTCAATTCCGGACATGTTGTTCCAGCGTGTGGCCAAGACTCCGGACGCGCGGGCGTTCGCCGGGCCCAACGCGGACGACACCGGGATGGACTGGCTGACCTGGCGCCAGGTCGGTGAACGCGCCAAGGCCATCGGGGCCGGGTTGCGCGAGCTCGGTGTCGGGCTGGAGGACCGGGTCGCGATCCTGTCCAGCACCCGCCTCGAGTGGGTCCTGGCCGATCTCGGCATCAACGTGGCCGGCGCGGCCGCCACCACGGTCTACCCGACCACCGAGCCGGAGGACACCGCGTTCATCGTGTCCGACTCCGGTTCGCGGGTGCTGATCGCGGAAAACCCGAAGCAGGCGCTGAAGATCGCCGGCGCGACGACGAGCGTCACCCAGGTGGTGCTGATCGACGGCGCGGCCGACGCCGGTGCCACCCCGCCGCAGATCACCCTGGCCGAGCTGGAGGCGCGTGGCACCGCCGCGATCCAGCGGAACCCGGGCCTGATCGACGACGTCGTCGCCGAGCTGACGCCCGACCACATCGCCACCCTGATCTACACCTCCGGCACCACCGGCCGCCCCAAGGGCGTCGAGCTGCTGCACCGGGCCTGGACCTGGGAGGGCGTGGCGCAGGAGACCACCGGCCTGTTCTCCCCGACCGACCTGCACTACCTGTGGCTGCCGATGTCGCACGCGTTCGGCAAGACGCTGCTCTGCGGCATCGTGCACGTGGGCGTGCCGACCTACGTCGACGGCCGGGTGGACAAGCTGATCGACCTGCTCGCGGTGATCCGGCCGACGCTGATGTGCGCCCCGCCGCGGATCTTCGAGAAGGTCTACAACAAGACCGTCACCAGCGGCCTCTCCGGCGGCGGACTCAAGCCGAAGATCTTCACCTGGGCCGTGGCGACCGGCAAGAAGAAGGTCGTGCTGGAGCAGGCCGGCAAGCCGGTCCCGGCGGCGCTCAAGGCGCAGTACGCGATCGCCGAGAAGCTGGTCTTCTCCAAGCTGCAGGCCAAGCTCGGCGGCAACCTGCGGGTGCTGGTCAGCGGCTCGGCCGCGCTGAGCCGGGACATCTCCGAGTTCTTCGCGGCGGCGAACCTGCCGATCCTGGAGGGCTACGGGATGACCGAGGCCTCCGCGGCGAACTTCGTGAACCGGCACGGCCGCCTCAAGATCGGCTCGGTGGGCGAGGCGCTCGGCGACCTCGAGGTCCGGATCGACACCGACGGCGAGGTGCTGCTGCGCGGCGCGCCGGTGATGCGGGGCTACCACAACCTGCCGGAGGCCACCGCGGAGGCGTTCACCGAGGACGGCTTCCTGCGCACCGGCGACATCGGCGAGCTCGACGCCGAGGGCTTCCTCAAGATCACTGACCGGAAGAAAGACCTGGTCAAGACGTCCGGCGGCAAGTTCATCGCGCCGAGTGCGATCGAGGGCGCGTTCAAGGCGGTCTGTCCCTACACCTCGCAGGCGATCGTGGTCGGCCAGTCGCGCAACTTCGTGACGATGCTGATCTCGCTGGACGAGGACGCCATCGCGGGCTGGGCCGCCGAGGGACCCCTCGCGGGCAAGAGCTATGCCGAGATCGTCGCCGCGCCCGAGACGCACGCGCTGGTCGAGGGCTATCTCGCCGAGCTGAACAGCAAGCTCAACCGGTGGGAGACGGTCAAGAAGTTCACCATCCTGCCGCGCGACCTGAGCATCGAGGCCGGCGAGATCACCCCGTCCATGAAGATCAAGCGGCGCAGTGTCGAGACGAACTTCGCCGAGCAGATCGACAAGATGTACGCGGGTTCCCTGGCCCAGATCTGACCGCTTCTGGTCACCGAAGCCGCCTCCTGACAGGGAGGCGGCTTCTTTTCACACCATGTCGACGGTACGACCACCCGGCTCGGCCAGCAGCTCGATCCCGGCCACCAGCCCGGTGGCACCGATCGTGAACACGAACAGCACCCGCGGTTCGCCCCGGTGCATCCACGCGGCGCCCGGCTGCCCGTCGATGAGCGCGAGCCGGGCTGCCTGCGCCCGGCCGGCGAACGTCCGCGCGACCAGGTCGGCCCCGGTGACCCGCTCGTCGGAGCCCATCGCCACCGCCGCCGGGTCGGCCCGCAGCACCACCTCCGGGTCGAGCAGCTCCAGCAGCGCGCCGAAGTCCCCGCTCCGGGACGCGGCCAGGAACGCGTCCACCACGGCCCGCCGCCGGTTCACGTCGTGCTCGGCCGGGCCCTCCGCGCCGCGGACCCGCCGCCGGGCCCGGCTGGCCAGCTGCCGCGCCGCCTCCGGTGTGCAGCCGACCACCTCGGCGATCTCCGCGAACGGCACCCCGAACAGGTCGTGCAGCACGAACGCCAGCCGCTCCCCCGGGCTCAGCGTGTCCAGCACCAGCAGCAGCGCCGGGCCGAGCGCGTCGGTCAGCAGCACCTCGTCCTCCGGGCCGGCCGCCGCGGCGGGCACGGCCACCGGCAGCTCGGCCGGGTCCTCGCGGCGGGCTGCCCGGGACCGGAGCATGTCCAGGCAGATCCGGGACACCACGGTGGTCAGCCAGCCGGTCAGGTTGCCGACGTCGCCGGTGTCCGCGCGGCTGACGCGTACCCAGGCCTCCTGGACCGCGTCGTCGGCCTCGTGCGCGGAGCCGAGGATCCGCTGCGCCACCGTGCGCAGGTGCGGCCGGGCGTCCTCGAACCGTCGGGCCAGGAACTCGGATTCGCTCATCGTCACACTCTCCGCTCGGGGTCCGTCATACGTTTGACGGACCACGGGAGTCCGACGTGACGAAGGGAAAAGCCATGCCGATCCGTACGATCACCGTCCCGGTCAAGGACCTGGACGCCGCGAAGGCTCTGTACACCCGGCTGCTCGGTGTCGAACCGTACGCCGACGCACCGTACTACGTGGGCTACCGCCCGGAGGGCGGGCCGGAGCTCGGCCTCGACCCGCACGGCGACGTGACCGCCGGGCCGATCACCTACTGGCACGTCGAGGACATCAACGCCGAGGTGACCGCCCTGATCGCGGCGGGCGCCACCGAGGAACGCGGGGTGCACGACGTCGGCGGCGGCACGCTGATCGCCACCCTGCGCGACGCCGACGGCAACCGCTTCGGCCTGCACCAGGGCGCGGCGAGCTAGCCCGGCGCCAGGCGAGACCGCCGGCGCGCGGCGAGCCGGCCCGGGGTCAGGCGATGACCGCCGGGGTGCGCCAGCCCGACCGGGACGGTGTCCGGTCCAGGTCGTGGCGGACCGAGGCGATCCGCCGGACCGCCTCGACCAGGTCGTCGGCCGCGAGCGTGAACGGCAGCCGCAGGAACCGTTCCAGGGTGCCGTCCAGCCCGAACCGGGGCCCCGGCGCGAGCCGCACCCCGACGTCCTCGGCGGCCCGGGACAGCGCGCTGGAGATCGGGCCGTCCAGCTCGACCCAGAGCGTCACACCCCCGCCGGGCACGAAGAACCGCCACTCCGGCAGCTGCTCGCGCAGCGCGGTGACCAGGGCGTCCCGGCGGAAGCGCAGCTGCGCGCGGCGCGCCTCGACGATCGACGGCGCGTCGCGCAGCAGGTGCACGGCGACCAGTTGCTCCAGCACCGGGCTGGCCATGTCCACACCGACCCGGATCGCGGCGAGCCGCTGCACCATCGGCGCCGACGCGCGCACCCAGCCGATCCGCAGGCCACCCCAGTACGGCTTGCTCATCCCGCCGATCGACATCACCCGGGAGTGCCGGTCGAAGACCGCGACCGGCGGGGGCATCTGCGGATCGTCCAGCGGCAGGTCCACGAACGACTCGTCGACGACCAGCTCGGTGCCGGTGGAGTGCGCGGTGGCGACCATCCGCTCGCGCAGCTCGACCGGCATCAGGTGCCCGGTCGGGTTGTGGAACTCGGGGATCATGTACGCCAGCCGGGGCCGGGTCTGCCGGAGCGCGCCGAGCAGCATCTCGCCGTCCCAGCCGGTCGCGGTGTCCAGCCCGTGCGTGGTGATCCGGGCCCGCCGGGCGGAGAGCGCGGCCAGCGCGTTCGGGTAGGTCGGCGTCTCCACCAGCACCGGTGCGCCGGCCGGCACGGAGAGCCGGAGCACCAGGTCGAGCGCCTGCTGGGTGCCGCTGGTGATCAGCACCTGCTCGGTCGAGGTGGGCACGCCCCGGGCCGTGTAGATCTGGGCCACCGCGTCGCGCAGCTCGGCGAGCCCGGTCGGGTGGTATCCGGCGCTGCCCAGGTAGCGCGGCAGGTCGTCGGCGGCGGCCCGGGCGGCCGGCACCAGCTCGACCGGCGCGGCCGAGGCGGCCACCCCCATGTCGATCATGTCGAGGTCGTCGTCCGGCGTCCACAGGCCGGAGGTGGCCACCCGGTGGCCGTTCGGCAGCGTGGTCCAGCTGCCGGCGCCGCGCCGGCTGGTCAGGTGACCGGTCTCGCGGAGCGCCCGGTACGACGCGGACACCGTGGTCCGGCTGACCGCCAGGGACTCGGCCAGCTCCCGTTCGGCGGGCAGCCGCACCCCGAGGGCGAGCCGTCCGTCGGCGAGCAGCCCGCGCACCGCGGCCGCCAGCGCGGCGTAGTCCGGGCTTCGGTGCCGGCCCGGCAGCGAATGCCACCGGCCGAGCAGACGAGCCAATTGGTCGCCTCGAACCGACGTTGTCATAGCCACCTCCCGAGGATTGGCACTTTAACACCGGGGAATTGGCATCGAGAGTGGCACTATGAGCCTGGTTCGTCGCGTGCCACAACTCCTGCTCGGCCTGGTCCTGTACGGCGTCAGCATGGCGCTGATGGTGGAGTCCGGCCTCGGCCTCAACCCGTGGGACGTGTTCCACCAGGGGATGACAAAGGTCACCGGGATCAGTTTCGGTCTGGTGGTGCTGCTGGTCGGCATCCCGGTGCTGCTGCTCTGGATCCCGCTGCGGCAGCGGCCCGGCATCGGCACGGTGGCCAATCTGGTGATCGTCGGGTTCGCCGCGGACGGCGCGCTGGCCCTGCTGCCGGCCGGCGTCACCATCCCGGCCCGGGTCGGCTACCTGGTCGCCGGGATTCTGCTGAACGGGTTCGCGACAGGTCTCTACATCGGCAGCCGGATGGGTCCGGGCCCGCGCGACGGCCTGATGACCGGGCTGGCCGGCCGGTTCCCGAAGCTGTCGGTGCGGGTGATCCGCACCGGGATCGAGTTGTTCGTGCTGGGCACCGGTTTCCTGCTCGGCGGCACCGTCGGGGTGGGAACGATCGTCTATGCCCTGGCGATCGGCCCGCTGGTGCACCTGTTCCTGCCCCGGCTGACGGTCCCCGATCCGGACCGGTCCGCGGTGCCCGCACACTGAGACAGACGAACCCCGATGTTCCCGGGGCGGGTCACAAGCCGGTGATCATCCGGACACATTCGCTTCCCGCCATGCCACCGGCACGGCATCATGGCGACATGGGGGCCGGCGGCTGGAACTGGAACGACGCGTGGATCTTCGTCTCCGCGGTCATCGCTGAGCGCCTGGAACGCGACAGGGCGCTGCACGCGGCCCTGCCGGTGGCCGGCGCGACGATCACGGATCTGCTGGCCGCGGCCGACTTTCTGCACCACAGCGTGCCGAGCCGCGCCGATCTGGAGGAGTCCGTCCGCCGGCTGGCCGGCGCCGGACTGATCACCGTGGAGGACGAGGTGATCGAGGTGGCCCCGGCCGGCGAGCAGCTCTGGCGGACCCGCCCGTTCAGCGGCCTGTCCTCCGCCGTGATGACCTTGCAGACCCAGCTCAACCGGGTCGCCGAGCCCGGGTACACCGACTGGACGCTCGGCGACACCGCCTACAACACCGCGGTCCGCGAGTACAGCATGCGTCTCGCCGACGACCGATAAAACCTGTTCGGTACGAATACCGGGTCCCGTCCGTAGGCTACGAGCCACGTCACCTGGCTGCGGCCACGCGACACCCGCGCCGGTCCGGGCCGCAGCGCGCCCCCAGACTCTGGCTGGGCGTCAGGGGTGTCTCCGCGCTGCGGAGACACCCCTGACAGCCAGCCGAAAACCCGCAGCCGCGGCCGGGCCGCGCGTCGCCACGGTGTCGCGACCCCGTGCGCTCGGGACTCGGCTCGTAGCCTACGGACGGGACCTTCAGGTCGTACCGGAGAAAAACGGTCAGCGGACCGGGTGCCCGGCGCCGCGCAGGGTGTCCTTGACCTGGCCGATCGTGAGGTCGCCGAAGTGGAAGACGCTCGCGGCCAGGACCGCGTCGGCGCCCGCCTCGACCGCCGGCGGGAAGTGCTCGACGAGGCCGGCGCCACCGCTGGCGATCACCGGGATGTCCACCACGGCGCGCACCGCGCGGATCAGCTCCAGATCGAAACCGGCCTTGGTGCCGTCGGCGTCCATCGAGTTCAGCAGGATCTCGCCGGCGCCCAGCTCGGCCACCCGGGCCGCCCATGCGACCGCGTCCAGACCGGCGCTGCGACGCCCGCCGTGCGTGGTGACCTCCCAGCCGGACGGCTGATCCGCGGCCCGGCGGACGTCCAGCGACAGCACCAGCACCTGGTTGCCGAAACGCTCCGCGATCTCGCTGATCAGTTCCGGTCGGTTGATCGCCGCGGTGTTCACGCCGACCTTGTCCGCGCCGGCCCGCAGCAGCACGTCCACGTTCGCCGGCGAGCGCACCCCGCCACCCACCGTGAGCGGGATGAACACCGTCTCCGCGGTCCGCCGCACCACGTCCAGCATGGTGCCGCGGTCGTCCGAGGAGGCGGTCACGTCGAGGAAGGTCAGCTCGTCGGCGCCGGCCGCGTCATACGCCGCGGCCAGTTCCACCGGGTCACCGGCGTCCCGGAGGTCGACGAAGTTGACCCCCTTGACCACCCGGCCGGCGTCCACGTCCAGGCACGGGATCACCCGCACGGCGACCGTCATCCCAGGACGTCCAGGGCCTCGCGGACGGTGAACGCGCCGGCGTAGAGCGCCTTGCCGGCGATCACACCCTCCACCCCGACCGGTTCCAGGGTGGCCAGGGCGCGCAGGTCGTCCAGGGTGGAGACGCCACCGCTGGCGATCACCGGCTTGTCGGTGGCGGCGCAGACCTCGCGCAGCAGCTCCAGGTTCGGGCCGCGCATGGTGCCGTCCTTGGTGATGTCGGTGACGACGTAGCGGGCCGCGCCGGCCTTGTCCAGGCGGGCCAGCACCTCGTAGAGGTCACCGCCGTCGCGGGTCCAGCCGCGCGCGGACAGGGTGCGGCCGCGCACGTCCAGGCCGATGGCGACGCGGTCGCCGTACTCGGCGCAGATCCGGTCGCACCACTCCGGGTCCTCCAGCGCGGCGGTGCCGATGTTGACCCGCTGGGCACCGGTGGCCAGCGCCCGGGTCAGCGACTCGTCGTCGCGGATGCCACCGGAGAGCTCCACCTTGACGTCCAGCCGGCGGACCACGTCGGCGAGCAGCTCGGCGTTCGAGCCCCGGCCGAACGCGGCGTCCAGGTCGACCAGGTGCACCCACTCGGCGCCGTCGTTCTGCCAGGCCAGCGCGGCGTCGAGCGGGTCGCCGTAGGAGGTCTCCGAGCCGGCGGCACCCTGGACCAGGCGAACCGCCTGGCCGTCGGCGACGTCAACGGCGGGCAGCAGTTGCAGTGTCACGTTTTCCCCTTGAGAAGCTAAGGACGGCGGCCCAGCGCGACGACGACGAGGGCCGGCGCGGCGAGGACGAGCAGGACGGTGAGCAGGACACGGAGTGCCGGGTCCGGGATGAAGAACCAGACCAGGCCGATGGCCACCAGCGCGACGACCACGATGCCGATCCGCTGGCGCCGGCTGCGGCTGTAGAGACGGCCGTCCCGGCCCAGCCGGACGTTCGGCCGGACGGACCTGAGCAGCGTGCGACGCCACTGCCGCCGGGCGACCTTCCGGGCGCGGACGGCCTTCTCCCGTTCGAGGACGACGAGCCGTTCGGCCCGTCGTTTCGCGCGTTCCTTGCTCACGACAGTGTTTTCACCCAGTTGGCCAGCAGCGCATACCCCGCGTCGGCCGACTTCTCGGGGTGGAACTGCGCGACGCTCAGCGCGCCGGCCTCCACCACGGCCGCGAACGGCTCGTCGTGCGCCGCGGTGGTGACCTCGGCATGGCTCAGCGCGCCGAGGTCCTGCGCCGCGTACGAGTGGACGAAGTAGAACCGGGTGTCCCCGGCCAGCCCGGCGAGCAGCCGTGAGCCGTCCGGGACGGTGACCGTGTTCCAGCCCATGTGCGGGATCCGCCGGGCCTGCAGCCGGGTCACCGAGCCGGGCAGCAGCCCCAGCCCCGCGGTCTGCACGCCGTGCTCCACCCCGGAGTCGAACATGATCTGCATGCCCACGCAGATGCCGAGCACCGGACGCCCGGCGGCGACCCGCTCGGCGATCACCGGCCCGGCACCCAGCTCGTTGATCCCGGCCATGCAGGCGGCGTAGGCGCCGACCCCGGGCACGACCAGCCCGTCGGCCTCGGCGGCCGCGCGCAGGTCGCTGGTCACGGTGACGTCCACACCGGTGCGCGCCACCGCGCGCTCGGCGCTCCGCAGGTTCCCCGACCCGTAGTCGAGGATCACCACGCTCGTGGTCATCTCAGAGCACGCCCTTGGTGGACGGCAGCGCTCCGGCGTTGCGCGGGTCGATCTCGACGGCCTCGCGCAGCGCCCGGGAGAACGCCTTGAACTGGGCCTCCACCACGTGGTGCGCGTCCGGGTGACCGCCCGGGCGGCAGGCCCGCAGCACGTCCACGTGCAGGGTCACCCGGGCCGCGTGCCCGAACGCCTCGAAGATGTGCCGGGTCATGCTCGTCGCGTAGACCGGCCCGATGTACGGCGTGAGCAGCGGCTCGTCGTGCACCACGTAGGACCGGCCGGACAGGTCCACGGCCGCCCGGACCAGCACCTCGTCCATCGGGATGGTGGCCGAGCCGTACCGCCGGATGCCCCGCTTGTCGCCGAGCGCCTGGGCGAACGCCTCACCCAGGGCGATCGCGGTGTCCTCGATGGTGTGGTGCGAGTCGATCTCGAGGTCGCCCTCGGTACGCACGGTCAGGTCGAACCCGCCGTGCTTGGCGAGCTGGTTGAGCATGTGGTCGTAGAAGCCCACGCCGGTGCTCAGGTCGCCCTTGCCGGTGCCGTCGAGGTCGATCTCGACGAGCACCTTGGTCTCGTTGGTGACGCGGTCAATCCGCCCGGTGCGACTCACGAAAGGATCTCCTCAGCGGCGTTCAGGAATGCGGACGTCTCGGATTCGGTGCCGGCGGTGACCCGCAGCCAGCCGGTCAGGCCCACGTCGCGGATCAGCACACCCCGGTCGAGGAACGCCTGCCACGCGGCCTTCTGGTCGTCGGCCGTCGCGAAGAGCACGAAGTTCGCGTCGGAGTCGGCCACCTTCACACCGCGCGACCGCAGCGTGGTGACGATCCGGTCGCGCTGCTCCTTGATCGCCTCGACGGTCACCAGCAGCGAGTCCCGGTGCACGACGGCCGCGCGGGCGGCGGCCTGGGTGATCGCGGAGAGGTGGTAGGGCAGCCGGACCAGCTGCACCGCGTCGACCACGGCCGGGTCGGCGGCCAGATAACCCAGCCGCCCACCGGCGAAGCCGAACGCCTTGCTCATCGTCCGGCTCACCACCAGGCGCGGGTGCTCGGGCAGCAGGGTGAGCGCGCTCGGGGTGCCCGGACGGGCGAACTCGGTGTACGCCTCGTCGACGATCACCATGCCCTTCGCCGCGCCGAGCACCGCGTCGACCACGGCCGGGTCGAGGGCCGTGCCGGTCGGGTTGTTCGGCGAGCACAGGAAGATCACGTCCGGGTCGTGCTTCTCGATCTCGGCGACGGCTCGCGCCGGATCCAGACCGAAATCCGGGTCACGCAGCGCGCCGATCCACTCGGTGCCCGTCCCCGCCGCGAGCAGCGGGTGCATCGAGTAGGACGGTCCGAACCCGAGCGCCTTCCGCCCCGGCCCGGCGAACGTCTGGAGCAGCTGCTGCTGCACCTCGTTCGACCCGTTCGCGGCCCACACGTTCGTCGTGGACAGGCCGTGGCCCAGGTAGGACGCCAGCTCGGTGCGCAGCGCGACCGCGTCCCGGTCCGGGTAGCGGTTGAGGTCGCGCAGCTCGGCCTGCACGGCCTTGCCGATCGCCTCGACCACGTCCTCGGGCACCGGGTACGAGTTCTCGTTGGTGTTCAGCCGGACCGCGACGTCGAGCTGCGGCGCGCCGTACGGCGACTTCCCCCGCAGATCGTCCCGGATCGGCAGATCGTCGATAGTGGTCATGAGCCGAACCGTCCGTCCGACCGCCCCGCCCGCCACCCTAAATCGGACTGAAACCGCGCTTTCACCGCGTCGCCGTGCGCCGGCAGGTCCTCCGCGTCGGCCAGGGTCACCACGTGACCGGCCACGTCGCGCAGCGCCGCCTCGTCGTACTCGATCACGTGGATGCCGCGCAGGAACGACTGCACCGACAGCCCGGACGAGTGCCGCGCGCAGCCACCGGTCGGCAGCACGTGGTTGGAACCGGCCGCGTAGTCGCCGAGCGACACCGGCGACCAGGCGCCCACGAAGATCGCGCCGGCGTTGCGCACCCGCATCGCCCACTCCCGGGCGTCCCGGGTCTGGATCTCCAGGTGCTCGGCCGCGTACGCGTCGACCACCGCGAGCCCCTGCTCCAGGTCGTCGACAAGCACCACACCGGACTGCTCGCCGGTCAGCGCTGTCCGCACCCGCTCCTCGTGCTTGGTCGCCGCGACCTGGATCACCAGCTCGGCCTCCACCGCCTCGATCAGCGCGGGCGAGTCGGTGACCAGCACACTCGCCGCGAGCGGGTCGTGCTCGGCCTGACTGATCAGGTCGGCGGCGACGTGCCGCGGGTCGGCGGTCTCGTCGGCCAGCACGGCGATCTCGGTGGGGCCGGCCTCGGCGTCGATGCCGACCGTGCCGCGCAGCAGCCGCTTGGCCGCGGTCACCCAGATGTTGCCCGGCCCGGTGATCACATCGACCGGCTCGCAGCGGTCACCCTCGTCGACGCCGTCGGCGCCATACCCCAGCATGGCGATCGCCTGCGCGCCGCCGACCGCGTAGACCTCGGTCACCCCGAGCAGCGCGCACGCGGCAAGCACCCGGGAATCCGGCAGGCCGCCGTTCGTGGCCTGCGGCGGGCTCGCCACGACCAGGCCCTCGACGCCGGCCACCTGCGCCGGCACCACGTTCATCACC
Source organism: Actinoplanes palleronii (assembly GCF_016862315.1). Lineage (GTDB taxonomy): Bacteria > Actinomycetota > Actinomycetes > Mycobacteriales > Micromonosporaceae > Actinoplanes > Actinoplanes palleronii. The sequence goes on along the minus strand of NZ_BOMS01000014.1, from coordinate 392,415 downwards.
ACGGTGGACGGATAGACGGCGAGGCCACCGGGCACGTAGAGGCCGACCCGGCGGACCGGGATCCAGCGCTCGGTGACCGTGCCACCGTCGACCACCGTCGTGGTGGTGTCGGTGCGGCTCTGGTCGGCGTGCACCTTGCGGGCCCGCTTGATCACCTCGAGCAGGGCGGCCCGGACGTCCGGGTCGAGCGTCGCGGCCGCGGCCTCGATGGCCTCGGCGGGCACCCGCAGGCGCTCCAGCGTGACGCCGTCGAACTTCTCGGTCGCCTCCCGGATCGCACTGAACCCATGCTGATGGACCGCCTCGACAACGGGACGAATCCTCTCGACAGCCACGGAGACGTCAAGCTGGGCACGAGGCAGCAGACCGCGCGGGTCCCGGCGGGAGCCGCGCAGGTCGATCCGATTCAGCACGGGACCAGTCTAGGCGGCCGCCCAGGGTGCACCGCGAGCGCAATACCCCAGCCCGGCCGTTGGGACACGGTGGGTTGACCAAGGTCAGCGGACGGCTAGGCTGAACGCGTGAGCGATCGGCTACCGGTCTTCCCGATGAGCACGGTGCTCTTTCCCGGCTTGGTGCTGCCCCTGCACATCTTCGAGGAGCGTTATCGCGCTCTCGTGCGGGAGCTGGCCGCGAGGCCGGCTGAGCCGCCGAGCGAGTTCGGCGTGGTCACCCTCCGGCGTGGCACCGAGGTGCCGCCGGAGACCGGCGACGGCCCGGACCCGGCGCCCGCGCCGGTCAACGCCGGCGACCTGTACGACGTGGGCTGCACCGCCGAGCTGCGGCACGTCACCGAGCTGCCGGACGGCCGGTTCGACATCATGACGGTCGGCCGCCGCCGATTCCGGATCCTCGACGTCGAGCAGGGCTCCGAGCCGTACCTGACCGCGAACGTCGAGTGGCTGCCCGACAAGGACACGCCGGACCCGCTGGCCGAGCTGCTCAAGCCCCGGGTCCTGGCCGCCTTCCAGCAATACCTGGAACTGCTGAGGCCGAACGCCGACATCATCGATCAGGTGCCGGACGACGCGACCGTGCTGTCCCACCTGGTCGCCGCGACCGCCCAGCTCACTCTGGACGAACGCCACCTGCTGCTGTCCGCCCCGGACACCGCGACCCGGCTGCGCGCCGAGTTGCGGATCCTCAGCCGCGAGGCTGGTCTGCTGGCCCGGGTGCGGGCGGTGCCGGTGCCGCTGTCGGATCTGGCCCGACCGGCCAGCCCGAACTGAGCGGGTCCCCGGCGACCGGCTGCGACGCCGGGGTGCTGTTGTAGGACGGGTACGGCTCGTCGTACTGCCCGTGGTTCGGGCCGTATCCGGGCTGCGCGCCCGGGTGGTCGAGGTCCGGATCGTTCGACCAGCCGGCCAGCAGGGTCAGCACGATCGCCGCGACGAACGCCGGGATCAGCGTGGGCCCCACCGAGTGCACCTCCGGCGGCGCCAGGTAGGTCGCGCCCTGCGCGGCGGACGCCCGCCACTGCTCGTACGCGTCCTTGCCGATCATCTCGCCGATCGGGACCGCGACCCAGTGCACGCCCACCCCGGCGCCGGCCACCACGCCGAGCAGCAGCGCCGGGCCACGGTCGCGGCGCAGCAGCAGCCAGGCGACGATCGCCACCAGCAGTCCGAAACCGATCCCGAGCAGGGTCAGCCAGCCGTCGGCGGCGATGTACTGCTCGGGCGACGGGTCGTTGACCACGATGCCGTTGTCACCGGCGTCGATCACCGGCACGGTCGGCGCGAGCGCGTGCCAGAGCAGCCCGAACGGGACGCCGAGCGCCGTGACCACGGCGAAACTGCCGGCCGCGACGGTGAGCGCGCGCCGCCACGAACGGCGGCTGCCCTGCTGGATCTGCCACCACGGCGGCCGCGCCGCCGGGTGCTCCACCACTTCCGGGACTTCCTCTGGGTGCACCCTGTGATCCTTCCAGATCCCGCCGCGGCGTCAGGCGACGGCCGCCGGGCCGAGGATCATCTTGAGGTCGGCACGCAACGCGGGCGTCGGCGCGACCCGGACCGCGACCAGTCGCCAGATCGTGGTCCGCTTGCCGTTCTGCAGGTGGACGTGCACCTCGGTGTCGCCCGGGTGGCTCACCAGGATCTCCTTGAGCTCGTCGACGAGCGGCGGGGTGCACCTGGTGATCGGCATCGTCAGGACCACCGGCTTGCTGTCCGGGTTGTGGGAGATATCCGGGATGGACATGTCCATCGCCATGATCCGCGGGGTGTCGTCACGCCGGTCCACCCGGCCCTTGACCACCACGATGGCGTCCTCGGCGATGTACTGGCCGATCACCTCGTAGGTGTTCGGGAAGAACAGCGTCTCGACGCCACCGGCCAGGTCCTCGACGGTGGCCGAGGCCCAGGCGCGGCCCTGCTTGGTGATCCGCCGCTGCACCCCGGTGAGGATGCCGGCGATCGTCACCACCTGACCGTCCTGGACCGAGCCGTCCTCGCTGAGCGCGGCGATGCTGACGTCGGCGTTGCTCTGCAGCACCTGCTCCAGCCCGGCCAGCGGGTGGTCGGAGACGTAGAGGCCGAGCATCTCGCGCTCGAAGACGAGCTTGTCGCGCTTGTCCCACTCGCTCTCGCCGATGGTCGGCATCGCGACCGTGGCCGAGGAGCCGCCGACCGAGTCGCCGAACGCGCCGAACAGGTCGAACTGGCCGGCCGCCTCGTTCCGCTTGACCCCGGCGTACGCGTCGATCGCCTCGGCGTGCACGGCCAGCAGGCCCTTGCGGGTGTGCCCCATCGAGTCGAACGCGCCCGCCTTGATCAGCGACTCGATGGTCCGCTTGTTGCAGGCCACCGCGTCCACCTTGGCGAGGAAGTCGTAGAACTCGGTGTACTCACCTTTGTCCTTGCGGCAGCGGGCGATCGCCTCGACCACGTTGCCGCCGACGTTGCGGACCGCGCCCAGGCCGAACCGGATGTCGGTGCCGATCGGGGTGAACGGACCGGCCGACTGGTTCACGTCCGGCGGCAGCACCTGGATGCCCATCCGCCGGCACTCGGCCAGGTAGACCGCCATCTTGTCCTTGTCGTCGCCGACACTGGTCAGCAGACCGGCCATGTACTCGGCCGGGTAGTGCGCCTTGAGGTACGCCGTCCAGTAGGACACCAGCCCGTACGCCGCGGAGTGCGCCTTGTTGAACGCGTAGCCGGCGAACGGGACCAGCACGTCCCACACCGCCTGGATCGCCTCGAGGGAGTACCCGTTCGCGACACAGCCGTCGCGGAACGGGATGAACTCCTTGTCGAGGATCTCCTTCTTCTTCTTGCCCATCGCCCGGCGCAGCAGGTCGGCCTGGCCCAGCGTGTACCCGGCGAGGATCTGCGCGGCGCGCTGCACCTGCTCCTGATAGACGATCAGGCCGTAGGTCGGCTCGAGGATCTCGCGCAGCGGCTCCTCCAGCTCCGGGTGGATCGGGGTGATCTCCTGGAGCTTGTTCTTGCGCAGCGCGTAGTTGGTGTGCGAGTCGACGCCCATCGGGCCGGGCCGGTACAGCGCCAGGACGGCCGAGATGTCCTCGAAGTTGTCCGGTTTCATCAGCCGCAGCAGCGACCGCATCGGGCCACCGTCGAGCTGGAACACGCCGAGCGTGTCACCGCGGGCCAGCAGCTCGTACGCGCCCTTGTCGTCGAGCGGCAGGGCCAGCAGGTCGAGCGGCGCGCCGTGGTTGAGCTCGATGTTCTTGTTCGCGTCGTCGATGATCGTCAGGTTCCGCAGGCCCAGGAAGTCCATCTTCAGCAGGCCGAGGTTCTCGCAGGTCGGGTAGTCGAACTGCGTGATGATCACGCCGTCGGCGGCCCGGCGCATCAGCGGGATGTGATCGATGATCGGCTCGGCGGACATGATCACGCCGGCCGCGTGCACGCCGGTCTGCCGGATCAGGCCCTCGATGCCGCGCGCGGTGTCGATCACCTTCTTGACGTCCGGGTCGGTCTCGTACAGCGTGCGGACCTCACCGGCCTCGTTGTACCGCTTGTCGTCCTTGTTGAAGATGCCGCCCAGGGTGATGCCCTTGCCCATCACGTCCGGCGGCATCGCCTTGGTGATCCGGTCGCCGACCGCGAACGGGAACCCGAGCACCCGGGCCGAGTCCTTCACCGCGGCCTTCGCCTTGATCGTGCCGAACGTGGCGATCTGGGCGACCTTGTCGTCGCCCCACTTCTCGGTCACGTACCGGATGACCTCGGCGCGCCGGCGCTCGTCGAAGTCGATGTCGACGTCGGGCATCGAGACGCGCTCGGGGTTGAGGAACCGCTCGAAGATCAGCCCGTGCTGGATCGGGTCCAGGTCGGTGATGGCCATGGCGTACGCGATCAGGGAGCCGGCGGCGGACCCGCGGCCCGGACCCACGGCGATGCCGTTGTCCTTCGCCCACTGGATGAAGTCCGCGACCACCAGGAAGTACGCCGGGAAGCCCATGCTGATGATCACGCCGAGCTCGTACTCGGCCTGGGTGACGTGGGTCTCCGGGATGCCGGCCGGGAACCGCTTGCGCAGCCCCTCGTACGCCACGTGCCGGAAATACTCCTCCTCGGAGAAACCGTCCGGGATCGGGAACCGCGGCATCAGGTTCTTGAACGTGAACATCCCGTCGATGTCCACCTTCTCGGCCACCAGCAGGGTGTTCCGGCACCCCTCCTGCCAGGCGTCCGAGGAGTCGACCGCGCGCATCTGGTCGGCCGACTTCACGAAGTAGCCCGAGCCGTCGAACCGGAACCGGTTCGGGTCGGCCACGTTGCTGCCGGTCTGCACGCAGAGCAGCACGTCGTGCGCCGCGGACTGCTCCTCGTGGGTGTAGTGCGAGTCGTTGGTGACCAGGGTCGGGATGGAGAGCTTCTTGCCGATCTCCAGCAGCCCGTCCCGGACCCGCTTCTCGATCGACAGACCGTGGTCCATGATCTCGAGGAAGTAGTTGTCCTTGCCGAGCGCTTCCTGGTATTTCGCCGCGGACTTGAGCGCCTCGTCGAACTGCCCCAGCCGCAGGCGGGTCTGCACCGCGCCGGACGGGCAGCCGGTGGTGCCCATGATGCCCTCGGCGTGCTCCGCGATGATCTCGAAGTCCATCCGCGGGTACTTGCCGAGCTGGCCCTCGATGGAGCCCCGCGAGTTGAGCCGGAACAGGTTCTTCAGGCCGACCGCGTTGCGCGCCCACATGGTCATGTGGGTATACGCACCGTTACCGGAGATGTCGTCCGACTTCTGCTCCGGACGACCCCACTTGATCCGGCTCTTGGTCAGCCGCGACTCCGGGGCCACGTACGCCTCGACACCGATGACCGGCGTGATGCCCGCGTCTTTCGACTGCTTGTACATCTCATAGGCACCGTGCATGTTGCCGTGATCGGTGATCGCGGCGGCCGGCATGCCGAGGCGTTTCGCCTCGGCGATCAGTTCCTTGACCCGGGCCGCTCCGTCGAGCATCGAATACTCGGTGTGAACGTGCAGATGCACGAACGAGTCGGACACCCGGGACCCCCTCTTCGTTTGGCAGCGCCCCGGAATACTACTCGGCGAAGGGCTCCAGCATCACCGACGCGGCACGCAGCCAGGCCTGCCGGGTCTCCGGCTGCAGGTCCGCGTACTCGATCGAGGAACCCACCTCGAGCGCCGGGTCGTAGGGCACCACGGCGACCGCGCGGGTCCGCGTGGCGAAGTGCTTCTTGAAGTCCTCCAGCAGCGGCAGGGCGCCCGGCGACGGGCACGAGATGAGCGTCACGGCGTTGGCCACCATCTCGCCCATCCCGCTCTCCTCGAGCACGTCGAGCATCCAGTCCGCGGTGAACGCGGCGTCCTCGCGGGGCACCGTGGTGATCACCAGCTGGTCGGCGGTCCGCATCACCGTCTGCCAGTTGACGCTCTCCACGTTGTTGCCGGTGTCCACGCAGATCACGTCGTGGGTGCGGCGCAGCAGATCCATCACCCGGCGCACGGTGTCCTGGTCCAGCCGCTGGGCGAAGCGCGGGTTCTCCTCGCCGGCCAGCACGTCGTAGGACCCGTCCGAGGCGTGCCGCAGGTACGCGTCGAGCTCCTGCAGCAGCGCGTCGCCGTGCAGGTTCTCGATCCGCATCAGGTCGGCCAGCAGGTGCTTGATCGTCCGGGCGTGCCGGGCGCTGCCGGCCCGCAGGCCGAGTGTGCCCCGCAGCTCGTTGTCGTCCCAGGCCAGCACGCCACGGCCGCGGACGCTGCCGATGGTGGCCGCGGCCAGCACGGTCGCGGTGGTCTTGTGCACGCCGCCCTTGGGGTTGGCGAACGCCAGCACCCGGGGCTTGCCGAGCTTGCGCCGCATCACCGCGGCCGAGCGGTCCAGGCCCTCGTCGCCGCGGGTCTGCCGCCACTCGATCCGGGCGCCGGTCGTCTCCGGCCGGAGCGCCGGCTCGGCCCGGGCACCGGGGGCGTCGAGCCGGATGCCGGGCGGGGCTGCGGGGGCGTCGAGCCGGATCCCCGGCGGGGCTGCGGGCGCGTCGAGCCGGATGCCCGGCGGCGCGACCGGGGCCGGTCGGGCGGCCGGCGCAGGTGGCGGGGACACCGGCCGCGGGGCGACCGGCGGAGCCACCGGGGGCGCGGCCGGGGCGTACGCCTGCGGATAGGCGGCCGGCGGCGGCTGATAGCCGTTCGGCTGCGGGTAGCCGTTCGGCTGCGGAGCCCCGTTCGGCTGCTGATAGCCGTTGGGCTGCGGGTAGCCGTTGGGCTGCGGGTACGCGCCGGGCTGCGGCGGGGCCGGCGGATAGCCGGGCGCCGGTGGGTACGCGCCCCGGCTCGGTGGCGCCGCCGGCGGCGGCGCGGCCTGCGGAGCCGGCTGCGGTGACCGTGGCGTCGGGTCGAAGAAGCTGTGCTGCTGCTGCTCCGACCGGGACTGCCACCGCGGGTCGAGCGGGTTGATCGGGCGCTGCGGCATGGCCCGCTGCGCGTCCGGTTCGGCGCCACGGCGCGGCGGCGGCCCGCTGTCCAGCGGATTCGCCGGCCTGGCCGACGCGCGTGCTGATGGTGCCTGCTGACCCCACTGCTGCGGAACGTCCGCCGTCTCCGGCTTCGGCTCCTCGGCGGGCTCCTCGGCGCGATGACCATGCCGGGCACGATCCAGCAAGGCCCGCCAGCGCGGGGCTGGTTCCGCAGGCCGGCCCCAGCCGGTCTCGGTCCCGTCCACGGCTTGTCCCTTCTGCGCCTACCCGACGTCGTGTTGCGGCGAGGGGTTCTCGCCAAGACAGGCTACGGATGAGAACCCTATTCGGGCCACCGACCGAGCGCCCATCCCCCGGTCGTTCTTGATCACATAGCGGCACGCTGGTCGTGCACGTGCATCCGCCCGAACGTTTCTTAATACGGAAAAACTAGCGCTCCGGTTCGGTACCGGAGGCTTCGGCAGACGCGCTTGATCCGTCGTGAGCAGCACTCACTTCCGCCTCCGAGGGTACGGCAAGCGGTTCCGGTGACGACGTGACGACAGCCGGCGACCCGGCCACCCGGCGATCCGGTGAGGCCGAAGTCACAGTGATCCCGATCGACGACGGTAACCGTGCCGGTGACGTCGAGGCAACCTCCGGCGCCACCGTTGGCACAGGCACGGCCGACGGCTCGGCGGAGACGGTGCCACGTTCCTCGGGCAACGGCGGGCGGAATTCCGTCCGGTCCAGGGTGCGTACCTCGGGCGCCGGGTCGACCGCCCGGACCGCGGCGCGGGACGCGATGTCGTCGAGGGTCGCGGGGGTGGCGCGGACCACGGCCGCGAACACACAGGAACACCCTGATCGGTACGCGGCGGCCTCCTGAGCCGCGGTCCGGGCGGCATTCGCGTACGTCGCCCGCAGCCGGGTCTGGCGCTGATCGTCTCCGGTCAGCGACCGTTCCAGCCGCAGATAGTCGGCCTGCTCCTGATCACGGACCAGCGCCGCGTCGAGCATCCCGGCGGTCACGTCGCCGGGCCACCGGTAGACCGGGATCAGCGACACCTGGGTGCGGGTGTCCGGCAGCGGCACCCGGGCGTACACCTGGGCCACCAGCGCGCCGTCCAGCAGCGCCGGCAACCGGTCCGGTGCCGCGTAGTCACGCAGGCTGATCAGGGCCCAGGTGTCCCCGGCGGCCGGGCCGGACGGGTCGGCGAGCATGCTCAGCTCGCGCTGGGCGGAGTCCAGGTACCCGGCGACCGACTGGCCCTCGACCACACCGACCCGCACCACGTCGCCCGGGTCCTCGCCGGCCGGGCCGCCGGAGTGACCGGCCCAGGCGACGGCGAGCACCAGCACGGCGGTAGCGGCCAGCGCCACTCCGGTCATGATCTGCAACCGGAGTGAGCCGCCCCCGAACCTGACGAGGACCGCGCGCAGTCGATGCGGGCCCACGGTGTCACTCCATCAGGTCAGCCGACGTCCTGGAGGACGTCCAGCGCGATTTTCAGGTCGTCCGGGTACTCGCTGACGAACCGCACCTCGTCGTACGTACGCGGGTGCGCGAAGGCCAGTTCCTTGGCGTGCAACCACTGCCGGTTCAGCTTCAGCCGCGCCGCCAGGGTGGGATCCGCACCGTACGTGATGTCACCGGCGCACGGGTGCCGCATCGCCGAGAAATGCACCCGGATCTGGTGGGTGCGCCCGGTCTCCAGCCGCACGTCGACCAGACTCGCGGAGCGGAACGCCTCCAGCGTGTCGTAGTGCGTGACGCTCGGCTTGCCGTCGGACATCACCGCGAACTTCCAGTCGGCGGTCGGGTGCCGGTCGATCGGGGCGTCGATCGTGCCGCGCAGCGGGTCGAGGTGACCCTGCACCACCGCGTGGTAGCGCTTCTCCACCTCGCGCTCCTTGAACGCCCGCTTCAGCGCGGTGTACGCGATCTCGGACTTGGCCACCACCATCAGACCGGTGGTGCCGACGTCCAGGCGGTGCACGATGCCCTGGCGTTCGGCCGCGCCGCTGGTCGCCACGTTGTGACCCATCGCGGCCAGGCCGCTCAGCACGGTCGGGCCGGTCCAGCCCGGGCTCGGGTGGGCGGCCACGCCGACCGGCTTGTCCACCACCACGATGTCGTCATCGCTGAAGATCACCGTCATGCCGTGCACCGGCTGGGCCACCAGGACCGGCGCGGTGATCGGCGCGGGCAGCGTCACCTCGAGCCACGAGCCCGCGGCCACCTTGTCCGACTTCGGCCGGGGAATGCCGTCGACGAGCGCGTCACCGGCCTCGACCAGGGTCGCCGCGGCGGTCCGGGACAGCCCGAACAGCCGGGAGACCGCCTGGTCCAGCCGCATCCCGTCGAGTCCGTCCGGTACCGGAAGAGAACGTGTCCCGCTCATGCCCGCTCCTCAGTTCCGGTCGTCGCATCGGTCTTGCCCGCCTCGGCCGTACCGGCCTCGGTCGTGGTGTTCTTGCCGGCCTTGCCGGACAGCCGGCTGCCGTCGCGCTGCCGGCCGGTCAGTTCCAGGAGCACCGCGAGGCAGACGCCGACGGTCAGGCAGGCGTCCGCGATGTTGAAGACCGCGAACTTGCCCCCTTCCGGCGCGAACACGCTGATCATGTCGACCACGTGGCCCTGGAACGGCCCGGGTGCCCGGAACAGCCGGTCGCCCAGGTTGCCCAGCGCGCCGCCGAGCACCAGCCCGAGCGAGAGCGCCCACGGCACCGACCGGAGCTTGGTCGCCATCCAGACGATCCAGCCGACCACGACCAGCGTGATCAGCGGGAACACCCAGGTGAACCCGGTGCCGAAGCTGAACGCCGCACCGCCGTTGCGCAGCAGCGAGAGATAGATCAGGCCACCGAGGATCCGGACCGGGTGGTGCTCTTCCAGGTTCTCGGTGGAGAGGTGCTTCACCCACTGGTCCAGCGCCAGCGCGATGAGCGCGGTGGCGCCCAGCACCACCACGGCGCGCGGGGTGAAACGGGCGGCCTTGTCGGCGTTCAGCGTCTTTCCTCCAGTTGCTTACAGGACACACAGAGCGTCGCGGATGGGAAGGCGGCGAGCCGCTCCACCGGGATCTGGGTGCCGCACCGCTCACACCAACCGTAGTTGCCCTGGCCGAGCCGCTCGATGGCGCGTTCCACCTGTGTGATCCGTTCGAGCAGGTTGTTGGCCAGCGTGATCTCCTGCTCCCGCTCGAACGTCTTGGTCCCGGTGTCGGCCTGGTCATCCCCGGCCGAATCCGCGAGCCGTACGCGCGAGAGCTCGGTGATCGCACTGAGCGCCTGATCGTACTCGGCCTGCAGCTCGTGGAGCCGCGCCACCAGCGCGTTCCGGATCTGCTCGGTCTCCGCTGCGGTCCGGCTCCGCTCGGTAGCGGCCGCACCACTCGCCGCGGAACGGGATTCGGTTGCCTTGGCCATCATCGCTCCCTCGGCCGCGCACCCGGCGCGGCGATCAGCGGTCCTCGGAACCGGTCGGCCGCACTCGCCCCGGCACGCCGGTCCCGCTGTCTTCCCCCCGTTACCCCGGGCCGACCGGCTGTCGCCGCGAATCCGGCCCCACCTGTAGAAATGGCGCGGCTGGAAAGCGCCGCGCACACCGGAGGCCGGCAACGACACGGAGCATGAGATGCCCCGGCGACCGCGCCGAGCCCCATTTCGGATACTCGACGATACACCTCGAGTCACCCCACCCTCACCGCGTGTCAGGCGGCCGGGAACAGCGACGGTCAGTCGCCGAGCAAGCCGGCCAGGCGGGATTCCAGATCGCCGGCCGGGGCGTCGACGGTGAAGACCTTGTCCCGGCTGGTCGCGCCGATCCGCAGCGCCACGGCCGCGGCACGCACCCCGAGCGCCTCCGCCAGCGCCCGGCGAACCGCCTCGGTCGCCCGGCCGTCCACCGCGGGCGCGCCCACCGCGACGATCAGCGCCGGCCCGTGCGGCCCGGCGTAACGCCCGCCGACCCGGGTGCGACCGGCCCCCGGCCGGACCCGCACCGGCACCGACACCCCGGACGGCACGTCCCGCTTCGCCACGGCCGCCGTCAGCGGCGCGCGTTCGCCGCGAGCAGCCGGTCGACCGGGCGGCACAGCCCGCACGGGCTGAACCCCAGCTCCACGGCCTCGTCGGCGGGCAACGGCTCGGTCAGGCGGCCGACCAGGTGCGGGCAGTCCGCCATGTGGTAGCGCGGCCGTCCGTCCACCACCAGCACCTCGGTGTCCAGCCGGGCCACCTGCACGGCGTCCGTCGGCCGGACCGACTGCGGCAGCGGCTCGTCGTCGGGATCGTCCGCGTCCGGCTCACCGAACTCGTCGCCCAACCCCGAGGAGTCCAGCCCCGAAGAATCCATCCCGGAGAAACCCGGACCCGAGAAGCCCGGACCCGAGCCGGACGAAGCCGGCCCCGGCGCATCCAGCACCGAGGAGTCCAGATCCGAGGAGTGCAGCCCCGGCGACCCCGGACCGGCATACCCGGACCCGTCGCCGTGATCCGGATATCCGCCCGCGGCGGACGGGCGGCGCCAGGACTGATCGTCCCCGTCGCGGCCGCGGGCCGCGCCGATGGTCGACGAGGCGGCCTGGTAGTCCGCACCGGCCGCCGATTCGTCCGTCAGGTGTGTTCCCGCAGCAGGCGCACCAGCACCCGAATCGGCAGCCCGGGGAAGATCAGCGGTGTCACCTTGATCCGCTGGCGGCTGATCTGCGTATACCGGTTCAGCGGTGGCTGCGGGATAGCCGTTCGGGTCGGTTCCCCCGGTCGCCGCGAAGGACTCAGCGGGCTCGGGAGAGTCGGAGGCATAGGACACGCCGGCGGTGTGCGGAGAGTCGCCGGGGTAGCCGGAATCGGCTGCGAACGCGGCGCCCGCCGGGGCAGAATCGTGGGCGTCGGACGGCGCCCCGGTGGTGCGGCGCGGGGCCGACCCCGGCGGCACGGAGTCGTCCGGCGCACCCGGGCGGCGAGCCGCAGCGTTCTGACGCGCGCCGATGACCAGGGCGACCGCGGCCAGCAGACTGGCCACGATCGAGGCTATGAGAAGGCTGCTCGACCCGCGGACCAGGCCGATCGCGAGACACACCACCGCGACAAGGATGAGCGGGAAACTAGCAGGAATCATGGCTCATCCTCGTCGGGGTGCTGGGGCTTTTGGTCAGCGGCCCGATTCGATGGCGTTCGACCGGCCGCCGTACGAACCGGCCAGGCCGGCCGCGGCGAGACCGCCGGAGCCACCGACCGAACGGTTCGCGTCAGCGCGCGCCATCTCGGCCTCCAGGCCCTGGCCACGGCCATCGAGGTCACGCAGCTGGCTCTCGAGGTAAGCCTTCAGGCGGGTCCGGTACTCCCGCTCGAACTGCTTGAGCTCCTCGATGTGCTTCTGCAGCGCGGTCCGCTTGGCGTCCAGGCCGCCCATGGCCTCCTGGTGCCGCTGACGCGCGTCGCGCTCGAGGGCGTCCGCCTTGGCGCGGGCCTCGCGGGTGACCTCCTCCGCCTTGGAACGGGCGTCGGAGAGGAGCTTGTCGGCCTCGCGGCGGGCGTCCGACACGTGGTCGTCGGCCGTGCGCTGGGCCATCATCAGCACCCGGAGAGCCTGCTGCTCACCGTCGGCGCCGGCCGCTCCGGCACCACCGGGGCCGGGGCCCTGTGCGCGCACCTGCTCCAGCTCAGCCTGCATCTGCCGGGCTGCCTGCTCGGCCGAGGACTTGTCCCGCTGCACACGGTCGAGCTGGGCCTTCAGGTCGTTGAGCTCGGCCGCGAGGCGGGGGTCGGCACTCGGGCCGGCTGGTGCGCCACCCCGACCGCCGCGTTCCACCTGGGCGCGCAGCTCGTTGTTCTCCTCGATCAGACGGGCGAGTTCGCGCTCGACCTCGTCCAGGAAGGCGTCGACCTCCTCCTCGTCGTACCCCCGCTTGCCGATCGGGGGCTTCTTGAAGGCGACGTTATGCACGTCGGCCGGGGTCAGCGGCATCGAAACTCCTCGGGTCAGTCGCGGCCGCGGTTGGGGCTGCTGTCTATCTGTAGGTCGAGATGAGGCGAACTAGCACTAACTCCATGAGCACGAACAGGATAACCAGCAGCACGATGGAAGCCAGGTCCAAACTCACGTTACCAATGCGCAGCGGTGGGATCACACGCCTCAACGCCTTGAGAGGTGGATCCGTGACGCTCCACACCAATTCGAGTGCGGCGGATGCGCCCCGGCCCGGCTGCCAGCGACGTCCGTACTGGAGCACGGCTCCCATGACGAACCTGCTCAGCAGCACCAGGAAGAAGAGGTACACCAACAGATAGATAATCTGAAACACGATCGACAGCACGTCCGGCGGATCCCTCGTTCGGGTCAACTCTGGGCGAAGAACCCGCCCTCAGCGATCTTGGCCTTGTCTTCTGCGGTGACCTGGACGTTCGCCGGAGAGAGCAGGAAAACCCGGTTGGTCACGCGCTCGATCGTACCCCGCAGACCGAACGCCAGACCCGCCGCGAAGTCGACGAGCCTGCGAGCGTCCGACTCGTCCATCTCGGTGAGGTTGATGATCACCGGGACGCCGTCGCGGAAGTGCTCGCCGATCGTCCGTGCTTCCCGGTACGTGGTCGGGTGCAGCGTGGTGATCTGGTACCGCTGCTCCTCCTCGATCGGGCGCTTGTGCACCTGCGGAACCGGCTGCGGCGCCAGTGCCAGATTCTCCCGGGTGGAGTACGTCAGCGCCGAGGACTGCTCGGGCGCCACCGAGGGCCGGGTGATGGAACGGACACTGGCCCGCTCGATCCGGTCGTCGTCGTCCCGGTCCATCTCGGCGCGCACCGAGGAGACCCGGTCGCTGAGCCGGCTGCTGCGCTCGGACCGCTCGGAGCGGTCGGACCGCTCAGCGCGCTCGGACCGCTCGGGCCGTTCCCGGTCGGGACGCGACCGCGGCACCGCCCGCTCCTCCTCGACCTCTTCGTCCTCGAAGCCGCCGTCGGAGTACCGGTCACCGGAGGAGTAGCGGTCCCGGTCCCGATCCCGGGTCGACCGGTAGGAGCGCTCCTGGTAACCCCGCTCCTCGTAGTCGCGCTCGTCCTCTTCCTCGGCCAGCCCCAGCCAGACGGCCGCCTTACGGAAAGTACTCATGCCCCCACCTCCGTCCGCTGTTGCGGCCCGCGCCCCCCTGGCGTGCCGCGTCCCCCCTGGCGAGCCGGACACCTGGTCCGATTCGGACCTGTGACCTGCTGCGACGCTGCGTCGTCAGACGCAACGGCCGCCGGCGGTGGCGCGTCGCGCAAAACAACACCTATGTAGTTTGCTGCCCGCCGCAAGGCTACCGCAGCGAGTTTCGCATCCCGAGTAAAGATGTACCGATCCGTACGTGTGTCGCCCCGTGCAGAACGGCCGCTTCCAGGTCGCCGCTCATCCCCGCGGAGACCGTGGTGGCGCCCGGATGCGCCGTGGTCAGACGACCGGCCAGTTCGGCCAGTCGCTCGAAAGCCCGCCCGGACTCCCACCCCAGTGGAGCGACGGCCATCAGCCCGCCCAGCCGCAGACCGTCCGATGAGGCCACCGCGTCGGTCACCCGCCAGAGGTCGTCGCCGGCCGCACCGCCGCGGTCCGGGTCGCCGTCCAGGCTCACCTGGACCAGCACCTCGAGGGGTTCGTCGCGGACCGCGGCCACGGCCCGGTCCAGCGCGGTGGTCAGGCGCAGCGAGTCCACGGACTCGATCACGTCGGCGTACGCGGCAACCGACTTCGCCTTGTTGCGTTGCAGCTGGCCGACGAAGTGCCAGCGCAGGCGGACGCCCGCGGCGCGCGCCTCGGCGGCTTTGGCGGCCGCCTCCTGGTCCTTGTTCTCGGCGACGTCGAGGACGCCGAGCCCGGCGAGCAGCAGCACGTCGCTCGCCGGGTACGTCTTGGTCACCGCGGTCAGGGTGACCGCCTCCGGCGGCCGCCCGGCCGCCACGCAGGCACGCTCGATCCTGTCGCGTACCTGCCGGAGGTTGGCGGCGAGCTCGGCCCGCCGCCCGTCGTCACTCGTCTGATCAGTCATGAGCCAGGAACGCGGTCAGGAACCGTTCTTCAGGAAGTCCGGCACGTCCACGTCGTCGAAGAGGACGTGCTTGCGCGGCGTCGGCGTGGCCGGTGCCGGCGTGGACTGGTGCGGGGTCAGCGACGTCGACGAGATCGGCGACGGCGAGTTGCCGCTCTGGTGCGACTGCACCGGAGGGTGCACCTTGCTGCGCATCGGCTCGGCCGGCTTGTACGAGGGCGAACCCCCGTCGAACCCGGCCGCGATCACGGTCACCCGCACCTCATCGCCGAGCGCGTCGTCGATGACCGCGCCGAAGATGATGTTCGCGTCCGGGTGTGCCGCGTCGGTGACCAGCTGCGCCGCGTCGTTGATCTCGAACAGGCCCAGGTCGGAGCCACCGGCGATGGAGAGCAGCACGCCGCGCGCACCGTCCATGCTCTGCTCCAGCAGCGGGCTGGAGATGGCCCGCTCGGCCGCCTCGACCGCGCGGTTGTCGCCGCGCGCGCTGCCGATGCCCATGAGCGCGCTGCCCGCGTTGCTCATCACGCTCTTGACGTCGGCGAAGTCCAGGTTGATCAGACCCGGGGTGGTGATCAGGTCGGTGATGCCCTGAACACCGGAGAGCAGCACCTGGTCGGCCTGACGGAACGCGTCCATCATGCTGATCCCGCGGTCGCCGAGTGCGAGCAGCCGGTCGTTCGGGATCACGATCAGGGTGTCGCACTGGTTGCGCAGCTCGTCGATGCCGGTCTCGGCCTGGACCTGACGCCGCTTGCCCTCGAACGAGAACGGGCGGGTCACCACGCCGATGGTCAGCGCGCCGAGCTTACGGGCGATGTTGGCCACCACCGGCGCGCCGCCGGTGCCGGTGCCGCCGCCCTCGCCACACGTCACGAAGACCATGTCGGCCCCCTTGAGGACCTCCTCGATCTCGTCGCGGTGGTCCTCGGCGGCGTTCTTACCGACCTCGGGCTGGGCGCCGGCGCCCAGTCCACGGGTCAGTTCCCGGCCGACGTCGAGCTTGACGTCGGCGTCGCTCATCAGCAGGGCCTGGGCATCGGTGTTGATCGCGATGAACTCGACGCCTTTGAGCCCAACCTCGATCATGCGGTTCACGGCGTTCACGCCGCCGCCGCCGATGCCTACGACCTTGATGACCGCAAGGTAGTTGTGCGGAGGTGTCATCGGGCTCAGCCTTCCCTTCCGGGGTTGGCGAATGTCGAGGGCCCCTGCGGTTCCAAGGCGGAACCGCACTTCGACATCCACTGCCGTGCAAGGGAGGGCGAGGAAACCCTCACCCTCTACTAGAGGTTTAGAGTTATGTCAACTACTCAAACCTCTCGACGCAACGTATGCGGACATCGCGCCCCAGCCAAAGAACCGGGACGGCGTGTCGCGTCCGCTTACGAGGTGAGTATGCGAGTCACCCGTAACCTCGACGGTAATATTCCGTTCGTACGTTTTTGTCGGTTTAGCCAAATCGTCACCGAATGGTCACGATCGGTTGCGCGCTGACGTCGATCTCGTTGCCCTTACGCTTCAGCAGCGCCAAGGTCACCTTGCTCTTCTGCTCGCTCGCGGTGTCGTCGCCCCAGATCACCACGCGACCCTTGCGCAACTCCAGCCGGATCTGCACCGGCGAGGCCACCGAGATGGCCACCAGCTGCTCGCGCAGATCGTCGGTGAGCGCGTCCAGCACGGTCAGCGCCGAGCCGGTGCTCGGGTCACCCGGGCCGGGCGTCGCCAGGCGGGCCAGCGGCAGACCGGCCGGCGCCGTGGCGACCGCCCGGAACGGCACACCGTCGTCGTCGATCAGGGTGAACTGGTCACGGACCGGCACGGCGGCCACCGCGACCCGCTCGACCACCTCGATCCGCAGGGTGGACGGCCAGCTCCGGGTGACCGTCACCCGGTCCACCGGCGCCAGGCCGCGCACCCGGGCCTCGACGTCGTCCAGGTCGACCCGGGCCAGCGGACGGTCGGCCGGCACCGCGGCCGCGGCACGCACCTGCTCCTGGTCGAGCACCTGGGCGCCGGCCACGTCGACGGTCTTCACGCCGAACACCGAGGTGCCGTAGAACAGCCAGACCAGGCCGGTGGCCACCAGCAGCACGCCGGCCCCGGCCAGCCAGGGCAACGCGGCCTGCAGCTTGCGCTGCCGGGCCCGGGCCATGAACCGGCGCGCGGACGGCGGCACCGCGTCGGTGTCCGCCCGCACCAGCCGCCAGTTGCGTGTGCCCGAGCCCGCCACGGATCAGCCCGCGAGATCCGGCCGGAGGTCCGCGTCGGTGAGCGCGGCCAGCAGCTCGTCGCCCATCAGCGAGATCGGCGGCGCGCCCATCGTCACCACCACGTCGCCGGGGCGGCTGCGGCTGACCACCTCGGCCGGCACGTCGGCCCAGTCCGGCACGAAGACCTTGCGGTCGGCGGGCAGATCGATCGCGGCGGTCAGGGCGAGACCGCCCTCGCCCGGTCCGCGGGTCTCCCCCGGGCCGAACACCTCCATCACGATCACCTGGTCCGCGACGGCCAGCCCCTCGGCCAGTTCGGCCTGCAGGTCCCGGGTCCGGTAGACCCGGTACGGCTGGAAGACCACCAGCAGGCGGCCGTCCCCGGCCACCTCGCGCAGCGTGCGCAGCGCGGCCATCACCGAGGTCGGGTGGTACGCGTACTCGTCGTAGACCCGGACGCCGGCCGCGATGCCCTTGCGCTCGAAGCGACGGCGCACACCGGGGAACGACTCCAGCGCCTCGCGGATCTTGTCCAGCGGCACGCCCAGCTTGAGCGCGGTGAGCACGGTCGCGGCGCTGTTCAGGCCCATCAGCCGGCCGGGCATCGCGAGCTTCAGGTCACCCAGCGACTCGCCGTGCAGCTCCGCGGAGTACCGCACCCCGCTGACCGTCGACACCACGTCGCTGATCCGCAGGTCGGCGCCCTCGGCCTCGCCGTACGTGTAAACCGTCTTGCCCGCGGCCCGCAGCCCGGCGATCAGCTCGTCGGTGCCGGGGCCGTCCGCGCAGGTCACCACGAACCCGTCGGCCAGCCCGCCGAACTGGAGGAAGCCCGCCTTGAGCGTCTCCAGGTCACCCCAGTTGTTGAGGTGGTCGCCCTCGATGTTCGTGATGATCGCGACGTGCGGCCGGTAGATCAGGAACGACCGGTCGTGCTCGTCCGCCTCGGCCACGAAGTGCGGGCCGGTGCCGTGGTGGCCGTTGGAGCCGGCCGCGGACATCTCCCCGCCGATCACGAAGGACGGGTCCTGCCCGGCGTGCTGCAGGATCACCGTCATGATCGACGTGGTGGTGGTCTTGCCGTGGGTGCCGGCCACCGCGATGGTCTGCCGGCCGGTCATCGCCGCAGCGAGCGCCTCGGAGCGGTGCAGGACCCGCAGGCCCCGCCGGCGCGCCTCGACCATCTCCACGTGATCGGCCGGGATCGCGGTGGAGTAGACGACCGTGTCCACGCCGTCGAGGTTCGACGGCACGTGCGCCATGTGCACCGTCCCGCCGAGCGCGCGCAGCGCCGCCAGGGCCGGCCACTCGCGCAGCTCGCTGCCGGAGACCGGTACGCCCCGGGTCAGCAGGAGCCGGGCCAGGCCGGCCATGCCGACCCCACCGATCCCGATCAGATGCACGCTGCCGAGGTCCTCGGCGGTCATCTCACCGGCTGGCGTCAACTCCGCCGTGTTCACCACTTAACTCCCTCGGTCACTGTGTTGACGGCGTTCATCGGCCGGCCGCTTCCATGACGAACCGCAAGAGCTGCTCGTCACCGTCACGACGGCCGTACTGCGCCGCGGCGTGGCCCATGGCGGCCAGCCGCTGCCGGTCCCGGGCCAGCGGGATGATGTTCCGCTCGATCCAGTCCGGGGTCAGCTCACTGTTGTCGACAAGCATGCCGCCGCCGTTCTCCACCACCGGCAGCGCGTTGCGGCGCTGCTCCTGGTTGCTGAACGGGTACGGCACGTAGACCGCCGGCATGCCGAGCGCGGTGGTCTCGGCCACCGTGATCGCCCCGCCCCGGCAGAGCATCAGGTCGGCGGCAGCGTATCCGAGCTGCATGTCCGACAGGTAGGGCACGACGACATACGGCACCGGCAGGTCGCCCGGCACCTCGAACGGGTCGTTGCGCCCGCCCTGCACGTGCAGCACCTGGATGCCGGCGTGGGCCAGCCGCTTGGCCGCCGCGGCCACCGCCAGGTTGATCGTCCGCGCGCCGGACGAGCCGCCGGAGACGAACAGCACCGGCAGGTCCGGGCGCAGCCCGAAGTGGTAGAGCGCCTGCGGGCGCAGCGCCGGGCGGTCCATCTGGGTGATCCCGGTCCGCAGCGGCACACCGACCAGGCGCGCGTTGCGCAGCGACTCGGCCTGCTCCAGCTGGTGCGGGAAACCGACGGCGATCCGTTTGGTGAACTTCATGCCCATCCGGTTGGCGACCCCCGGCGGCACGTTCACCTCGTGGATCACGATCGGCAGCTCCCGGCGCCAGGCGGCCAGGTAGGCCGGGGTCGAGACGTAACCGCCGAACCCGACGACCACCTCGGCCTGCACCTCGTCGATGATCTCACCGGCGGCGGCCGCAGACTTGTACATCCGGTCCGGGGTACGCAGCAGGTCCAGGTTCAGCGACCGGGGCAGCTGGTAGGCCGGGATCACCCGCAGGTCGTAGCCGGCCGCCGGGATGAGCTGGTTCTCCATCCCCTTGGGGCTGCCCAGCGTCGTGATCCGGATCTGCGGGAAATGGCGTCGCAGAGCGTCGGCGAAGGCCAGCAGCGGATAGATGTGACCACCGGTGCCTCCTCCGGCGAGCACGACCGACCGCAGCGGAACCATCACCGTCTCCTCTCCGTTCCTACCGTTTCGCCCGCCACCCTAGAGCGGGCTAGAGACGGTCCTTCGTCCCACCCACGGATGACCGGGAACCCGGCTTCTTCGGGGACGGCGGACGCGGCTGGACCGGCCGCCGCGGCGGGGGAAGCGGCGGCAGCGGGGCCCAGACTAGTCGCACCCATCGAGGCGTCGGACGAGCGTTCAGGGCACGCGCCGCGTCCGGCTCCGCGCGGGCGAACGAGGCGAGCATGCCGATCGCCGCCATCGCCACCACGAGGGCACTGCCACCTGCGGAAATGAACGGTAGCGGAAGTCCGGTGATGGGCAGCAGACCGACCACCCCGCCCATGTTGATCACGGCCTGGGCGACCAGCCAGGTGGTGATCGCGGCGGCCGCGAGGCGGCGGAACGGGTCGGTGGACCGGCGGGCGATCCGGAACCCGGTGTACGCCAGCACCGAGAACAGCGCCAGCACCACCGTGCAGCCGACCACGCCGAGCTCCTCGGCCACGATCGCGTAGATGAAGTCGTTCTCCGCCTCGGGCACCCAGCCCCACTTCAGCGCGCCCTTGCCCAGCCCGACCCCGAACCAGCCGCCCTCGAAGATCGCCGAGCGGCCCTGGATGAGCTGGTAGCAGACCCCGCCCGGGTCACACTTCTCCAACGGCGTGAGGAACGCGGTGAGGCGCTGCACGCGGTAGTTCTCGGCGCCGTCCGTGCCGGAGCCGGCCCCCCGGGACGCGGCGGCGATCAGCAGGCCGATGCCGGTCAGCCCGAGCACGCCCAGCGCGCCGAACACCCGCAGGCGCACCCCGGCCGCCCAGAGCAGGCCGACGGTCAGCGCCAGCAGCACCAGCATGGTGCCCACGTCGTTGTAGCCGACCAGGACGAAGAGCAGGCCGATCACCGGGAAGAGCGGCATGGCCAGCTCGCGCCAGTGCCCCAGGGCCGGTCCCTTGCGGGCGATCACGTCGGCGCCCCACAGCACCAGGCCGAGCTTGGCCACCTCGGAGGGCTGGATGCTGACCCCGCCGAACGAGATCGAGAGCAGGCTGACCAGGAACGGGCCGACCTTGGCGCTCTCCTGTGGGCCGACGTCCTCGATCACCACGATCAGGTTCTGGAAGGCGAGCAGGAGGCCCGCGCCGCCGAGCACGTACTTGCCCACCGAGCGCAGGGTGATGGCGGGCAGCCGCTGGCAGATCCAGAAGGCGACCAGGCCGAGCAGGGCGTACACCGCCTGGCTGGAGATCGCCGAGAACGCGTTGCCGTTCGCCGCGTACGCCTTCACGCTGGTCGCCGAGAAGACCATGGTCAACCCGATCAGCAGCAGCAGGCCGGCGCTCGCGATCAGCAGGTAGTACGACGAGAGCGGACGGGCCAGCAACCCGTGCACGGCGGGCAGGAACTGCCGGCTCAGTGACGGGCGGTCCTTCTCGGTACGGTCGTCCGCCATGCCCTCATCATCGTCCGGACGACACGCCATCGACGCACACGTCGATGGCGTGTCGCATGAGAGTTAGCCCATGATCGGGACAGGCCCTAACCCATGACCGCCAGGTGGTCGCTGTAGAACAGGCCCAGGCCGATCGCGGCGCAGATGCCCGCGATGATCCAGAACCGCACCACGATGTTGACCTCGCTCCAGCCGGCCAGCTCGAAGTGGTGCTGCAGCGGCGACATCCGGAACACCCGCTTGCCGGTGGTCTTGAACGAGATGATCTGGATCACCACGGACATCGTGACGATCACGAACAGGCCGCCGATGATCACCGAGAGCAGCGTGGTCCGGGTGGCCACGGCGAGGCCGCCGATCAGGCCGCCCAGGCCGAGCGCGCCGGTGTCGCCCATGAAGATCCGGGCCGGGTTGGTGTTCCACCAGAGGAAACCGACGCAGGCCGCGGCGGCCGCCGCCGCGATCAGCGCGATCTCCAGGGGGTCCCGGACCTGGTAACAGTGCTCCTGGGTGAGCTGGTTGGTGAGCCGGTAGTTGTCGTCACCGCACCAGTGCCGGTACTGCCAGAAGCCGATCAGCGAGTACGCGCCGAGGACCAGGATCGAGGCGCCGGTGGCCAGGCCGTCCAGGCCGTCGGTCAGGTTCACGCCGTTCGACATCGCCATGATCACGAAGACGAAGACCATCACCGAGCCGACCTTGCCGACGTCCAGCCAGCTCACGTCCCGGATGAACGAGATGTGCTCGCTGACCACGGTCTCGCCGTTGGTGCTCGGGAAGTAGAGCGCGGCGATGCCGAAGCCGGTGCCGACCAGCAGCTGGCCGAGCAGCTTGCCCTTGGCGGAGAGGCCGTCCGAGTTGCGCTTGCGGATCTTCAGGAAGTCGTCCATGAAGCCGACCGCGCCGCAGAACACGAACAGCCCGAGCAGGACCAGGGCGGTCATGGTCGGCCGTTCCTGGGCGATCTGCCGCTCCGGAAGCGTGGTCAGGGCGAGGTGCCCGGCCACGTAGGCGAAGACCGTGGCGATGATGAAGGCCACCCCGCCCATGGTCGGGGTGCCCTTCTTGCCCATGTGGGAAGCGGGGCCGAGGGTCCGGATCGGCTGTCCGGCCTTGAGCGCCGAGAAGACCCGGATCGCGATCGGGGTGCCGAAGAGCGAGATGAGAAAGGCGACCGCGGCCGCGACGATGACTGCCCTCACGTGGGCTGAACCTCCTCGGAACGCCGCAGCCAGTCGGCGACGTCCCATGTGCGGTACCGGGAACCCTTGACCAGCACGACGTCGTCGGCGCGCAGGTCATCGTGCAGAATCGCGATCGCGGCGGCCTGGTCGGCGGCGAGCCGGGCGGTGCCCCGCCACGCGCCCACCTCCGCGGCGCCGTCCAGGATCGGGCGGGCGTCGTCCGCCACCGCGATCAGCCGGTCCACACCGAGCTCGGCGGCCAGGCGGCCCACCTCGGCGTGACCGGACACTTCGTGGTCGCCCAGCTCGGCCATGTAGCCGAGCACGGCCGTGGTGCGTTTGCCGGCGCCCATCGCGGCCAGCGCGTGCAGCGCCGCGGCGGTCGACGACGGGTTGGCGTTGTAGGAGTCGTCGATGACGGTCACGCCGTCCGGGCGCGCGAACACGTCCATCCGCCGGCCGGAGACGATCCCGACCTCGCCGAGCGCGGTGACCAGCTCGTCGAAGGGCAGTCCGGCGGTCAGCGCGACCGCGGCCGCCGCCAGGCTGTTGGCGACCTGATGCCGCCCGGCGACGTTCAGGTGGACGGTCCCCACCGAAGACCCGTTTTTCAGTACGTACGACGCGCGCCCGGCGGCATCCACCACGACCTCGCTCGCCCGCAGCTCGGCCCCCTCGGCCTCACCGACCAGCAGCACCCGCGCGCCGGTCCGCGGCGCCATCCCGGCCACCAGCGGGTCGTCCGCGTTGAGCACCGCGACACCGGACTCCGGCAGCGCCTCGACCAGCTCGCCCTTGGCCAGCGCGGTGCCCTCCACCGACCCGAACTCGCCGATGTGTGCCGCACCGATGTTCAGCACCACCCCGATCGACGGCCGGGCGATCCCGGTCAGGTACCGCAGGTGCCCGACCCCCCGGGCGCCCATCTCCAGCACCAGGAACCGGGTCTTCTCGCCGGCCTGCAGCACCGTGTACGGGAAGCCCAGCTCGTTGTTGAGCGACCCGGGCAGCGCCACGGTCGGGCCCAGCCGGGACAGCAGCTGCCCGATGTAGTCCTTCGTCGTCGTCTTGCCCGAGGAGCCGGTCAGCCCGACCACGGTCAGCTCCGGCAGCCGCCCGAGCACCTCGTGTGCCAGTTTCGCCAGCGCGTCCAGCTGGTCGGCGACCACGATCCCGGGCACGCCCGCGTCGCGGGTGCCGAGCACGCCGGCCGCTCCGGCGCCGACCACGGCCGGGCCGAAGTCGTGGCCGTCCTGCTTCTCACCGGCGAACGCCACGAACAGGCCACCGGGTCCGACCTTGCGGGAGTCGTACTCGACGCCCCCGCTGACCGTCTCCGAGCCGTCGCTGTTGACCAGGCGGCCACCGGTGATCGCGGCGATCTCGCCGAGCGAAAGGTTGATCATGCGGGTCCCTTCAGAGCGGCGGCCAGTTCCACCCGGTCGTCGAACGGCAACACCTGGCCGTTCACCTCCTGACCCTGCTCGTTGCCCTTGCCGAGCACGGCGATCACGTCACCCGGGCCGGCCAGGCGGACCGCCTCGTCGATCGCGGCGCGCCGGCCGGCCACCTCGATCACCTTGGCCGCCGTGTGCGCGTGTTCGGCGCCCTGGCGCACTGCCGCCCGTACGAAATCGGGGTCTTCGGTCCTGGGGTTGTCGTCCGTGATGATCACCAAGTCGGCGCCCTGGGCCGCGGCCTCGCCCATCAGCGGCCGTTTGCCCTTGTCCCGGTCGCCGCCGGCGCCGAGCACGCAGATCAGCCGTCCGCCCCGGGCGGTGGCCAGTTCGCGCAGCGCGGCCAGCGCCGCCACGATCGCGTTCGGCTTGTGCGCGTAGTCGACCACGCCGAGCACCGGGCTCTCGGCCGGCACCAGTTCGAGCCGGCCCGGCACGCCGCGGCACTCGCGCACCCCGGTCCCGGCCACCGCGGGGTCGATACCCACCCCGACCAGCAGCGCGATCGCCAGCAGGGCGTTCGCCACGTTGTGCAGGCCGGGCAGGGCCACCCCGGTCTCGACGGCGACACCATCAGGCCCGTGCGCGACGAACCGTTGCCCGAAGTCGGAGGGGCGCAGGTCCGAGGCCCACCAGGTGGCGGCGGTGTCCCCGGCCGCGGAATAGCTGATCGTTTCCGGACGGAAGAGCGGGCGCAGTGCCGGGTCGTCGAAGTTCAGGACCTCGACGAGCGAGCGGCCGTCGAAGAGCCGCGCCTTCGCCGCGAAGTACTCCTCCGACGTCGGGTGGAAGTCCAGGTGGTCCTGGCCGAAGTTGGTGTACCCGCCGGCCGCGAACCGGATCCCGTCGGCCCGGCCCATCACCAGCGCGTGGCTGGAGACCTCCATGACCACCGCGGTCACCCCGCGCTCCAGGCCGGCGGCCAGGATCGCCTGCAGATCGGTGGCCTCGGGCGTGGTCCGGACGCTCTTCACCACGAAGTCGCCGAGCCGGGTCTCCACCGTGCCGACCAGCCCGGTGACCCGGCCGGCGGCCCGCAGACCCGCCTCGACCAGGTAGGACGTCGAGGTCTTCCCGGCCGTGCCGGTTATCCCGATCATGGTGAGGCGCCGGGACGGCTCGCCGTAGATCGCCGAGGCGGCCGCGCCGAGCACCGCTCGCGGATCGTCGGCGACGAGCACCGGCAACCCGGCGGCGAGCGCGGCCTCCCGACCGGCCGGGTCGGTCAGCACCGCCACCGCTCCGGCCTGTGCCGCCGCGACGGCGAACTCGGCGCCGTGCCGGTTCGCGCCGGGCAGCGCCGCGTAGAGATCTCCGGGGCGCACCGCGCCGCTACTGTGAGTGACCCCCGTGACGTCGATGTCATCGCCGTGCAGCGCAGCCGGAAGCAACTCGGCGAGCTGCCTCAACGAAAACGACGCGACGGACTCAGGTCGTGGAATGCCGGACACGGCGTCAGACCCTACCCGGTTGGTCAGGTGTTCCTGTCAACGCCATGCGACCTGAATTCATCCATGGATCTTGAAGGTCGGCGGTTTCGTCGTCGACGGTGGCACAAAGTAATGGGAGAGCGTGTAGGACATCATCTGGGCGAAGGCCGGGGCGGCGACCTCGCCGCCGGTGCCCTTCGCGACATCCATCGAGATCGCGATGACGTACCGCGGGTTCTCGGCCGGCGCCATGCCGACGAACGAGCTGGCGTTGTGACTGGTGTACTGCCCGTCGACGACCATCTTGCCGGTGCCGGTCTTGCCCGCCACCCGGTAACCCTGCACCTGCGCCTTGGTGCCGGTGCCCTCGTTGTCCTCGACCACCGCCTCCATCATGGTGCGCAGCTCCGAGGCGACCTTGGCGTCCAGCACCCGGTGGGTCTCCGACGGGGCGACCGGGGTCTCCTTGTCGTCGATCCCGGAGACCGTCGACTTGATCAGGTGCGGCTGGATGTAGACGCCGTCGTTGGCGATCGCGCCGTACCCAGCGGCCATCTGGACCAGGGTCGCCGAGACGCTGTGCCCGATCGGCACCGACCCGTACGCCGAGCCGCTCCAGTCCTTCGGCGCCAGCAGCATGCCCTCGGCCTCGGCCGGCATGCCCTCACCGGTCGCGTGGCCCAGCCCGAACTTCTGCTGGTACTCGTAGAGCTTCTCCTTGCCGAGCTTCTCGCCGATCAGGATCGTGCCCACGTTCGACGAGTAGGCCAGCACCCCGGCCATGGTCAGCTTGGTGCCCTTCTTCTGCGGGTGACCGTCGTTGAAGGGCACGCCGCCGCGGACGATCGACGGGGCGACCGTCTGCGTCGACTCCGGCGTGATCAGGCCCTCCTGCAGGGCCGCGCCGAGCACAAACGCCTTGTGGCTGGAGCCCGGGTCGGTGACCACACTGGTCGGCACGTCGATCCGGTCGGAGGCGTCGGCCTTCAGCGGCTGGGCGGCGTTGTAGTACGGATAGCTCGCCTGCGCCAGCACCTCGCCGGTCTTCACGTCCAGGATCACCGCACCGGCCACCGTGGCGTTGTTGCGCTTCGCCTCGGCGTCCAGGATCTGCTGCGCCTGGTACTGCACCCAGCGGTCGATGGTGAGCTTCAGCGAGCTGCCCGGCTTGGCCGGGGTGTTCAGCTCGTACCCGCCGGTGATCGGGATGTTCAGCGAGTTGCCCTTGCCGGTCTCGAAGACCCGCTTGCCGTCGGTGCCGTGCAGCAGGTCGTCGTAGCGCGCCTCGAGACCCTCCAGGCCGTGCCCGTCCGAGCTGGTGAAGCCGATCAGGTTCGCGGCCAGGTCCCGGCCGGGCACGTCGCGCCGCTCGTCGCTGTGGGTGTAGATGCCGGGCAGCTCCATCGCCTTGATCTTGTTGGCGACCGAGATGTCCACCCCGCGGGCCAGGTAGCGGAACCGCAGCCAGGTGCCGAACGACTGCTTGCGCTGCATGTTCTCGGCGAGCTCGGAGGCCGGCACGCCGACCAGCGGGGACAGCTTGGCGGCCGTCCCGGCGACGTCCTCGCGCAGCTTCTCGTTCTCCGGGTCGGCGTAGATGTACCGCGCCTCGACGCTGTTCGCCAGGATCGCGCCGCTGCGGTCCAGGATCGCGCCGCGCGCGGCCGGCAGCTCCACCGTGCTGAGCCGCTTCTCGCGCAGCTTGACCAGGCTCTCCACCTCGGCCGGCGACGTGCCCACCTGCAGCACCACCAGCCGGATCCCGATCATCGTGAACAGCGACAGCGCCAGGACCGTGCCGAGGCGCAGACGGCGGCTGCTGTTCGCGAGCTTGGGCGGCTCGGCGGGCACCGGCCGCGGCCTGCGGGCCGATTCCCGGACCGGGCCACGACCCTGCCCCCCGGTCACCCGCCGCCGTGGTCCGGGTTCTTCCTTTCCGGTACGACGTGAGGACGTCCGGGACGGCTCCGGCGTACGGCGTACGCGCTCGTCGTCACGCTCCACGGACCGCCGGTCGCGCAGATCGCGCTCCCGCCCCGCGGCCTCGCGGGGTTCCCTGGTCCGGCCGGCGGCCTCCCGCGGCGCCCGGCCCCGGCCCGCACCCTCCCGGCTCTTACCGGCCGCCTCACGGGGCTCGCGGGGCTCCCGGCTCGTCGCGCCGGCCTCCCCGGACTCCCGGCTCGTGGCCGGCGGCTCGGTCGTGCGCCCGCCGCGCTGACGCGCCCGCGGAGCGCTCTCGCCGTCCTCGACCACCTGCAGCGCGGGCCGGAACGGATCACCGGTGTTGCGCCCGGTCCGCGGCGACCGGCCGCGCTCGGCCACCGTGCGCCCGCGCGGCGTGTACGCCCGCGCCTCGCCGATGCTGGAGAAGCCGCGCCGCTCGGTGCGCTCGGCGTCCTCGGTCCCCTCGGCGGGGACGGCACGGGACGCACCGCGCCGGGGCGGAGTGCCCCGGCGCGGTGTCTCGTCATCGGCTCGCGGTGACACGGCCTACTGCCCCGTTCCCACAGCGTTCTGGTCGGCGGCGGCCGGATCAGCGCCGGCCCCGGTCGTGGCGCCACCGGTGGTCAGCGAGTCCTGCGCGGTCGGCGCGGTCTGCCCCTGGCCCGGCCGGGGCGTACCGATGTACTTGCCGTCCGGCAGCCGGATCTTGGCCGGGGCGCCGGCCGGCACCAGGCCCAGCTGGCGCGCGGCGGCCTCCAGGTTGCCCGGGCCGGACACCTGGATCAGCTGCTGCTCCAGCTCCTGCTGCTGCTCGTCCAGACTGGTCTGGTTCTCGCGCAGCGCGTCGAGCCGGAACGACTGCTCCATGGTCTTCGTGTTGATCAGCAGGATGCCCACCACGCCGACCAGCACCAGCGCGATCACGCCGGCCGCGAACGTCGGCCGCGGCGCCCGGATCGGCAGCGGCGGCGCCACCCGCAGGCGCGGCAGGAACGGCAGCGAGATCCCGTCCGTCTTCAGCTGCTTGGCGGCGGTGCCGTCGACCTCGATCACCGTCTCGGGCTGCTCGCGACCCTCGTCGCCGCGCATCCCGGATCGGCGCGTGTCGGATCGCCCGCCGGACTGGCGCACCCCCCGGGCGCCACCCCCCGCGACCTCGGCATCGCGGCTCGCCCCACGCCCACGTTCCCCCGGACGGCCCCCCGACCGCGGCGCGTTGCTTCGCTCGCTCATGCTTCCCCCTCCCCCTCCTGGTTCGCCCCCGGGCGTATCCGCCCTTGTCCCCCGTGCGTTGTATCCCGGTGTCGCCCTTGTCCCTCTCGGGTGAAAGCAGTCACCGTGTCCGTTCGCGTGCGGACCGCGGCGCCTGCTTGCCCGTAACCCCCTGCTCGCTAATCCGTTCCACCGCGCGCAATTTCACCGAAGCCGCGCGCGGGTTCTCCGCCACCTCCGCCTCGCTGGGCAACTCCGACCCCCGGGTCAGCAGCCGCAGCGTCGGACCGGTACCGGGAAGCTCGACCGGCAGGTCGATCGGCCCGGTGCTGCGCGACCTCGCGGTGAGGGCGCGCTTGACGATCCTGTCCTCCAGAGATTGATAACTCATCACCACAAGTCGCCCGCCGGGCGACAACGCGTCCAAAGCCGCCGGGACAGCGGAGTCGAGCACCGCCAGCTCGCCGTTGACCTCAATGCGTAGTGCTTGGAAGGACCTTTTCGCGGGATTTCCACCCGTTCGGCGCGCGGCGGCCGGGATCGCTTCCTTGATCAGGTCGGCCAGCTTGGACGTCGAGACGATCCGCGCCTTGGCCCGCTCCTTGACGATCGACGAGACCACCCGGGTCGCGAACTTCTCCTCGCCGTACTGCCGGAGGATCCGCACCAGCTCGCCCGGCTCGTACGAGTTGACGACCTCTTCCGCGGTGATCCCCTGCGACTGGTCCATCCGCATGTCCAGCGGGGCGTCCTGCGCGTACGCGAAACCGCGGTCCGCCTCGTCCAGCTGCAGCGAGGAGACACCGAGGTCGAACAACCCGCTGTCGATCGCCGGGATCTTCAGCTCGGTCAGCACCCGGGGCAGCTCGTGGTAGACCGCGTGCACCAGGTGGATCCGCTCGGCGAACCGGGCCAGCCGGTGCCGCGAGTGGGCCAGCGCCTCGGTGTCCCGGTCCAGTCCGATCAGGACGGCCTCGGGGTACCGCTCCAGCACCGCCTCGGCGTGGCCACCCAGGCCCAGCGTGAAGTCGACGTGCACGGCGCCGGGCCGGGCGAGAGCCGGATCGAGCAGCTCGAGGCAGCGTTCCAGCAGTACCGGAACGTGCGCACCGCGCGGCTCCCCCATGACGACCCCCATAAAACCCACCCGTTCACGTCTCACCCGGTTGTTACCCGTGTTGCCTGCCGGCCGTTTCCGTACCGGCCCGGTCGCCCATCCGTACCGCCAGATCCCCATCCGCTCAGTCCCGTGCCGGTTTTACCCGGCCCCGGACACGCGCCTGGCGCCGGGGAAGAGGCGCCAGGAGCGGGAGCGGCTGGAGATCTCGCAGTACGGCAGCAGTGGCGTCCGGGCCGCACTCCCAGCGGCCCACCGAGTGCCACGCCTACAGTCCGCCGGGCAGCACCCCCTCCTCGATGTCGGCGAACTCTTGCTCGCTCGCCGAGAGGTAGTCGTCCCACGCCTGCTTGTCCCAGATCTCGACCCGGGTGCTGGCCCCGATCACCACGAGATCCCGGCCGAGACTCGCGTACTCCCGCAGATGTGCGGGGATGGTGACCCGGCCCTGCTTGTCGGGGACCTCGTCGTGCGCGCTGGCGAAGAACACCCGGCCGTACGCCCGGGCGGCCTTGTTGGTCACCGGCGCCTCGCGCAGCTGACCCGCGATGCGCTGGAACTCCGGCATCGGGAACACGTAAAGACAGCGTTCCTGCCCCTTCGTGATCACGACACCTCCCGCCAGCTCGTCGCGGAACTTCGCCGGGAGGATCAGCCGGCCCTTCTCGTCGAGGCGAGGAGTGTGCGTGCCGAGAAACATCGGCCCCCACCCCTTTGCCGGGACGGCCGCTCCTTCGCGGAGGGAGTGGACCGTCTGTCAACTCGGGCCGGCAGGCTCCGGTTGAGTCCCTCGGTCCTGCCACTGCGCCCCACTCTACTCCACTTCCCTCCACCTGCAACCCGAAAGCGACCTCCCGCAAACCGTTTTCGCGGACGTAATCCCAGTTCACAGGCGGTGGGCCGGAGTGGAGGGCCGGAGCATGATCCACGAGGTCCGGTTTCCGACATCCAGCCCACGAAGGTCGATAAGTCCACCCGAACTCACCCCTCACCCCCACCCGTGGAGCGAAGTGGAGGCCCCGAACCCCCTATCGGGGAGGAATGTGGAGACCCACCTGCCCCGCAGCGGCAGCCCCACCCCGGCTGGTCCTCACTGCCCTTTCCCGACCCGGATAACGGCCACCAGGACCAGCCGACTGCCCTTGGCGAGCACCTGACCGCAGCGCCGGGGACGGCCGGGCGGCGCAGCCCGCGCGATGTCCCGTCTCGGCGCGGCACCGGCGCGCATCGCGGCCCGGCGGGAGAGACGGGAACGCCAGTGGGGCGCGGCCCGGAATCGGGTCGCGCCCCACTGGCGGTGTTTCCTTACTTACTAGGTGCTGTCGGGCAGCGGAGCACCCTCGGCACCGCCGAACGACCTAGCACCCTCGGCGCCGAGGGCTTTCCGGACACCCGCAGCACCGCGGGCGACCGAGCGCCGAGTCCACTGACCGTTCCCCGTGCCGGGGCACGGTCAGGCGACCAGCCGGCGCACGACGTAGTTACTGCCGTAGATCTTGTGCTTGCCGACGCGGGCGCCGGTGTGCGGCGAGTCGTACATGTAGCCGCCGCCGGCGTAGATGCCGGCGTGGTAGCCGTACGAGCCCGACCGGAAGACGATCAGGTCGCCGACCTTCTTGTTGGACTTGCTGACCGACTTGCCGTAGTGCTGCTGCGAGTTGGCCTTGTGCGGCAGCTTCTTGCCGGCGGCCTTCTTGTAGACGTACAGCGTGTAGCCGGAGCAGTCGAACCGCTTGGGTCCGGCGGCCGCGAACTTGTACAGCGCGCCCTTGTGCTTCTTCGCCTCGGCGAGGATCTTGGCGCCACTGGCCTTGACCGTGACCTTGACGCCCTTGGTGGCCGCCTGGCTGTAGCCGGTCCCGGTGAAGAGCGTCCGGACGTACGCGGACGTCTTCGGCGCGGCCTTGAGAGTGACCGTCCCGTTGGCGTTGCGGACGGTCTCGGTGTCCCAGGTCACCCACTTGCCGTTGCGAAGTCCCTGCAAGCGGACGGTGCCCTTGGCGACCTTCCCGGTGTTCGGGTTGATGACCTTGGCGGTGACCTTGAGACTGGAGCCCCAGGGGAGCTTCCGGGTGCTGAGCTTGTTGCTCAGCCTGGGCTTCACCTTCACCGCCGCGGCGGTGGTGGTCGTGGTCACCGTGGTGGCGGCGACCGGCGTCGTGGCGGTGGCCGCCGAAGCGGGTGACGTGGCCACGAGCTGACCTGCACAGAGGCAGAGGCCCAGGGACAGTGCGACGGTACCGGCGCCGGACATGCGGCGGTTACGGCTCGAACTGTGTTGGTGCACGGTAAGGAGATCCCTCCGGCACGCCTGCGAGGTTAGCTGTCGGGTTCGGGCGGGAAGGTTGCCCGGCCGCTTTCGCGGCTTCACCCCAAGGCCCCCACCGATGGCGCCGCCGGTGTCGCGCGGCTCGGTACGGACCGGGTTTCTGGTTCCCCCGTCCCTGCCCCCGATTGCCTCGTCTGGTCGATCTGGTGTTGCGGCGTCGCACCCTCGGGATCGGGGCAGGGCTCGGCGTGAACCGTCCGGTGCGGCCGGCGAGCGGATGCTGCCGGCTGATCCTTGGTACCCGAACGAACCCATGATCGTCAGGTGCGATTCGGTTACACAAAGTGATTGGCACATCAGGCCCTGTCCAGTTTGTTACCTCCGCGAGACAAATGTCATCGCGCAGAGTGTTCGATCAACCACGCTGCGTCGAGGAAAGCCGGTGAACCAGAACACATAAAAACTCAGGTGGTAACCCGTTCGTGACACCACCACGCCGGTCAGCGGCGCAAACGCAATAAGCCGTACGGGCGAAAGGGGTTCCGGGCCTTCCGGCAACTCGACGTCACCCTTGGTTCCGGTACCCTCGCTGCGTGACGGACGGGAAGATGCCCCTGCGGGCCATAGTCGCGACCACCGCGTCGAAGACGGCGGCCGCTCTCTCCAGGGCCGCGGGACGCGGCGACGGGTCGGTGATCGGCGGCTGGATCGGCCTCAAGATCGATCCGGACCTGCTGACCCACCTCGCCTCAGGGCGTGCCGTCGCCCTGGTGTCCGGCACCAACGGCAAAACCACCACCACCCGGCTCACCGCGGCCGCGGTCGGCGTGCTCGGCCGGGTGGCCACCAACTCCTTCGGCGCCAACATGCCCTCCGGGCACACCTCGGCGCTGGCCAAGGAGGGGCACACCCCGTTCGCGGTGCTGGAGGTGGACGAGCACTACCTGCCGCAGGTGATCGAGGCCACCCGCCCCAAGGTGGTGGCGCTGCTCAACCTCTCCCGTGACCAGCTCGACCGGGCGAAGGAGGTGGCGATGATGGCGCAGCTGTGGAAGACCACGCTGGCGAGCCACCCCGACATCCGGGTGGTGGCCAACGCCGACGACCCGCTCGTCGTCTGGTCGGCGGCCGCCAGCACCCAGGTCACCTGGTTCAGCGCCGGCCAGCGCTGGCACGACGACTCGTTCGTCTGCCCGGAGAGCGGCCACCCGATCGAGCGCGCCAACGGCGACTGGTGGTGCTCCGGCTGCCCGCTGCGCCGCCCCCGCCCGCAGTGGGTGGTCGAGGAGGACGGCGTCATCGACCCCCGCGGCGACTGGCACCTGGTCAAGCTGCAGCTGCCCGGCAAGGTCAACCTCGGTAACGCGGCGACCGCGCTGGCCGTCGCCGGCGAGTTCGGGGTCCGCCCGATCGAGGCGCTGCCCCGGCTCTCCCGGGTGTCGTCGATCGCCGGCCGCTACGCCCAGGTGGACCGGGACGGCCGCAACATCCGGCTGCTGCTCGCCAAGAACCCGGCGAGCTGGCTGGAGGCCTTCGACATGGCCGACCAGGCCCCCACCCTGCTCTCGATCAACGCCCGGGACCCCGACGGCCTGGACACCTCCTGGCTGTGGGACGTCGACTTCGCCCCGCTGCGCGACCGTCCGGTGCTGATCACCGGCGACCGGGCGTTCGACCTGGCGGTCCGGCTCCAGGTGAACCAGGTGCCGTTCCGGCACGTAAACAGTTTTGACGAGGCGCTGGCGTCGGTGCCGCCGGGCCGCCTCGAGGTGATCGCCAACTACACGGCTTTCCAGGACATCCGGGCGGTGCTCGACCGTGTCAACTGAGTCCACCCGAGGCGGAACGACAGAGGGCAAGGCATGAACGACAGCACGCTGCGGATCGTCTGGATCTACCCCGATCTGCTGAGCACGTACGGCGACCGGGGCAACATGCTGATCCTGGCGCACCGGGCGGCCGCCCGCGGCATCCCGGTGGAGACCTACGAAGTCCGTTCCGACATGCAGATGCCGACCTCGGCCGACATCTATCTGATCGGTGGCGGCGAGGACGGCCCGCAGGCGCTGGCCGCCCAGCGCCTGATCACCGACGGCGGCCTGCACCGCGCGGTCAACCAGGGCGCCTCGGTCCTGGCCATCTGCGCGGGTTACCAACTGTTCGGCCACTCGTTCTTCGCCAAGGGGACAAAATGTGCGGGCCTCGGCCTGCTCGACATCTTCTCGGACCGGGGCGAGACCCGGGCGGTCGGCGAGCTGCGGGGCGACATCGACCCGCGACTCGGCCTGCCCCCGCTGACCGGTTTCGAGAACCACGGCGGCCGCACCCACCTGGGCCAACACGCCGCGCCGCTGGCCCGGGTCACCGGTGGCATCGGCAACGACGGCCAGACCGAGGGCGCCTGGGCCGGCAAGGTCATCGGGACGTATTCGCACGGTCCGGCGCTCGCTCGCAACCCAGCGATAGCCGATCTGCTACTGCGTTGGTCGACCGGCGCGGATAGGCTTGCGCCCCTCGACGACTCGTGGCCGGAGCGGCTGCGAGGCGAGCGGCTGGCCGCGGCGACCCCGGCCTGACCCTGAGGACCGGCGGCGGAGAGCACGGCCGGAAGACGACGACGAGCGCGGAATAGACCTGCACGACCTTGTCCAGAACCGACGACAGTTGGGGCGGTAGGCCTGCATGACCGACAAACCTGATCACCCCGTGTGCACCCTCGAGCGGGACCCTCAGGCTGCGGCGATCAGCCAGTCCGCCCCGGCCGTCGCGACGGACCTGGAGGCGCACGCGCCGATCAGCCGGAAGCGCCGGTTCGCCCGGCTCGGTCTGCTGGCCGCGGCGATCACCGGCCTCGCCGTCGCCGCCGCCACGCTCCCGCTGCGCGACATCGGTGACGCCGTGGTCGCGCTCGGCCCCGGCGCGGCCGTCGCCGTCGCCGTACTGGGTGGTCTGCTCCTGTCGGTCCTGGTCCCGCGGACCGCGGTGACCGTCGCCTGCGGTGCCCTGCTGGGCGCCGCGACCGGTATGGCCGCCGCCCTGGCCGCCGCGGTGATCGCCGCGATCGCCACCTACTACGCGGGCCGCTGGGCCGGGCGCGGTGCGCTGCAGGCCAAGGCCGGTGGCCGGCTGGCCCGGCTGGACGGCTGGCTGAACCGCCGCGGGCTGGCCGCGGTGCTGCTGGTCCGCTTCCTCCCGCTGGCACCGTTCGGGCTGGTCGGCTACGCCTACGGCACCACCAGCGTGTGCCGCAAGCGCTACCTGCTCGGCACCACGATCGCCGCCATCCCGTCGACGGTCACCTACGCCGTGATCGGTGCCGCGGTCGCCTCCCCCGGCAAGATGAGCCCGGTCACCATGGCCCCCGCCGTGATCGGCTTCCTGCTCTCCACCGCGATCGTCCTGCGCTGGCGCCAGACCTCCCGCCGCGCCGCGGCTGCCGCGCTGGTCCCGGCCGCGGCCTGACCCCGGCAAGCGTGTAGCCAGCCGGGCCGGCCCGCGCACGCTAGTGAGCCGACGCCACCCGGTGAGCGCGGCCGGGGCTTCCCCGTCGTACCAAAAAAGGGGTGAGCGGGACGGAGCCGCCGGCCTGGACCGGCGGCTCGTCGGTGTCCCGTGCGTCAGACGACGACGCTGACCAGGCGGCCCTTCACCACGATGACCTTCTTCGGGGTGCGGCCGTCCAGCGCGTCGGCGACAGCGGCCAGCGCGGCCTCGCGCACCTCGGCCTCCCCGGTCTCCGGGCTGACCTCGACCCGGCCGCGGACCTTGCCGTTGATCTGCACCGGGTAGGTGATCGAGTCGGCGACCAGCTGGGCCGGATCGGCCTGCGGGAAGTCGGCGTAGGCCAGCGTGCCCTGGTGGCCCAGCCGGCCCCACAGCTCCTCGGCCAGGTGCGGCGCGAACGGCGACATCATCAGCACCAGCGGCTCGACCGCCTCGCGAGACACCCGGGGCAGCGGGGTCAGCGTGTTGGTCAGCTCGATCAGCTTGGCGATCGCGGTGTTGAAGCGCAGCTCGCCCATGTCCTCGCGGACCCCGGCGATGACCTTGTGCAGCACCTTGCGGGACTTCGGGTCCAGCGGCTCGTCGGTGACCCGGTTCTGCCCGGTCT
This sequence comes from Actinoplanes palleronii, assembly GCF_016862315.1. Lineage (GTDB taxonomy): Bacteria > Actinomycetota > Actinomycetes > Mycobacteriales > Micromonosporaceae > Actinoplanes > Actinoplanes palleronii. The sequence goes on along the minus strand of NZ_BOMS01000014.1, from coordinate 356,510 downwards.
CCTCGTCGACCACCAGGCGCCAGGCGCGCTGCAGGAAGCGCTGCGAGCCGATCACCGCGCGGGTGTCCCAGGGGCGGGACACGTCCAGCGGGCCCATCGCCATCTCGTAGACCCGGAACGTGTCGGCGCCGTACTGGTCACACATCTCGTCCGGGGTGACGACGTTCTTCAGCGACTTGCCCATCTTGCCGTACTCACGGTTGACCTTCTGGTCGCCGTGGTACCAGGCGCCGTCACGCTCGACGACCTCCTCGGCCGGGACGATCACACCGCGGGCGTCACGGAACGCGTACGCCTGGATGTAGCCCTGGTTGAACAGCTTGTGGAACGGCTCGAAGGACGAGACGTGGCCCAGGTCGAACAGCACCTTGTGCCAGAAGCGGGCGTACAGCAGGTGCAGCACGGCGTGCTCGACACCGCCGACGTACAGGTCGACGCCGCCGGAGCCGCCGGGCTCGCGGGGGCCCATCCAGTAGGCCTCGTTGGCCGGGTCGACCAGCTCCTGCTCGTTGTGCGGGTCCAGGTAGCGCAGCTCGTACCAGCAGGAACCGGCCCACTGCGGCATGGTGTTGGTCTCGCGGGTGTAGGTCTTCAGCCCGTCGCCCAGGTCCAGCTCGACCTCGACCCAGTCCTTCTTGCGGGACAGCGGGGTCTCCGGGTCGGACTCGGCGTCGTCCGGGTCGAACGTGCGCGGCGCGAAGTCGTCGGTGTCCGGCAGCACCACCGGCAGCATCGAGTCGGGCAGCGCGATCGGCAGGCCGGTCTCGTCGTAGACGATCGGGAACGGCTCGCCCCAGTACCGCTGCCGGCTGAACAGCCAGTCGCGCAGCCGGTAGGTGGTGGCGCCGGAGCCCTTGCCCTGCTCCTCCAGCCAGGTGATCATCGCGGCCTTGGCGTCGACCTTGGTCAGCCCGTCCAGGCTGAACCCGCTTTCAGGATCAGCGCTGTTGATCACAGCCCCGTCGCCGGTGTACGCGCCCTCGAAGCCCTCGGGCGTCTCGATGGTGCGAACCACCGGCAGCGCGAACGCGGTGGCGAAGTCGTAGTCCCGCTCGTCGTGCGCGGGCACCGCCATGATCGCGCCGGTGCCGTACCCGGCCAGCACGTAGTCGGCGATGAAGACCGGGACGCGCTCGCCGTTGACCGGGTTGGTCGCGTAGGCGCCGGTGAAGACACCGGTCTTCACCTTGCCGTCGGCGGTCCGCTCCTCCTCGGTCTTGGCCGCCGCGGCCTTTTTATAGGCGTCGATCGCCTTGGCCGGGGTGTCATGACCACCCGTCCACGTCGCCGCCACGCCGGCCGGCCACTGCTCTGCCGTGATCCGGGCGACCAGCTCGTGCTCCGGTGCCAGCACCATGTAGGTCGCGCCGAACAGCGTGTCCGGGCGGGTGGTGAAGACCCGGATGTGGTCGTCGCCGATCGGGAAGTCGACGTGCGCGCCCTGCGAGCGGCCGATCCAGTTGCGCTGCATCAGCTTGACCGGATCCGGCCACTCCAGCGTGTCCAGGTCCTCGACCAGACGGTCACAGTACGAGGTGATCCGCATCATCCACTGCTTCAGGCTGCGCTTGAAGACCGGGAAGTTGCCCCGCTCGGAGCGGCCGTCCGGGGTGACCTCCTCGTTCGACAGCACAGTGCCCAGGCCCGGGCACCAGTTGACCGGGGCCTCGCTCATGTACGCCAGCCGGTGGTCGTCGATCAGCTGGCGTTTTTCCTTGGCCGACATGTCAGACCATGCCGGACTCGTCGGACGAGAACCGGACTCGAACTCGGCGATCAGCTCGCTGATCGGCCGCGCCTTCTTCAGCTCCGGGTCGAACCAGGAGTTGAAGACCTGCAGGAAGATCCACTGGGTCCAGCGGTAGTACTCCGGGTCGGTGGTGGAGAACGAGCGGCGCTCGTCGTAGGCCAGGCCCAGTCGGCGCAGCTGCTGGCGGTAGCGCTCCACGTTCGCCGCGGTGGTCACGGCCGGGTGGGTGCCGGTCTGCACCGCGTACTGCTCGGCGGGCAGGCCGAAGGCGTCGAAGCCCATCGGGTGCAGGACGTTGAAGCCGTTCATCCGCTGGAAGCGGGTGTAGCAGTCGGTGCCGATGTAGCCCAGCGGGTGACCGACGTGCAGGCCGGCGCCGGACGGGTACGGGAACATGTCCTGCACGTGCAGCTTCGGCGCGCCGGCGCGCGGGTGGTCCGGGTCGGCCAGCTCGCCGACCGGGTTCGGCGCGTGGAACGTCCCGTTCTCCGCCCAGTACTGCTGCCAGCGCAGCTCCATCTCGCCGGCCAGCGCGGCGGTGTAGCGGAACGGATTCTCGGTCTCGCTCATCTTCAACACCATCTCGTCTACGTCATGTGGGCTGGGGTCACGCGCTCCGGGCATAAAAAAGCCCCTCACGCAGGAGGGGGCGCCGTGCTGTCACCGATGCGTGATCAGCACGGCCGGTTAAGGAGCAGAACACGCCGAGCCATGCGCGCCATGATACCCGGCCGTCGTCACGCACGGCGACCGGTATGCGCTCGTAGTACCGATCGAGTCCGGAACCTGATCACCGTCGGTAAATGGACCATGTTCGTCCCGTTTTCTCGAAAGCCTTGGTCGTTCCGGCCTTTCGGAGGGGTGTACAGACGGGGATAACCTGTCAGGACGGGCGGCGAGCGCCGGAGGTTCACGGACCGCTGGGCGCCCGCAAACTTGGGGTGCCCTGACGGTGGGTAAGCCGTCACCGGGGGTACGTATTACTGGGAGGAAGCCCGTGACAACGCCGACCTGGGGCGAGCCGACAGGGCCGCTGCCGAGCGCCGAATTCCGCGCCGCTACACAAGCCATCATGGCCAACATCGAGCAGGTCATCGAGGGCAAGAGCGCGACGGTACGCCTGGCCGTGGCCGTACTGCTGGCGGAGGGGCACCTGCTCATCGAGGATGTGCCAGGCGTCGGCAAGACCAAGCTCGCCAAGGCGCTGGCCCGCTCGATCGACTGCTCGGTGCGCCGGATCCAGTTCACCCCCGACCTGTTGCCCAGCGACGTCACCGGGGTGAGCGTCTACAACCAGGAGACCCGCGACTTCGAGTTCAAGCCGGGTGCCGTGTTCGCCAACCTGGTGGTCGGCGACGAGATCAACCGGGCCTCGCCGAAGACCCAGTCCGCCCTCCTGGAGTGCATGGAGGAGCGGCAGGTCACCGTCGACGGGACGACCTACGAGCTGCAGGCGCCGTTCATGGTGGTGGCCACGCAGAACCCGATCGAGATGGAGGGGACCTATCCGCTGCCGGAGGCGCAGCGCGACCGGTTCACCGCCCGGATCGCGATGGGATACCCGGACCCCAGGGCCGAGCTCGCGATGCTGAGCGGCCAGAGCGACCACGACCCGCTGAACGACCTGCGTGCGGTGGCCGACGCCGCGATGGTCCGCCGGCTGATCGAGACGGCGCGCGCCGTACACGCCGCCGACGCCGTCCAGCAGTACGCGATCGCCCTGGTCACCGCGACCCGGGAGTCCCCGGAGATCCGCCTCGGCGCGTCACCGCGGTCCACGCTGCAGCTGATGCGCACCGCCAAGGCGGTCGCCGCGCTGGAGGGCCGGGACTACGTGCTCCCGGACGACCTGCAGGCCCTGGCGGTGCCGGTGTTCGCCCACCGGATCATCCCGACCGCGGACGCGCAGCTGGCGCGCCGGACCACCGACACCATCGTGTCCGAGATCGTTCACCGGCTGCCACTCCCGGTCGCGAACCGCAATCCGTACGACGCACCCCGGGACGGCCGCGCGCCGTACGAGTCCCGGGGGCGGTGACCATGCGGGAGGCGCTTCGGGGTCTCACCACGCGCGGGCGCTCGTTCCTGGCCGCCGCGATCGCCGCCGGCATCTCCGCGCTCATCCTGGGCGAGCGGGACCTGCTGCGGGTCGCCGTGCTGCTGGCCGCGCTGCCGTTGCTGGCCGCGGCGTACGTCGGCCGGAGCCGCTACAAGCTGGCGTGCACCCGTTCGCTGGAGCCGGGCCGGGCGCCGGTCGGTTCCAGCGCGCGGGTCATCCTGCGCCTGCAGAACCTGTCCCGGCTGCCCACCGGCACCATGCTGCTCGAGGACCGGCTGCCGTACGCGCTGGGCAGCCGGCCCCGGGTGGTGCTGGAGCGGCTCGGCGCGCACCAGGCCAGTTCGGTGGCGTACACGGTGCGCGCCGACGTGCGCGGCCGGTACCCGATCGGCCCGCTGGTGATCCGGCTGACCGACCCGTTCGGGCTGTGCGAGCTGACCCGCTCGTTCCCCAGCGTCGACCAGCTCACCGTGATCCCGCAGGTCCTGCCGCTCCCCCGGGTGCGGCTGGCCGGGGAGTACGCCGGTTCCGGCGACAGCCGGGCCCGCTCGGTGGCGGTGCACGGCGAGGACGACGCGGCGACCCGGGAGTACCGGCGCGGCGACGACCTGCGCCGGGTGCACTGGCGGTCCACCGCCCGTACCGGTGAGCTGATGGTCCGCCGCGAGGAGCAGCCCTGGGAGAGCCGGGCCACCGTGGTCCTGGACACCCGGCTGAACGCGCACCGCGGCGAGGGCCCGACGGCCAGCTTCGAGTGGGCGGTCTCGGCAGCCGCCAGCATCGCGGTGCACCTGCGCGAGGCCGGGTACAAGGTGCGCCTGGTGACCGGCGGCGGCACCGACATCGACGCGTCCGAGGGCGGCGGCGAGGGCCTGATCCTGGACACCCTGGCCGACGTGAAACTCGCCGCCACCAGCGACGTGGCGGCCCTGGTCGAGCACGTCCGGCGGCGGTCCGACGGCGGCCTGGTGATCGGCCTGTTCGGCTCGCTCACCACCGCCGAGGCGCACCTGCTCAGCGGGCTGCGCGGCAACGGCGCGACCTGCCTGGCGTTCGCCGTCGACAGCGCCACCTGGGTGCCGATGACGGCCGGCGACCGGCAGGACTCCGATCAGGAGCACGCGGCCGCGTCGCTGGCCCTGGTCCGCAGCGGCTGGCGGTCGGTGCGGGTGTCGCACGGTGAGACGTTGCCGGCGCTCTGGCCCACGGTGGGCCGCGGGGCGCAGGGCTTCGCGTACCGCGCGGCGATGGCCGAGACGGTCAGCGGGGTGACCCGATGACCGGCCGCCGTCGTCTCGGTATGGTCGCGGCCGGCGCCACGCTGCTCGGCTCGGCGCCGCTGACCGCGATCTTCGACTCGTGGACCTGGCTGCTGCAGGTGCTGCTCACCATCGTCATGATCGCCGGGGCGGCGGTGCTCACCCGGACGCTGCGGTTCCCGAGCTGGGCGCAGGCGCTGGGCATGGTGGTGGCCCTGGTCGTCACGCTGACCTGGATCTTCCCGAGCGGGCACGAGACGCTGGTGCCGATGCCGGCCACCTTCGCCCACTTCGCCGAGCTGATCAAGCAGGCCGGCGAGGACACCCGGGCGTACGCGGTGCCGGTGCCGGACCGGGACGGCCTGCTCTTCGTCGCGGCCCTCGGGCTGGGCGTGGTGGCCATCGTGATCGACCTGCTCACCGCGGTGTTCCGGCGGCCGGCGCTGGCCGGTCTGCCGCTGCTGGCGATCTACTCCATCCCGGTCGCGGTCTACCTGGACAGCGTGCCGGTGACCCCGTTCGTCGTGGCCGCCTGCGGCTACCTCTGGCTCCTGGTCGCCGACAACGTCGACCGGGTCCGCCGGTTCGGCCGCCGGTTCACCGGCGACGGCCGGGACGTGGACGTCTGGGAGCCGTCCCCGCTGGCCGCGGCGGGCCGGCGGCTCGGCCTGGCCGGCGTGATCGTGGCCGTGCTGCTGCCGCTGGCCGTGCCGACCGTCACCGGCGGCCTGCTGTCCCAGCTGACCCAGAACGGCCCCGGCGCCGGTGGCGGGCTGGGCACCGGTGGCGGCGGGAAGATCAACCTGTTCGCCTCGCTGAGCGGTCAGCTGAACCAGACCGCGACGGTCAACCTGCTGACCGTGAAGACCACCGAGAAGGACCCGTTCTACCTGCGGTTCGGTGTCGCCGACCTGCTCACCTCCGAGGGTTTCGGCAACCAGCCGCCGGGCGGGACCCCGCTCAACCGGGGCAGCCTGCCGGACCCGCAGCGCGAGGCCGCCAGCAGCCAGGCCCGGTACCAGCGGTACCACGCCGACATCCAGGTCTCCGACGCGCTGCGGCAGAACATGGCGCCGGTCTACTCGTACCTGGTCGGGATCGACAACATCTCCGGCAGCTGGGCGTACGACCCGAACCAGCTGGTGCTGTTCTCCAGCCGGAGCACCACCCGCAAGCAGAAGTACTCGATCGACTATCTGCGGCCGCAGTACACGCCGACCGAGCTGCGCAGCGCCCCGTCGCTGCCGAAGGACGACCCGGTCCGGCAGATGTACACCAGCGTCCCGGACAACGCCTACGTCGAGACCCAGGTCGCCAAACTGATCAAGGGCAAGCGCACCGATTACGACAAGGTGCGAGCGATCTACGACTTCTTCTCGGTGAAGAACAACTTCGCGTACAGCCTGTCGACCCAGTCCGACGGCGGTCTCTCCGCCATCGAGTCGTTCCTGCGGAACAAGATCGGGTACTGCCAGCAGTACGCGGCCGCGATGGCGTGGATGGCCCGGGTCGCCGGTGTTCCGGCCCGGGTGGCGTTCGGCTTCACCCGGGGCACCGCGGACGGTGACTCGTACGTGATCACCAACCGCAACGCGCACGCCTGGACCGAGGTCTACCTGCAGGGCTTCGGCTGGGTGCCGTTCGACGCCACGCCGACCACCGGGGTGGCCGGTTCGGCCCGCGGCAACTCGGACTGGGCGCCGGACACCGACCGGGCCACGACGCCGACCGCCTCGTCCTCGGCCGCCGCCGCTCCCGGTACCGGCTCCTCCGCCGCACCGGGCCTGAACAACCGGCCCGAGGCGGGGAACGACGGGGACAACTCGGCGCTGGCCGACCCGGCAAGCGCCGACACGCAGAACTGGACCGGCCTGCTGATCTTCGGCGTGATCGCCACGTTGATCGCGTTGCTGCTGGTCCCGGCGCTGCGCCGGGTCCTGCTGCGCCGCCGTCGGCACGCGGCGACAGCAGGTCCGCCACCGGTCCTGGCCACGGCCGACCCGACCGAACCGGGGCCGGCCGGCGCGATCACCGCGATCGCGGTGAGCACCGAGACCGTGCAGGCCCGCGCGGATGCGCACGCGGCCTGGGACGAGCTGGTCGACACGATGGTCGACTATCGGATCACGATCGATCCGACGGAGACCCCGCGGGTCACCGCGCAGCGTCTGGTCAAGGAGGCCCTGCTGGGTCCGGAGCCGGCCACGGCGGTCGAGTTGCTCGGCACCGCCGAGGAGCGCGCCCGATATGCCCGGCAGCCGATGCAGGGCGCCGAGCTGACCTCGGCGCTGCATCAGGTCCGGGCCGGGCTGTCCCACTCGGCGACGATGCGCAACCGGCTGCGGGCCGTGCTGTTCCCGCCGTCGATCCTGCTCGAGTGGCGGCTGGCGATCGCCGAGGCGTCCACCCGGGTGATGGAGGCGGCGACCCGGCTCCGGGACGGCATGACCCGGTTCAACCCGCGCCGGCTGCTGACCAAGAGCCGCTGATCAGACGAAAGGGCCGCTGCTCCTCGACACCGAGGAACAGCGGCCCTTTCCCTGTCCGCAGAACCCGGCCCCCGCGCGGAGCAACGGCCCGCGCGGAGCGCGGCGCAACGGCCCGCGGCGTGCCGCGACGCGAGGCCGCAGCGCGACGACAGGCATGGTGGCTGGTTCTCAGGGGTGCCTCAACCCGGTTGAGGCACCCCTGAGAGCCAGCCGCGATCCGAGCGCTCCGCGCACGCCGGGAACGGGCGCGCAAGAACGGTGGGAGGGCAGCACGAGAGAACGCGCGACCGCTGTCGCGGCCGCGTCAGACAAACGACGACGGCGGCCGTCGGCCGCCGTTCGTCTCCGCGTCGGCCGGGGCCGTCAGCGATGCCCTTCCGGCCGCTGCTTCCAGCGGTCTTCCAGGCGGTCCAGGAAACCGCCGTTACCGCGGCGCCCCTGACGTGTCCGCCGTGCGGCGGTCCCGCCGACCGACCTGAGGTCGGGGGCCTGACCGCGCTTTCGTGACTGCATCGCGAAGGCTGCCGATCCGAGCATCACGACGAAACCGGCGACGCCGAGCAGCGTGTTGCTCGCCACCGTCCCGTACACGACGAGAGCCAGACCAAGCACGATCACGAACGCGGCGATGATGAGCCGGCGCCGTGCATGGAAACGCGGGTCGCTGGCCCGCACAGCCGAGGCGAATTTGGGGTCCTCGGCAAGCGACCGCTCGATCTGATCGAACAGCCGCTGCTCGTGGTCCGAGAGCGGCACGGCTTTCCTCCCCGGGCGCATGTCCGACCCACGTGGGGCCGGGGCAGCCGTCGGCTGCCTTACCACGCAAGTCTACGAGGGGGTCGGCGGGTCGGAAAGCGGGACGACGGCTGAGTGCGGGTGATTTTCCATGTCCGGAAGATCGTTTCGTCCGAAAAGCCCGGCTCACCAGGCCAGTTACCCCTGGTAGAACATTCGAACACAGCGCGCGCACAGCGAAGAAAACATCGAAGGATCCGGATGCGCGTCGGTCAGCGGGCGATCAGCAGCGGCACGGTCATCTCGGCCGCGGTCGCCGAACCATGATATGCCACCAGCTGTCCCGCCTTGACCGGTTCCCAACCAGAAGCAACCGATATCGTACGACCCCAGCAGATCACCACCACGTCACCGATGCGGTCGGCGTGCCCGGCCGGCACCGGCCCGAACCAGCCCGCGTCGATCGCGTCCTCGCGGGTCAGCACCGAGGCCTCGTCGCCGAACACACCCCGCCAGTTGGCCAGCACGTCGTCCCGGGCGCCGTCCTCGGCGTAGAGATAGCGGACCCGCGGCTCGCCGGCCACCCCGATCACGCCGTCGCGCAGCTCAGCGATCTCGGCCATGTCCCGGCGGCCCTCGAGCGGCACGTTGAGCTGCCCGTGGTCGGCGACCACCAGCAGCGCGGACCGCGGCGGCAGCCCGTGCACCACCCGGTCGAGCAGCTTGTCGACCCCGCGGGCGGCCTCCCGCCAGCTCTCCGAGTCGACACCGTCCTCGTGGCCGAAGTGGTCGAGGTCCGGGTGGTAGCCGTAGACCAGCGCCCTGCCGTCCGCCTCGCGCAGCGCGGCCAGCATCCCGTCGGCGACCGCCGCGCCGTCCGCGGCGCCGCGGTACGTGCCACCGCGGTTCGCGGCGAGCGAGAGGCCACTGCCCTCGAACTGCGGACGGCTGACCACCGTGGTGCGCACCCCGGCCGCGGCCGCCAGCTCCAGCCGGGTCGGCACCGGCTGCCACTCGCGCGGGTCCGGGTCGTCGCCCCAGGAGATGTGGGTGAGCGGCCGGCCGTCCGGGCGGCGCACGGTGAAACCGAGCACGCCGTGCGCGCCGGGCGGCACCCCGGCGCCCAGGGTGACCAGGCTGACCGGGGTGGTGGACGGGAACCCGGCGGTCAGCGTGCCGGCGTGCCCGCGGCCACCGGAGGCCAGGTCGGCGAGGACCGGGGCGTGCGGCGCGGCCACCGGCAGCTGGTACGCGCCGAGCCCGTCGACCAGCAGCACCGCGATCTTGTCGACGCCGCCGAGGCGGGCGCCCAGGCCGAGCACGTCGGCCGCGCCCGGGACGCCGAGCACCGCGCTCGCGCTGGGCAGCAGGTCGGCCAGGCTGCCGGCGCCATAGGCGGGGTGCACCCGATGAAACGCGTCCGGGTGCAGGCGATCATCCGGAAACGAAACCGAGCCGCTCGCCGAGGACGGCGACGGGACCGGGCCGCCAGCCGGAGAAGGGGACGGGGACGCCGCGGTCATGGGCGGCGGGCGAACAGGTGCAGCTGGGAGGCGATGTCCCGGAACGGGAGCTGTGCGCTCAGCGCGAGCTCCAGGTCGAGCACCGCCTGCGGGTCCTGCTCGACGACGGTGGCCGGCAGCAGGTCGGCCACCACTCGTACCCCATGGGTCTCCTCGACCTGGAGCCCGGCGGCGCTGAGCAGGTCAGCGGCGGTCTCCGCGTCGTATCGTCGGCGCAGCGTGTCGCGCGGCCCTGAGCGGCCCTCCGGATCGGTGACCAGCGCGGACGCCGCCCGAAGGTGGCCGTTGACGGCTCGCGCCAGGATCGCGGCCGCGCGGCTGGCGACCAGCACGCTGACCGCGCCGCCGGGCCGGAGCGCGGTGGCGATCGCGGCGACCACCCCGGACGGGTCGTCCACCACCTCGAGCACGGCGTGGCACAGGATCAGGTCGGCGCTGCCCGGCTCGACCAGGCCGGCGAGCGCGTCGCCGTCGCCCTGCACGGCGTGCACCCGCTCGGCCACGCCCGCGTCGGCGGCGCGGCGGGTCAATGCGGCAAGCGCGTCCGGGCTGGCGTCGATCACGGTGACGGTGTGCCCGGCCTCGGCCAGCGGCACGGCGAACCCGCCGGTGCCACCGCCCACGTCGAGGACGGTCAGCGTCCGGCCGGCGTTCCGGTCCAGCTCGCGGCGCAGTACCGCCCAGACCGCCGCGGTGCGGGCGGTGACGTGCGGGCGGCCGGTTCGTGCCATTGCGGTGTCCACCCGGGCAGCCTATCGGCCGGGTCGAGTCCTGACCCGGAACGGCATCCTCAGAACGCGAACAGGACGCCGGTGGCGCGGTTCATCTCGCAGCTGTTGCCGTAGGTGTGCGTCCATTTCACCGTGCGTCCGCGCCAGGTGCCGCTGAGCCGCGCGGTGATCGGCTTGTAGAGCAGGAAGCAGTAGCGGTCGGCCGGCTTGAGCCGGGCAGGGTTCGCCCCGGTCCGGGTGAGCGCGGCGCAGGCCTGCACCGGTTGCGGGTGGGCGCCGCCGGCCGGGTCGCAGGTGAGTTTGACCGCCGTCGCGTATCCGGCTTCGGCCGTGTAGGTGAGTACAACGCGTGAACCGCCGGCGGCGGCCAGGACAGGTGAACCGGTGGCCAGGACCGCGGTGGCGGCGGCCAGACCGGTGCAGATCCGGAACAACATGATGCGCTCCCCCGATGGTTGCTCGGTTGCGCACCCTATGCCACTAAGACCCCAATATCCGGCATTTCCGAAAAAGCCACTTCAGCGGAAGTCCCGCGACGCCGGAGTCACCGGCGGGGTGATCGCCTCCAGCCGGTCGGCCACCAGGTTCACCACACCCTCCACCTTCTCCAGCTTCCCCCGCACCAGCAGCGCCGCACTGCTCCGCGCCACCCGCCGGTACCGTGCCCACAACCCCGGCGAGCAGGTCACGTTCAGCATCCCGGTCTCGTCCTCCAGGTTCACGAACGTCACCCCGCCCGCGGTCGCCGGCCGCTGCCGGTGCGTGACGATCCCGCCGACCAGCACCCGGGAACCCGCCTCCACCTCCGGCAGCGAGGCGATGGTCACCGCACCGGCCCGCTCCATCCGGTCGCGGATGAACCGTGCCGGATGCGTCTCCGGCGACAGCCCGGTCGCCCAGACGTCCGCGATCAGCACGTCCACCTCGCTCATCCCGGGCAGCATCGGCGCCTCGGTGCCGGTCACCGTCCCCGGCAGCCGGTCCGGTTTGTCCTGCGAGGCCGCTCCGGCGGCCCAGAGCGCCTCGCGGCGGGACAGGCCGAAGGCCGCGAAGGCGTCCGCGGTGGCGAGGGCCTCCAGGTGGGCGGTCGAACATCCGGTCCGCCGTGCGAGATCGGTCATCGACCGATACGACCCATGGGTTCGCCGTTCGCTCTCGATCCGCTCGGCAAGTTCCATTCCGATGGTACGAACGGAGCACAGCCCCTGGCGCACCGCCGGACCGCCCAGGCCCCACACCTGCGGCGACTCACCGGCGCCCGCCTTGAGCCGGCTCTCCGGTGTGGTCTCCAGCGTGGCCGTCGCGTCGCTGCGGTTGATGTCCGGGCGGCGCACCTCGACCCCGTGCCGGCGCGCGTCGTCGACCAGGGTCTGCGGCGAGTAGAAGCCCATCGGCTGCGCGTTCAGCAGCGCCGCGCAGAACGCCGCCGGGTGGTACCGCTTCAGCCAGGCGCTCGCGTAGACCAGGTAGGCGAAGCTCATCGCGTGGCTCTCCGGGAAGCCGTAGCTGGCGAACGCGGAGAGCTTGTGGAACAGGTCGTCGGCCAGTTCCCCGGTGATCCCGTTGCCGGCCATGCCCGCGTAGAGCCGCTGCCGGATCCGCTCCATCTTCTCCACGGAGCGTTTGGAGCCCATCGCGCGCCGCAGCTGATCGGCCTCGGACGGATCAAAACCGGCCACGTCGATCGCCAGCTGCATCAGCTGCTCCTGGAAGAGCGGCACACCCAGCGTCTTGGCCAGCGCGTTCTCCATCAGCGGGTGCGGCACGCTCGGTTTCTCCAGGCCGTTCTTGCGCCGGATGTACGGGTGCACCGACCCGCCCTGGATCGGCCCCGGCCGGATCAGCGCCACCTCGATCACCAGGTCGTAGAAGGTGTCCGGCTTGAGCCGGGGCAGCGTCGCCATCTGGGCCCGGCTCTCCACCTGGAACACCCCGACCGAGTCGGCCCGGCAGAGCATCGCGTAGACCTCGGGGTCGTCGAGCGGCATCGTCCCGATGTCCAGCTCGTCGTCGATCATGTCGTACGCGTAGTGCAGCGCGGACAGCATGCCGAGCCCGAGCAGGTCGAACTTGACCAGGTCGACGGCGGCGCAGTCGTCCTTGTCCCACTGCAGCACGCTGCGACCCGGCATCCGGCCCCACTCGACCGGGCAGACCTCGATGATCGGCCGGTCGCAGATCACCATGCCGCCGGAGTGGATGCCCAGGTGGCGGGGGAAGTTCTGGACCGCGTTGGCGAATTCGATCACTTGCTCGGGCATGTCGCCGTCGCCGGTGGCCACGTCACCCCAGCGGTCGATCTGCTTGCTCCAGGCGTCCTGCTGGCCCGCCGAGAAACCGAACGCCCGGGCCATGTCCCGCACCGCCGACCGCGGCCGGTAGGAGATCACGTTGGCGACCTGGGCGGTGTGCTCCCGGCCGTACTTCGTATAGACGTGCTGGATCACCTCCTCGCGGCGGTCCGACTCGATGTCCACGTCGATGTCCGGCGGGCCGTCCCGCTCCGGGGCGAGGAACCGTTCGAAGAGCAGGTTGTAGCGCACCGCGTCGACGTTGGTGATCCGCAGCGCGTAACAGACCGCCGAGTTGGCCGCCGAGCCCCGGCCCTGGCAGTAGATCTTCTCCTGGACGCAGAACCGCACGATGTCGTAGACGACCAGGAAGTAGCCGGGGAAGCCGAGCTCCTCGATCATCCGCAGCTCGTGCTCCAGCTGGGCGTACGCCTTCGGGTGGTGGTCGCCGTAGCGGTCCCGGGCGCCGCGCATGGTCAGCTCGCGCAGCCAGCTCATCTCGGTGTGACCGGGCGGCACGTCGTAGTCCGGCAGCCGGGGGGCGACCAGGTTCAGGTCGAAGGCGAGGCCGTGGCCGTACATCGCGGCGTTCTCCACCGCGCCCGGGTAGTCCGCGAAACGGCGGGCCATCTCGGCGCCGCTGCGCAGGTGGGCGGTGCCCGCCGCGGGCAGCCAGCCGTCCATCTCGTCCAGGCTGCGACGGGCCCGGACGGCGGCGAGCGCGGTGGCCAGCCGACGGCGGGCCGGCGTCGCGTAGTGGACGTTTCCGGTCGCCACCACCTCGAGGCCGCGCCGGTGCGCCAGGGCGAACAGGGCGTCGTTGCGGTCACCGTCGTACGGGTCGCCGTGATCGGTCAGCTCGACCGCCACGTTTGGGGCGCCGAACAGGTCGATCAGGCGGTCCAGTTCCCAGGCCGCCGCGTCGACCCCCTCGGTGGCCAGGGCCAGCGGGACCGGGCCCTTGCGGCAGCCGGTCAGCACCAGCACGTGATCCCGCAGGGTCTCCGCGACGTGCTCCAGGCCGCGGTAGTCGGGCCGGCCCTTCTCCCCGCCGATCAGCTGGGCCTCGGAGATCACCCGGGCCAGCCGGGCGTAGCCCTCGTGCCCGTGCGCCAGGGCCAGCAGGTGGGCGCCCTCCGGGTCGGCCTCGCCGTTCTGCGGCCGGGTCAGGCCGAGCGACAACTCGGCGCCGAAGATCGTGGGCAGGCCCAGCTCACCGGCCGCCTGGGAGAAGCGGACCACGCCGTAGAACCCGTCGTGGTCGGTGACCGCCAGGCCGCTCAGGCCGAGCCGGGCGGCCTCCTCGGCCAGCTCTTCCGGGTGGCTGGCGCCGTCCAGGAAGCTGAAGTTGGTGTGGCAGTGCAGCTCGGCGTAGTCAATATCGGTCTCGGTCCGCACCAGGCCGGCGGCGCGCCGGTACGGTTCGCGCTTGCGGCTCCAGGCCGGCGAGTCCCCGCCGTCCCCGTCGATCGCCAGCGGATCGACGACCGGTGCGGGCGGGAGGTCCGCCCAGAGGGCGTGCTTTTCCGGGTGGCGGTCGTCAGGCCGGTGTTCGTCCGGGCGCTGCTCGCCCGGGCCGCGCTCGTCCTGGCCGCGCTCACCCGGGCCGCGCTCACCCGGGCCGCGCTCACCCGGCTGGTGCTCGCCCTGGCGGCGCTCGTCCGGCTGGCGTTTTTCCGGTCGGCCGGAGAGTTTGCGCTCCAGTTCGGCCCAGGGGACGTCGGGGTTGTGGAAGCTCATCGGGCCACCCGGTCAGTCATAGATCGCCTCCACGGTCCACTGGCCGGCGGCCAGCGAGAGCAGCAACGCCCGGCCGTCGGCCAGGGACATCTGGAACCGGGCCCGCCGCCGCCCTTCCTCGGGCGTCCACCAGCGCTCGTCGATCGGCCACGGCCCGGCCCAGCCGGTGATCACCAGCGGCCCGGAGCGGTCGACGGTCAGGGCGGCCGGAACCCCGGTCAGCTCGAGACGGGCCGAGACCCCGATCGGCAGCCCGGTCTCGTCATGGACGACCGCCGGGAGCGGCTGCGGAAGCACCATCGCGGGCGACGGCCGCGGCAGACGTCCGGGCCAGGGCGGCAGCAGCGGAGGCCAGCGCGCTTTACGCCCCCGCACCACGGCCGGCTGCCCCGGCGCCGGGGTTACCTCCGGTCGGCCGGCAACCGGTCCGCCGGCAACTACATCCTGCGGGCCCGGCCCCTCCCGGTCTTCCCCCTCCGGCTCAGGCACGTCTTGTCTGACGATCGGCCGCAGGTGGGAGACCGAGGCCAGCCGTTCCCCGGGCTTCTCCGCCACCTTCCGGCCCGCCGCCACAGCCGGTGCCGGGCTCACAGCCTCGGCCCGGCTCGCGATCGGACCGGAGTTCACGGCATCAACCCGGCCCACAGCAACAGCCCGACTCACAGCCGAGACCGGACTCACGGCCGCGGCCGGGACCGGACTCACGGCCGCAGCCTGACTCACGGCCGGGGCCGAGACCGGGGCCGGGCTCACGGCCGCAGCCCGGCTCACGGCCGAGACCGAGGCCGGGCTCACGGCCGCAGCCTGACTCACGGCCGAGACCGAGGCCGGGCTCACGGCCGCAGCCTGACTCACGGCCGGGGCCGGGACCGGAGGCGCGGGCGCGGGCGTGGCCAGGAGTGGGCGGGCCGGGGTGGCCGGGGTCGCAGGCGGGGCCGGGCTTGCGGGCGCGGTCAGGGGCGGGCGGGCCGGTGTGATCGGGACGGGGAAGTGGCGGGTGCTGAGGGTGGCCGGCGACGCGGGCAGCTCCGGGGCGATGGTGCGGTCCAGCACCGGGACGGTGATCAGGCCCGGAATCGGGTCGGCGTGTGCCGCGGCCGGATGGGCCGGTGAGCGTTCGTCGCCCCACGGCACCAGCCGGATCTGGTCGTCGCCGGAGCGGCCGCCACCGATCACCGGTGTCACCACCGCTTCCGGGCCGAGCAGGCCCTGCACCCGGCTGAACGCCCGGTGCGCGCGGTCCCGTTCGGCGCCCGCGTCGCCCCACAGGCCGGGTTGCAGGCCGGCGTGGACCAGGATCCCGTCCGGGATCAGGCTCAGCTTGACCAGGCCCGCGGTCGGGCGCGCCGGACCGGACCGGCGCGCGCCGGTCAGCCAGCCGTCCAGCTGCCAGCGCACCCGTTCGGCGATCGCGGCCGCGGTGAGCAGGCCGTCGTGCCGCCACACCCGGTGCAGCTCCTGGCCGTCCGCGGTGACCGCTTCGACACCGAGCCGGGTGCAGGCCAGCCCGTATCCGGCCAGCCGCTCGTGCAGCCGCTCGGCCAGCACCCGGCCGGCGAAGGCGGCGGTGTCCACCCGGTCCAGCGGTTCGTCGTAGGTGTCCGAGACGGCCAGGTCGGGCGGCGGCTGCCGGACCGCGAGCGGCCGGTGATCGGACCCGCAGGCCAGCCGGTGCGCCAGCGCCCCGTCGAACCCGAACCGGGTCAGCACGTCCCCGGCCGGCAACGCCGCGAACTCCCCCAGCGTCGTCACCCCGAGCCGGCGCAGCAAGTCGTTGAGCTCGGGCCGGTCCAGCGCGCCGACCGGCACGTCCGCCAGGAACGCCGGGGTCCCGCCGGGCGCCACGATCCGCCCGGCGCGGGCCGCGATCCCGGCCGCGAACACCCCGTCCGCGATACCCACCTGGCTCTCCACCGCACAGGTCTGCCCGACGTGCTCGACGATGCGCTCGGCCGCGGTCTCCTCACCGCCGTAGTACCGGGACGGCCCGCGCGCGGCGAGCGCGCACGCTCCCGGCCGGATCACCTCGACCCCGGCCGCGACCTCCTCGACCGCGGCCACCACCGGCTCGAACGCCCGCGCGTCCCGCCCCGGATCGTGCTCCACCACGACCAGCTGCGGGCACCGCCCCTGCGCGTCCCGGCGCCGGAGCCCCCGCCGCACGGTCTCCCGCCGCGCCGCCTCCGAGCAGGCCAGCACCCGGTTGTTCGCGAACACCGCGATCGGCTCCGCGGCCGGCACCCCGAGCACGATCTCCGCGGCGACCACCGGCCAGTCCGGGCACCAGAGCAGCAGGGTCCGCAACCCGCCCTCCACGTCAGCCCTCACCCGACGTCACCGGCACCGGCGCCCCCGCCGCCCACACCTCCGCGACGCGAATGCCCACCACCGATTCCGCCGCCGCTACTTCACACCGCTTCCGCCCACCCGCCGGCCGAGCCACCGAGCCACCGCCCCGCCCACCCATCGGCCAAGGCCCTGAGCCACCGGCCCGGCCGGGCCTGGCCTCATCCCGCGCCCGCTCCTCAGCAGAAAATCCGGCCTTTCCGGCACCAGACCGTGATAGACCCGACCGAATCACCGCAGCATCCGCACCAGATCGAGACAAACCCGACCGGACAAGCGCAACATCCACCCCGGACCGAGGCGAACCCGAACGGACAGGCGCGGCGTCCGCAGCGGACCGGGACAAACCCGAACGGACGGGCACGGCGCCCGAACCAGGGCGGGGCGCGGCGCCCGAACCAGGGCGGGGCGCGGCGTCCGAGCCGGGGCGGGGTGTGCCGGGGCGAGCCGCCGGAGTCGATCCGGGGAGGGCGGTCAGGCCCGGCATCCAGAAGGTGAGTTCCCTGGGTCGGGCCGCCGCGCCCCGGCCGTTGGCGACCACGGTGACCTCCCGGCGGCGCAGGCGGCCGCGACCGTCACCGAGGCCCTCCCACTGGCCGCGACTGACCTGCAGGGTCACGTCCGCGCCGGACCAGGCGCCGAACGGCATCAGCACACTGCCCCGCTGCCGGGCCCGGGCACCCAGCCGGCTCGCGATGGACGCGGACACCGGCCCGGGCACCGCCGTGACCACCACGTCGACACCGTCGATCAGCGCGGCCACCACGGTCGGCCAGTCCGGTCCGGGGTCGGGGATCAGCGCCAGGCGTTCCAGGGCGATGCCGGTCTCCGCCGCGGCGAGCGCACCCAGCGCGGGCAGCCCGACGACCGCACACCACGAACCGGCCCGGGACGCGGCCGCGAGCAACGCCAGCATCAGCGAGGTCCCGCCACTGGCCCGCCCGGCCCGGCCACCGGCGACCGCCACCGTGCTGCCCCGGCGCAAGCCGCCGCCGGGCAGGAGTTTGCCCAGCTCGTCCGCTACCGGCAGCATCCGGTGCGCGCCCGGCGCGTCCACCTCGCTCGCCGGCCGGACCAGGTCCGCGAGGGCGGCCGTCCCGCTGATCATGCGCCCTGCCATCGTGCCCCGCCTGTTCCCTGTGTATTTCCCACCGCGGCGACACCGCGCCGCTGAGACCGCGAGCCCCATGCCACCCGGGACCGCGTGAAACCTGCCGATCCGCGACCGCGCGGCAACGACCCGCACGGGCTGATCCGATCCGGTCAGGACAGCGTCGATCGCGTTGGCCGACGAACTCGATCAGGCCCTTGCGGACCGGCGGGAACCGGCGTTGCCGGCGCGCCTCCGGAGCGGCCAGTCAGCCGATGAGCACGGTCCATCGCCGCGGACCGGGGAGGGCGGTCAGCTGATGAACGCGACCGGTCGCCGCGGGCCGCAGGGCAGGTCAGGCTGCCAGCGGCGGCTGGTAGGACACCCCGATCGAGGACTCCGCGACCGTCACGAACTGTTCGGCCGCGCGGAGCAGGTCGTCTGCCTCGCGGGCGCTCACCACGTGCGGGATGCCGGCCTCGGCGGCCGCGCGTTTGCCGGCGCCGAGTGCGAAATAGCCGGCCCAGTCACTGAACTCCGGCGCCACCATCGCCAGCAGCGACCAGACGCTCGTCGCTCTGGTGCGCCGCCCGGGTGCGGCCGGGCGAGCCCGGGCGGCGAGCAGGGCCGCGGCCGCGCGCAGGGCGGCCAGGTGGGCCGTCGCATACCGCAGGCCGTCGGGGGTGGTGTGCGTCGCCTCGGTCAGTCCCTGACGGGCGATCGCCAGCAGCTGGGTGGGGGTCCGGTGGGGCAGCATGTGCGCCGGGACCGTGGGCGCTTCGGCCCGGGCGGTCGCGCCGGGCGTCTGCGCCGGATCGGGAGCCGGCATCAGGCCGCGGGCCGTGGTGCTCGCCATCGTCGTTTCTCCTCGCCTGTTCCGCATCCGACATGGTGGCCGAACCGGACCGCCGCGGAGGAAGACGCAACGGGCCATACCGGGGCCGCCCCCGCAGGAGCGGCCGGTGGTGCCGGGGCTCCACGGGCAGTGGGAGCCCCGGCTGCAGACCGGCCGGATGTGAAGCTTCCCCACACCACACCCGGCCGGCCACTGCCGGCTGGTCCGCCGCTCGCCACCGGGGGTCGGGGGCAACGAGCGGCGGCCTGCCTTGTCACGAGGCCCGAACCCGCGAATGCCCGGACCTCGCATGCGGCACTTCGCGGGCGCCGCACCCGGTCGACGCGCCGCGAAACGCGCTCCCGGGGCCAGAGCGGAAGTCTTTCGAACATCCGTTCTAACTACTGCAGAGACTAACACCCGCCTACGACAAAAAGGCAACCTTCACGGCCCCGCGCCACCCACTTTTTCGAACAGATGATCGACTTTCTTTGGTCGGCAAATCACCCGAAAAGCGGATCAAGTGCCCCGCGCGGCGCGTACCACCGCCTCCCCCGCCGCGGTCCGCGTGTAGAGCACGCTCCGCCCGGCCCGGCGCCGCGCCACCAGACCGGCGTCCAGCAGCACCCGCAGGTGCCCGCCCACCGACCCGAGCCCCGCCCCGGTGATCGCGACCAGCTGGCTGGTGCTCCGTGGCTGTTCCAGCTCGACCAGCACCCGCGCCCGCCCGGCGCCCAGCAGCCGCTCCAGCGCACCGGGCACCACCCGCCCCGGCTCCGCGAGCATCCCGGAACACCGGTACGTCAGCGCGTACCGCGACGGGTCCGGCTCCAGCCACGCCGCCCAGCCGCTCGCCAGCGTCGTCGGTACGAAGAGCAGCCGAGCGCCGGAGATGTCCCGCGGCGGGTAGTCGTACGCGTTGATCTGCAACCGCCCGCCGCCGAGCCACCGCATCCCGCCGCGCATCCCGTCCAGCGCCGACTGCCAGCCGCCCAGGCTGAGCTGCCGGGTCCGGGCCAGTACGTCGGCCTCCAGGATCCGCCGGCGCCGCGGCCAGTCCGGCTCGATCGCCTCGTGCCAGATCCAGGTCAGCAGGCCGGCCATCCGCTCGCCGAGGTCGTCCCGGTCCAGTTCCGGCGGCAGCCGGCCGGCCAGTCCCTCCGCGACGTGGCCCCGGGCCGCCGCGGACGGGATGTCCCGGACCGCCGCGACCTCCTCCGCGAACGGCCGTTCCACCTCGGTCGGCGGGGGTGCGACGAAGTCGGCGATCCAGCGCGGCCGCAGCGCCGCCTCGACCAGCCGGGCGGTGATCGGGTCCGCGGCCAGCCGGGCCAGGTACGCCGGCCGGTGTGCCCGCAGCCACTCCCGGTCGGACGGGAGCTCCGCGGTGTCCCAGCGCAGCCGGAGCAGCCCGGCGGTCGCCTCGGCCAGCCCGGAGACGACGAACCGGCTGGTCGCGAGCGTGTCGGCGTCCACCCGCCACCAGCCCATCGGCACCACCTTTCGCGGCTGACCGAAACATTAACGGTCACCCGGCGGCGGGCCGAAGACTGCGAGCCATGCGGACCTATCGCCAGCTCTTCCGTGCCCCGGAGTTCACCGCGCTGTTCCTCGCCACCTGCCTGCAGTGCGCCGCGGTCACCGTGATCGGCCTGGCGCTGGCCACCGGCGTCTACGCCCGTACCGGATCGTCTTTTCTGGCGGCGGTGAGCATGTTCGGTCCGTCACTGGCGCAGCTGGCCGGTGCGACGCTGTTGATGTCCGCGGCCGACCGGTGGCCGCCGCGCGCCGCGATCACCGCGCTGGCGCTGCTCACCGCGGCCCTGACCGCCCTGCTGGCGCTGCCCGGACTGCCGCTGGCCGGGATGTTCGCGGTGCTGCTGGCGATCGGCCTGGCCGCCTCGGTGAGCGGCGGGGTGCGTGCCGGGCTGCTCACCGACGTGGTCCCGGACGCGTATCTGCTCGGGCGTTCGACGCTGAACATCGCGAACGGGGTCATGCAGATCGTCGGGTTCGCGGCCGGTGGCCTGCTGGTGACCGTGCTGTCGCCGGCCGGGACGCTGCTGACCGGTGCCGGGCTGCATCTGGTCGCGGCGCTGGTGGTCCGGGTGGGTCTGGCCCGGCGCGCCGCCCGCTCCGCGGGCCGGCCCTCGGTCGCGGCGACGTGGCGGGTCAACGCGCGGTTGTGGGCGATTCCCGGGGTACGGCCGGTCTACGTCGCGCTCTGGCTGCCCAACGGCCTGATCGTCGGGTGCGAGGCGCTGTTCGTGCCGTTCGCACCGTCCGGGGCCGGGCTGCTGCTGGCCGGTTCCGCGGTCGGCATGCTCGCCGGGGACGTGCTGGCCGGCCGGTTCCTGCCGCCGCTCTGGCGGCACCGGCTGGCGCCGTGGCTGCGGCTGCTGCTGGCCGTGCCGTTCCTGCCGTTCGCCCTGCACCCGTCGCTGCGCACCGCGGTGGCGCTCGCCGTGGTGGCGGCCGTCGGGTACTGCTCCACGCTGCTGCTGCAGGAGCGGCTGGTCGCGATCGCCCCGGCGGAGAACCGCGGGCAGGCGCTCGGCCTGCACTCGGCCGGCATGCTCACCATGCAGGCGGTGTGCGCGGCGGTGGCCGGCGCGCTGGCCGAGCTGCTCTCGCCGGCCACCACGATCACCGTGCTCGCCGCGGCGTCGGTGGTGGTCACCCTGGCGCTGGCGCCGTTCCTGCGGGAGCCGGCCCCCGAGGCGGCCGGCTGGCGCTCAGAGGTGTCTTGACCGCGCGGAGACACCCCTGGAAGCCAGCCGACAACGGGAGGCGCGGTGCGGTCCGGACCGGCTACGGTGTCGCGGAGCCCCCGCAGATCGGGAGGCGTGCTGCGGCCCGGGGCGGGGGCGGCCTCACGGGCGGGGCTCGGCTCGTAGCCTGCGGACGGGCGCTGGAGTATTCGTACCCTATGGGTTTGGGCAGGATCGGCGGACCTTGGGTAAAGAGGCGGCATGACGCAGACGATCGTGATCACCGGGGCGAGCTCCGGTGTCGGGCTGGCCGCGGCCCAGCAGCTGACCGCCCTGGGCAATGAGGTGGTGCTGGTCGGTCGGGACCCGGGGCGCCTGGCGGCGGCGGTGCAGAAGGTCCGCGAGGCCGGCGGCGGACGCGAGCCACGCCATTTCCAGGCCGATTTTGATCGGCTCGGTGACGTGCGGGAGCTGGCCGACCGGCTGCTCGCCGACTGCCCGAAGATCGACGTGCTGGCCAACAACGCCGGCGGGATCATCGGCGGGTACAAGGCGACCGTGGACGGCTACGAGTCCACGATGCAGGGCAACCACCTGGCGCCGTTCCTGCTCACCCACCTGCTGCGGGACCGGCTGACCGGCGGCCGGGTGGTGAACACCGCCTCCCGCGCGCACATGCGGGGTCAGCCCGGCACCGACTTCACCGACGACCCGCGCGGCTACAACTCGTGGCGGGCCTACGGCGCCAGCAAGTCGGCGAACATCCTCTTCGCGGCCGAGGCGGCCCGCCGCTGGCCGGAAGTGCTCAGCCTGTCGTTCCACCCGGGTGTGGTCCGCACCAACTTCGGGGCCGGGCGCCTCACCCGGTTCTTCTACAAGCACGCCCCCGGCCTGGTCACCCCGGAGGCGGCCGGCGCGCTGCTGACCTGGCTGTGCACCGCACCGGCCGTGGAGCTGTCGAACGGCGCCTACTACGTCGGCCGTGAGGTGGCCCGCCCGGCCGCGCACGCCCGCGACCCGAAGCTGGCCGCCGACCTGTGGGAGGCCAGCGCGGCCGCGACCGGTCTCGACACGTGAGCCGAGCAAGCGTCACGCTGCACGTCTGGCGGGTGCCCCGGCACGCGATCGGCTCGGCCATGCTGCGGATGGCCTTCGCCCGGAGACACCTGGCCGGGCTGCGGTTCGGCAAGTTCCTCGGCACCGGCACCGGCGAGACGTTCGGGCCCGGCGACTCGGACCTGACCCGGTGGGCCGCGATCACCGTGAGCGACGCGCCGGTCCGGTTCCCGACCTGGGACAAGATCGCCACGAGCCAGGCCCGGATCGAGCTGGAACCGCTGATCAGCCGGGGTACCTGGTCGGGGCGGAGCCCGTTCGCGCCGACCGGCCGCAAGTCCGAGGGCATGGTGCTGGCGCTGACCCGGGCCCGGCTGCGACCGGCCCGGGCGCTGCGGTTCTGGCGGGCGGTACCGGGCGTGGCACGGGAGATCGCCGCCGCGCCCGGCCTGCTCGCCCGGTTCGGGGTCGGTGAGGCGCCGATCGGCTGGCAGGGCACGGTCAGCGTATGGCGCGACGCGACGGACCTCACCGCGTTCGCGTACCGTCAGCCGGAGCACCGCGCGGCGATCGCCCGCACCCCGGCCGATCGCTGGTACGCCGAGGAGCTGTTCGCCCGGTTCGCGGTGCACGACATCAGCGGCGACCGGACCGTGCTGGGCTGGTCCGCCGGGAGATGAGGGTGCAAGCGATGAGGCTCGTAGCGTGGCAGCCGGACGACCTCCTGCGGCGGCTCGACGACGTGGTCACGGTCTACGGCGAGGCGATGGGCTACCGCCCGGAGCTGCTGCAGACCCGCCGGGGTTACATCGGCTCGCACGTGCGCCGGCCAGGCTTCCGGGCGGTGGCCACCCTGACCACCGAGGGCCGGGTGGCCGGTTTCGGCTACGGCTACACCTCCGCCGCCGGCCAGTGGTGGCACGACCAGGTCCGGTACGCCCTGGGCGAGGACTCCCGCCGGCAGTGGCTGACCGACTGCTTCGAGGTGGTCGAGCTGCACGTCCGCCCGGCCGCTCAGGGCCACGGTGTCGGCGCCCGGCAGCTGCGCGCCCTGCTCGCCATGGCCAAGGGCAAGACCGTGCTGCTCTCCACTCCGGAGGCCGACGAGCAGGCGTCCCGGGCCTGGCGGCTGTACCGCCGCTACGGTTTCGACGACGTGCTGCGCGACTTCTACTTCCCGGGTGACGAGCGCGCGTTCGCCGTGCTCGGGCGGGAGTTGCCGCTCGTCGAACGGCCCCTCGAAGACGCCTCCGGCGCGGCCGGCGCCTGATCCGTGCGCCGTTCGCTGCCCTGGGTCCTGCTCGGCACGCTGGTCCTGGCCCAGATCTGCTATCCGCTCACCGGCGGTGACACCCGGGCCCGGCTGACCGTGCTCACCGTGCTGCTCGGTGTGACCTTCTCGGTGACGCACGCCCTGCTCACCCGGGGGATGCGGGCGGCCGGCGCGCTGGTGCTGACCGCGACGCTGGGTGGTTTCGCGGTCGAGGCCATCGGGGTGGCCACCGGCTTCCCGTTCGGGACCTATGCATACTCCGGGCGGCTCGGCCCGCGGCTGCTCGACGTACCGCTGATCATCCCGCTGGCCTGGACCTGGATGGCCTGGCCGGCCTGGCTCGCCGCGCTGCGCGTCGCCCGGCGCCGGGTGTCGCGGATCCTGGTCGCCGCGGCCGGGCTGGCCGCCTGGGACCTGTTCCTGGATCCGCAGATGGTCGCCGAGGACTACTGGCGGTGGCTGGACCCGATTCCGGCGCTGCCCGGCGTGCCCGGCATCCCGATCGGCAACTACCTGGGCTGGGCCGGTTTCGCGGTGCTGCTGATGACCGCGCTCGCCGCCGCCACCGCCCGGTCGGTGGCGCTGCCGATGCCGGCCGACACGCCCGCGCTGGCGCTCTGGCTGTGGACCTACGCGTCCTCGGTGCTCGCCCATGCCGTCTTCCTCGGTCTGCCGGCCTCGGCGACCTGGGGTGCCGTGCTGATGGGCGCCGCGGTGCTGCCTCTGCTCCCCCGCCTGCGCGCCGCCCGATGACCCTGGCCTGGCTCACGCTGCTGCCGGTGCTGCTGCTCACCGCGCACACCGCGGTGAACGCGCTGCTGCTGCGCCGGCCGGACCGGGACGCGACGGTTGACGAGCGCGTCGCGGTGCTCCTTCCGCTCCGCAACGAGGCGGAGCGGGTCACGCCGTGCCTGCGGTCGCTGCTGGATCAGCGTGGGGTGCCGGGACTGACCGTGCACGTGCTCGACGACGGCTCGGCCGACGGCACCGCCGAGGTGGTGCGGGCGGTGGCCGGTGACCGGGTCCGGTTGCACGCCGGGGTGGCGCCGCCGGCCGGGTGGCTGGGCAAGCCGCACGCCTGCCATCAGCTGGCCGGGTGGGCCGGGGACGCGGACGTGCTGATGTTCGTGGACGCCGACGTGGTGCTGGAGCCGGACGCGGTGGCCGGGGCGGTGCGGTTGCTGCGGCGGGGCGGGGTGGTGCTGCTCAGTCCGTACCCGAAAATCGTCGGCGCCGGACGGCTGGTGCAACCTCTGCTGCAGTGGTCCTGGCTCACCTTCCTGCCGCTGCGCGGCATGGAACGCTCCGCGCGGCCGTCGCTGGCGGCGGCCGGCGGTCAGTGGCTGGTCCTGGACCGGGCCGGCTACCGCAAGGCCGGCGGGCACGCCGCGGTCCGCGACGAGATCCTCGAGGACATCGCGCTGGCCCGCGCGGTCAAACGCTCCGGCGGGCGGATCGCGCTCGCCGACGGATCGCGCCTGGCCACCTGCCGGATGTACGACTCCTGGGCCGAGCTCGCCGACGGCTACGCCAAATCGATGTGGGCGTCCTTCGGGTCCGCTCCCGGCGCGGCCGCCGTCGTGGTCCTGCTTCTTCTTCTGTACGTCGTCCCGCTCCTGACCGCGGCCGCTGTGCCGGCGTTCGCGCCGATCGCCGTGGCCGCCTACCTGCTGGGCGTCACCGGCCGCGCGATCAGCGCCCGGGCCACCGGCGGCCGGGTGCTCCCGGACGCCCTGGCCCACCCGGTGTCGGTCGTGCTGTTCGGCCACCTGATCGCCCGGTCGTTCCGGATGCGCCGCCTGCGCCGCCTCACCTGGCGCGGGCGCGCTCTCCCCTGATCCGCACCGGCCCGGTGCACCACGACGGCCGGTCATCGCGGATCATCCTGGGGATGAGTGACATCGTGGTGGTCGGTGCCGGCGTCGGTGGATTGGCCGCGGCGATCCAGCTGGCCGAGGCCGGGCACCGGGTCACCGTCTTCGAGCAGTCCGGGCAGGCCGGCGGCAAACTGGCCGGCTACGAACGCGACGGTTTCCGCTTCGACACCGGTCCGAGCCTGCTCACCCTCCCGGACGTCTTCACCCCGCTCGGCCTGGGCCTGCGTCCGGAACCGCTCGACCCGGTGGTCCGGCACGTCTTCCCGGACGGCACGGTCCTCGACTCCTCGTCCGACCACGCGACGTTCCTCGATCGGATCGCCGCAACGCTCGGCCCGGACGCGGCACACGACTGGGCCCGGCTCTGGCGGCGGGCCGAAAGGATCTGGCACGCCTCCTGGGACTCCGTGCTGCAGCGCCCGGTCACCGCGGCGACGCTGGCCCGGCTCTCCTGGCGGGTCGGTGACCTGGCCGCGATCGCGCCGGGCCGGTCGCTGCGCTCGCTGGGCCGCCGTTACCTGCGGGATCCGCGGTTGCGGATGCTGCTGGACCGCTACGCGACGTATGCCGGGGCCGATCCGCGCCGCGCGCCTGCGGCGCTCGCCGCGATCCCCTACGCCGAGCTGGCTTTCGGTGGCTGGTACCTGCCGGGTGGTCTGGTCACTCTCGCCGAGGCGCTGCGCGCTCGGTGCACCGATTTAAATGTACGAATAGAGCTGGGCGCACCGGTCGCCGCCATCGACGCGGACCGGCGGGTGCACGGCGTCCGCCTGGCCGACGGCCGGCACGTCCCGGCGGATGTCGTGGTGTCCGACGTGGACGCGGTGACGCTCTACCGGGACCTGCTGCCCGCGCCGAAGCCCCTCGCCGGGCTGGCCGACCGCAGCCTGGCCGGGTTCGTGCTGCTGCTCGGCGTCCGCGGGGAGACCCCGGAGCTGGCCCATCACACCGTGTTCTTCCCGCGGCACTACGACGCCGAGTTCGACGCGGTGTTCGGCGGGCCGGGCCGGCGGGCGCGACCGGCCGGCGACCCGGCGGTCTTCGTCACCCGGGCACCGGACCCCGCCGTCCGGCCGGCCGGGCACGAGGCGTGGTTCGTGCTGGTCAACGCGGCGCGGCACGGCACCGACTGGTCCGCTGTGGACTGGCGGCGGCCGGGGCTGGCCACCGCGTACCGGGATCGGATCCTCGATGTGCTGGCGGCGCGCGGTCTGGACGTGCGGGATCGCCTGGTGTTCGCGGAGACCCGGACCCCGGCCGACCTGGCCGAGGCGACCGGGGCGCCGGGCGGCGCGATCTACGGCACCGCCGGCGGACTGCTCCGCCCGGCCAACCGCTCCCCGATCGCCGGGTTGTTCCTGGTCGGCGGGTCGGCGCACCCGGGCGGCGGGCTACCGATGGTCACCCTCTCCGCCCGGATCGTCGCCGACCAGATCGGCACCGCCTAGCCGTTACGAGGTGGCATGCGCGGCCAGGAACGCCTGGGCTATTCCGGACGCGAGGTCGGCCGGGTTCGTGGCGGCTATCGTGCGGCCGCCGGTCGCCTTGGCCATCCCCTGCAGCGCGGGCATGTTCGCGTCCGGTCCGTAGCCGACCGCGATCACCGGGACCGGCCGCGCCGGGTCCACGCCGGCGGTCAGCTTCTTCAGGAAGTCCGCGTTGGTCATCGCGAACCGCGTCCCGCCGTCCGCGCCGTCGGTGAGCACCACCACCACGGTGGCGGTGTTCGGCTTGACCCGGCCGCGCATCTCGTCGACCCCGTCCAGCACGGTCTGGTAGAGCGGGGTACCGGACGTCGCCACCGGCCGGTACGAGCCGATCTTCGCGGCCAGCTGGAGACGCCGGGACTTGCCGTCGGTCGCGTCGGTGATCCGCCCGAACGACACCTCCTCGGTGTGCGCCGGTTCGCTCGCCCGGGACGTGCCGAAATACCACATCCCGATGCTGGTCTCCGCGCCGAACAGCTGTGCCGCCGACGCACCGGACTCGCGCAGCAGCGACGCCTTGGTGGCGGTCCGCCCGGCCCGGTCGGTGATCTTCTCGTTCATCGAGCCGGACGCGTCGATCAGCAGCAGCACCTGGAACGCCACCGCCTTGTAGTCGGACCACTGCTTGGCCGGGCCGAGCAGCAGCCGCACGTCGGCCGGCGGCCGCAACGCGCCCTTGGTGGCCGCGACGCGGAACCCGGCGCCGGTGACCGACTCCGTGGTGATCGCCGCGCGCAGGCGCTTGACCAGGTCAGCCGGTGCGCCCTTGCGCGAGGCGTACGGATAGTCCGCATCCACCTGGACGTCAGCGGGCGCCGAGCCGGACATCCGGACCCGGTGTTCGGTCTTCTGGTACGTGGTGAGCTGCTGCTCGGTGGTCGGGAAGACACCCACGTCGTAGGTCGCGGTGTTCGAGTCGGACTCGGCCGCCATCTGCCGGAAGATCTCGGCCTGGTTGACGGCCGCGTTCTCCAACCGGCTGCGCAGGGTGAGCGCCTGCAGCTTGGCGATGCCGGCATCCGGGGTGACCTTGGCGGTCGCCTGGTTCAGCGCGTACACGCCGAGCAGGCCGGTCGTGGTGACCGTCGGATCGGACATCCGCACGGCCGGCAGCCGCTCCTGGACCGCGGCCTGCATCAGCCCGCTCCAGGACGTCTTGCCCTCCGGGGCGAACAGCGTGCTGATCGCCTCCGGCCCGGCGATCACCACCGGTGACCAGGCGAGCGGCGTGCCGCTGGTGGCCCAGGTGCGGCCCTGTGCCTTCGCGATCGCCAGCCAGCCGCTGCTGGACGGCACCCAGACGTCCGGCTGCGGCTTGGCGGCCAGCACCAGACCCGGCTCGACGGCCTGCACCTGAACCTCCGAGCAGCGCTGCCCCGCCTTGCTGAGCGTCGCGGCCGCCTGCTCGATCACCGGGGCGATCTCCGGCGCGGCGGCGACCCGCAGTTTCGGGTCGGGACAGGGCGGCGCGGTCTGCTGCGGTGAGGGCAGCGGGGCGGCGCTGGGTTCGGCCACCGGGGTGCCCCGGTTGCTCATCAGACGCCAGGCGAGCCCGCCGGCGGCCAGCAGAACCAGCACGACGACCACGGCCGCCAGCAGGGCACGGCCCCGGCTGGGCGGCGGTTCGTGATGCGGCTGGCTCCACTCCATCCGGTCGGGCAGGCGTGGGTCGGACCACTCGTTGTCGGACATGCACCTTACCTCGCGTAACGGTCACCACCGATGGAGCGGATGGTAGTCCGGGATTTATGTCTCGCAATGGCTCCTAAGGTTCCCGACAACATCTAGGCACATCCGTGACCGTCAGGACATCAATCGCGGGGTCGCCACCGCGATCACGATGAACTCGCCGTCCCCGCTGAGCCCGACCGGTTCACGCCCCCAGCCTCCGTAGATCCGATCCACCCGGAAACCCGCCTCCCGCAACGAATCTCGCAGCTCCGGCTCGGTGCGGAAACGCAGCGTGGCCGAGTTCGCCAGGTCCCGTCCATCGTCGAACCGGTAGCGCTGGGTGACGTGCACGGTGTTCGGTGCGGTCTCCTCGGCCTCGCTCCACGCCTCGACCGCGGCGCCGCCGTCGAGCACCACGGTGCGCCACGAGTCCTCCGGGTTCCACAGCTCCCACGGCTCGTCGGCCGGGTCCCGGCTGTCGAAGACCAGGCGGCCCTCCGGGATCAGCGCCCGGCGCAACCCGCGCAGCACCGCGTCCCACTCCTCGTCGTCCACGAACGACTGCGCGACGTGACTGGTCATGAACGCCGCGTCGTACGACCGCACCGGCAGCTGCTCGACCGAGCCGTGCACCCACTGGACGCGCTCGCTGCCGGGCTTGCGCCGGGCCGCCGCCAGCGCGGCGGGCGCCGGGTCGATCGCGGTGACCTCGTGCCCGGCCTCGGCCATCGCGATCGCGAGCCGGCCGGTGCCACAGCCCAGGTCGATCACCCGGTGCGCCGAGCGCTCGGCGAGCACGGCCATGAAGAAGTCGTCGTCCCAGCCCCAGGGACACTCGGCGTCGTAGACATCGACCAGCCGCGGGTCACGAAACTCGCCATGCCACACACCCAGGACTGTAAACGGAGTGTAGACACTTGACTACCCGATGTGGACAGTCGATCAGAGAGCGCGCACCCCGAACGGCAGCCGGCCGGAGGTGATGTGCTCGAGAACCACCTCGCGCAGCGCGGCGGCGGCGTGCGGCAGCACCACCCCGCGACGCTGGGCGAGCGCGATCGTCCGGCGCATGCCGGGTGGCGCCAGCGGGGTCGCCCGCAGCAGCGGCCGGTTGGCCAGCACCATGCTGGGCACCAGCGCGACACCGAGGCCGGCCTCGACGAAGGCCAGCACCGCGTCCATCTCACCGCCCTCGACGGCGAACTTCGGCGTGAACCCGGCCCGCTCGCAGGCGTGCAGGGTGACCTCGCGGATGTCGTAGCCCTCCCGGAACATCACCATCGGGGTGTGCCGCAGCTCGGCCAGCTCGAGCTGCCGGGCCACGGTGGGCGGCGGGCCGTCCGCGACCGACGCCACCACCAGGCTCTCCCGGACCAGCTCGGTGGCCTCCAGCGCCGGGTCGACACCCTGCTCGGGCTGGATGATCAGGGCCAGGTCGAGGGCGTGCGCGAGCAGGCCGGAGGTGAGGTCCTGCGAGCTGCCCTCGCTGATGTGCAGGGTCACCCCGGGGTGGTCGGCGCGAAACGTCCGCAGCACGGCCGGCACCAGGGAGGAACACAGGCTCGGGGTGGCGCCCAGCCGGATCTCGCCCCGGCGCAGGCCGACGATGTCCTGCACGGCCTCGATCGCCGCGTCCGCGTCGGCCACGATCCGCCGTGCCATCGGCAGGAGGGTCTCACCGGCCACGGTGAGGCCGACCGCGCCACGCATCCGCTCGAACAGCGGGGCGCCCAACGAGGTCTCCAGGGTGTGAATCTGCTTACTCAACGTGGGCTGCGAGACACCCACAATGTCCGCAGCTTGGGTGAAATGCCTGGTCTCGACTACTGCCAGGAAGTATCGGAGTTGTTGCAGCTGCACCGTAATAGCTTATCGCTATGGGGACCTGCCCGATCATGCATTAGACGAATCGTTCAGGACTTTCTACCGTCCAGGTTGTGGCGGTAGACACTCCAATTCCCCAGACCAAGCACGCGGCGGGGGCGCCGGCAACGCCCCCCGCTCGTCAGGTGGTCCGGCCCTCGTCGGTGATCCTCAAGATCACCATGGCGGTCAGTGGCATCCTGCTGGTCCTCTTCCTTTACGTACATATGATCGGCAACCTCAAGATCTTCTTGGGCGCTGTCGACTTCGACCACTACGCGCACTGGCTGCGGGCGCTCGGCACGCCCCTGCTGCCGACCATGTGGTACCTGTGGATCCAGCGGGCCGTCCTGACGCTCGCCGTGCTCGCGCACATCTACACGGCGGCCGTGCTGACCATCCGGGCCAAGAAGGCCCGCCCGGTCAAGTACGCGCACCGGCCCAAGGTCCAGGGCAGTTACGCCGCCCGGACCATGCGCTGGGGCGGCGTGATCGTCCTGCTGTTCATCGTGTTCCACATCCTCGACCTGACCACGGGCAACCTGAACCCGGTCGGGGACCACGAGCACCCGTACGCCAACGTGGTCGCCGACTTCGCGCCCGAGCGCTGGTACGTGACGCTCTTCTACGCGCTGGCGATCATCTCGGTCGGGTTCCACCTGTGGCACGGCATCTTCAGCGCGGCCCGGACGCTGGGCCAGCAGACCATGAAGGGGCAGCGGCGGGCCAAGGCCATCGCACTGGCGCTGTCCCTGGTGCTGGTCGTCGGGTACCTCTCGGTGCCGTTCGCGGTGCTGGTCGGATTGGTGGACTGAACATGACGAACACGGACTTCTGGACCGAGGGCGAACCGGTCGTCGACAAGGCCGCCCCGGACGGACCGATCGAGACCCGCTGGGAACGGCGCAAGTTCGCCGCCAAGCTGGTCAACCCGGCGAACCGCCGCAAGCTGACCGTGATCGTGGTGGGCACCGGCCTGGCCGGTGGCTCCGCGGCCGCGACGCTGGCCGAGCAGGGTTACCACGTCAAGTCGTACTGCTACCAGGACAGCCCCCGGCGCGCGCACTCGATCGCCGCGCAGGGTGGCATCAACGCCGCGAAGAACTACCGCAACGACGGTGACTCCGTCTACCGGCTGTTCTACGACACGGTCAAGGGCGGCGACTTCCGCGCCCGCGAGTCCAACGTGTACCGGCTCGCCCAGGAGTCGGTGAACATCATCGACCAGGCCGTGGCGCAGGGTGTCCCGTTCGCCCGCGAGTACGGCGGCCTGCTGGACAACCGCTCGTTCGGCGGCACCCAGGTGTCCCGGACGTTCTACGCCCGGGGCCAAACCGGTCAGCAGCTGCTGCTCGGCGCGTACCAGGCGCTCGAGCGGCAGATCGGCCTCGGCAACGTCGAGATGAACACCCGGCACGAGATGCTCGAGCTGATCATCGTGGACGGCAAGGCCCGCGGCATCGTCGTCCGGGACATGATCACCGGCGAGATCACCACCGAGTTCGCGGACGCCGTGGTGCTCGCCTCCGGCGGGTACGGCAACGTGTTCTTCCTGTCCACCAACGCCAAGGGCTGCAACGTCACGGCGTCGTGGCGGGCGCATCGCAAGGGCGCGCTGTTCGCGAACCCCTGCTACACGCAGATCCACCCGACCTGCATCCCGGAGTCCGGCTCGCACCAGTCGAAGCTGACCCTGATGTCCGAGTCGCTGCGCAACGACGGCCGGGTGTGGGTGCCCAAGGCGCAGAAGGACACCCGCAAGGCCGCGGACATCCCCGAGGACGAACGCGACTACTACCTGGAGCGCATCTACCCGGCGTTCGGCAACCTGGTGCCCCGGGACATCGCGTCCCGCGCCGCCAAGAACGTCTGCGACGAGGGCCGTGGCGTCGGCCCCGGCGGTCTCGGCGTCTACCTGGACTTCGCGGACGCCATCAAGCGCCTCGGCCAGAAGGCGGTCGAGGCCAAGTACGGCAACCTGTTCGAGATGTACCAGCGGATCACCGGCGACGACCCGTACGAGACGCCGATGCGGATCTACCCGGCCGTGCACTACACGATGGGTGGCCTCTGGGTCGACTACGACCTGCAGTCCACCATCCCCGGCCTGTTCGTGGTCGGCGAGGCCAACTTCTCCGACCACGGCGCCAACCGGCTCGGCGCGTCCGCGCTGATGCAGGGCCTGGCGGACGGCTACTTCGTGCTGCCGAACACGATCAACAACTACCTCGCGTCCGGCCCCTTCCCGAAGGTGACCGCGGCCAGCGCCGAGGTCGTCGAGGCCCGCAGGCAGGTCGAGGACCAGATCGAGAAGTTCCTCTCGATCGACGGCGACCGGACCGTGGACTCCTTCCACCGCGAACTCGGCCACATCATGTGGGAGTACTGCGGCATGGAGCGCACCGAGGAGGGCCTGACCAAGGCGATCGGCCTGATCCGGGCGCTCAAGGAGGAGTTCTGGACCCGGGTCAAGGTGCCGGGCAAGGGCGAGGAGCTCAACCAGAACCTGGAGAAGGCCGGCCGGGTGGCCGACTTCATCGAGCTCGGTGAGCTGATGTGCATCGACGCGCTGCACCGGCGGGAGTCCTGCGGCGGTCACTTCCGGGCCGAGAGCCAGACCCCGGACGGCGAGGCGCTGCGCCACGACGACGAGTTCGGCTACGCCGCGGCGTGGGAGTACTTCGGCGCCGACGGCAAGCCGACCCTGCACAAGGAAGAGCTCGAATTCGAGTACGTCCACCCGAGCACGCGGAGCTACAAGTAATGAACATCAAGGTCAGGGTGTGGCGTCAGTCCGGCCCCTCGGACAAGGGCCGGATGGTCACCTACGACGTCAAGGACATCTCCCCGGACGCGTCGTTCCTCGAAATGATCGACGTGCTCAACGAGACGCTGATTCTCGGCGGTGACGACCCGATCGCGTTCGACCACGACTGCCGCGAAGGCATCTGCGGCGCGTGCAGCATGGTCATCAACGGGGTGGCACACGGCCCGGAGAAGGCCACCACCACGTGCCAGCTGCACATGCGGCACTTCAAGGACGGCGACGTCATCGACGTCGAGCCGTGGCGCGCCGCCGCCTTCCCGGTGATCAAGGACCTGGTGGTCGACCGCACCGCGTTCGACCTGATCATCCAGGCCGGCGGTTACATCAGCGCCTCGACCGGCACCGCGCCGGACGCCCACGCCGCGCCGGTGCCGAAGAAGGACGCGGACGCCGCGTTCGAGGCGGCCACCTGCATCGGGTGCGGCGCCTGCGTGGCGGCCTGCCCGAACGGCTCGTCGATGCTGTTCACCGCCGCGAAGATCACCCACCTCGGGCTGATGCCGCAGGGCCAGCCGGAGCGCGACAGCCGGGTGATCGACATGCTGCAGGCGCAGGACGACGCCGGTTTCGGCGGCTGCACCAACATGGGCGAGTGCACCGAGGTCTGCCCGAAGGGCATCCCGCTCAGCCTGATCGGGCGACTGAACAGCGATTACCGCAAGGCGATCGCGAAGAGCTGAGAGGCTCACCGAGGTACTCCAGGTGTCCGGCACAACGGCGTGCCGGGCACCCGGTCCTGGTCCTGGTCCTGCGACGGTTTGCTGCGGGTTTGCTGCGGGTTTGTCGCGACGACCCCGGGCTCAGCCCGACGCCAGCGCCGCCGCGATCGCCATCGTGTGCTGATACTCCCGCCAGCCCACGAGCAGCCCGTCCCGCGTCCGCAGCACCCCGATGAACGGCGCCGAAGCCCGCACCCCGGTGCCCAGATGGGTGCCGGCCAGCTCGTACTCCACGATGATCACGTCAGGGTCGGCGGTCTCGTGGACGACCACGTTGCGGCAGTCATCGAAGCGAACCGGAAAACCCGCCCGCCCCACCCGGGTCTGTTCCAGAACGCGCTCCCGCCCCTCAGTCCGGGTCGCCCGGCCGGGCGCGGCGAACGGCGTCTCCACCACCACGTCCTCAGCGAGCATGTCCCCGTCGTAGGTCGGCTCCCCGGCCAGCCATCGCTCCCGCATCCGGGCGAAGATCTGCTGCGGTGTCACTCGGCACCTCCGTTAAGGTGAGTGAGTACTCGACTTAGCGCCCCCGAGAATAGTGAGTGGAGACTCAGCTTGTCACCCCTCTCCCCCTCCGACGACGACGGTCCGCCGCTGCGCGCCGACGCCCAGCGGAACCGCGCGCGCATCCTGGACGCGGCCGAGGCGGTGTTCGCCGAGCTCGGCGCGGGTGCGTCGACCGAGGAGGTGGCGCGGCGGGCCGGGGTGGCCATCGGGACGGTGTTCCGCCACTTCCCCACCAAGAACGACCTGCTCGCGGCGATCATGAAGCGGCTGCTGGCCCGGCTGGTCGCGGAGGCCGGCGAGCTCGGCGGCGGCGACGGGCTGTTCACGTTCTTCAGCCGGCTGGTGGCACAGGCGGCCGGCAAACGCTCCGTGGTGGACCTGCTGGCCCGGGCCGGGGTGGAGATCCGGCTGCCGGACACGGTGGGTCACCTCGAGCAGGCGGTGGGCGAGCTGCTGCGGCAGGCCCAGGAGGCCGGGACGGTGGCGACCGCGGTACGCCTGCCCGAGGTGATGGCCCTGCTGATCAGCGTGTGTCAGGGCGCGCTGCACGGCGGCTGGGACGCTGGGCTCCAGGAACGCACGCTGGGCGTGATCTTCGGAGGTCTGCGCGGTCACTGACCGCCGATTTTTCCTTCGGTACGTCGTACCGAAGGAAAAATGAGCGTGCCCTGCGCCGCGGCAGTCACCGGGAGTGAGCGCCTAGCTCGCGCCGCCCAGCCCGGCGTGCAGGAACGTCGTCAGCGTCTCGATCGCCTCGTCGTCGCTCAGCTCGCGGCCCAGATCGGGGCGGTTGGCCGCGGAGAGCCAGGTGGCAGCGAACCCGCTGATCGTCACGGTGAACAGCGACGCGGAGACGAGCCGGTCGCCGGGCAGGTCGAGCGCCGCCAGATGATCCGCGATATGGCCCAGGTCGGGTGCGAGCATGTCGCGGCTGCGCTGGGCGAACGTCTCGTCGACGAGCGCCGCCTGCTCCAGCGCCACCATGATCGCGCGATGCCGGCGGTAGAAGCCCCAGAACGCCGCGACGTGCCAGCGCACCGCCGCCCGATCGCGGAAATCCGTGCCGTGGCCGGCCATCTCGGCGCTCGCGTCACCCTCGGCCAGCAGGTCCGCCAGCAGCGCCTCGAGCAGCGCCTCCTTGCTGGCGAAATGCTTGTAGAACGAGCCGGTGGCCCGCCCCGCCTCCGCGGTGATGTCCGTGATCTTGGCGGTCAGGTAGCCGGAGCGCTCGAAGACCCGGATCGCGGCGGCCTTGAGCTCCGCCTCGGTCTGCGCGGCCTGCTGCTTGCGGAGCCCCGCCTGAGCGCCCGGCCGAGTGCCGTGCCAGGTATCGCGCCCCTCAGCCTGACCCTGCGCCGCCTCGTCCTGCGGCCTGCCCAACCCGGTCACCAACGTCCTGTCACCGCCATTCCTCTTGACCGGAGACTATCAGCGCTCTACGGTGAATCCATGTTCACTGAATCAAGATTCACTCCACTCGCCGGGTTCACTGTGATCGCCGGCGCCGGCCCGACCGGGCTCGCCGTCGCCCGCCAACTGCAACGGCATGGCGTGCCGTTCCGCATCGTGGAAAAATCCGCCCGCCCGTTCGACGGCTCCCGCGGCAAGGGTCTGCAGCCGCGCACCCTCGAGGTGCTCGACGACCTCGGCCTGATCAACCGGTTCCAGGAGTCCGGCAGTGACTACCCGGCGTTGCTGGTCCACCGGCCTGACGGCGCGACCGTCGAGTGGCGGATGGACGAGCTGCACGAGCCCACCCCCGAGGTGCCCTATCCCAATCTGCTGATGGTCCCGCAGTGGCGCACGTCCGAGCTGCTCGCCGAGGGGGTGCCGATCGAGTTCGGTGTCGGCGTCACGTCGCTGGAGCAGGACGCCGACGGAGTCCGGGTCACCCTGGACACCGGCGAGGTGGTCACCGCGCGTTACCTGGTCGGCGCCGACGGCGGCCGCAGCACGGTCCGGCAGGCGCTCGGCGTGGAGTTCCTCGGCTCCACCCACGAGGACGAGCGGATGCTGATCGCCGACGTGAAACTGTCCGGCTTGGATCGTGCGCATTGGCACGTCTGGCCCGGCGACCCCGGGTTCCGGCTGGGCCTGTGCCCGCTGCCCGGCGGCGACTGGTGGCAGCTGACCGCGCCGCCCACCGACACCCCCGTCGCGGAGCTGGTCGCCGTGACCGACCCCGCCATCACGATCACCGAGGTCGGCTGGACGTCGCAGTTCCGGGCCAACATCCGGATGGCTGACCGGTTCCGCGTCGGCAACGTCTTCCTCGCCGGCGACGCCGCCCACGTGCACTCCCCGGCCGGCGGCCAGGGCCTCAACACCGGCATCCAGGACGGCTACAACCTCGGCTGGAAGATCGCCACCGGCAACACCACGATCCTGGACACCTACGAGGCCGAGCGCCTCCCGGTCGCCGCCGACGTGCTCGGCATCAGCACCACCCTGCACCGCCGCCACGTCGCCGCCGACCCCGACGCGATGCGCCGCGACGACCCCGCCCTACGCCAGCTCACCCTCAACTACCGCGGCGGCCCACTGACCGCCGAGCACCGCCCCACCCCCGGCCGGGTCCAGGCCGGCGACCGCGCCCCGGACGCTCCCCTCACCACCGGCCGCCGGCTCTTCGACCTGCTGCGCGGCGCCCACCCCACCCTCCTGGCCTTCGGCCGGCCGGACACTCTGCCCCACCTGCCAGAGTCAGTCCCGGTCCATCACCTCCCCGCGGCGGAGAAGCAGGCCTGGCACGCCTACGACACCCAGACCCCCACCTTGTTCCTGATCCGCCCCGACAACTACGTAGGCTGCGCCACCCACAACCCCCAGGACGTCATCAACTACCTCAAACAGATCGCCCAGTAAGCCCCGCCGGCCCCCAGGCCCGGCGCGCATGCCCGGTCACGTCCCCCAGAATCTCCGGCTCGACCACAGCCGCCTCAAGAAGCAGACGACCGCCAGAGTCACGGGCCGCCGTCCCCTCGGGCAGCCAGCGTGGGAAACCAGGCGACCACCAGAGCCATCGGCTGGCGCCCTCCTGCAGATGGCTTGAGCGCAGGCGACCGTCAGGGTCGCGGCTCTCCGGCTTGGCTTCAGGTCGCTTGACAGCAGCTTCACGCCAGCAATTGACCGAATCAGCCCGGCCGCGACACACCGCCGCCGGCGCCACCAACGACGGCATCGACCGCCGCGCTTCGCCGCCGCTCCTGCCCAACCACCTCGAATGACACCTCCGCATCGGTCCCGGTCACGCCTCGACCTCGGTCATCCCGCCCACTTCAGCGACGCCACCCGCGGCGGCCGGCCGGCCGCTTCGGATGGACCAGTAGCACCTGCCCTGGAACGCCGTGAGGCTTGCGGATCTCCGGCTTGGCTTCACCCATGGGCTGGCTTCGGGCCGCCGGCACGGCCTCGGACCGCTGGCACGGCCTCGGACCGCTGGCACGGCCTCGGACCGCTGGCACGGCCTCGGTCTGATGGAGAGCAGGTGGCTTCAAAGGGCCGGGGTGGCGCGGCGGTGGGTGGAGGCCGCGGCGGCGGTCAAGGCCAGGGTGGCGCCGAGGAGCAGCGGCGGGCGGGCGCCCAGCTGGGCCAGGGCGGCGCCGAGCGGGATGGCCAGGGTGATCGGGCCGAACATGACCATGTTGCCGGTGGCGGCCACCCGGCCGAGGAGGTGATCGGGAGTGCGGGTCTGGATCACGGTGATTCCGGCGATCAGGGTCCAGGGCAGACCCAGGCCGGCCAGGACGCTACCGACGATCATCGCGGGCCACCACGGCAGCGACCAGGCGACACAGGCGACGGCGAACAGCGCCGCACCGAGCGCGGCGACCCGGACCGCCGCGAGGCGGGCGAGCAGCCGGCCCACCAGCAGTCCGCCGACGATCGACCCGGCGCCCTGCGCGCTGGAGAGAATGCCCAAGTGAGTGGCGGGATGATGCAGGTCTTCGACGAGGTGGAGCAGCACCGCGGCGTTGGTCATGCCGGAGACCGCGATCGCCACGGCGGCGACCAGGACTGGCGTCCGCAACGGCTCCCGCCACAGAGCCGTCAACCCGGCACGAACGCTGGTCCAGCCCAGAGTCACCGGCCGCTCGGCATCGGGGTCGGCGGGCGTGGCAGACGACTCCCGGCCTGCGCTGTCACTGCCGTCGCCCGGCTCGGAGCCGCCGCGGTCATCGGAGGCGCGGCGCGCGGCGCCGTCACGGGCTGAGGCGGGTATCGGCCCTGCGGACGGCGGATGAGGAGTCCCCTGCTCCGTGGCTACGGCATACGCGTCATCGGCCGGTGATGCCGGATCAGACAGTTCCCGTCGCGGCCCGACGGCATCCGCGCCGACGGCGGGGCTTGGCAGGCGTGCCGGGTTGGGTGGGTGGAGGTGGACCAGGGCGTACAGGAAGGCGGTGAGAAGCGGGAGGGCGGCGCAGACAAGGACCACCGCATGGGGGCCCCGCCAGGCGTAGAGGGCCGCGCCGGCCAGTGGGGCCAGGAGTTTCATGCCTTCCTGGGCGCTGGAACGCCAGCCGTTGACGTCCCCGAGCAGGCGCGGCGGCAGAGCGGCCGGGAGCAGAGCGGTCTCGCCCGCGTCGAGCAGGACGTAGCTGAATCCACGGACCAGCAACACCAGGTAGATCCAGCTCGCGTCGGGTGCCGCGAGCAGGGCCAGGATCGCGGCGCTGATCACCAGGTCGACCGTGATCACCAGAGGCCGGCGCGGGAACCTGTCGACCAGGGCGCCGAGCCAGGGCGCGGCCAGCGCCGGTGCGTAGGTCCCGAGGCCCGCCAGCGCGGCCAGGCTCGCTGAACCGGTGAGGTCGAGGATCCACAGCCCCGCCGCGAGACTCATCGCGGTGCTGCCAAAACCGGAACAGAGGGAGATCAAGACGAACAACACGGCGTTCCGGCGCATGCGTCCACTCCAGAATTGAGTCAGCTGGACTCACATTCTGCGGAGTTGAGCGCCTCACTGTCAACCCGGCCTTGCCTCCTCAAACCTGGCACGCAGCCGACCCACCGCGGCCCGCAGCGGCACCGGAAGCCCCTGAACTCGCCCGCCGCGTGTCCCACCCGCCCCCGCGGACCGCGCGGCCGAGCCGGCGGGCGACACAGTCGAGCCGGCGGCCGGGTCCGCGGGCAGCGCGGCCGAGCCGGTGGGCATCGTGGGCGGGTGAGGGAGGGGATGGGTGGACAGGTCGGCGAGGGCTTCGGCGACCAGGTCGTAGAGGGCGCCGGGTGGGGCGTCCGGAGCGGCTGACAAGGTTTCGCGGACCAGGGCGGCGCGGGGGAAGCGGGCATCCCAGCGGCGGTCGGCGCCGATGCGCAGGTGCAGGTCGACGGCGGATTTGCGCAGGGCGGCCAGGGTCTCGCCGTAGCCCTGATCGAGCTCGGCCCGCTGCGGCCGGGAGTCGCGCTCGGCGGCCTGCGCCAGGCGGTGCCTACGTTGCTCCGCCGCCTGACGGCTGGACAGACCCAACGCCGCGGCGATCGCCGGCCAGGTGGATCCGGCGCGCCTGGCTCGGTCGATCAGCGCCAGTTCGTCGGCGTCGAGCTGTGCCCGCCGTGCCTGGATCTCACGGAGTTCCATGAGGCCAGACGCCCCGCCATGCCGCCTGAACGCCTCCGCGGCACCGGATGACTCGTCATCGGACTGCGCGGTCACGGGCTCGGCACCTTGAGCGGCAGGTTCCGACGAAGCGAAGCCATGATGAGTGGACACCAGACCAGGCTACCAAATGTCAATGTTCTGTTGACATTACTGACGGCGCTGCGGGTTCGCGTCATAGCGCCAGCGGAGGTCAGCGCACAACAACGAGCCGCCGCGACGGCCGCGGGCGACAGACCTACGGCCGCACGGGACAGCGGACCCGCACGGCGGTGGGCCCGCACGGGACAGCGGACCCGCACGGCGGCGGGTGAAGACGTGATGTCGGCAGGCTTCGACCTGCCCGCCCCGGCCGCTGGGGGGCGGTGCGGGTCCGCGATGACCGATTGCGTGCGCGCACAGCCCACAGGGGGGCGGGGCGCGCACGCACTATCGGATCGCGGCCTGTCACCGCCCTTGTCTGGGAGGGAATCGCACGCATCACCCGATCGCGGGCAGTTGCCGCCCCCGCGCCCCGGCCCATCGCGGACTGCTACCGCCCCGCGAGTGCGAAGTGCGGGACCCCACCGCCCCATGAACGCCCAGTGAGTGCCTCTGCCGCCCTGCTGGCGCGGTGCGTGTACCCCCGCCGCCCCACCGATCTCGGGCCGCACGACGACGGAGCGCTCGGGAGATATGGGTGCGGACCGCGCCCAGCTTCACACGCTCAATTGCCCGGCTCAGCAGCAGCGGGCGGCCTGGAGGCGCTCGGGGCCGCACCAGAACCGACAGAGCCGGCGGCAACCGAAGCAGAGGCGGCGGCGCCAGGAACGGCCGGGGTGGTCGGTGGGTGGCGGAGGGCGGTGGCGGTGATCAGGGCGGCGGCCGCCACGAAAGCGGCGCCCACCAGGAAAGCCGAGCTGTACCCGTCCCGCAGCGCCAGCGGCTCCGCCACACCGGCGGCCAGACGGGAGGATGTGCGGCTGGCGGCGACCGCGGCCAGGACCGCCAGGCCCAGCGCCGCGCCGGCCTGCTGTGCGGTGTTGTTCAGGCCGGACACCAGGCCGGTGTCCTCGGAGGACGCGCCGGCCATGGCCAGCATCATGATCGCCGGGACGGTGATGCCGACGCCCAGGCCCATGATGATCAGGGCGGGCAGCAGGTCGACCACATATGACGGAGCCGCCGGAATCCGGGAGAGCAGCGCCAGCCCGGCCGCGAGCAGCAGCAGGCCGGTCAGCAGCACCCGGCGCGGGCCGAAGCGGGCGGTCAGCCGGGCCGCCACGACGAGGGACACCAGGCCGATGACGATCGGGGTGGGCAGGAAGCCCAGACCGGTCCGCAGCGTGTCGAAGCCCATCACCCGCTGCAGGAAGAGCGTGTTCACGAACTGGAAGCCCATCCCGGCCGCCATGATCAGCACCATGGTGGCGCTCGCGGCCAGCAGCCACGGGCGGCGGAGCAGGCGGAGCGGGATGAGCGGTTCGGGCGCCTTTCCCTGTCGTACCAGAAAAAGGACGACAAGCAGGAACGCGGCAGCGGCCAGTGACCAGGCAGGAGCCGGCGAGGTCGGCTCGCCGACCGCGACGATGGCATAAACGCCGAGCGACAGACCCGCGGTGATCAGCAGCGCACCGAGGACGTCGACCCGACCGGCGAAGCGGTCACCGTCAAGAATGAACCGCCGACCGAAGAACCAGGCGGCCACCCCGAACGGGACGTTGATCAGGAAGATCGCGGGCCAGCCGGCCAGGTCGGTGAGCACGCCGCCGGCCACGAAGCCGATCGCCGCGCCGCCGGCCTGGGTGAAGCTGAAGATGCCCATGGCGCGGGCCTGCGGGCCGGGTTCCGGGAAGAGCCGGACGATCATGCCGAGGATGACGGCGGAGGCCAGCGCCCCGCCGGCGCCCTGCACGAAGCGGCCGGCGACCAGCAGGCCGGCGTTCGGGGCGACGCCGCAGAGCAGGCTGGCCGCGGTGAAGACGGTCAGGCCGGTCAGGAAGACCCGGCGGGCGCCGAGGAGATCACCGAGCCGGCCGGCGAGCAGCAGCAGGCCGGCGAAGGCGACCAGGTAGCCGTTGACCACCCAGGCGACGCCGGCCGGGGTGAAGCCGAGATCCCGCTGGATGGCGGGGATGGCCACGGCGACGATGGTGCTGTCCAGAACGATCATCAGCGCGACGGTGCAGAGCACGGCCAGCGTTGCGCCACGGGAAGGACTCATGATCCGACCGTAGCAGATAATCCGCAAGCGGACTATCCCGAAGGGATCTATCAAGCACCGCGCGGCCGGCGGACCGCATGCGGACCGGCGACCTCGTCGCGAGAAAGCGCCAGCGCGCCGAGCAGATCGAGGAAGACCGCGCGCGACTCCGCCGGGAAGGCCGCCAGCGCGTCCCCGTGCACCCGGTCCACGATCCGCTGGCCCTCTTCGGCGGCCAGCCGGCCCTTCTCGGTGACCGCGATGATCCGGGCACGCCGGTCGGTGGCCGACGCCCGGCGCTCGGCCAGGCCGCGTTTCTCCAGCTCGTCGACGGTCCCGACCATGGTGGTCTTGTCCAGGCCGGCGAGCGCGGCGAGCTGGATCTGGGTGCGGTCCTCCTCCAGCGCGTGGATCAGCACGCACTGCGCCCGGGGTGTCAGGTCGACCTCGGCGAGCGCGGCGGCGAGCCGGTTGGTCAGCGCGTGACCGGCCTCGTTGAGCAGGCGGCTGACGTCGAGCTGGGTGCGTTCCGGAGCGGACATGAAACAAGGCTATCTCCGGATCGTCCAGTAGCGGACGATCCGGAGACAGCCGAGGGGCGACCGGCGAATCCCCGTGTTAACCCGCCGGCCCCCGGTATCAGGCGAAAGACACCCAGGCCGGCGCGTACGGCGTCACGCGCAGCGGCATGCGGGCTTCCGCGGGCGTCCGGTCGCCCTTGCGGTTGTTGCATCGGCCGCAAGCCGCGACGGTGTTGAGCCATTC
The DNA here is from genome assembly GCF_016862315.1 of Actinoplanes palleronii. GTDB lineage: Bacteria > Actinomycetota > Actinomycetes > Mycobacteriales > Micromonosporaceae > Actinoplanes > Actinoplanes palleronii. Next base: position 313,122 of record NZ_BOMS01000014.1, on the reverse strand, counting down.
GTTGCCGCCACCGCGCGAGCGGGGGAAAACGTGGTCGATGGTGGTGGCCGGGGCCCCGCAGTAGGCGCAGGTCCGCTTGTCGCGCGCCAGCACGCCGGCCCGGGACCAGCCCGGGCCGCGGCCGAACCGCCAGCGGGTCACCACATAACTGACCAGCCGGACCACGGTCGGCACCGGGAAGACACCGATGGTCGCGTCCGGCTGCGCCTCGTGCACGACCGCCACCTGACGGAACAGCATCCGGATCGCGTGCCGGAGGCTGACCCGGTGCAGCGGCCCGCAGTCGGCGTTCAGAACCAGAACCGCGCTCATTGGGGTTTCACCTCCGTCAACTCTATTTTCATCCCGAATCAGCAGGTCAGATGGCGTTCCTGCTGAGAAAGAAAATAGGCGCGGCATCGACGCCCGACAACCGAATAAACGGTCAGCGCAGGGCGCGGCGGACCGCCACCGACAATTGCGCCAGACCGGCGAATTGCAGCGCGAGCCAGAGCGCGGCGGGCAGCCACGGCCGGTCGATCACGGTGATCAGAACCAGTCCGAGGCCGGCGATCAGGGCACGGGTCGGCCGCTCCCCGACGGTCACCACGCCGATCTCGGACATCCCGGCGGCCGAGGCGCGGGCCCGCACGTACTCGTGCAGCCAGCTGGCCGCGCCGGCCGCGGTCACCAGCCAGCCCGGGGCGCCGGCGACCCAGAACGCGGCGAGCCAGGCCAGCTCGCCGATCCGGTCGGCGACCGAGTCGTACACAAATCCGATTTTTGTCACGCGATCGGTGATCACCGCGACCGCGCCGTCGAGGCCGTCCGCGGCCGCCGCCACCAGGATCAGGAACGCGGCGAGGAGCAGGCTGCCGCGGGCCGCGAACGGCACCGCGACACAGACCAGCAGACCGATAGTGGTCACCGTCATCGGCGACACCCGGCGGCGGCCGAGCCACACCCCGATCGTGTACGCGGTGAGCACCCACCCCCGCACCACCGGCGACGCCCGCCGAGGGTCGAACCCGCCGTGCAGCCCGGACCAGGCCTCGGCGTAGTCGTCCCAGGTCACGCCGCTGCGGCGACGTCCGACGGGGCCAGCCGCTGCCAGACCTCACGGGTCGCGGTCGAACGGTTCATGGTGATGAAGTGGATGCCCGGCACCCCCTCGTCGAGCAGCCGCGCGCACATCTCCGAGCAGACCTCGACGCCCAGCTCCCGCACCGCGGACTCGTCGTCGGCGACCCGGTCGAAACGGCGCAGCAGCTCCGCCGGGAACGGCGCACCGGAGAGCTGACTGGACCGCGCGATGGTGGCCATCCGGGTCACCGGCATCACCCCGGCCACGATCGGGGTCTCGCAGCCGGCCGCCGCCACCCGGTCGCGCAGCCGCAGGTAGTCCTCGGCGTCGAAGAACATCTGGGTGATCGCGTAGTCGGCGCCGGCCCGGCACTTGCGGATCAGGTTGAGCGTGTCGCTCTCGACGTCGGCCGAGCGGGGATGTTTGTACGGGAACGCCGCCACCCCGACGCTGAAGTCCCCCGACTCGCGGATCAGCCGGACCAGGTCCTCGGCGTAGCGCACGCCCTCGGGGTGCCGCACCCACTCGCCCATCGGGTCGCCCGGCGGGTCGCCGCGCAGCGCCAGCACGTTGCGGATGCCGGCCCCGGCCAGCCGCCCGATCACGTTGCGCAGCTCGGCGACCGAGTGGTCGACCGCGGTGAGGTGGGCCATCGCCAGCAGGGTGGTCTCGGTGGCGACCCGCTCGGTGACCGCGACGGTGGTCTCCCGGGTGGTGCCGCCCGCGCCGTAGGTGATCGACACGAAGCTTGGCCGCAACGACTCCAGCTCACGGATCGCCTGCCAGAGCAGCCGCTCGCCGTCCGGGGTCTTGGGTGGGAAGAACTCGAACGAGAACGTCGGCGCCGCGCCACGGATCAGCTCGCCGATCGCCGGGGTGCCGGGCAGCTTTGAGGGAAGTCCGAGAGACACACCGGAACTCTACCGGGCCGGTCTGCGGGCCGACCTTCTCGAACAAGTAGCGTCGCGGGTGTGACGAACTCCCCGCTCGAACTGGCCGGGCTGCGGCCGCGTGTCGACAAGGCGCTGACCGTGTTCCTGGCCGGGCAGCGCGACCGGCTGCTGGCGATCGATCCGGCGCTGGCCGACATGTCCGGCACGGTGTCCGAGTTCGTGCTGGGCGGCGGGAAGCGGCTGCGGCCGGCGTTCGCGTACTGGGGTTTCCGCGGTGCCGGCGGCACCGACTCGGAGGAGGTCGTCGCGGCGGTCGCGGCGCTGGAGCTGGTGCAGGCCAGCGCGCTGATCCACGACGACCTGATGGACCGGTCGGACACCCGGCGCGGGGAGCCGTCGGTGCACCGCCGGTTCGAGAAGCTGCACGCCGGCGCGGGCTGGCGGGGCAGCGCGGCCGGGTTCGGCGACTGCGCCGCGGTGCTGCTCGGCGACCTGGCGCTGGTCTGGTCGGACGAGCTGCTGCACCGCTCCGGGATGCCGTGGGCCGATCTGGCGCGGGCCCGGCCGGTCTTCGACGACATGCGCACCGAGGTGACCGTCGGTCAGTACCTGGACGTGCTCACCCAGGCGACCGGGGACACCTCGCTGGAGCGGGCCGGCAAGGTCGCCCGGTACAAGTCGGCGAAGTACACCGTCGAGCGGCCGCTGCTGCTCGGCGCGGCACTGGCCGGGGCCGGTCCGGAGGTGCCGGACGCGTACACCGGGTTCGGGCTGCCGCTGGGCGAGGCGTTCCAGCTGCGCGACGACGTACTCGGGGTGTTCGGCGACCCGGCGCAGACCGGCAAGCCGGCCGGGGACGACCTGCGGGAGGGCAAGCGGACGTACCTGGTGGCCTCCGCGTTCGGCGCGCTCGGCGAGGCCGATCGGGCCGAGCTGGACGTGGCGCTCGGCGATCCGGCGCTGGACGACGCCGGGGTGGAGCGGCTGCGCGTGCTGATCCGGGACAGCGGGGCCCTGGCGGCGACCGAGGCGCGCATCGACGAGCTGATGACCGGGTCGCTGGCCGCGCTGGCCGCGGCGCCGATCGACGAGGAGGCGCGGGACGCGCTGCGGCGGCTCGCCGACGCGGCTACCCGCCGTTCCGTCTGAGTCTCTTCAGCAGCCGGCTGCCCTCACCAGCCGCCGGGGTGCGCTGGATGCCGCGCCGGCCCAGCGCCACCCAGATCGACAGCGTGAGCAGCACCAGCGCGAACCCGAACAGCAGGTCCTCGACCGGCGCGTAGACCAGCCGCCAGCCGATGATCGCGTCCGGGTCGTACCGGACGATGTTCCGGCCGGTGAGGATGCCGTTCGAGATCAGCTGGAACGTGAAGATGATCGGGTAGGTCGCCCAGAACACCCGGCGGGTGACCAGGCGGGTCCGCAGGATCAGCAGGTCGACGAGCACCGCGGCGACGACGCCGAGCAGCGCCGCCGTGGTGTAACTCACTCGTCGCCGGCCGGGCGTCGCAGCACCGCCCGCACCGCCTCGAAGCCGAGAATGGCACAAATCGGCACGACCAGGAAGAACAGCACCTCGTCCAGCGGCAGGCCGCCACCCAGGAAGATCCCGGTGATCTGCGCCGGATCGAAGGTCCAGTGCCCGGCGGCGATCGCGGCCAGGTCCCAGAGGACGAACACGACCGCCACCGGCAGCACGGTCAGCAGCAGCCGGCGCCACCGCCGGAGCACGTTGACCCGCAGGATCGGCTCCAGCCAGAGGGCGCCGGCCAGGCATCCGGCGAGCACGGCGACGTACGCCAGATGCCGCATCGGCTCAGAAACCCAGCGCCTGCGCGCGCCGCTTGACCTCACGGGCCTGCCAGGTGCCGAGCGCGGCCGCCGCGCTGCCGCCGACCTCCGGGTCGGCCGCGTACAGCCACCGGAACGCCTCTTCGTCGTTGTACCCGGCGTCGCGGAGCACGGTCAGCACACCGGGCAGATGCTGCCGGACGGTGTCGTTGGCGACCAGCTCCTCGGGCACCAGACGGATCCCGTCACGGCGCACGGACAGCAGGTCACCGTCCTTGATCATCTGGTGCACCTTGCTGATCGAGACGCCGAGCTTCTCGGACACGTCCGGCAGGTTGATCCATCCGGTCGGTTCGGTGATGACAGGTTCGCTCACGCCGTACAGCGTGCCAGACCAGAACGGAGAACAGTTGATGAGCCTGTGGCGAAGGATCCGCGCCGAGCTGCGCGGTGCCTGGCGTTCGGTCAAGTACGACCTGGGCCGGCGCCCGGCCGAACACACCGACGGGCCGGACGTCACCTCGACCGGGCTGAGCACGTTCCCCGGCTCGCTGATGGAGTGGCGCACCGTGCCACCGGAGACGGACGCCCGGCCACCACGGCGATTTGTCGCGGTTACGGCGTTCTGTCTCGTGGCGCTGGTCGGCGCGATCGGGTCGTACCTCGTGGTCACCCGCAGCCTGAGCGCGGCCTTCACCGACGAGCCGCCGGCCGTGGCCGCCGCGCCCGCCGAGCCGGAAGCGGACGAGGCACCCACCACGGCACCCACCCCGGCCGCCGTGAAAAAGACGACAAAAACCACCGCCGAAGCCCCGCCGGTCACCCCGGCGACCGGCGGGCCCACCTCGCGGATGGGATCACCCGCCGGCCCGCGGACCACCGCGCCCCGGCCCGCCGCGCACCGGACCACCGCCCCCGCCGCTCCCCCGCAACCGAGGACGACCACTCCCCCGTGTGACTGCGTCACCCCGCCGGTGCCCACGCCGACCGCGCCGTCCCCGGCCGGCAGCGACCCGGACCCGGGCAGCCCGGCGCCGAGCGGCTCCACCTCGCCCGCGGAGCCCAGCGCATCGGCCGATCCCGGGCCGGACGACACCCCCGACAACGCACCCGGTGAGCGACGACACCGTCACCGGCAATGGCAGCGGGCCGGATAAAACCGGAATGTGGGACCGACCCTCGGCGAATCGGTGCAGGTCATCACCGTTCAGGTACCCGTTTGGACTCAGCTGTGACATCCTGGGTCACCCCCACCGGAAAGACACATACACTTCACGCCGATGGACACCACAGTCGCCGATACGTTGATCGGCACAACGATTGACGGGCGCTACCGGATCACCGGTCGCGTGGCCCGTGGTGGCATGGCAACGGTGTACCGGGCCACCGACGAGCGACTCGGGCGTCCCGTCGCACTGAAGATCATCCACCCCTCCCAGGCTACGAACGTCCACTTCGTCGACCGGTTCACCGACGAGGCGAAGACGATCGCCCGGCTGACCCACCCGAACGTCGTGGCCGTTTACGACCAGGGTCGTCACGAGGGCCTGCCCTACCTGGTGATGGAGTTCGTGCAGGGCCGCACCCTGCGTGACCTGCTGGCCCAGCGCAAGCGGCTGAGTCCGGTGGAGGCGCTGGCGATCCTCGAGCAGATGCTCGCCGCGATCGCCGCCGCGCACCGCGCCGGGCTGGTCCACCGCGACGTCAAGCCGGAGAACGTGCTGGTCGCCGAGGCGCCCAGCGGCGGCACCAGCGACCTGGTGGACGCGGTGGTCAAGGTCGCCGACTTCGGTCTGGCGCGGGCCATCGAGGCGAGCACCGTCGACGAGTCCGGCCAGCTGATGGCGACCGTGGCGTATGTCGCGCCGGAGCTGGTGCAGGCCGGCCAGGCCGACGCGCGCACCGACGTCTACTCGGCCGGCATCGTGCTCTTCGAGATGCTCACCGGCCGGGTGCCGTACGACGCTAAGGACCCGGTCGAGGTCGCCTGGCAGCACGTCGACAACGACGTGCCGGCCCCGTCGTCGCTCACCCCCGGCCTGCCGCGGGCCCTCGACGACCTGGTCGCCCGGGCCACCCGCCGCAACCCGAGCGAGCGCCCGACCGACGCCGGCCGGCTGCTCACCGAGGTCCAGGCGGTCCGCGACACCCTGGGCACCGCGGCCAACGTGGAGACCGCGCTGCTGCGCCCGGTCCCCGGCCGGCCCGGCGTCACCGACGCCACCACGATCGTCCCCACCGTGCCGTCCGCGGACGCCACCGCGCTGGTCCCGCCGGTCCCCGGTGGTTATCAGCAGCACGGCGCCGGCCAGCGCCCGTCCTGGGCGCGGCTGCCCGAGCAGGGTGGTGGCGCGCGGCCCACGTCGTACGGGCGGTCCATGCCCGAACCCCGCCGGGAGGGCTTCTTCGCCGACCGGCGCCGGGTCACCCTGACCGCGCTGATCGCGCTGATGGCCGTGGTCGTGCTGGGCAGCACCTGGTGGCTGACCCTGGGCCGGTACACCGACGCGCCGAGCCTGGTGAACCTGCCCAAGGCGCAGGCCGAGGCGACCGCCAAGGACGCCGGCTTCGGTGTCCTCTACGCCGACGCGGGCGCCTACAGCGACACGGTCGCCAAGGACTCGGTGGTCAGCCAGAACCCGGCGCCCGGCGAGAGCGTGGTGAAGGGCGAGACGCTGACCCTGATCCTGTCCCTCGGTCCCGAGGTGCACGCGGTCCCGGACCTGGGCGGCCAGGAGGCGGCGAACGCCAAGGGCTCCCTCGAAGAGCTCAACCTGAAATACAAGGAAGGCAAGGGCCAGTACAGCGACACCGTGCCGGAAGGCGTGGTGATCTCCACCAGCCCGAAGGCCGGCACCGAGCTCAAGCCCGGCGACACGGTCACCGTGGTGCTGAGCAAGGGTCGCGCGCCGATCACCGTGCCCAACCTGGTCGGGTTGAACATCAACGAGGCCCGCGGCAAGCTGCAGGCGCTCGGTCTGACCGCGCTGGAACGCTCGAAGGACAGCGACCAGCCGACCGACCAGGTGCTCGCCCAGACGCCGAAACCGGGCTCCGGGGTGGAGAAGAACGCCGAGATCACCCTCGACATCAGCAAGGGCCCGCCGCTGGTCACCGTGCCCGCCGTGACCCAGCAGCCGTGCCAGCAGGCGAAGGCCACGCTGGAGGGCGCCGGCCTGACCGTGCAGATCGGCGGCCTCAACCCGAACGGCACCGTGTTCGCGCAGAACCCGCAGCCGAACGCGCAGGTCGCCCCGCAGTCACCGGTGCAGTTGCAGTGCTTCTAGACCGCCGGATCGGGTCGCACACGAAGACGTCGGGTGGGCTGGCCAAGGCCGCCCTCCCGTACGTCGACGCGGCGGGCTCGGAAACGCTGCAGGTGTACGTGTCCAACTCGCGTGGCTGGGCGCTGCCGGCCGGTGACCCGAAGCAGGACGTGCTGTTCCGCGACGGCATCGGCGAGCGCGAGATGCCCGCCTACATCCACGCGTCGCTGCTGGTGAACCTCGGTTCGCCGACCGAGCTGACGGTGGAGCGCTCGATCGCCACGCTGGAGCACGCGCTGCGGCGGGGCAAGGCGATCGGCGCGACCGCGGTGGTCTACCACGCCGGCAGCTCGGTCGACGAGGCGCACGCCGAGAAGGCCATGCACCAGCTGCACGAGCAGCTGCTGCCGCTGCTCGAGACGGCCGCCGCCGAGGGTCTGCCGCGGCTGCTGGTCGAGCCGAGCGCCGGGGGTGGCCGCAGCCTGGCCTCCAAGGTCCAGGATCTGGAGGCCTACCTGGCCGCCGTCGACGGGCACCCCTGGCTGGGCGTCTGCTTCGACACCTGCCACGCCTGGGCGGCCGGTCACGACCTGGCCACCCCGGGCGGGATGACCGCGACGCTCGACGCGCTGGTCACCGCGGCCGGCCCGGGCCGGTTGCAGCTGATCCACGCGAACGACTCGAAGGACGACTGCGGGTCGACCCGGGACCGGCACGAGACGATCGGCGCCGGCAAGATCGGTTCGGCGCCGTTCGCCGAGCTGTTCCAGCACCCGGCCACCGCCGGGGTGCCGATCATCGTGGAGACCCCGTCGGTCGAGCACGAGGGTCACGCGGCCGACATCGCGCTGCTCAAGGGCCTGCGGAAGGTCTGACAACAGCCCCGTTCGGTGATCTTGAAGTGGCCGGACGGGGGTTGGCCGGACCGCTGTTCGTCGCGTTACCTCGTGGGAGCCTGGGGCCCGTCCCCGGCGGGACCGAGGGAGGCCGGCGAAGGTGGATGGCGCGCGCGGACCGGGGATCGACACTCCGGCCGGCTACACCCGGCTGCGCCGGATCGGCGCGGGTGCCGAGGCGGACGTCTTCCAGGCCTGGGAGGAGCACGCCCAGGAGTGGGTGGTGCTGCGGATCTTCCACGGCTACGTGTCCGGCCGCCGCCAGGAGGCCGACTTCGCCGATCGGTACGAGTCGGCCGCCCGGCTCGGCGCCCACCCGGGCATCGTCGGGGTGCGTTCCGGCGGAGTGACCGCTACTGGTCGCGCCTGGCTGGCCACCGACCTGGTCCGGGGCGGCACCCTGGCCGACGCGTTGCGGTCCGGCCCGTTCCCGCCCGAACGGGCGCTCGCCCTGGCCGCGGTGCTGGCCGACGCGCTGGCCTGGGCGCATGCGACACCGGTGACGCACGGGCGACTGGATGCCGACCACGTGCTGCTGGCCGCGGACGGGCAACCGATGCTGACCGGTTTCGCCCTCGCCGCGGCCGAGCAGTCGCCGCGTGCCGACGTGTCCGCGCTGGCCGTGCTGCTGGTGCACCTGCTGACCGGCCGGCCCGGCACCACGACACCGGAGCTGGCCCGGTATCCCGGGCTGGCCGCCGTACCGGGCCTGATCAGGTTGCTCGCCGACGGGCAGGTGCCGGCGTCGGCCGCCGAGTTCGCGTACCGTCTCCGCGACATCGCCGCCCGCCTGCAGCAACCCGCGCTGTCCGCCCCGTCCGGCGCCTACCCCGCGCTGACCGCGCCCTCGGGCGCCTACCCGGCTCTCACCGCGCCGTCCGCGACGTCCGCCCGCCTCACGGTCCCGACCGCGACGCATCGCGCGCCGACCCAGGAGAATCCGCTTCTGTACGCCCGGAAGCGCCCGGCCACCGGCCGCCGCCGCGCCGGCCTCACCGCCGTCGGGCTGGTCGTGGCGGTCGCCGGCGCCGTCGGCGCGGTCCACCTCGCCTCGGGTGGCACCGAAACGCCCAGTGCGCTGCCCGCCACCGCGCCCGCCACCGGAACCGGCGGCGCGGCCGTCACCCCGACCTGCCCGCCGGCCACCACCGAGGTCGCCGACGGAAGCCGCCCGGCCACCCTGTGGTGGCCGTTCGACGAGGGCACCGGCACTGTCGGCTGCGACGCCGCCGGCAGTGACACCGCCACGCTGAGCGCCGGCGCGGGCTGGCGCACGGTCGTACCCACCGCGCTGCGGCTGACCGCGGACACCGCCGGCAGTTACGCCTCCGGCTCCGCGCCCGCGGTCCGCACCGACCAGAGTTTCACCGTGATGGCCCGGGTCTTCCTGACCGACACCGACGCCACGCACGGCGTGCTGTCCCAGCCCGGCTCGACGAGCAGCGGTTTCATCCTCAAGTACGAGAAGCGGACCGACTCCTGGCGGCTGATCATGCCGCGCACCGACGTCGCGTCGCCGGTGGTGGACGGCCCGTCCTCGACCACCAAACCGGTGGTCGGCGCCTGGACCCACCTGGCCGCGGTCTACGACGCCGGCGCGCGGCAGATCACCCTCTACGTCGACGGCACCGCCGAGGACACCGTCGCGCACCCGCAGTCCTGGAACGCCACCGGCCCGGTGCAGGTCGCCCGCTCCTGGTACGACGGCGCCTGGACCGACCGCTTCGCCGGCGCGATCGCCGACGTGCGGGCGTACCAGGAGGTCGTGCCGGCTGCGGAGATCGACACCATCGCGAACCTGTCACGCTGAGAAGGGGTGGCCGAAGATCGGCCACCCCTTGTCGTGCTCCGCCGCCGCCGCGGCGGGCCGTCAGTTGTCGGTGTAGCTGAACGCCGCCGCGCTGGTGAACCGGCTGGCCTTGCCGGAACCGGAGGTGAAGCTGACCCAGACCGGCCCGGCCGCGGTGGCCGGCGGCGCGACGCAGGCGAACGTCGTCGTCGCGCCGGCGCCCTGCTTCAGGCAGACCGCCTCGTTCTCGCCGAACATGATGCCGGTCGAGTCGCCGATGCTCGTGCCGGCCACCTTGACGGTGACCTTGACGCCGCCGGCCAGCGTGGAGGTGTTCGCCGAGAGGGCGGTCACCACCGGCACGACCGACACGGTGGCCTCCGCGCCGACGATGCCGTCCCGGGCGACCGCGACCTGCGCGGTGTCCGCCGCGCTGGCCCCGGTGACGATCTTCAGGTGGGTGGCGTCGACGTAGGTCGCGCTGAACGCCCGCTTGTCCACCAGCACGGTGAGCTTCTGGGTGGCGAACTCCTTGGCGGTGTCGCCCAGCGTCCCGTCGGTGACGGTGAGGACCAGCGGTCCGCCACTGGCCTTGAACGCCGGCTCGTCGCTGACGTCGACACCCAGCGGGGTCGCGTAGGTGACGCTGGTCTTGGCGCCGGCCTCGCTGCTGCCGCCGTCGGTCTTGATCGTCACCGCGGCGGCGCCGGCCACCCCGGCCGGGGCGATGGCGGTGATCCGGGTGCCGGAGAGCACGGTGAACGAGGTCGCCGCGGTGTCGCCGAAGGTGACCGCGTCCGGGTCGTCGGGGTCGACGGCGAGGAAGCCCGCGCCGTTGATCGTCACGAGCGCGCCGCCGGCCGCGCTGACCTTGGCGGGCGCCACCGTCGCGACGGTCGGGCGGTACGCCACCAGCGTGGTCGACTCGGTCTGCGCGACACCCTTGACGAACAGCTGGATCGACACCGCGGCAGCCTTGGAGTACGACGGCGCGATGACCTTGAGGTGGGTCTCGTCCACCCAGGCGATCTTGGCGGCGGTGCCACCGACCTTGGCGGTGATCTTCAGGGCGCCGAACGCGGCCGCCGTGGCGCCCACCGTGCCGCCGCCGACGGTCACCGGGATGACCGTGCCACCGGCCAGCTTGGCCGAGACCTTGTCCTCGAACTCCACGGTCAGCGCGTCGCTCTCGGCGAGCACCGACACCGTGCCGGACGGGAGGACCCGGGCCGGCGCCGCGAAGGCACTGCCGGCCGCCGACACGCCGCCGACCACGACCACGGCCGCCACGGCGATACCGGCGGCACGACGGGACTTCTTCGAGTGCGTCATGGCCATCTCCATCGTCAGTCGAGGTCCGTGTAGCTGAACGTGGCGGCAGCGCTGTACCGGCTCGCGGCACCGCTACCCGAGGTGAAGCGCACCTGCACCGGACCGGCATCGGTCGCCGACGGGACGGTGCAGACGTACGTCACGGTCGCGCTGGCGCTGCCCTTCTGGCAGGTCGCCGCGTTCGAACCGAAGGTGAAGTCGGTCGCGGTGGCGGCGCCCAGGCCGGCCACCTTGACCTGAATGCTCTTGCCACCGGTGATCGGTGAGGCGATCAGCGAGAGAGCGGTCACCACCGGCGCGATCGGCACGGTCACCGCCGGTCCGGGGACGACACCCTGCAACAGGCGCACCTCGGCCGACTCCGCGTTCGAGGCCGGCACGGTGACCCGCAGGTGGGTGGCGTCCACGTAGGTCGGGGTGAGCTTGGTCTTGCCGAGCTGCACGGTGATCTGCGCGGCGGCGAAGTCCTTGGTGCTGTCGCCGAGCGAGCCGCCGGTGACGGCCAGCACGTGCGTGCCGCCGCCGGCCCGGAGGAACTGGTCGTCGGCGATGTCGACGGCGAGCGGTCCGCGGTAGCTGAGCAGCGGCCCGTCGTCCGCGCTGGACGCGTCCGGTGTGGTCACCTTGACCACTGCGGTCCCGATGGTGCTGGTGGCCGGTACGACGGCCGTGATCAGGGTTCCGGAGGTGACCTCGAAGGAGGTCGCCGGGGCGCCGCCGATGGTGACCGCGTCGGCGTTCGTCTCGTCCACGCTGAGGAAGCCGGCCCCAGCGATCTTGATGGTGTCGCCGCCGATGACGTTGGCCGCGGTCGGCGCGGTCGAGCTGACCCAGGGGAAGACGTTGACCACCGAGGTGGACGGGGTGCCGGCGTAACCGTCGTGGTTGAACTGGATGACGGCCGGGCCGGTCTTCATCGACACCGGGGTGACCACCTTGACGTGCGTCTCGTCCACCCATTTGACCTTCGCGGCCAGGCCGCCGACGGTCGCGGTGATCTTCATGGACGCGAACGCGGTCGCCGACACGCCGACCGAGCCCCCGCCGACCTCGACCGGGATCTCGGTGCCGCCGATCGCCTTGGCAGCGACACTGTCGAAGGTGGCGGTCAGCAGCATCCGGTACCCGAACTTCGGGGCGGAGCGGCTGGTGCCGCCGCTGGTCTTCACCGTGATCACGACCGTGCCGGTGCCCGGGGGGCTGACCGCGATCATCTTGGTGTCGGAGACGACCTCGATCCGGGTCGCCGGGATCACCCCGAAGAGGACCGACTCGGGGTCGGTGGTGTCGACCTTCTTGAAGCCCGTCCCCAGCAGGACGACAGCCGTGCCGCCCTCGGTCTCGCCCACCGTCGGCGAGCTGCTGGAGATCGTGGGTGCCGTCGAGACAACGGCCTGGAAGGCTCCGGTCGCCGAGAAGGCCGCGGCCGGCTCGGCAAGGGTCACTGCCACGCTGCCGGCTACGACAACAGCGGTGGCCGCGAATGCGGTAGTGGCCCTGCGGGCCCGAGAAGTCTTCGCCATCACGAAGGATTCATCGGGACCGCCGGGCCACGCCTGTGGGAAATTACGAGAGCAGAACGGTTAGCACCGAGGTCGCCTCGTCGATGTCCGCGTCGTCCACGTCCAGGTGCACCACCAGGCGGGCCAGGCGGGGCAGCATCGCCGCGATCAGCACACCACGCTCGGCCGCCGCGGCGGCCAGCTCGACGGCGTCCAGCGGGGACTTGGTCAGGTCGAGCGGCACCAGGTTGGTCCGCACCTTGGCCGGGTCGACCACACCGAGCGGCGCCAGGCCCTCGGCGAGCCGGCGGGCCCGGGCGTGGTCCTCGGCGAGCCGCTCCACGTGGTGGTCCAGGGCGTACCGGCCGGCGGCGGCCAGGATGCCTGACTGCCGCATGCCCCCGCCCATCCGCTTGCGGATCACCCGGGCCCGGGCGATGTGCTCCCGGCTGCCCACCACGAGCGAGCCGACCGGGGCACCGAGGCCCTTGGACAGGCACACCGCGAGGGTGTCGAAGAGCGCGCCGTAGCTGGCCAGCGGCACCCCGTCGGCGACGTGCGCGTGCCAGATCCGGGCGCCGTCGCAGTGCAGCGCGACCCGGTTGGCGTCGGCGACCGCGCGCAGGTCCCGCAGGGTGGCCAGCGGGATCACTCCGCCGCCGCCCAGGTTGTGGGTCTGCTCGACGGCGATCGCCGCGGTCGGCACCGACGGGAAGCCGGCCGGGCGGATCATGTCGGCGATCCGGTCCACGTTCAGCGTGGCGCCGGTCGACCCCCAGGTCCGGGTGGAGATCCCGCCGAGCAGCGCGGCCGCGCCGAGCTCGTACGTCACCACGTGCGCGTCCGCACCGGCGAGCAGCTCACCGCCGGGCGGGGCGATCAGCTGCAGGGCGATCTGGTTGGCCATCGTGCCGGACGGGGCGAACAGTGCCGCCTCGTGCCCGAACAGGTCGGCGACGTGCCGCTCCAGCGCGTTGACGGTCGGGTCGTCGCCGAACACGTCGTCGCCCACCTCGGCGGACGCCATCGCCTCGCGCATCGCCGGGGTGGGCCGGGTGACGGTGTCGGATCGCAGATCAACCACGGAGCATCTCCGCCACCAGGAAGGCCAGTTCCAGACTCTGCTGGGTGTTCAGGCGGGGGTCACAGGCGGTCTCGTACCGGTCGGGCAGGTCGAGGTCCTCGATGCCCTGTGCGCCGCCGAGGCATTCGGTGACGTCCTCGCCGGTCAGTTCGATGTGGATGCCACCCGGGTGGGTGCCGAGGCCGCGGTGCACCTCGAAGTAGCCGAGCACCTCGTCGACGATCCGGTCGAAGTGCCGGGTCTTGTACCCGTTCGAGGACTCGTGGGTGTTGCCGTGCATCGGGTCGCACTGCCAGACCACCTTGGCGCCGGTGGCGTGCACCTTCTCCACGATCGGCGGGAGTGCGTCGCGCACCTTGCCGTTGCCCATCCGGCTGATCAGGGTGAGCCGGCCCGGGATGTTCTCCGGGTTGAGCTTCTCGCACAGCTCGATCGCGGTCTCCGGGCTGGTGGACGGGCCCAGCTTCACGCCGATCGGGTTGGCGATCCGGCTGATGAAGTCGATGTGCGCGTGGTCGAGCTGGCGGGTGCGCTCGCCGATCCAGAGGAAGTGGCCGGAGAGCCCGTACGCCTTGTCGCCGGAGACCCGGGTGAGCGCCCGGTCGTACTCCAGTGCCAGGGCCTCGTGCGAGCAGTACAGGCTGACCGTACGCAGGGCCTCGGCGTCGGTCATCCCGCAGGCGCGGATGAAGTCCAGCGCCCGGTCGATCTCGCGGGCGATCGCCTCGTAGCGCTCACCGGCCGGCGAGGCCCGGACGAAGTCCTTGTTCCAGTCGTGCAGCCCGTGCAGGTCGGCGAGGCCACCGGCCAGGTACGCCCGGAGCATGTTCATCGCGGCCGCGGAGTTCGCGTACGCCCGGATCATCCGCTGCGGGTCGGACACCCGGGCCGCGTCATCCGGATCCAGCGAGTTGATCATGTCGCCGCGGTAGGCCGCCAGCCCGAGCGAGTCGGTCAGCGACGACCGGGGCTTGGTGTACTGACCGGCCACCCGGGCCACCTTGACCACCGGCATCGACGCGCCGTACGTCAGCACCACCGCCATCTGCAGCAGCGTGCGCGCGTTGGCGAGCAGGTGACTCTCGGTGTTGTCGGCGAACGTCTCGGCGCAGTCGCCGCCCTGGAGCAGGAACGCCTTGCCCTCGCACACCTCGGCGAGCCGGGCGCGGAGCTGGTCGACCTCGTACGGCGCGACGATCGACGGGACGTTCTCCAGGACCTTGCAGACCGAGGCGACCTCACCCATGTCCGGCCAGGGGGGCATCTGCACCCGGGGCAGGTCCCGCCAGCGATCGAGGCCCAGGGCCTCGTCCTCGGCGGAGTCGGTGGACGGGCGGGAGGTCGCCACTCCCGGATGACTGAGCTGGTGCCACTCACGGCGCATGGTAAGAGCCTACGAAAACGGGGCACCGGGCCTGGACCCGGTGCCCCGCATTCTCAAAAATCTACAGGTTGCCCTTGATGGCGCTGATCAGCTCACCGTTGCTGGTGTCGCCGGAGAACTCCCAGAAGAACGCGCCGCCGAGACCCTGGTTCTTGGCGTAGGTCATCTTGCCGGCGATCGTCGACGGGGTGTCGTAGCTCCACCAGTTGGTGCCGCAGTACGCGTACGCGGTGCCGGCCACCGTGCCGTTGGCCGGGCAGCTGGACTTGAGGACCTTGTAGTCCTCGATGCCCGCCTCGTACGTGCCGGGAGCGGCGCCGGTCGCGCTGCCACCCGGAGCGGCCTGGGTGACCCCGGTCCAGCCACGGCCGTAGAAGCCGATGCCGAGCAGGATCTTGCTGGCCGGAACGCCCTTGCTCTTCAGCTTCTGAATCGCGGCGTCCGAGTAGAACCCGGCCTGCGGGATACCGGTGTACGAGGTCAGCGGCGAGTGCGGGGCGGTCGGGCCCTGCGCGGCGAACGCGCCGAAGTAGTCGTACGTCATCGGGAAGACCAGGTTCAGCTTCGCGATGCCGGAGGCGTAGTCGGCGACGTCGAGCTTGCCGCCGTTGGAGCCGTCCGCGGAGATGGCCGAGGTGATCAGGAAGCTCGAGCCGAACTTGGTGCGCAGCGCCGAGATCACCTTGTTGTAGGAGTCCGGGCCGCTCGCGTCGCAGCTCAGGCCACAGGCGTTCGGGTACTCCCAGTCCACGTCGATGCCGTCGAAGACATCGGACCAGCGGGAGTCCTTGACCAGGTTGTAGCAGGAGTTCGCGAACGCGGTCGGGTTCGCGGCGGCCTGGGTGAAGCCACCGGACCAGGTCCAGCCACCGAACGACCAGATGATCTTGATGTTCGGGTACTGCTTCTTCAGCTTGCGCAGCTGGTTGAACGAGCCGCGCAGCGCGCCCGCGTCCCAGGTGTCGGCGACGCCGTCGACGCTCTCGGCCGCGGAGTACGCGCGGTCGTAGTCGGCGTACGAGTCACCGATCGAGCACTGGCCGCCGGTGGTGTTGCCGAAGGCGTACAGGATGTGCGTGAGCTTCGCGGCCGAACCCGAGGTGACCAGGTTCTTGACGTGGTAGTTGCGGCCGTACACGCCCCACTCGGCGAAGTAGCCGACGACGTTCTTGCCCGAGGTTCCCGGCGGCGTCGTGGTCGGTGCCGTGGTCGGGGTGGTGGTCGGCGGCGTCGTGGTGGGTGCCGTCGTCGGGGTGGTGGTGGGCGGGGTGGTGGTCGGAGCGGTGGTCGGGGTGGTCGTACCGCCACACACGCCGCTGTCGATCCAGACGTCCCAGGCACCACTGTGGGTGGCCGGGGACTCGTTCTGGGTCCACCACTTGGCGGTGTAGTTGTGGCCACTCTGTGAGGCGGTGTTGTCCTTCACATAGGTGGCCGTGGCAGACCAGGCGGTGGCACACGCGGTCGCGGCGTTCGCCTGCACGAGCGGGACCGAGGCGGAGGCCCCGATCACGACCGCGCTGACGAGCAGCGCCCGGCGGAGGGTTTTGCCCACTACGGTCTCCTCAGTTTTATTTAAGAAACTTTCCAGAGGGAGGGATGCAGAGACCGTAGTCACATCGATTAACAACAGTCAAGCGAGGTGAACAGCTTTAAGGTCTCTTTAACAGACGCTTGGGCGCAAACACGGCGTGCATTCAACCCACCACACCCAGTAGTCTTCGGTCATGACCATCTTCGACGTCAGCATTGACGCCCCCACCGGTGGCGTGACCGATTTGGACCGCCACCGCGGCCCGGTCCCGCCGGTGGTCAATGTGGCCTCGCACCACGGACCGACCCCGCGGTCCGGCACCCAGTCTGCCCACCGGCAGCCCGGCCCCGCCGCGGAAATCGACGTTTCCGAGCCGGTCCGGCCCGGTCGCGAGCCGGTCCCGGCCGTCGTGCGGCCGCTGCTCCGCTGAGCTGCCGATGAGCCTTCACGTGATCGGCGTCGACGCCTACGCCCTCGGCTGGGTAGGCGTCGAGCTCCGCGACGGCGCCTTCGGCCGTGCGGTGCTCGCCTCCACGCTCTACGAGATCGTCGCGGGCAGCTCCGGCGCCGCGGTGATCGGTGTCGACATCCCGCTCGGCATGCTGCCCGACCGCTGGCGCAGCGCCGACACGCTCGCCGCCGACCAGCTCGGCCCCCGCCGCGGCAGCGTGTTCCGGGTGCCGCCACGCGCGGTCTGGATGGAACCGGACTTCGCCACCGCCAACCGCCTGTGCCGTGAACTCACCGGCGCCGGCCTCAGCCGCCAGTCCTGGGCGCTGCGGCCCAAGCTGCTCGAGGCCAACGCGCTCTGGGAACGTCACCCCAAGCTGCTCTTCGAGGCCCACCCGGAGGTGTCGTTCCGGACCATGGCCGGCGAGACGCTCCCGTTCGCCAAGAAGACCTGGGCCGGTCAGGCCCGCCGCCGCGAACTCCTGGCCCGCCACGGCATCGTCCTGCCCGACCAGCTCGGCCCGGCCGGCCAGGCCCCGCCCGACGACATCCTGGACGCCGCCGCGGTCGCCTGGACCGCCCACCGCGTCGCCACCGGCACCGCCCTGTCCTACCCCTCCCCACCCGAGGAAGACGGCGACAGCCAGATCGCTATTTGGTACTAAACCCTATTTTGTACGAATAAAGGAGTCCCCGCCGGAGGCTACCAGCCACGCCCCCGGGCAGCGGCCACGCGAGACCGCAGCCACGCACCGCCCAGCCGCGCCCCCAGACTTCGGCTGGCTCCCAGCGCCCTTATCAGACCGGGATAACGGCCCTCAGAACCAGCTGTGCACACCCGCGCCAGACCGCGGCTGCTCCCGGCCCAGCCTCGCCCCCCAGAAGATTCCGCGCACGCCGGACCGCAGCCACGCACCGCCCGGCCGCGCCCACAGACTTTGGCTGGTTCTCAGGGGTGTCTCCGCAGCGCGGAGACACCCCTGAGAACCAGCCGGAACCCCTCACCGCGCCGCTCTCCGGAGCGGGCCGCCGTCTGGCGCTGCGTGTGGAGTTCGGGCGCGCTGCGCGCCCGAACTCCACACGCTCGCGGCCAGCAGCCGCGCTGCGGTCCCGACCGGCCGCGGCGTCGCGCGGCCCCTCCCCCGGGGCGTGGCTCGTAGCCTCCGGCGGGAGCTCCGTTGTTCGTACCGAATAGGGGTTGATCAGACGGCTTGCGCGGCGATCTCGCGGGCACGGTCCCGGGCGGCCTCGAGGGCGGCGGACATCGCGGCGCGGACGCCGTGGATCTCCAGTTGGCGGAGCGCGGCGGCCGTGGTGCCGGCCGGTGAGGTGACCGCTTCGCGGAGTTTGACGGGGTGTTCGCCGGCGTCGCGGAGCATCGTCGCGGAGCCGATCGCGGTCTGGACGATCAGCTCGTGTGCGACCGGGCGAGGCAGACCGAGCAGGACACCTGCGTCGATCATGGCTTCGACCAGGAGATAGAAGTAGGCCGGGCCGGAGCCGGAGAGCGCGGTGACCGCGTCCTGCTGGGACTCCGGGACCCGGACGGTCGAACCGACCGGCCGGAACATCTCCTCGGCGAGCGCCAGGTGCTCCTCGGTGGCGTGCGGACCCGCGGAGATCGCGGTCATCCCCTGGTCGACGAGCGCCGGGGTATTGGTCATCACCCGGATCACCGGGGTGCCCTCGGGCAGCCGGGCCGCGAAGAACCCGGTCGGCAGGCCGGCGCAGAGCGAGACGACGAGCTTCCCGGCGGGGAGCGCGGGACCGATTTCGTCCAGCAGCTTCCCGGCGTCCTGAGGCTTGACCCCGATCGCCAGGATGTCGGCACGGGCGGCCGCCTCCACGTTGCCGACCACCGCAACACCGTATTTTCCGGACAGCTCCGCGCCACGCTCCGGACGACGGGCGGTGATCAGCAGCCGGTCGACCGGCCAGCCGGATCGCAGCAGGCCGGCGAGGACGACCTCGCCCATCTTGCCGGTGCCGAGGACCGCGACGGTGTGCTTGGTCAACGCGAAGCTCCGTTCACAAAAATGAATGCCGGGGGCGAGCCGCCCCCGGCATTCATCACAGCACGATCAGTTGCCGAAGAAGACCTCGGCCTCTTGGTACCGCTCCAGCGGAACGGTCTTGAGCTCGCCGGTGCCGTCGATCAGCGGGACTCGGACGATGTCGGTGCCGCGCAGCGCCATCATCTTGCCGAAGTCGCCCTCGTGCACCGCGTCGATCGCCTGCAGGCCGAAGCGGGTGGAGAGCACCCGGTCGAACGCGGTCGGGGTGCCACCGCGCTGGATGTGACCGAGGACGACCGTGCGGGCCTCCTTGCCGGTCTTCTCCTCCAACTGCTGCGCCAGCCACTGGCCGATGCCGCCGAGGCGGACGTGGCCGAAGCTGTCGAGCTCCTGGTTGTGCGTGACCATCTGGCCGTCCAGCGGCTGGGCGCCCTCGGCGACCACGACGATCGGCGCGTACTCGACCTGGAAGCGCTTGGTCACGTACGTCGCGACCTGGTCGACGTCGAACTTGCGCTCCGGCAGGAGGATCACGTTCGCGCCACCGGCGAGGCCGGCGTGCAGCGCGATCCAGCCGGCGTGCCGGCCCATGACCTCGACGACCAGGGTGCGGTGGTGCGACTCGGCGGTGGTGTGCAGCCGGTCGATGGCCTCCATCGCGATGTTCACCGCGGTGTCGAAACCGAAGGTGAAGTCGGTCGCGTTGAGGTCGTTGTCGATCGTCTTCGGCACGCCGACGACGTTCACGCCGAGGTCGTTCAGCTTGGTCGCGACGCCGAGGGTGTCCTCGCCGCCGATCGCGACCAGAGCGTCGACGCCCTGCTCGGCCAGGTTGGCCTTGATCCGCTCGACGCCACCCTCGATCTTGAAGGGGTTGGTGCGGGAGGAGCCCAGGATCGTGCCGCCGCGCGGCAGGATGCCACGGACCTCCGCGATGCCCAGCGGCTTCGTCAGACCCTCCAGCGGGCCCTTCCAGCCGTCGCGGAACCCGACGAACTCGTGGCCGTAAGCGGTGACGCCCTTGCGGACAACGGCCCGGATGACCGCGTTGAGACCGGGGCAGTCGCCGCCGCCGGTGAGCACGCCGATACGCATGTTTCTCCTCGTCCTTCCCCTGAACGGGTAGCGAGATGCAGATAGCTCGAAGAATCCCCGGGAACGTCCTCATCGGCAGCGTTGCCGGCCCGGGGAGAGCCGCAGGCCGAACTCTAGTCTCCGTCCCCGGGGCTGCTGAAAGCGCCCCTTCCGGTCAAAGGAACGACTCGACCGCCCCGAGCGCTTCGGCCTCGGCACCCAGTTGGGCGCGGACCACGGTCAGGCCCGCCGCGGCGCGCGGTGCGCGGTGCCGCTGCAACGCCTCCCGGACGCCGTCGATCACGTACGCCCCGGGCTCGGTGAAGCGCCCGCCGACCACCACCACGGCCGGGTTCAGCACGTCGCAGACCACCGTCACGGTTCGCCCGATCAGGCGACCGGCGTCCAGCAGCGCGCGCTGCGCCGGGCGGTGCCGGGAGACGCGCCGCGGTCCGGAGCGGCAGCGGCCTCGGCGAGGTCCGGACATGGCGAGAGCCAGCCGGACGGACCGGCTGGCTCTCGGCTACAGGAACGGGGTCAGTGGGCCATGGCGGGCGGGGCGTCCGGGTCGACGTCGAGCGGGCCGGTGCGGAACAGGACCGCGGCGACGACGGCGGCCAGCAGGAAGAAGCCGGTCGACCACCAGAAGACGGTGTGATAGCTGGCCAGCTGGGCCTGGGCGACGACCTGCGCGGTGGGCTCCTTGCCGACCAGGTAGTCGCTGGCCGCGGTGGCGGCGAACGAGCTGAGCAGGGCCGTGCCGATCGAGCCGCCGATCTGCTGGACCGTGTTGATCATTGCGGAGGCGACACCCGCGTCGTGGTGCTCGACGCCCGAGGTGGCGGCGTTCTGGGTCGGCGCGAAGACCAGGCCGAGGCCGAGGCCGACAATGATCAGACCGGGCAGGACGCCGGAGGCGTAGCTGGAGTCGAGCTGCAGGCGGGTCAGGAAGAGCATGCCGCCGGCCGCGATCAGCGCGCCGAGCGGGACCAGCGGACGCGGGCCGATCTTCGGGGTCAGCATCGAGCCGGCCGTGGTGGCGGTGAGCATGACCGAACCGAGCATCGGCAGGAAGGCCAGACCGGTCTTGACCGGGGTGAAGTGCAGCACCGCGGTCAGGAAGTAGGTCAGGAAGAGGAAGAGGCCGAACATGCCGGCGCCGGCGATCGCGATCGAGGCGTACGAGCCACCCCGGTTGCGGTCCAGGACCACGCGCAGCGGCAGCAGCGGGTTGTCCACCCGGCGCTCGATCAGCACGAACGCGACGAGCGAGACCACGCCGACGGCGATCGGGCCGAGGGTCCAGCCCGCGGTCCAGCCGTCGGTCTCCGCCTTGCCGAGGCCGTAGACCAGGCCGACCAGACCGATGACGGCGGCGATGGTGCCCGGCACGTCGATCTTGCCGTGCGCACCGACCGGCTCGTCCTTCAGCTTGAACATCGCGCCGACCACGGCCAGCGCGGCGATCACCAGGTTGACGTAGAGGCACCAGCGCCACGACGCGTACTCGGTGAGCACGCCGCCGAGCAGCAGGCCGATGCCACCGCCGGCACCGGAGATGGCGCCGAAGATGCCGAACGCCTTGCCGCGCTCAGCGGGCTGGGTGAACGTCGTGGAGAGCAGCGAGAGGGCCGCCGGGGCGAGCGCCGCGCCGAAGGCACCCTGCAGCGCACGGGCGACGATCAGCATCTCCAGGCCGTTGGCCGCGCCGCCGAGCGCCGAGGCCAGGGCGAAGCCGATCAAGCCGATGAGGAACATCCGCTTGCGGCCGAAGAAGTCCGAGAGCCGGCCGCCGAGCAGCAGCAGGCTGCCGAAGGCGAGGGCGTAACCGGTGACCACCCACTGGCGGCTGGCGTCCGAGAAGCCGAGGTCGGCCTGCGCGGTGGGCAGTGCGATGTTCACGATCGTGGCGTCCAGCACCACCATCAGCTGGGCCATCGCGAGCACTACCAGCGCCCACCAGCGGCCGTCGGATGGCGGGGAGACGACGGGCGCCTCACGTCCGGCACCGCGGGGTCGATCAGTAAGGGTGCTCATCATGGCCTTTCGAGAAGTTGAGGTACAGCCTCCACTTCGGCAGGCTAGCAGGGGAAGTTGAGGAACTACCTCCACTTTCTTGTACCCTTGGCCACATGACCGAGACCACCGCCCGTCCCCTGCGCCGTGACGCCCAGCGCAACCGGGAGCGGATCCTGGCCGCCGCGGGTGACGTCTTCGCCGCCCGCGGGTTCGCCGCCACGCTCGACGACGTGGCGCATCACGCGGGGGTCGGCGTCGGCACCGTCTACCGGCGTTTCCCCACCAAGGAGGCGCTGATCGAGGCGCTCTTCGCGGATCGGCTGGAGGACCTGGTGTCCCTCGCCGAGGACGCCGCGGCGCTCCCGTCCGGTTGGGACGGGCTCACCATGATGCTGCGGCGCTCGGTCGAGATGCACGCGGTCGACCGCGGGCTGCGCGACGCCGCGCTCTGCGTGGGTGTCGAGAAACACCACTTCGCCAAGGTCGGCGAGCAGCTGGTGCCCCTGCTGCAGGAGTTGATCGACCGGGCGCACGCCGAGGGCATGTTGCGCGCCGACATCGGGATGCACGACTTCCCGGTGATCATGGCGTCGGTCACCGACCTGGCCCGGCACACCGGCGGCGACCGGCCGGCCGTCTACCGGCGGTTCCTGGAGCTGATCATCGACGGCATGCGGGCCGACCCGGCCAACGGCGATCTCGGCCCGTCACTGACCCAGGCCGACGTCGAGGCGATCGTGCACGACTGCGTGCCCCCGTTCGAGGGCCGCAAGCGAAACTAGGACTTCTCCGAGGTCATCGTGTTCCACCGCGCCAGGTTGTGGCGCGCGTCGACGAGCGCGTCGTGGCGGCCGCTCATCTCCGGCAGCGGCGGGCGCCCCTGGTCGTCCCAGCGCTGCCGCAGGTCCTTGGTGAACCGCGGGATCTCCCGGGGCAGGGCCGGCATGGCGCCCCAGAGCTGGGCGAGCGCCACGTGGTCGTACGCGGCGTACCAGGCCCAGAGCTCCATCTGCTCGCTGCGCCCGCGCAGCGGCTCCATCAGGAACTCGTAGAGGTCGGTGCGGATCCGCTCCCGGCTGCGCCAGGACTTGTCGGCCGGCGAGGGGAGTTTGTCCAGGACGTTGCGGCGCACCCAGGGCACGGCGCGGCTGTCGTCGAACTCGGTGCTGACCGCGTAGAACTCGCGGCCGAACTCGTCGACGACACCGATCGAGACCAGGTCGACGATCCGACCGTCCTCGATGAATTCGCAGTCATAAAAATACCGGTAAACCCCCATCCGACCTCCCCACCCACCACCCATAGACCGGACTGAAGACTCTCCTTACATTTTCACTCATCGTCACCCGGGCATGGACTCCAGGGCCTGCCTCGCCATCACCAGGCCCTCCGCGCAGCCCCAACGCGCCGATCGCTCGGCCAGCACGGCCCAGCGCAGGCGCAGCAGGACCGGCAGCGCGACCTCCAGTTCATCGGGCGCGACCGGGCCGGCCGAGCGGTACCCGTCGAGCATCTCGGCCGCGTGCTCCGGGCCGCCCACGTAGATGATCGCGGCGGCCACGTCGTACACCAGGGGGCCGGTGCCGCAGGCGCCGCAGTGCATCAGGCCGGCACGGCCGGTCGCTACGTCCAGCACGAACGCCTCGGGCGCGGGATCACCGTGCAGGACGCCGTAGGTCAGCCGGTCGGTGACGGTGAGCCGGATCGCCGCGGCAACCGCGGCGGCGACCGCACCGCGGAGCCAGGGCTCCGCATCAAGATGCTGGGCGTCCAGATCGATCGGCTGCCACGGTCGCAGGCCCGGATGCCGAAAACCTTCAAGAGCCCGGTGTACGGCGCCCAGCCGCTCGCCCCACCACTGCTGGTCGACCGGGTCCGCGCCGTCCAGGTGACGCCCGGGCGGCCGCCGCAGCACAGCGAGCGCGCCGTGCGGCGTCTCCACGGTGAGCGCACCGGCCAGGGTGCGGACCGGTTCACCCGCCTCGATCCGCACGCCGCGCAGATGCTCGGCGGCGGCCAGCCCGGCCTCGACCGGCAGCCTCGCGGTGGCCTCGGCCAAGCGGGCCACGTAGCGGTCGCGCCCCGCGGTGATCTCCCAGCCGCGTGACATCAACGCCATCGGCAGCTCGATCATCTCGAAGGTCGCGAGGTGCCACTGGTCGCGCAGCACAGTTCGCACAATGTCGTCTTCCGGCACCGCGGGATTATCTCGGCACACCACTCAAATCCGACGGACACCCTGGGCGACAATCACAGAAGGCGATGGGGTGTTTACAGATAGCAACCGAAGGGACATGATCGTACGGGGCAAGCTTCGATGTCTGTAGTAGAAATGGCGCTCGGAGCCTGCTTCATGCTATTAGTGATCGTTCGCGTCGTGGGGCCGGCGCCGGCCGGGTCGACGTGGGTCCCCATCGGGGGAGGGATAACGCCGTGGACCATCGCATGCCGGATTCCGGCGACGCGCTAACCGGCGTGGAGATGTTCGCCGGGCTCGAGCCGGATGTGCGGCAGCGGGTCATCGCCACGGCGGTTCCGCGTCACTACCGCAAGGGACAGATCCTCTTCGTCGAGCACGACCCAGGGGATTCGCTGATCATCATGAAACGTGGCGCGGTCGCGGTCTTCCGCACCGCGCCGACCGGGGAGCGCGCCGTGCTCACCGTGGTCCGTCCGCCCGACGTGCTGGGCGAGGTGTCCCTGTTGGACGCGTCGACCCGTAGCGCCTCGGCCGAGGCCATCGAGGACTCACAGGCGCTCTCACTGTCCCGGGCGGCCTTCATGGACCTGGTGCACTCGAACCCGCGCATCCTGGACGCGGTGATGCGCTCGGTGGGCGGGCTGATCCGCCGCCTCACCGAGCAGAACGCCGATCACGTCTTCCTCGACCTGCCCGGGCGGGTGGCCAAGACGCTGGTCCGGCTCTCCGGGGAGAGCCAGGCCCCGATGATCACCATCGAGCTGAACCAGAGCCAGCTGGCCGAGATGGCCGGCGGCTCGCGGCAGAGCGTCAACCAGGCGATCGGCTCGTTCGCCAACCGGGGCTGGCTGCGCACCGAGGGCCGGCGCATCGTCGTGACCGATGTGCAGGCCCTGCGTCGCCGGGCGGGGATGAGCTAGGCGGCCTGCGCCACGGGTGCGGGCTCCTTGAGCTTCGCGGCGTAGACGTCGACGTACTCGCGGCCGGACAGGGCCATCAGCTCGAACATCACCTCGTCGGTGATGGCCCGCTCGACGAACCGGTCGCCGCGTGAGCCGGCGTACCGGGAGAAGTCGAGCGGCTTGCCGATCCGCATCCGGACCCGCTTGACCGTCGGGATCAGCGTGCCGGTCGGCTGGATCTCGTCGGTGTTCAGCAGCGCCACCGGCACCACCACCGCGCCGCTCTCCATGGCCAGCCGGGCCACCCCGGTCTTGCCGCGGTACAGCCGGCCGTCAGGCGAGCGGGTGCCCTCCGGGTAGATCCCGGCGACGTTCCCCTCCTTCAGCACGCGCAGCAGGGTGTCCAGGGCCGCTTGGGCGGCCTCCCCGCCCGAACGGTCCACCGGGATCGTCCCGGCGCCGACGAAGAACATCCGGGAGAGCCAGCCCTTGATCCCCTTGCCGGTGAAGTATTCGGCTTTGGCGACGAAGGTCACTTTCCGATTCATCACCAATGGGGTGAAGATCGAGTCGGAGAAGGAGAGATGGTTGCAGGCCAGGATCACCGGGCCGGAACGCGGAACATTCTCCAGCCCCTCGACCTTGGGACGGAAGAAGAGCTTCAGCACGGGTCCGAGAACCACCAACTTGAGCAGCCAGTAGAACACTGCGGTCCTTTCAGCGGAGGCCACCGGCGTCCCGGGGCGAACAGAAGCGTACGAAGCGCGGGCGGCACGCCACAACGCACTCCCGCAACAGGCGTCTGCCGTGTCACCATTCAAGGCACGGTCGGCAAGGGGGGTGTGCATCGGTGACAACGGGCGGCGCTCGTCGCGGGCGACGGGACAACGGGCTCGACGCGACTGACTACGCGGTCGCGGGCGATGTCGATCCACGGGTCGGTGAGCACCTGCTCGACGTGCTGGCGGGCGACAACATCGCGGCCTACCTGCAACCCACCGCGGATCTGAACCCGATCCTGCGGGCGACCACCCTGCCCGCGCGGCCGATCGACCGGCTCTTCGTGGACCGGGCGCACCTCGAGGCCGCGCGCGAGCACCTGCAGCAGGTCACCGGCGGCGCGCCACCGACACCGGTCACCGAGGCCGCACCGCCGGCCCGGGAGCAGGCCGAGGTGGACGCCGAGTGGGAAAAGATCATCGCGGGCTTCCACACCGCCGTCGAGACCGAGTCGGCACCCTGGCCGGTCGCCGAGGGCACCACCTCGGACACCGAGCGGCGGGAGAGCGGCCGCCCGGTCGGCGAGGACGGCCGCCCGCTGAACCGGCGGCGCACCGACCCGCCCTCGATCCATCCGGTGATCGATCCGTTCGACTTCCCGGGCAGCGCGGCCGAGGACGACGAGGAAGAGGAGCGGTACGTCCCGCCGCCTCCCCCGCCGCTGCCGCACATCTCGAAGTATGCGATCACCGGCATCCTGGGTGTGCTCGTCGGCTTCGTGCTCTTCCTCGTCCCGACCCTGATCCCGATCGACAGCTTCTTCGTGATGCTGTTCGGGTTCGCGGCGATCGTCGGCGGCGCGGCCACCCTGGTGTGGCGGCTGCGCTCGGGCGACGAGGACGACGACTACGACGACGGCGCTGTGGTCTGAATCGGTCACATCGACCGCGGCAAGCGTGACGCATCGACAAACGTAGGTACCTGCCCGGTAACCTACGGTGATGCGCCCGAGTTCTCTCGTCGTCGTCGCCAACCGCCTTCCCCTGGATGACAACATCGCTCCGGACGGCGCCTGTGAGTGGCGCCGCAGCCCGGGCGGGCTGGCCAGCGCCCTGCACGCGATCCTCCAGCAGACCCCGGCCACCTGGGTCGGCTGGAGCGGCGCGATCGGCCCGTCACCGAAACTGCCCAGCATCGGCAGCCTGCGGCTCCGGCCGGTCGCGCTGACCGAGCAGGAGCAGAGCGGCTACTACGAGGGGTTCGCCAACTCCACGCTCTGGCCGCTCTACCACGACGCGGTGCAGCAGCCGGTCTTCCAGCGGGAGTGGTGGGAGACGTATCGGGCGGTCAACCAGCGGTTCGCCGAGGCGGCCGCCGAGGTGGCCGGCCGGCACGCCGCGGTCTGGGTGCAGGACTACCACCTGCAGCTGGTGCCGCAGATGCTCCGGGAGCTGCGACCCGACCTGCTGATCGGCTTCTTCATGCACGTGCCGTTCCCGCCGCCCGAGCTGTTCATGCAGCTCCCCCGCCGGATCGAGCTGCTGGTCGGGATGCTCGGGGCAGACCTCGTCGGCTTCCAGCGCGAACAGGCCGGGCACAACCTGGCCCAGCTGGCGCAGAAGCTGCTCGGCGCGGAGGCCACCGACGACGCGATCACGGTGGGTGGGCGGACGGTGCGTACCGGGGCGTTCCCGGTCTCCATCGACGTCGCCGAGATGCGCGCGCTGGCCGCCCGGCCGGACGTGGTCGGCCAGGCCCGGCAGCTGCGGCACGACCTGGGCGAGTCGAAACGGATCCTGCTCAGCGTCGACCGGCTGGACTACACCAAGGGCATCGAGCACCGGCTGACGGCGTACCGGGAGTTGCTGCGGGACGGGCACGTGAAGGTGCGCGACACCGTGCTGGTGCAGGTCGCGGTGCCCAGCCGGGAGGGCGTGGACAGCTACCGGGACCTGCGCGACCGGATCGAGGGCGAGGTCGGCCGGATCAACGGCGAGTACGGCCGGGTCGGCGAGCCCGCCATCCACTACCTGAACCAACGCTTCGACCGGGCCCTGCTGGCCGCGCTCTACCAGGTCGCGGACGTGATGGTGGTGACGCCGCTGCGGGACGGGATGAACCTGGTCGCCAAGGAGTTCGTGGCGGCCAGGGAGGACGAGTCCGGCGCGCTGGTGCTCAGCGAGTTCGCCGGGGCCGCCGCCGAGCTCTCCGCGGCGTTCCTGGTCAACCCGCACGACCTGGACGATCTGAAGCAGACCCTGCTGCGGGCCATGGAGGCGGATCCGGCCGACCTGTCCGCCCGGATGCGGGCGATGCGCGCGCACCTGGCCGAACACGACATCATGGCCTGGGCCCGCGCCTACCTGACCGCGCTGGACCACACCGGGCGGCTGGCCCGGCGCCTACCGCGCACCGGGTAGCGGCCCGCCGCCCGCGCCCGGCGGCTGCCGCGCGCCCAGCGGCTGCCCTGCGCGGGTCAGCGGCCTCCCTGCTTGCCGAGCCAGTCCAGGATCGCGTCGATCGGCTCGGCCCAGCTGGACTCCAGCATCAGGTCGTGCGCCATCCCGGGGAACAGCAGCGGGTCGCCGCCGTACGCCGCGGCGGCCCGGTCGAGGGCCTTGCGGGACACCACCCGGTCGTCCGGGCTCCCGGCCACCAGCACCGGGGGCGTGCCGACGGGCCGGGGCGGCACGGCCCGGCCCAGCAGCTCGCGCCGCGGCCGCGGGTCCATCCGGGCGAGGTATTCGCCGGCCTGCTCGGCCGGCAGGCCGGCGCCGAAGAGCTGCCGGGCGGAGAGCTTGAGCCGCCCGCCGACCAGCGCCGGCAGCGTGCCGCCCGGGTTGGCCCGCAGTGCCGAGCCGAGCGCCGACCAGCCGTCCAGCACCGGCGCGACCAGCACCGCCGCCCGGGCCGGATAGCGACCCAGGGCGCGGGCCACCACCAGGGCGCCGACACCGTGCCCGACCAGCACCGCCTGACGCGGCAGCGCCGCCGCGGTCTGCACCACGTCGTGCACCAGGGCGCGCAGGTCGCCGCCGGGGCGCGGGCCGAGCACGTGCGCCGGGAAGCCGCGCCCGGCCGCGTGCGGCAGCCAGTGCTCGGCGAACGCCCAGGCGCCGTGACCGAGACCGGGCACGAACAGCACCGGCGGGCGGCCCTCGTCCGCGTCCGGCAGCAGCGACGCCACCTCGCGCTCGGCCGACCGGACCGGATCGGTCCAGTCCTCGAAGCGCATCAGATCAAAGGCGGTCACTTCGATGGCTCCATCGGGCTCGACAGGCGCAGATCAAAAGCGGTCACTTCGACGGCTCCATCTGGTTCAGCAGGCTCTCCAGCGAGCGCAGGTAGTCGATGTGGTCCACCTCGAACCAGTGCCGCTCGCTCGGCACCACCTGCCGCCGCGACCAGCTGGCGAGCGGGCGGACCGACTCCTTCTGCTGCACCACGGCGGCCCGGGCCGGGTCGGTCCGGCGCAGCCGCAGCCACTGGGCCACCGCCACGCTCTGCCAGTGCGCCAGCGGGAACACCCCGGCGTCCGGCTGCACCAGGCCGATCACGGCCAGCGTCGGGTTCTTCCGGGCGAACGTGTGCAGGTGCAGGTCGGGGCGGCCGTGCTCGTTCACGTCCAGCAGCTCGGGGGCGAGGAACTCGAAGCGCGGGCGATAGCCGGTCGCGGTGATCACCAGGTCCGGCTCGATCCGCTCGCCACCGGCCAGCTCGACTGCGGCGCCGTCGAAGGCGGTCACGTCCGGCACCGGAGTGATCTTGCCGTGGCCCAGGTAGTAGGGAAGCTGGCTGTTCACCACCGGGTGGCTCTCGTACGGCTGGTGGTCCGGCGCGGGCAGCCCGAAGCGGGTCAGGTCACCGGTGGTCAGCCGGACCGTACGACGGTAGAGCCACTGCCGCAGGCGCAACGGCAGCCGCCACTTGAGCAGGGCGTCGTTGACCTGGTCGGCGGGACGGCCCAGGACGTATTTGGGGGCGTACCAGTAGCCGCGCCGGGTCGAGTGCCACACCCGGGTCGCCTGCTGGGCGGCCTCCACCGCGATGTCGCAACCAGTGTTGCCGCCGCCGACCACCAGCACCTTGCGGCCCCGCAGCACGGCCGGGTCCTTGTACGCGTTCGCGTGCATCACCCGGCCCCGGAACTCGCCGGGGATGTCGGGCTTGCGGGGATCCCAGTTGTGCCCGTTCGCGACGATCAGCGCGGCGTACCGCTGGGTGCGTGACGAGCCGCCGCCGGTGGACTGGGTGGTCACCTCCCAGCCGCCGTCGGCGGTCGGGACCGCGGAGACCACCTCCATGCCGAACCAGACGTGCTCGCCCAGCCCGAAGTGCTTGGCGTACCGCTCCAGGTAGGTCAGCACCTGGCTGTGGTGCGGGTAGTCCGGCCAGGTGTCCGGCATCGGGAAGTCGGGGAACTCGGTGTGCTGACGGGACGAGATCAGGTGGGCGCCGGCATAGACCGGGCTGCGGTCGTGACGCCAGTTCCAGGCACCGCCGACCGCGGTCTCCCGCTCGTAGCAGTCCACCTGAAAGCCCAGCTCAAGCAGGTTTTTGACGGCGGTCAAGCCGCTCGCGCCGGCGCCGACGACGCAGACGGCGTCGCGACGGTCGCCCAGGTCCGGGGAGTCGTGCACCCGGCGATCCTGCCAGACGTGAGCCTCAGTCGGAAGGGAGAAGAAGGTCCGCGAGGACCGGTAAATGATCACTCGCGACACGTGCCCGATCAGTCGCGATGATCTCGTATCGCTCGATGTGCACGTCCGGGCTGACGAAAAGCCCGTCGATGCGCTTGCTGGGCGCCGCGGCCGGGAACGTCGGGTCGTCGTCCTTCGAGGTCACCAGTCCGTCCTCGACGGTGCGCCAGGCGCCGCCGCCCGGGCCCTCGTTCAGGTCGGCGGCCGCGATCACCGGACCGGTGATCTTGATCAGCTCGTCCTTCCAGTGCGCGGCCTGGGTCGGCCGCTCCGCCGGGTCGGTGGCCAGGTGCGAGCCGGAGACGGTGAACGACGCGCCGCGCACCCGCCCCTGCGCGAAGAACGCGCCGCGCAGGTGCCGGCCCGGTGTCAGCGGATAGCGCACGCACCAGGTCTCCCCGATCGCCACCCGCAGGCTGACCAGCAGCAGGTTGCCCAGCGCGGGCAGACCGCCGGCGGCCACCACCATGCCGCAGTCGGCGGCCAGCGTCGCGCTCTTCTCCCGCCAGCGGAACCGGCGCGGCGCCTCCTGCACGACGAGGACGTCCGGGGCCAGCTCACGGACCAGGCCGACGAGCGCGGCCCGGTCGTCCTTCATCCCGTGCACGTTCCAGCTGACCACCCGCAGCGGCACGCCGGACATCCCCGCCTCCACGGCTAGGAACGCCGGGCCAGGTCGGCCGCGCCGACCACGCCGGCCACGTTGCCCATCTGAGCGGCGTGCACCTCGGCGACCGGGAACCGGTTGCGCTGAGCGAGCTGGTCGCGGTAGGTCCGTTCGGCCGGGCCCATCAGCAGCGGGCCGGCGTCGACCACGCCGCCGCCGATCACCAGGATCTGCGGGTCGAGGCTCTGCGCGAGGTCGGCCAGGGCCACGCCGAGCCAATACCCGACCTGCGCGAACGCGTCCATCGCCACACCGTCGCCACCCCGGGCCGCCTCGGTGATCTGCCGGCCGCTGATCGCCAGCGCGTCGCCGCCGGCCAGGGCGAGCAGCTTGGCGGCCCGCTCCGGCTCCTGCCGCGCGCCGGCCCGGGCGAACCGGACCAGGGCGTTGCCGCTCGCGTACTGCTCCAGGCAGCCCAGCCGGCCGCAGCCGCACGGGTGCCCGTCCGGCACCGACTGCAGGTGGCCTAGCTCACCGGCGATGCCGTTGGCGCCGTGCCACAGCTTGCCGTTCAGCACGATGCCGCCGCCGATGCCGGTGCCCACGGTGATCATCACCATCGAGTCGTCGGCGTGCTTGGCGACGCCGAACCGGAACTCCGCCCAGGCGGCCACGTTCGCGTCGTTCTCCAGCACGGTCGGCAGGCCGACCGCCTTCGCGACGTAGTCGCGCAGCGGCTCGTCGCGCCAGGCCAGGTTCGGCGCGAACAGCACCGTCGAACCGGCGGCGTCGATCCAGGCCGCGGCGCCGATCCCGATCGCGGTCGCGGTCGGGTACTGCGCCGCCAGCTCGGCGGCCACCTCGACGATCGTGTCCCGGGTGCCGGCCGGGTCCTCCGCCGGCGTCGGCCGGCGGTTCGACGCGAGCACGTTGCCGAGCTCGTCGACCACGCCACCGGCCACCTTGGTGCCGCCGACGTCGATTCCGATGGTCAGCGTCACGCTGCCCGTCCCCTCTGATGCCAGTTTCACACCGCGTCGTCGTCGCGGGCGCCATCGCCCGGCTCGCCATCGCGGCCCATGGGCGCCGAGGCGCCCCACTCATGATCCACGCTACGGGTCGGGGCCGCGCCGTCTGCGGCGGCCTCCGCGGTGGCGGCGGCCCACACATCAGACCCGGATTGTGTACGGACGACAGCCGCCGCGTCCGGTCGGACCCCGGCCGTCGTCCCGCCCTGATCCTCTCCCGCCGCGGCCCCGGACGCCGGTGTCCCACCCAGCACTTCCGGGCGACCCGTGTGCGTCGCCGTCTCAGGCGTGGTGCGCAGCGCGGCGACCCGGCGGGCGTCGGCCACCGCCTTGGCCACGGCCTTCTCGGCGGCCGCGGCGCGGGCCCGGGCGGCCGCGGCCTCGCGGGCGCTGTCCGCCGTGGCGGCCGCCCACGGGTCACGGCTCCGGTCCCCAGCGCGCTCCGCGGCCGGCTGCGAACCCGCGGCCGGCTGCGCGCCGCTCTCCGCCTCGTGCGCGGCGGCCAGCCCCGCGGCGATCTCGGCCGCTTCCGCGGCGGCCACCAGCGCGGCCTCCTCGGCCTCGGCCTTCGCCCGGGCACGGTCCGCCTCGGCCGCACGGGCGCCGGCGGCGGTCGCGGCCGCCCAGGTGTCGGACTCGTCGGCCACCGGCGCGGCCGGGCGCGAACTCGGAGCGCCCGCGCGGGTCGCCGCCGACCAGGCCGCGTCGGGGGCCGGCGCGTGCCTGGTGGCTCCCCCGGCGGGTGATTTCGGGGCGCGCCGCGAGCGCTCCCCCTGGAACGCACCGGCCAGCGACGCCAGACCGCGCAGCACGCCGGCCGCACCGGTCGCGATGTCACCGGCGCCGGTGGCGACCCGGAAGATCGTCTGCGGGCTGGGATCACGGACCGCCGCGATGGCCTGGCACACCGGGCAGCGGCAGCACTCGGCGCTGCCGGTCGACCAGCCCTGACGGCCGTGCGCCCGGCTGCCGGCACTCGACGAGCCCGGCCCGCCGGTGGCCGTGCCTGACCTGCCGGGGCCCGCCGGCCCGGACCCGCCGGCACTCGCCCGGCCGCCGGCCGAGTCGCCGGCTCGCGACGAGCCGGACTCCGGGGACGAATCCGACGGCGCGGGTGACGTGCGCGCACCGGCACTCCACGGGCGCTCGCTGCCACCGCTGTCGCGGGCCGCCTCGGTCAACCGGCTGAAGAACCCGTTGACCGCGTCCCCGATCACCGCGGCCGCGTCGGCCACCGGCGTACCGGAGGCTCCACCCGTACCAGAGGATCCACCCGGACCGGAAGGTCGGCCTGAGCCGGTGGACGAACCGGAAGAATCGCCGGGGTCGCGGCCGCTCGCCGCGGCACCCACGCCGCTCGCCGCCGCCCTGGCGAGGATCGTGGCGACCAGTCGCTCGGCCTCTTCGCGCGCTGACCCGGCCATCCGCTCCCCCTCAACGCCCGCCGCGGTCAGGCCGCGGGCAAGCTCTCCACACGGCGTTTGAGCTCTTTCAACGCCGTGTCCATGATCATTTTTTCGGCTTTGCGGCGGAACATGCCGAGCATCCCGATGGCGAGCTCCACCGCGAGGGTGTAAGTCACGGTAGTGCCGCCGGAGGCATCCGCCACCAGGTCGTAGGACCCTTCCTGGGATTTCTGCGTCTTGGACGGCGCGACCAGGTGCCACTCGATCCGGGAGAGGTCGTCGGCGTACGCATACTCCAACGTGTATTCGTCGGCCATCACGCCCGCGTCGATCCGGAACCGGACCTGAGCGGCGTAGCCGTCCTCATACTCCTCGACGACCGTGACCTGCTTGATCGCGTCGGCCCACTCGGGATAGCTCGGGAAATCACAGATGACCGCGGCCACCCGGGCCAGGGGAGCATGGACCTGGATCGACTGCGACGAGGTGTCCGCCATGCACGGCAGGCTACCCGTTGGGTACGACAAAGCACGCCACCGCCCCGTCGCCGATGGGCCGATGTCCGCCGGTGCCGCTACCATCCGTGACGTGCCAGCCCTAGCCAGCGGATCCATGCGCATTCGTCCGCTCGAAGCCGTGTCGCGCGTGATCATGCTCGCGCTGGTCGCGGTGCTCACCGCGATCGCCACCGGCGGCCCGCAGCAGCTGTACTGGATCGCGTTGCTCGCGGTCGCCGCGCTGCCCGCCTTCGTCGCCCGTAACCACCCGGTCCTGGCCACCACCGGCCGGTTCGCCGAGGTGATCGTCACCGGCCTGGCCGCCGGATCGATCGCCTCCGCGGCCGAGGGTGCGGCCGCCGGGTTCCGTGCCGAGGCGGTGCTGCCGTACCTCGCCGTGCCGCTGCTCACCGCGGCCCTGCGCCGCAAACCGACCGAGGGCGCCGCGCTGCTCGGGGTGGCCGCGGTCGCCCTGGTGGCCGGTGGCGCCCTGGCCGGGCCGAGCACCGTGCTGGGCAACCTGGGTTATCTCGCGGCCGGTGGCCAGTGGCTGGTGCTCGGCGCGATCGTGACGTTCGCCGCCGAGGCGATGCGCCAGTTCCTGCAGCCGGCCGAGCCCACCCCGCAGCCGTACGCCGAGGCCACCCGCCTGCTCACCCAGCTGCGCAGTGTCGCCCGCTCGCTGCCGGGGGCGACCCTGGACCCGGGCGGCATCTCCGAGCACCTGCTCGAGGAGCTGCGCGCGGTCGCGCCCGGCCACCGCGCCGCGGTGTTGTCGGCCAGCGGCGGCGGCCGGCTGGTCGTGCTCGCGCAGACCGGCGCGGAACGTGTCGACTGGGAGACCACGCTCGACGCCGACTCGGCGATCGCCGACTCCTGGGCCACCCAGCAGCCGCACGCGGCCAGCCGCTCGCAGGCCCGCACGCACCGGGGCGGCGAGGTGTCCTCGCTGGTCATCCCGCTGGTCGCCGGAGTACGCACGATCGGCCTGGTGATCCTGGAGACCGACGCCGCCGGGGCCTACCCGCCGGCCGTGGTGCAGAGCGTGACCGAGGTGACCGACCCGGCCGCGCTGCGCCTGGAGGCCGCGCTGCTCTTCGACGACGTCCGCTCGCTGGCCACCAACGAGGAGCGCCAGCGCCTGGCCCGGGAGATCCACGACGGGGTCGCCCAGGAGCTGGTGATGGTCGGGTACGGCATCGACAACGCCCAGGCCACCCTGCCGGAGGGTGCCGAGGAGACGGCCGAGGAGCTGCGTTCGCTGCGCGGCGAGGTGACCCGGGTGATCACCGAGTTGCGGCTGAGCCTGTTCGAGCTGCGCTCGGAGGTGGACCGCAACGGTGGCCTGGCCGCCGCGATCGCGGAGTACGCCCGCACCCTCGGCACCAGCGCCGGTCTGCGGGTGCACTTCACCTTCGACGAGTCGACCGCGCGCCTGCCCGCCGCCACCGAGGCCGAGCTGCTGCGCATCGCCCAGGAGGCGATCACCAACGCGCGCAAGCACGCCGGTGCGTCAAACCTCTGGGTGACCTGTACCGTCGATCCTCCGTACGCGGAGATCGAGGTCTCCGACGACGGCAAGGGTTTCGCCGACAACCGACCCGACGGCCGGTACGGTCTGACCATCATGGCCGAGCGGGCCGAACGCATCCGGGGTCGTCTCAAGATCACTCCAAGACACCCCAGCGGGACAACCGTCGCCGTAGTGCTCGGAACCCCGCCTCGGCGCGATAGCGTGCGGGATAGCGTTTCCGCTCCAGAAGGGGAGTAACCCGAGCATGTCGACCAGTCCTGCGCCGACGACGCGCACCAAGGTCCTCCTTGTCGACGATCACGACCTGATTCGTAAGGGGCTGCGACACGCATTCGAGCGCGACCGGCAGTTCGAGGTCGTCGGCGAAGCGGCGACGGCCGCGGAGGCGGTGCGCCAGGCCGGCGCACTGCAGCCGGACGTCGTGATCATGGACCTGCGCCTGCCCGACGGCAGTGGCCTGGAGGCCACCCGCGCCCTGCGCAAGAACAACGCCAACATGGGCATCGTGGTGCTGACCATGTACGCCGGCGATGACCAACTCTTCGGTGCTCTCGAGGCCGGGGCCAGCGCGTTCGTGCCGAAGACCGCTCCGGCGGACGAGGTCGTGGCGGCTGCCCGGCACGCCGCGTCGGCGCCCAGCGCGTTCACCGCGGCCGACCTCGCCGAGGCGATGAAGCGTCGTCTCGCCCCGTCCGGACCGCAGCTGTCCCCGCGCGAGGGTCAGGTGCTGCGGCTGCTCGCCGACGGCATGAGCGTCGCCGGGATCGCCAAGCAGCTGTTCGTCTCCGAGTCGACGGCGAAGACCCACATCTCGAAGCTCTACGAGAAGCTGGGCGCGGCGAACCGGGCCCAGGCACTCATGACGGCGCTGCGGTTGGGCCTGTTGGAAGCGCCCGACGCCCCGAAGTTCTAGGCGTTCCGGACTGTTTCGGCGTTTCTCCCTGTAAGCCTGCGAATCCCCAGATACGCCTCGCAGCCCAGGCACAGCCCGAAGGCCGCGTTGAGAAACGCGGCGAGCAGCCCGCACGCCGCCGCGACGAGCCCGAGTGTCTCCGCGCCCGCCAGATATCCCCCCGCGGAGACGCTCAGGAACGCGAAGCCGACAAGCTGCGCGAACCGCACCGGCGCGGCAGGCTCCCGTTCCGTGCTTTTTTTCAACCGCGGCAGCACGAGAGCCCGGAAGATCAACGGGTACGGCCCGAGCCGCGGTTTCCACGCGGTGATCGCGAAGACCGCCGCCTGAGCGAGGGCCAGCCAACCCCAGCCGGTGATCAGCACGAGGGCGATGACGATGCTGGTGAGCGCGGCGGCGAACCGCTGGCCGCGTGGGTCCAGTTCCATGAATCCTATTATTCCCCTAAGGAAACTAGGATTTTCCGCAGCATCGTGTTGAGCTGTGTCAACTCCTCCGGCGAGAGCGCCTCGAGCGCCGCCTGATCCCGCGCCATGCCCTCGAAGATGTACCGGTTCCACATCTCCCGGCCCTGCGGCGTGGGCCGGATCAGCACCCGCCGCCGATCCCCGGCGTCGATCGCCCGGGTCACCAGGCCGGCCGTCTCGAGCCGGTCCAGCCGGCTGGTCATCGCCGCCCGGGTCACGTTCGCCGCCTCGGCCAGCTGTGCCGGGGTCGCCTCGGTCGGCCACGGCTGCACCATCAGCACGTGCAGGGTCTTGTAGTCCTGCAAGGTGAAGTCCCCCTCGCCGCGGGCGAACTCCGCGGCGTCGGCGCGCTCGATCCACCGCAGGAGCTGTTTCATCCGCACCAGCGCGCCCTCGACCTCCGGGGCGAACGCCGGCTCGTCCCGCCAGAAGGCCGCCCACCGGGCCACATGCTGATCCACGCCGTCTTGCACGCTGTCTTCCACGCCCCAAAGTCTGGCACGTTTCTGATTATTAGTTGCCTGATAGTTAGACGCTGAATTACTTTCGGGGCATGACACGCGACTTCCGGCTTCTCGCCACCGGGCAGACCCTGTCCTGGCTCGGCAGCGGCTTCCAGACCGTGGCGCTCGCCGTCGCCGTGGTCACGCACGGCGGCGGGGCGAACGATCTCGGCCTGGTGATGGCGTCCTCGGTGCTCACCATGCTGGCCGGCACGCTCTTCGGCGGCGTCTGGGCCGACCGGCTCCAGCCCCGGCTCGTCATGGTTGTCTCCGACCTGGTCCGGCTGCTCGCCACGGCCGGCATCGCGGTGATGTTCGCCGGCGGCGGCTACCACCTGCCGCTGCTCTGCGCGCTCACCGTGGTCTCGGCCGGCGCCGGCGCGTTCTTCACCCCGGCGATGAGCGCGCTCAAACCACTGCTGGTCCCGGCCGCGCACCTGCAGAAGGCCAACGCCACCCTGAGCATGTTGCAGACCGGCTGCGGCATCGTGGGTCCGGCGCTCGGCGGCCTCACCGTCGCCGCCTTCGGCGCTCCGGCCGGCTTCGCGGTCGACGCGGTCAGCTTCCTGTTGTCCGGGGTCGCTGCCGCTTTTCTTCGGGTACGGGCGGAGCGCGGCCCGCGCGAGTCGATGTATCGGGAACTGGCCGCCGGGTGGCAGGAGATCCGCAGCCGGGACTGGCTGATCGGTGGCCTGTTCGGCGCCACCGTCTACCACGTCGCGAACGGCATGATCCTGGTGCTGGTGCCGGTCATCGCGGTGGAACGGCTCGGCGGCGCGCACGCCATCGGCTGGATCTCGGCGACCGAGGGGCTGGGCGGACTGCTCGGCTCGGCCCTGGCCCTGCGTTTCCAGCCCCGATACCTGCTCCGCGCCGGCTGGCTCACCCTGCTGCTGATGCCGCTCTGGGCCCTCGCCTACGTGTGGCCCGGCATGCTGACCGCGGTGCTGCTCGGCGCGGTGGTCGGGTACGCCGGCCTGATGTTCTTCGCCGTGGCCTGGGAGACCGCGATCCAGGACCGGGTGCCGCAGGCGATGCTGGGCCGGGTCTCCTCGTGGGACTACCTGACGTCGTTCCTGGCCATGCCGATCGGCAATGCCCTCGCGGGGCCGCTGGAGGCCCGGTTCGGCCTGGACACGGTGCTGGTGGCATGTGCCGTCGTGCTGTTCGTCTCGAGCGCCTCCCAGCTGCTCATCCCCGGCTCCCGCAACCTCACCCGCTCTCCCGCCCCCACCCCCGCCCCAGCCCCCGCCCTCGTGTGAAGCTCAGCCACGCAGCACCCACCCCCACATTGTGTGGGGACTTTGGGCGCGGAGCGCACCAAAAGTCCCCACACAGCGCGTGACCCCACGTTGCGTGGGGACTTTCGGCGCGCAGCGCACCACAACTTCACACGCAGCGTCTGGCCCCACCCTGCGTGGGGACTTTCGGTGCGGAGTGCGCCGCACACTCACACGCTGCGGAGCAGGGCGGCGAGGGCGGCGATCAGGTGTGGCTTGGTCGGGATGCCGGTGGCGCGCCGGGTGACCCGCCCGTCGGCGTCCAGGATCAGCAGCGTCGGGGTGCGCCAGATGTTCAGCTCGCGCACCTCGTCCAGGTGGCTCTCGGCGTCAACCTCCACGTGCCGCACCTCCGGCAGCAGCGCGACGACCTCGGCGCTGATCCGGCGCAGCGCCCGGCACGGCGCGCAGAACGCGGTGGAGAACTGCAACAGCGTGACCCGGCCGGGCTCCGCACCGAGGCGCGCCAGCAGCGCCGGGTCGAGCCGCTCGATCTCCTGCACATCTTCCACGCCGCCAGTCTGCTCCACCGCCCCGTCCACCGGCACCGGGGCCGGGGCGACCGGGCGCAGGCGGCCGTCGACGCGGCGGCGCCACAGGCCCACGCCCACCCCGGCCACCAGCACCACCGCGACCGCACTCAATCCCACCGGATCCATAGGTTTACTGTGACACGCCGATCAGGTGGATTGATAGGCGCTGGCCTGCAACGTGAACAACTGGGCGTAGGTCCCGCCGGCCGCGATCAGCTCGTCGTGACCGCCCTCCTCGACCACCACCCCGTGATCCAGCACGTAGATCCGGTCGGCCTCCCGCACACTCGCCATCCGGTGCGTGATCAGCACGACGGTGCGGCCCTGCGCCAGCTCCCGCAGCCGCCGGTACACCTCGTGCTCCGCGCGCGCGTCCAGGTTCGCGGTCGGCTCGTCGCAGATCAGCAGCGGCGCGTCCCGGTGGAACGCCCGGCTCACCGCGAGCCGCTGCCACTGCCCGCCGGACAGGTCCGCACCGTCGGTGAAGTGCCGGGACAGCAGCGTCTCGTACGTCCGGGGCAGCTCCATCACGAAGTCGTGTGCGTCACCCGCCCGCGCCGACGCCTGCACCTGGGCCAGCGACGCGGGCCGGTCGTGCCGCCCGATCGCGATGTTGGCCCGGGCGGAGAGCGGCCACCGGGTCGGCTCCTGCATCACCACGGCGACCCGCTCGCGCACCGACTCCGGCGGGAACCGGGACGCGTCCGCACCGTCCCAGGTGATCGTGCCGTGCTGCGGGCGGTACAGCCCGGCCAGCACGGCGGCGAGCGTGGACTTGCCCGAGCCGTTCTCGCCGACCAGCGCGATGATCTCGCCGCGGCGCAGGGTCATGCTGATCCCGGCGACCGCGTCCCGGTCCGCGTCCGGGTAGCGGAACGTCACCCCGTCGAGCCGGAGCTCACTGAACGCGGCCGGCGCCCGCGGCTCCGACTCGGCGCCGGCAAAGGAAGGCGCGGCGCCGGCAACAAGAGGCTCGGCAGGAGAAGGCTCGGCAGAGGAAGGCTCGGCAGAGGAAGGCTCGGCCCGGGTCTCGGACAGCTCGCAGAACCCTTGGAAGTCGGAGAAGTACAGGCCCTGCTCGTAGACCCGGTTCGCGGCGAAGGCAAGCTCGCTCAGCTTCCCGATGCCGATGTTTATCGCGTACGCCGCCGCGCCACCGGCGGCCAGCTCCATCCGGCCGGTCCAGAGCAGCCAGCACAGCGCCGCGTAGGTCAGCCCGGTGATCAGCCCACTGAGCGCCCGCCCGTACAAATTGGTGCGAACCGCCCGGGTGACCACCCGGACCTCCTCCACGGTCGCGAGCCGCAGCAGCCGGGCCGCCTCGGCGACCAGGAACCGTCGTACGGTGAAAGCCCGCAGCTCACCCGCGGGCTCCCGGGCGGCCAGGAGATCAGCGAGCATCCGGTGCCGTCGCCAGACGGCGATGTACCGCAACCGGCTGCGGTAGCCGGCCCTGGCCGCCCGCACCGCCGCCCAGCCGGTCGGCACCACCGCGCAGACCAGCAGCGGCAGCAGCGCCGGGTGCAGCACGGCCAGCACTCCGGCCACCGCGACCAGCCCGATCACGTGGGTGAGCACCTCGATGCCGACGTCGACGACCTGCTGGGCGGCGTAGATGCCCCGGTCCCGGGCCCGTTCCATGGCGTCCCGCCACTGCGGATCGTCGAACGTCGCCAGATCCACCCGGGTGGTCAGGTCGAGCAGGCGGTTCTCCGCGGCCTCGTAAACCGCCGGCGACAGGCGTCCGTGGGCCGCGGTCGCCGCTGACGCCAGCAGTCCGCGCAGGGCAAGAGCCACAATCAAAATCACCAGCGACGGTACGGCAGCAGCCACCCGTTCCGGTGTCGGCCCGGCCCGCAGCAGCCCGTCGAAGACCCCGACCACGCTGATCAGTCCGAGGGCGCCGGCCAGCCCCGCCGCGATCTGCAGCACCACCACCGCGCCGGCGGTACGCCGGTCGGCCCGCCAGGCGAGCAGCCACGCGGAGCGGAGCAGGCGTGGCAGCCGCCGCAGCATCCGCAGAAAGCTGGTGTTGGCCGCCTCCTCGGTCCCGGTCAGCCAGTACGGCAGCGCCAGCTCACCGTCATCACCGCCGAGCGCGGGAAGTTCGGAGTCACCCTCCGCCCGCCCGGGATCGCCCCGCCCGGGATCGCCTTGCCCGGAGTCGTTCTGCCCGGAGTCGGCGGGATCGGCTGTCAGATGGTCGTCGGGGCGGGTGGGGGCGGCATCCGGCATCGGCGACCTCCGGTCGGGGTTACCTCCGCCCTCGTTCCTACGCCGCCCGCCCACCCCCTGTCCACGGAGTTCACGCCTCACTCACGCCGCGCGCGGCAACTCCCTGGCGAGCCCGCAGCCCCCACCCCAGCCGCCCGGCCGCCGGACGCCGAGCGCGCCAACCTCCCACCACACAGCCAGCGAACACCCAGCAGCCAGCGAACGCCGGGAGGCAGCGAACGCCGGGAGGCAGCGAACGCCGGGAGGCAGCGAACGCCGGGCGCCAGGCGCCGGGAGGCGGCGGGCGCCGGGAGGCGGCGGGCGCCGGGCAGTCAGCGAACACCGGGAGGCGGCCAGCGCCGGGCAGGCGGCGGGCGCAGGGGCAGGGGCACGGCTTCGATCGCCGGGCGCGGGGGTGCGGTCAGGCCGCCGGAGCGAGCAGTTCGGTGAGGCGGGCGGCCTGGGTCTCCCAGCGCCACTCCCGTTCCACCCACGCCCGGCCCGCCTTACCCATCGCCCGCGCCTGATCGGGATCGGACAGCAAGCCGGCCACCCGATCGGCGATGGCGGCCACGTCGGCGCCGCCCACGACATACCCCGTCTCGCCCTCGCGGACCGCGTCCGGTGCCCCGCCGGAATCCCCGCCGACCACCGGCAACCCGGTGGCGGACGCCTCCAGATAGACGATGCCGAGGCCCTCGACATCGAGGCCGGCGG
This sequence comes from Actinoplanes palleronii, assembly GCF_016862315.1. GTDB lineage: Bacteria > Actinomycetota > Actinomycetes > Mycobacteriales > Micromonosporaceae > Actinoplanes > Actinoplanes palleronii. The sequence goes on along the minus strand of NZ_BOMS01000014.1, from coordinate 270,809 downwards.
CCCGGGTGCGGCACGGCATGGCATAGACGTCGCCGGCCGCGTAGTGCTCGGGCAGCTCGGCCCACGGCACCGAGCCGGTGAACACCACGTCGGACTCGACGTCGTGCTCGCGGGCCAGCCGGGCCAGCGTCTTCCGATACGGCCCGCCACTGACCAGCAACAACGCAGCGCCCGGCACCCTCCGGCGGATCTCCGGCAGCGCCCGGATCAGCATGTCCTGGCCCTTGCGCGGGACCAGCCGGGACACGCAGACCACCACCGGCCGGTCGGTCAGCCCGTGCCGCTTGCGGACCGCGGACCCGTCCACACCGGGGTGGAACGTGTCGACGTCGACCCCGGGCGCCAGCCGCCGCAGGTCGGTCAGCCCGTGCAGCGCCTTGTCCAGGCGCACCCGCTGGTACTCGCCGAGATACGTGATCACGTCGTTGCCCCGGGCGATCCGGCGCAGCAGGCCGCGGGCGCCGGGCAGCGCCGCCCAGCCGATCTCATGCCCGTGGGTGATACCGACCGCGCGGGTGATCCCGGCGTCCCGGCGCAGGCCGTGCGCGAGCAGGCCGAGCGGGGCCGCCGCGCCGAACAGGACGCTGTCGCACCCGTGCGACCGGGCCAGCTCGGCGGCCCGGCGGGCGACCGACGGGGTGGGCAGCAGCATCCCGGTGTCCTCCCGGACCACCTCGAACGGCTGCTCGGCGTCGAACGCCGCGGCGCCCTTCCAGGTGGACGAATAGACCACCACCGAGCCGGCCGGCTGGCGCACCGCGAGGTTGTGCACGAACTGCTGGATGCCGCCGGGCCGGGGCGGGAAGTCGTTGGTGACCAGCAGGGTGCGTCCCATCAGCGTTCTCCCCGGGCGTACGCGCGGGCCGCGGCCATCCGCTGCACGGTGGACGGGTGCGAGGCGAACATCAGGAACTCCCAGGTCGGCGGATCAGGATCGGACAGGTTCAGGGTGCCTAGGCGGCGCTGCATGGCCTCGAACGTCGCCGGGTCGCCGGTCAGCGCCAGCGAGTGCTGGTCGGCGCGAGCCTCGATGCGCCGCGACACGAACGCCTGGCCCGGCCCGCTGAGCAGCCCGGCAACCGCGGCGACGGCGAGCAGCAGGCCGATCGCCCGGGGCTCGCCGATCGAGTCGACCCCGGCCAGCCGCAGCAGCCCGGCCCAGGAGCCGAGCAGGTAGAGCGCGATCACCGCGAGGGCCGCGCCCAGGGCGCCCAGCAGCGTCCCGGTCAGCACGTCGCCGTCCTTGGCGTGGCCCAGCTCGTGCGCAGCCACCGACACCACCTCCTCCGGGGTGGCCTCGGTGAGCAGGGTGTCGTAGACGACGATCCGGCGGGTCGGGCCGAGCCCGGAGACGTACGCGTTCACCGCCCGGGTGCGCCGGGACGCGTCGGCGACCAGCACGTCGCGCACCGGCACGCCGTCGGCGTCGGCAAGCGCGATCAGCTCGGTGCGCAGCGGCCCGTCCGGCATCGCGGTGAACTTGTTGAAGATCGGCTCGACCACCACCGGGAGCACGAACGAGAGCAGCACCACCAGCCCGGCCGCGCCGGCCGCCCCGAACGCCCACCACCAGCGGGGCGCGGCGTGCGTGACGGCGAAGAACCCGGCCAGCGCCAGCCCGCCCAGCACCGCGCCGACCGCGAAGGACTTCAGCAGGTCGGCGCCCCAGCCGCCCCAGGACTGGATGGAGATGCCGTAGCGCACCACGATGGTGTGCCGCCAGGCCGCCAGCGGCAGGGTGAGCAGCTCACCGGCGAGCACCACGAGCATGCCGCCGAGCACCGCCCGGGCCAGCCAGTGGTCACCGAACGGCCGGCCGGCCAGCTCGACCAGCCGCGCGCCGATCGGGGTGAGCCCGAGGACCAGCGCGACCAGCAGGCTCAGGGCCATCCCCGCGTAGCTGCCGGGCCGCAGCTCGGCGTGGAACCGCCGGGCCCGGGCCACCTGCTCGGCGGGCAACTGGCCGAGCGCGGCGACCTGGTCGGCACGCGGCGCCGGGGCGCGGTGCCAGGGCACGGTCAGCGCCGCGACGACCACGAGCGCCACCACCAGCACCCCGAACGACACCAGGGCCCACATTCGCGGAGTCATGACCGCACATCCTAAAGAGTTCTCATGATCACGCCACGTGGCGGTGGAGCGGCACCACCACCGGTGGCTCCGGGGTCTCCAGCAGCTCCACCTCGAAGCCGGCCAGCTCGAACGTCTCGATCGCCCGCAGCTCGCCGGGAGTCAGGTCGGCGATCCCGTCGGGTGTCTGCGCGAGCACGCTGACCAGGCACCCGGCGCACTCGACGGTCCGCTCAATGCAACGACCACAATCGATGATCATCACCCCTCCTCAGCATCGAGGCCCGACCCGAGCGACGGACCGATCACCTCAAGTGACCGTCACGCTAGGCGAGGGGTACGACAACTTCTCAGGAGCGGGCGAGCCGGCGCAGCAGCGAGTCGGCGCCCATCGGGTACGCACCGTGCCGGCGCACGCCGTCGGCCACCTCACGGTCGGAGGAGACCACCACCACCGGGCGACCCGGCGGCTCGGCCCGGACCAGCTGACGGATCAGCTCGTCGGCGGTGGTGCCCTTGCGGGAGAACAACACCCGCACCCCGCGCGGCGCCGGCGGCAGGCCATGCACCCGCTCGGCGCCGTCGAAGACCACTGTCACCTCATCGCCGGTCTGCGCGGCTATCCCGCCCAGCCCGGTGATCAGGCGCTTGCGCTGCTGTTCCAGGGACATGTCGGCGAAGCCGCGCTTGGTCACGTTGTACCCGTCCACCACCAGGTGGGCGCGGGGCAGCGCGAGCAGCTGGTCAAGCCGGCCCGGGTCGTCGGTGTCCTGTGCGCGGGCCCGGGAGCGCTCCGGAGCGCCGGGCCGGTCGGCCGAGGCCTCTGCCACGAAGTCGGCGGGCAGTTTGTCGGTCGGGTCCAGCGCCAGCTCGCGGCGCAGCCCGGTGGCCGCCTGGCCGATCGTCTCGAGCAGCAGCCAGAGGCGGGCGTCGTCGACCGCCCGGGCGTCCTTGACCGCCTGCTTGCCGGTGGCCGCTGAGGCCTCGGCGTCGGCGAGACGGGACCGCATCCGGCGTACCTCTGCCTCGTGGTCGAGAACGACCCGGGACGCGCGCCCCTTCTCGGTGGCCAGCAGATCGGCCGCGCGCTTCTGCCCGGCCTGCGCCTCGCGCAGCGCCTTGGCCGTGCTGCGCGACTCCTCGCGCAGCTGGCCGAGCTCCTCGCGGACCCGGGCCAGCTCGTCACGCAGCTTGTCGGCCTCGACCCGGGCCACCGCCCGGTCGTGCTCGGCGCGGGTGGCGCGCTGCTCGGCGGCCCGGATCCGGTCGGCCAGCGCGGCGCTGTCGGCGTCGGCCCGGACCACGTCGCCGGCCGCCTCGATCAGCTCGCGCCAGCCGTCCGGGCGGGACAGGTAGGCCAGCGCGGCGACCTCGACCGGGTCGGCCGCGGCCGGGGCGACCCCGCTGGTCACGGCGGTGCCCAGGTCACCGGCCTCGGTGATGATCCGGGTGCCGAGCCGCTGCCGGAACAACGGGTCGGCGGTGAGCTGGGCGGCGATCTCCCGGCCGCCGAGCCGGGCCCGCCGGTTCGGCGCGAAACGGGCCACCCGGCGCAGCACGACCGGGATCTCGTCGGCCGGCAGCCCGGGCAGCGCGGCGGCGGACAGCGTCATGATCCGTTGACGGACCGCTTCCGGGAGAATCGGCTCCGGAAGGGTGAATTCCGCATCCGTCGGCGCCGCCTCCTCGAGGGGGCGGTCATCGGGGTCAAGCGGCGCGGACATGCTCCCATTCTCACACCGTGGCCCGCCAAAACGCTTGTCGAGTCAAGTGATCTTTTCCGGCCCGGCTCGGTTTCTGTCGTACCCCCGCTCTAAGGTTCCCCGCCGTGGCACAACCCGCTTACGTGCAGGGCACTCTGGACACGTTGCTGTCCGCCGACGGTTCGGTGGATCCGGCCGCCGTCTCGCTCGCCGACACCACCTTCGTGGTGCTCGACCTGGAGACCACCGGCGGCGCTCCGGACGGCGGCGGGATCACCGAGATCGGCGCCGTCAAGGTCCGCTCCGGCGAGCAGCTGGCCGAGTTCGGCACGCTGGTCAACCCGGGTCAGCCGTTGCCGCCGTTCATCACGGTGCTGACCGGGATCACCGAGGCGATGCTGCGCCCGGCCCCGTCGATAGAGACGGTGCTGCCGGCCCTGCTGGAGTTCCTGCGCGGCGCGGTGCTGGTGGCACACAACGCGCCCTACGACGTCGGGTTCCTCAAGGCCGCCTGCGCCAAGCACGGTTATCCGTGGCCGGCGCCCCGGGTGCTGGACACCGCCGCCCTGGCCCGGCGCGCGCTGACGAACGACGAGGTGCCGAACCGCAAGCTCGGCACCCTGGCCCAGTTCTTCCGCTCGACGGTCGCGCCGAACCACCGGGCGCTCGACGACGCCAAGGCCACCGTCGACGTGCTGCACGGGCTGATCGAGCGGCTGGGCAGCTTCCGGGTGCACACCCTTGGCGACGCGATCGAGTTCGGCAAGGCGGTCACCCCGGCGCAGCGCAACCGGCGGCACCTGGCCGACAACCTGCCGCACGTGCCGGGGGTCTACATCTTCCGGGCCGCCGACGAGCGCCCGCTCTACGTCGGCACGTCCAAGGACGTCGCCACCCGGGTGCGCAGCTATTTCACCGCCGGCGAGAAGCGCGCCCGGATCTCCGAGATGCTCACCGCCGCGGTCCGGGTGGAGGCGCTGGAGTGTGCCCACTCGCTCGAGGCCGAGGTGCGTGAGCTGCGGCTGATCGCGGCGCACGCCCCGCCGTACAACCGCCGGTCGAAGTATCCGGAGCGGATGGTCTGGCTGAAGCTGACCGCCGAGGCGTACCCACGGCTCTCGGTGGTCCGCCGGTTCGCCGACGACGACGCGACCTACCTCGGGCCGTTCTCCTCCCGGCGCACCGCCGAGCTGGCCGCGGCCGGTGTCTACGACGCCGTGCCGCTGCGCCAGTGCAACCACAAACTCTCGCTGCGCTCGAAGACCCCGGCCTGCGCGCTGGCCGAGCTGGGCCGCTGCCCGGCCCCCTGCGAGCACGAGATCACCCCGGAGGAGTACGACGTTCGCGCCGCCCTCCCGTTCCGGGTCGCCACCTCGGGTGACCCCGGACCGGTGATTTCCGCCATCCTGGAGCGCATCGAGTCGCTCAGCGACAAGCAGCGGTACGAGGAGGCGGCCACCGTCCGGTCCCGCCTGATCGCCCTGCTGCGCGCCCTGATCCGGATGCAGCGGCTGAACGCGCTGACCCGGCTCCCCGAGATCGTCGCCGCCCGGCGGGACGACCACGGCGGCTGGGAGATCGCCGTGATCCGGTACGGCCGGCTGGCCGCCGCGGCCACCTCCCCGCCCCGTGAGCACCCACGTCCCACGCTGGACACGGCCCGGTTGACGGCCGAGACGGTCCTTCCCGGACCGGGTCCGGTGCCGGCCGCGTCGGCCGAGGAGACCGAGCGGGTTCTGGCCTGGCTGGACCGGCCCGACACCCGCCTGGTGGAGACGTCCGGCGACTGGGTGTCACCGGCTCGTGGCGCCGCGCGTTTTGCCGGCCTGCTCACCAGGGCCGAGGCGGCAGCGTCCGGTCAAGACTCGACCGTTCGCCTATCGGTAACTGACCGTTCGGATGACGCTCGCTCGCTTAGGCTGTAAGGCAGAGCCTCGTGGTGATTCAGCCATCACGGGTTCGAGTGCCATGCTTCGTCGAGAACGCATGGACGATCGGTGAGGGGGTGTCCGGGTGGACGTCGACGCCGGCCACGGCGCCGCTCTCGGTCGTGCCCTGCCGGCCACCCCGTCTCAGGTCGGGTCCGCGAGCCCGCTGAGCCTCACCCAGCGGCTCCGCTCGTTCCTGAGCTTCCAGGGCAATGACGACGATCCGGTCTCCGAATTGGCCCGGACTCATCGCAGCATCCATCCGTCGGCCGACGTGGCCCTGCTCCGCCGCAGTTATGCGATCGCCGAGAGCATGCACCGCGGCCAGTTCCGCAAGTCCGGTGATCCGTACATCACGCATCCGCTCGCCGTCGCGCAGATCTGCGCCGAGCTGGGCATGGACACCACCACCCTGGTCGCCTCGCTGCTGCACGACACGGTGGAGGACACCAGCTACACGCTGGAGGCGCTGGAGGGTGACTTCGGCGCCGAGGTGACCCACCTGGTCGACGGGGTGACCAAGTTCGACAAGGCGTTCTACGGCAAGGCCGCCGAAGGCGAGACGATCCGCAAGATGATCGTCGCGGCCGGCAAGGACGTCCGGGTGCTGGTGATCAAGCTGGCCGACCGGCTGCACAACATGCGGACGCTGGGCGCCCGCTCCCCCGCGTCCCGGGCCCGGATCGCCAACGCCACGCTGGACGTGCTGGTCCCGCTCTGTGACCGGCTCGGCATCCAGGCGCTCAAGCGCGACCTCGACGACGTGGTGCTCTACCACCTGGAGCCGGACTCGTTCGCCCGGATCGAGGAGCACGTCAAGAACCGCCCGGGTTGGAACGAGTACCTCACCGACGTCTCCGCCAAGGCCCGCGCCGCGCTGCGCCGGTCCCGGGTCGACGCCGAGGTGACCGCCCGTCCCCGGCACTACTACTCGATCTGGAAGGACACGGTCGCCGGCGGCCATGCGGTGCCGCTCGACCTGCCCCGGATCGCGGTGGTGGTGGACGGCCCGGAGACCGACTGTTACGCCGCGCTCGGCGCGATCCACGGCCGATGGCGCCCGGTGGCCGGCCGGTTCAAGGACTTCATCGCGTCACCGAAGAACAACCTCTACCGGTCCCTGCACACCACCGTGGTGGGCCCGGAGGGCCGGCTGGTCGAAGTGCTGATCCGGACACAGACCATGCACCGGTATTCCGAGTACGGCGTCGCCACCAGCTACCGATATCCGAAGGTGTCCGACGAGCCGCCGGGCTCCGACCAGCTGACCTGGCTGAAACGCGTGCTCGACTGGCAGCAGGACACCACCGACGCGGCCCAGTTCCTCGACTCGCTGCGATGTGACCTCGCCGAGGCCCAGATCACGGTCTTCGCCCACGGCAACGCGTACGAGTTACCCAGCGGCTCCACCCCGGTCGACCTGGCGTACGAACTGGGCACGCAGAAGGGCGATCAATGTATCGCCGCGACCATCAACGGTCGCCTCGCTCCACTCAGCTCCCCCCTCCGTGACGGCGACGTCGTCGAGATCTTCTCGGAGAACGACGGTCAGGTCGAGAACGAGCCGAGCTCGTCCCGCGGCCCCCGCAAGGAGTGGCTCGGCTTCGTCAAGTCCAGCCAGGCCCAGATGCAGATCAACCGCTTCTTCGACGAGCGGAACGAGCCCGGTATCAGCATCAACGACAAGGTGCGCCTGGGCCGCGCGACGATCGGCCTGACCTTGCGCAAGCACGACCGCGGCCTGGCCAGTGAGGTGCCGCTGCGCCGGCTCGCCGAGGACATGGGCTACCCCGACCTGGAGACCCTGCTGGTCGCGGTCTGCGAGCGCACCGTCGAGCCGGACGCGGTGGTCGAGCAGCTCATCGCCATGGTCGACCACCCGGACTGAGACACGCCGCGGGCCCGGCTAGCCTTGGGCGGGTGAACATCTCTCGGCGGGTGCGTGGCCTGGCATACCAAGTGTTCTATGGGCTGCCCCTGCCGGTCCGCCGTCAGGTGGCCCGGGCGGTCTCCCCGAAATACCTGGTCGGCGCGGTCGCGGTGATCCGTGACGCGGAGGCGGCCGGCACCGACCGGATCCTGCTGCTGCGTCAGCCGCCGGGCCGGGCCTGGGGTCTGCCGGCCGGTCTGCTCAAGCGTGGCGAGATGCCCGCCGTCGGCGCGGCCCGCGAGCTGCACGAGGAGTCCGGTGTCCGGGTCGAGCCGGGTGACCTGATCCCCGGCAATCCGAACGCGATCGTCCACCCGAGCGCCGGTTCGGTGGACATGGTCTGGTTCGGCTGGGTGCCCGCGTCCAGCACTCCGCTGATCGTCGACGGCGGCGAGGTCCTGGAGGCGAACTGGTTCCCGGTCGACGACCTGCCCCGGCTCACCTGGCCCACCGAGCGGCTGCTCGGCATCTACGGCATCGGCCCGCGGGCGGGTCAGCTGCCGGCCTCGGTTCCGTCGTCCACCCCGGCGCCGACCCGCGACTCGGCCCAGTGACCGCAGAGGTGACCTCCCCCGCGATGACCACTCCGGAGATCTGCGGCATCGTCCTGGCCGCCGGCGAGGGCCAGCGTCTGCGCCCGCTCACCGGTGCCGTGCCGAAGGCGCTCTGCCCGGTCGGCAACCTTCCGCTGCTCGATCACGCCCTGCGCCGGCTGGCCGGGCTGGGTCTCACCGGCCCGGACCGGGTCGCGGTGAACGCGGCGTACCTGGCCGACCAGGTGATCACGCACGCCACCGGCCGGGCCCATCTCTCCCCCGAACCGGACGGCCCGCTGGGCACCTCCGGCGGCGTGGCCCGGCTGCGGAGCTGGATCGACGGCCGGGGCGTCCTGGTCGGCAACGCGGACGCCTACCTGGCCGACCCGTTCCGCGACCCCGGCAAGGACATCGCCGCCCTGCTGTCGGGCTGGTCCGGCGACACGGTCCGGATGCTCACCAAGCCCTGCTTCCCGGGCGACACCGGCGGCTTCAGCGGCAACCGCTTCGCCGGTTTCTCCCTGCTCCCGTGGCGCTACGTCACCGGTCTCCCCGACCAGTCCGACAACCTGGTCCGCACCGCCTGGCGACCCGCCGAGTCGGAAGGTGCCCTGGAGCTCATCGAATACGAGGGCTACTACCTGGACACCGGCACCCCCGCCGACTACCTGACGGCAAATCTCCACGCCGCCGGCGGGAGCACTCTGCTCGACCCCACCGCCACCCTCACCGGCACCGCCACGGAGTCAGTGATCGGCGCGGGCGCTCAGGTCGCCGGCACGATCACCCGCTGCGTGATCTGGCCCGGCGCCACCGTCGCCCCCGGCGAATCCCTCACGGACGCGATCAGGGCCACCAACGGCCTGACGATCCAGGCCACCCGCCAGTCCTAATCGGCGTCGGGCAGGCCGATCGCGAACGCATCGTCGAGGTCGTGCTTGGAGTAGGCCCGGAACGCGATGTGCGACTCGGTGTTGATCACCCCGGGCGTCTTGGAGATCCGCCCCGCGATCACCTCGGCGATGTCATCGAACCTCGGGACCCGGACGATCGCGATCAGATCCACGTTCCCCGCCACCGAGTAGACCTCGCTGACCCCCTCGAGCGCCGCGAGCGCCTCCGCCACCTCAGGAATCGAGTCGGTAGCACAGTCGATGTGCACAATCGCGGTATTCACCGAAGCGTCTCCTCACCCAGAAAACAACAGTCGGCCCATGCTATCCCCGTACAAAAGCAGGCTCTGAGCCGCAAGCGGAAAGCCTGCCTCGACCCGGCTGATCACGCCGGGCCGGAAAAAGAATCGGCCCGCCGGCGCAGAACGCCGACGGGCCGAAACCATGAACGATCACCGCTTGGAAGAAATCTCTTCCTTCTTGGCCGACCCGATCGGAGCCGGGGAAACCGGGGTCTCCGCCGGAGCCTCGACCGGGAAGAAGAAGCCCTTGACCGCCGGCCCGAGGGCACCGATCTTGTTCATCTTCTTCGGCACGACCCACCCGGCGTACTCGAGCGGCACCGGATGTCCGTGCTCGTCCACCGGGCCGAGCGGCTGGTGGATCTCCTCGAACTTCCCGTTCGGAAGGCGCCGGATGATGCCCGTCTCGACACCGTGCGCCAGCACCTCCCGGTCGTGCTGCTGCAGACCGAAAGCGATCCGCACCGAGACGTAATACGCCAGCGGCGGCAGGACCAGCAGGCCGATCCGGCCCGCCCAGGTCATCGCGTTCAGGCTGATGTGGAACTTGTCCGCGATGACGTCGTTGGCGCCGGAGAGCGTCGCGACCGTGAAGAACGCCAGCGCCATCATGCCGATGCCGAGCCGCTCCGGGTTGTCCCGGGGCCGCTGCAGCAGGTGGTGGCTGCGGGTGTCCTTCAGCTTGCGGGCTTCCAGCCACGGGTACGCCATCGGCAGCGTGAACAGCGCGCCGAGGCCGACCACGGCCGGCCAGAACAGCGGCGGGATGCTGTACCCGTCGCCGAACGGGATGTAGATCTGCCAGTTCGGCATGAGCCGGACCAGGCCGTCCATGAACATGACGTACCAGTCGGGCTGGCTGGCCGAGGAGACCTCGGCGGCGCGGTACGGACCGAACAGCCAGATCGGGTTGATCTGGAACATGCCGGCCATGAACGCGATGACACCGAAGACGGCCATGAAGAAGCCGCCCTGCTTCATGGCGTACCGCGGGAACATGCGCTCGCCGACCACGTTCTCGTTGGTCCGCAGCGGACCCGCCCACTGGGTGTGCTTCTGCTTGAACACGATGCCCAGGTGGACGCTGATCAGCGCGAGCAGGATGCCCGGGATGAGCAGCACGTGCGCGATGTAGAACCGGCCGATGATCAGCTCGCCCGGGTATTCCCCGCCGAAGATCGCGGCGGACAGCCAGGTGCCGATGACCGGCAGGGACAGCATGATCGCGGAGGCGATGCGGAGACCGGTGCCGGACAGGCCGTCGTCCGGCAGCGAGTAACCGGTGAAGCCGGCGAAGAACCCGAGCAGGAACAGCAGGACGCCGATCACCCAGTTGATCTCACGCGGCTTGCGGAACGCGCCGGTGAAGAACACCCGGGCCATGTGCACCACGATCGACGCCATGAACAGCAGCGCCGCCCAGTGGTGCATCTGGCGCATGAACAGACCACCGCGCACCTCGAACGAGAGGTGCAGGGAGGACGCGTACGCCTGCGACATCTCGACGCCGCGCAGTGCCGGGTAGGAGCCCTCGTAGGGGATCTCCTTCATCGACGGGTCGAAGAAGAGAGTCAGGAAGACGCCGCTGAGCAGCAGCACGATGAACGAGAACAGCGCGATTTCGCCGAGCAGGAACGACCAGTGGTCCGGGAAGACCTTGTTGAGCAGGCCGCGGAGCGGGGTGGCCGCCTGGAAGCGGTCATCGGCGCCCTTGGCGAAATTGGCGGTTGCCTCGGCTGGATCTAACTTTCGGCGTTTCACGGCCGCTCCCAGAAGTCGGGTCCGACAGTGTCCTTGAAGTCAGACGTTGCCACAAAGAAACCTTCGTCGTCCACTGACAGCGGCAACATCGGCAGACGCCGGGTGGCGGGGCCGAAGATCGGCTGCGCGTTGTCCGTGATCAGGAACTGCGACTGGTGACACGGGCAGAGCAGCCGGTTGGTCTGCTGCTCGTACAGGCTCGCCGGGCAACCGGCGTGCGTGCAGATCTTCGAGTAGGCGACGTAGTTGCCCCACATCGAACCCTTGTTGCGCCCGTTCTTGTCACCGTCGGCCGCCACGCGGGTCTTCTCCGCGTCGTCGGCCCGCAGGTGGATCAGCAGGGTCGGCGAGTCGGCGAACTTGTTGGTGGCGCCGCCGGGAACTCCCGGGTAGACGGTCATCTGACCGCCCGCGCTGACGTCGTCGGGACGGATCGGGGATCCGTCGTCGCGGGTCAGCCGGACCAGCTTGTCGCCGTTCGTCTTCGGGTCGAAGCCGGTGTGGTACATCATCGGCTCGGCGTCCCGGTGCGGGTTCTGGATCAGACCGCCGACCAGCGGAGCCGCCGCGGCCAGGCCGAGCGGGGCCAGGCCGAGGCCGATCGCGCCCTTGAGCAGCGGGCGCCGCGCCACACCGAGCTCGTCCGCGACGTACATCGCGGTCTGACCGGTGATCAGCCGCTCGTCGTCGCTGGACGGGTCGCCGTGCCGCTGCTGGATCGACACCTCGTGCGGCAGCAGCTTCTTGGCCCAGGCCAGGATCGCGATGCCGAGGGCGAACAGCGAGATGCCGAGGCTCACACCCAGGATCGGCGTGTAGTAGTCGCTCAGCGTGTGGCCGAGCTCGAACTTCCACGGCCAGACGATGTAGGACACCAGGAAGACCAGCGCGAACAGGCCGGACAGGAGGAACAGGAAGGAGATGTTGCGGACTACCCGCTTCTCCGCCTTCGAGTTCGGCCCCTGGAACTGCGACTCGTACGTGATGATCTCGATGTCATCGCGCCGCAGGCCTTCCTTGACGATGTCGAAGCGCGTCAGCTTCGGATCGTTCACGTCGACCGGCTCGGCGGTCGCGCCGTGGTGCGCCGTCATGACTTCCCCGCAATCCAGAGCGACGTGAAGACCAGGATGGTGATACCGATCAGGAAGATCGCCACACCCTCGGTCGCCGGGCCGTAGCGGCCCAGGTTGAACACGCCGCCCGGGTCCTTGTCTTCCTGGATCTGGGTCTGGATGTACGTGATGATCTCGCGCTTCTCGTCCGGCGAGATCTGGTTGTCACCGAACACCGGCATGTTCTGCGGGCCGGTCAGCATGGCCGCGTAGATCTCCTCGGGGGTCGCGTCGCCCAGACTCGGAGCGAACTTGCCCGACGACAGCGCACCACCGGCGCCACCGAAGCTGTGGCAGGAGGTGCAGTTGACCCGGAACAGCTCGCCACCGCGCGCCAGCGCGTCGGGGTTCGCCTTCAGGTCCTCGGTGAGTTCGCCGGCCGGGATCTCCGGCCCGCCACCGATCTCCTGCACGTACTGCGCGATCTGCTTGGTCTCGTCCGGAGTGAACTGCGGGGCCTTCTGCTCGGCCTGGGCCTCCTGGCGGGTCATCGGCATGCGGCCGGTGCCCACCTGGAACTCGACCGAGGCCGAACCGACGCCGATCAGGCTCGGGCCGCGCGCCTCGACACCCTGCCCGTCCCGCCCGTGGCAGGAGATGCAGCTGTTGTCGAAGAGCTCTTTGCCCTGCTGTGCCGCGGTGGAGAGTGGGGTGTTGTCCTCGGCGAACGCGCCCGGGGTGAAAGCGGTGTAAACGCCGCCGGCGAGCGCGAGCGCCGCGAGCATGCGCACCGCCGCGCCGATCCGCCGGCGTGCCCGGCTGGGCGCGCCGCGGCGCCGGGAGAACACCCGGGCACGCCTGCGGGCGGGGGTGTCAGAAGTCATGGGCTATGTCCCTCTGGGTGTGGTTAGAGATCCTCGCCTGCGGCGCTAGGTTCACTGAAGCCAATAGATCATGGCGAACAGCGCGATCCACACGATGTCGACGAAGTGCCAGTAGTACGACACGACGATCGCCGACGTCGCTTGGGCCGGGGTGAACCGGCCCATGGTCGTGCGGATCATGAAGACGATGAAGGCGATGAGGCCGCCGGTCACGTGCAGGCCGTGGAAGCCTGTGGTCAGGTAGAACATCGAGCCGTATCCGTCACCGTTGAGCTTGACGCCCTCGTGGACGAGATTCCGGTACTCGTTCGCCTGGCCGAGCACGAAGATCAGCCCCATCACGAAGGTGATCGTGAACCAGCGCCGCAGCGCGAACACGTCACCCTTCTCCGCCGCGAAGACGCCCAGCTGGCAGGTCACAGAGGAGAGGACCAGGATCACCGTGAACGTCGTCGCATAAGGGATGTTGAGCGCCTCGGTGTGCTTCTCCCACAGCTCTGGTGCAGCCGCCCGAATGGAGAAGTACATGGCGAACAACGCCGCGAAGAACATGAGCTCGCTGGAGAGCCACACGATGGTCCCGACGCTGACCATGTTCGGTCTGGTCAACGAGTGGATCCGGCTCTTGTCGATGGCTGCCGCTGTCACGGGCTCATTATTCCCCCGCCGAAGGTCCAAGGTCAGGCGGGGTCCCTAATCCGGCATCGTGGGCAGGGGGAATATTCGGTGACCAGCAGGTAGGTCTAGCTTCGAGTGGTGCAGTCAGTCGAAATCGCCCCGCTGGCGGACGTCGCCCGGGATACTGGACTCCCCCCGTTCACCGCGGCGGCCATCTTCACCCAGTTCAACCTGGTCAGCCTGATCGCGGTGGGCCTGCTGGTCTCGGCAGCCCTTTATCTGTACGGGGTCCGGCGTCTCCGGCAGCGCGGCGACGAGTGGCCACAGGGCCGCACGGTGGCGTTCGTCGCGGGTGGACTCGGCTCGATCGCCGCGGTGTCGGTGACCGGCATCGAGGCGTACGACACCACGCTGATCTCGGTGCACATGGTCCAGCACATGGTGCTCTCGATGATCGGGCCGATCTTCCTGGCCCTGGGCGCGCCGACCACTCTGGCCCTGCGGGTGCTGCACCAGCGACCGCGCAAGGTCCTGCTCGCGGTGATCCACAGCCGGTACGTCCGGGTGTTGACGTTTCCCCTGGTCGCGTTCGGACTGTTCATCGCGAACCCGTTCATCCTCTACTTCACCGGGCTGTACCGGCTGACCCTGGAGCACGGCTGGCTGCACGAGTTCATCCACGTGCACTTCCTGATCACCGGGTGCCTGTTCTTCTGGCCGCTGCTCGGGCTGGACCCGCTGCCGAACCGGTGGCCGTACCCGGGGCGGGCGCTGCTGATGGTGCTCTCCGTGCCGTTCCACACCGTGCTCGGGCTGACCATCATGCAGGCCCGTGAGCTGCTCGGCGGCGACTGGTACCCGAACCTGCACCTGGCCTGGATGGATCCGCACTCCGACCAGGTCACGGCGGGCGGCATCCTGTGGGCCGGCGGCGAGATCGTCAGCGTCACCATGCTCGGGATCCTGGTGATCCAGTGGATCCGCCAGTCGGAGCGGGAGGCCCGCCGGGTCGACCGCGCGCTGGACCGCGTGGAGATGGAGGAGGCCGCCGCAGCGGCCAAGATCACATCACCGGAGAGCGCCACGCGCCCGGCCCCCGACGCCGGATAACAGATTCGGTACGATCGGCGGGACTTACGAGGTGAAGTGGGGCACAAAGATGAGCGACACCACCACGACTCAGTACACCGTTCTGCTATACAGCGACGACCCTGCGGTGCGCGACCGGATCCGGCTCGCCATCGGCACGCGTCCGGCGGCCGATCTCTCGGTCGAGTTCACTGACGCCTCCACCTGGGAGGACTGCCGTCGGCTGCTCGACGACTACGAGATCGACCTGATGGTGCTCGACGGCGAGGCGACCCCCGCCGGCGGGCTGGGCATCGCCCGGCAGACCAAGGACGAATATCAGGATCCCCCGCCCACCTGTGTCGTGATCGCCCGTGCCGCGGACCGCTGGCTCGCGGCGTACGCACAGGCCGACGCGACTCTGCTGGCCCCGCTCGACCCGGTCACCACCGGTCAGACGGTCGCCGGCCTGCTCCGTGCCCGCCGGGCCGGCGTGGTCCCGCTGGGTGCTCTGCCCCCCAACTGACCGATTGCACGAACCACCCCCCGACGGAGGCCCCGCCATGGGCGCACGCACCTGGCCGAATCTGACGAGTTCCCTGCTGCGTGGCGAGGAACTCGCCACCGCGGACACGGCCTGGGCGATGGGCGAGATCATGGCGGGCAACGCCACGCCGGCCCAGATCGCCGGTTTCGCGGTGGCGCTGCGCGCCAAGGGCGAGACACCGGCCGAGCTGGCCGGCCTGGTGGAGGCGATGCTCGCCAACGCCACGCTGGTGGAGCTGCCCGAGGAAACCCGCACCCGTGCGGTCGACGTGGTCGGCACCGGCGGCGACCGGGCCAACACGGTGAACATCTCCACCATGGCGGCCGTCGTGGCGGCCTCCGCCGGGGTGACGGTGGTCAAGCACGGCAACCGCTCGGCCTCCTCCACCACCGGCACCGCCGACCTGCTGGAGCACTTCGGCATCCCGCTGGACCTGGGGCCGGCCGGGGTGAACCGGACGGTCGCCGAGGCCGGCATCGGGTTCTGCTTCGCGGCGCGGTACCACCCCGGCATGCGGCACGCCGCGGTCACCCGGCGCGAGCTGGGTGTGCCCACCTTCTTCAACGTGCTCGGCCCGCTGACCAACCCGGCCCGGCCGACGGCGGCCGCGGTCGGCTGCTTCGACCCGCGGATGGCGCCGGTGATGGCCGAGGTCTTCGCCCGGCGCGGCGACTCGGCGCTGGTGATGCGCGGCGAGGACGGCCTGGACGAGTTCACCACCACCGCGCCGACCCGTCTCTGGCTGGCCCGGGACGGCAAGGTCGAGGAGCTGCTCGTCGACAGCACCCAGCTGGGCCTGCCGCGCAGCGAGCCGGGCGCGCTGCGCGGTGGCGACACCGCGTTCAACGCCGACGTGGCGCGGCGTGTGTTCTCCGGAGAGAGCGGCCCGGTGCGGGACGCGGTGCTGCTCAACGCCGCGGCCGCGTTCGCGGCGCAGAGTGGCTTTCCGGGCGACTTCCGGGACACCATGCGGGCCGGCATCAACCGGGCCGCCGAGGCGATCGACTCCGGCGCCACCACCGCGCTGCTGGAGCGCTGGGTCGCGGCCGCGCAGGCGGCCAAGGCCGCCGAATAAGGCACTACCTGCTGAAAAATCCGGAAAAAGACCGCAACACGCCGCGGGCAATGCTCGGCATCACCCGATCGGCATGACAGCGTCTGAATGACATTCGGGTAATCCCACCTTCCCCATGAAGGAGAAGCCCGTGTACGAACGCGAACAGCGCTGCGTCATCTGTGACGGCGACATGCTCTTCGAGACGCCGCCCTGCGACGACGGGCACGACGACTGCCCCGAGCTGGTCTGCACCCGCTGCGGGGCGGCCGAGGTGATCGCCCCGATCGTCGTCCACCTGTGGATGGACCCGGGGGCGAAAGGTCCCCGCCGGATCGCCCCTCAGCAGCGCACCGCCGCCGCCTGACCTGGACAGCGAAAAGCCCGCGCCGCCCTTCCGGGAGACGCGGGCTTTCCTACGTTGTGACCAGCCTCAGTGCTCGGCCTGCCGAGTGCCCGAGTAGTACTCGAAGAGCATGCCGCAGGACGTGAAGATGACCGCGATCAGACCGAGAGCGATCAGCCACCACATCCAGAAGACCAGACCCAGGCCGGCAACCGCCGCAGCGAGCGCGATGCCGAACGGGAAGTAGCTACCCGGGCTGAAGAAGCCCAGCTCGCCGGCGCCTTCGGCGATCTCGCCGTCCTCACGGTCCTCCGGGCGCAGGTCGATGCGCCGGGCGACGAACCAGAAGAAGCCACCGCACATCGAGCAGAGCAGGCCGGAGATGACCAGCGCCACGGTGCCGACCCATTCGACCTGGTGCTGCTGGCCGTGGGTGTAGAAGCCGTAGACGGCGGCCGCACCGAAGAGGAACAGGGCGACCCCAGCGAAGATCTTGTATTCGGTCCTCACGTCAAACCCCTACTTCCCCGCGGCGACGGTTTCGCCACCCTGGTTCCAGCTGTGCGTGCCCCGGCGGGTGTCGAACGGCTGCGTCTTCGTCGAGTACGGGTCTTCCCCGATCTCGACGAGCGCCTCCTGCGTCGTCTTGCCACCGGTGGTCTTGGCCGCCAGGAACTTC
The DNA here is from genome assembly GCF_016862315.1 of Actinoplanes palleronii. Taxonomy (GTDB): domain Bacteria; phylum Actinomycetota; class Actinomycetes; order Mycobacteriales; family Micromonosporaceae; genus Actinoplanes; species Actinoplanes palleronii. Next base: position 253,435 of record NZ_BOMS01000014.1, on the reverse strand, counting down.
TTGAAGTTCTCCGACGTGACAGCGACCATCTCGAAGTTCATGAACGCGTGGTAGGTGCCGCACAACTCGGCGCAGCGGCCGACGTACCGGCCTTCCTTGTCCACCGTGACCTCGAAGACGTTACGCACGTTGCCCGGCATGACGTCCCGCTTGAACAGCAGCTCCGGCACCCAGAACGAGTGGATGACGTCCTTGCTGGTCTCCTCGAAGCGGATCTTCTCGTGGGTCGGCACGACCAGGATCGGGATGACGTCCGAGGAACCGACCGTGGACGTCACGGTCTTGGCCTCGGTGCCCATGCCGTCGCGGTAGTCGAACTCCCAGTTCCACTTGAACGCGGTGATCTGGACGATCTGATCCGGGTTCTTGGAAAGCTTGTCCACATCGGTCTGCACGATCGCGGTGTAGTAGAACAGCACCGCGACGATCAGAACCGGCGTGACCGTGTAAAGGACCTCCATCGGCATGTTGAACCGGGTCTGCACGGGCAGCTCGTCGCCGCGCTTGCGATACCGGATCACACACCAGAAGATCAGGCCCCAGACGCCGATGCCGACGACCAGCGCCGCGATCACCGAGGCGATCCACAGGTCGTACATCTTGTGCGCCTGCAGGCTGACACCCGGTCCGGGCCATCCGAAGTGGCCGAACTTGCTTCCGACGTCCTCGAGCGAGCACCCCGACAGCAGCGTCAGCAGCGCCGCGGCGCCCAGACCCAGCCCGGCCGCCCGGCCTAGTGCCCGCGGCCGTGTGGCCGAACTCCTTGCGCCCACCTGCTTATGCCTCCTTAGCAGCGCCGCCCTGCCCGAATCGGACACCTGGCGGCAAGGCTCACTGACGGTCGCACATTACTCGACCAAGAACGGACCGCCCGTCACCGGGGGGCGTTGACCCGGGTCCGCGGGAACCGCGGGCACCCGGCCTCCGAAGAAGATCCACATGCGTGGCCTTCCCCGGAACTCCAGTCAACCGGACGATACCGTTCTCGGTGTGGATTACACAGGCGATCCGGCCGGGCCACCGGTTTACCTGGACGCCGCCAGCGCGGCGCCTCTGCATCCGGTCGCCCGGGAAGCGATGTTCGCCGCGCTCGCCGACGGCTGGGCCGATCCGGCCCGCCTCTACGCGGCGGGCCGGCGGGCCCAGCAGCTGCAGGAGGCGGCGACCGCGGTGGTTGCGGAGATCTTTCGGGTACGCCCGGACGAGCTCTCCTTCTGGCCCTCCGGCGCCGCCGCCGCCCAGGCCGCTGTGCTGGGTGGACTCGCCGGGCGCAGGCGGGCCGGCCGCGTCCTGGTGCACTCGGCGATCGAACACTCGGCGGTGCTGCACGCGGCCGGTGCCGGTGAGACCACTGAGGTCGGCGTGAACCGGCTCGGGCGCCTCGACCTGGACGCCTGGGCGACCGCCGTGGCCGCGCCCGGGGTGGCCCTGGCCGCCCTGATCAGCGCGAGTCACGAGGTCGGCACGGTGCAACCGGTGGCCGAGGCGGCGGCGTCCTGCGCCGGGTCCGGGGTGCCGCTGTTCGTGGACGCGGCGCAGTCGGCCGGCCGGGTTCCGCTGCCGTCCGGCTGGTCGCTGCTGAGCGCCAGCGCGCACAAGTGGGGCGGGCCGCCCGGGGTGGGCCTGCTGGTCGTCCGCAAAGGGGTGCGATGGATCTCACCCACTCCACAGGATGATCTTTATCGCCCGCGGCCCTCGGGCGCGGCTGATCTACCGGCGATCGTCGCCGCGGCGGCCAGCCTGCGGGCGGTGACCGCGGAGGCACAGGCCGAGGCGGTCCGGCTGAGCGCGCTGGTCGAGCAGATCCGGGACCGGGTCGCGGCCACCGTGCCGGACGTGGAGATCGTCGGCGATCCGGTCGACCGGCTCCCCCACCTGGTCACCTTCAGCTGCCTCTACGTCGACGGCGAGGCGCTGCTGCACGCCTTGGACCGGCGCGGGTTCGCCGTCTCGTCCGGGTCCTCGTGCACCTCGTCGACGCTGCGCCCGAGCCACGTGCTGGAGGCGATGGGCGTGCTCAGCCACGGCAACGTCCGGGTGTCGCTGCACCGCGGCACCACCCCGGCCGAGGTGGACCGCTTCCTGGCGGTGCTGCCGGGCCTGGTGGCGGAGATCCGCAAGGAGGCCGGGTTCTGATCACCCTGGACTGCCGGGGGCAGCGCTGCCCGCTGCCGGTGATCAAGCTGGCCAAGGCGCTGCCCGGCGTGGCGATCGGCGAGATCGTCCGGGTGCTCGCCGACGACCCGGCCGCGGCCAACGACATCCCCGCCTGGTGCCGCATGAAGGGCCAGGAGTTCGTCGCGGGCCACAACGACACCTTCGACGTGCGCCGGATCAGCTAGTCCGGACAGGGCTCAGGGGTGTCTCCGCCGTGCGGAGACACCCCTGAGGACCAGCTGATCACCTCAGGTAGCTGACCACCTGGGGGACCGGGTCCTTGGCCAGGAACGTGTCGACGACCAGGCGCGGGCCCAGGTACGGCTCGTACTCGGTCTGGCGCTCCAGCACCCGCACCCAGTCCGGCACGCCCTCGTGGTCCCGGGCCGCGTACCGCGCCTCGACGCGGCGGCGGTGCTCGAGGTCGTCACCGCACATCACCTCGACCACGCGCAGCGGCACGTCCATCCGCTCGGCCAGGTCGACCCAGAGATCGCGGGCCGCCTTCACCGGGTTGACCGCGTCGATGATCACGTGGTGGCCGATCCGGAGCTGCTCCTCGGCCAGCGCGGCGACCACGCCGTACGCGGCGAAGCCGGGCCGGGACTCCTGCACGGCGTAGCGCTGCAACGTGAAGTCGACGACATCGACGGCGAGCACGGCCGCCGGCAACTCCGAGGCGACGCCGGCGGCCAGGGTGCTCTTACCGACCCCGGGCAGGCCGGCGAAAACTGCTAGAACCATGAGTCTGTTTCTACCTTCAAGCCGGCAGGTGCGGCGCGATCTCGGCGGCTGCCTCGTCGCCGTACGCGGCGGCCAGACGCTTGGTGAACTCGGTGGGCTTGATGTCGTACTCCTGGGTGCCGACCGTCTCCAGCACCAGCGCCGCGACCAGCGAGCCGACCTGGGCCGACCGCTCCAGGCCGAGGCCCCAGGAGACGGCCGAGAAGAAACCGGCCCGGAAACCGTCGCCGACACCGGTCGGGTCCTCGCCGAGCACGTCCGGGACGACCGGCACGTGGATCCGCTCGATCGCCTTGCCGGTGATCTCCACGCCGTCCTTGCCGAGCGTGGTGACCCGGACCTTGACCTGGTCGAGCACCTGGTCGGAGGTGAGGCCGGCCTTCGTCTCCAGCAGCGAGCGCTCGTACTCGTTGGTCAGCAGGTACTCCGCGCCGCCGATCAGGCTCAGCACGTCGGAGCCGTCCATCCGGGCGAGCTGCTGGGACGGGTCGGCGGCGAACCGGTAACCGCGGGTGCGGCACTCCTGCGAGTGGCGGATCATCGCGGCCGGGTCGTTCGCGCCGATCAGGATCAGGTCGAGGCCACCGGCCCGGTCGACGACCGGGGTCAGCTCGATGTTGCGGGCCTCGGACATCGCACCGGCGTAGAACGACGCGATCTGGTTGAGGTCGTCGTCGGTGGTGCAGACGAACCGGGCGGTGTGCGCCACGTCGCTGATGTGCACCGAGTCGCAGTCCACCCCGTGCCGCTCCAGCCAGGACCGGTAGTCGGCGAAGTCGGCGCCGACCGCACCCACCAGGATCGGCCGCAGACCGAGCTTGCCCATCCCGAACGCGATGTTCGGCGCGACGCCGCCGCGGCGTACGACCAGGTCGTCGACGAGGAACGAGAGCGAGACCTTGTGCAGCTGATCAGCGATGAGCTGGTCGGCGAACCGGCCCGGGAAGTGCATCAGGTGGTCGGTGGCGATCGAGCCGGTGACGGCGATCTTCATGGCGGCCCTCGAGGTTGGGGAGCAGGGGGTCGTTACGACTAGAGACTACCGGTCCGGTTACGCGGAACAGGCCGCCCCGTGAACGGGACGGCCTGTCCAATCGTGCTTTGTCATTCTGTTTTCCGCTGCGGGGCTAGCACAGCATCATGCGGAGATCAGTGGAACGAGTCACCACAGGCGCAGGAGTTCTGCGCGTTCGGGTTGTCGATGGTGAAGCCCTGCGCGTCGATCCGGTCCGCGAAGTCGATGGTGGCGCCGGCCAGATAGGGCGAGCTCATCCGGTCCACCACGACCTCGACCCCGTCGAAATCGCTGACGACGTCACCGTCGAGCGAACGCTCGTCGAAGAAGAGCTGGTAACGCAGGCCGGAACAGCCACCGGGCTGTACGGCGATGCGCAGGCGCAGGTCGTCGCGCCCTTCCTGCTCGATCAGGGCCTTGACCTTCACCGCGGCGACATCGGTGAGGTTGATGCCGGTCGGGGCAGTCGCCTCGGTCGACTCGGTGTGCGCTTCAGTGGTCACGTAGGTATCTCCCTGCCAGGTGCGGTCATGTGCCGTACCAGGCAACGCTAACCCCATTCCCGGGGATTCCCAATCCGGGCGGGTCGAGATCAGCGACTCCATTGCCTTGACAACCGCTCGCTGAGTTCCCGCAGGCCGCGAGCCGGTTCGGCCATGGCCGTCCCGACCGAGCCGAAATGCTCGACGAGGGTGTGCGTCTCGGTCACCCCGGCCGCCGAGGCCTCCCGGTGGCCGGTCTCGTTGCGCCCGGCGAGCACCACGCACGGCAGACCGCGGTCCCGGGCGCCGGCCGCGATCCCGGCGACCACCTTGCCGCGCAGCGACTGGTGGTCGAAGCTGCCCTCGCCGGTGATCACCAGGTCGGCCGCGTCCAGCTCCCGGTCCAGCCCGATCAGCGTGCCGACCAGGCCGATCCCGGAGGTCACCTGCCCGCCGAGGGCGATCAGGGCCGCCCCGATGCCGCCGGCCGCTCCGGCTCCCGGCCGGGCCGCGAGATCGTCGATCTTAAAAGCCTTCTCCAGTACGTGGGCGAAGTGCTCGAGCGCCGCGTCCAGCCGCAGCACGTCGTCCCGGGTCGCGCCCTTCTGCGGGCCGAAGACGTTGCTGGCGCCGTGCAGCCCGGTCAGCGGGTTGTCGACGTCGGTCGCCGCGATCAGGCTGATCGGCCGCAGCTGGGGCGTCCCGCCCAGGCTCTCCGCCGTGAGCAGCGGCGCCCCGCCGTACGGCAGCGCGTACCCGGCCACGTCGACCGGGGCGGCGCCGAGCGCGGCCAGCATCCCGGCGCCCGCGTCGTTCACCGCCGAGCCACCCAGCCCCACTACCACCTGGGCGGCGCCGGACTCGGCGGCGGCCGCCAGCAGCAGGCCCAGGCCGTACGACGTAGTGGTGTTGGGGTTGCGTTCTTCCTGCGTCAGCAGGTGAAGGCCGCAGGCCTGAGCGCTCTCGACATAAGCGACACCGTTCGCATACAGGATCTCGCCCTGCACCGGACGGCCCAGCGGGTCGACGGTGCCGACCGGGATCCGCCGCCCGCCCAGCGCGGACGCCAGCACGTCGACGAAGCCCGGCCCGCCGTCGGCGAGTGGTCGCTGGACCAGCTCATCGGTCGGGACGGCCCAGCCGTCGGCGACCGCACGGGCCACCTCGGGGGCGGAAAGGGTACCGGCGAACTTGTCCGGACAGATCAGTACGCGCACCCCAGGAGTGTGGCAGCACACAGCCGCCTTCTCAGCCCCTGTGCAACGATGATTCTCGTGACGGCGACCTGGACCGAACCTGGAAACACCCCTGTCGCGCTGCTACTTCTCGGCAAGGGCAGCGACCCCGCGAGCGAGCGGGGTGTGGACTGCCCCGGCGATCTGCCCGCGCCGAGCGACCCGGACCTGGTGGCCCGGGCCACCGCGGCGAAGGCGACGCTCGGCGACCGGGTGTTCGTGCTGGGGCACCACTACCAGCGCGACGAGGTGATCCGGTTCGCCGACGTGACCGGCGACTCGTTCAAGCTGGCCCAGCAGGCCGCGGCCCGGCCGGACGCCGAGTTCATCGTGTTCTGCGGCGTGCACTTCATGGCCGAGAGCGCCGACATCCTGACCAAGCCGGAGCAGCGGGTCATCCTGCCCGACCTGGCGGCCGGCTGCTCGATGGCCGACATGGCGGTGCTGGGTCAGGTGGAGACGGCCTGGGAGCACTTCCAGGACCTCGGCATCGCCGGCGACGTCGTCCCGGTGACGTACATGAACTCGTCCGCCGACATCAAGGGCTTCGTCGGGCGCAACTCCGGCGTGGTCTGCACCTCGTCGAACGCCAAGCGGGCCCTGGACTGGTCGTTCGAGCAGGGCAGCAAGGTGTTCTTCCTGCCCGACCAGCACCTGGGCCGCAACACCGCGGTCCTGGAGATGGGCTTCGACCTGGACGACTGCGTCCTCTACGACCCGCACAAGCCGCAGGGCGGCCTCACCGACGAGCAGCTGCGCAACGCCAAGATGATCCTCTGGCGCGGCCACTGCTCGGTGCACGGCCGGTTCACCATCGACAGCGTCCGGGACGTCCGCGAGCGGGTCCCCGGGGTGAACGTGCTGGTCCACCCGGAGTGCCGGCACGAGGTGGTCCGCGCGGCCGATTACGTCGGCTCGACGGAGTACATCATCAAGGCCCTGGACGCCGCGCCCGCCGGTTCGTCGTGGGCGATCGGCACCGAGCTCAACCTGGTGCGCCGGTTGGCCCTGGCCCACCCGGACAAGCAGGTCACCTTCCTCGACCGGACGGTCTGTTACTGCTCGACGATGAACCGGATCGACCTCCCCCACCTGGTGTGGACCCTGGAGGAGCTGGTCGCCGGCCGGGTGCCGAACGTGATCACCGTCGACGAGGAGACCGCACGGGCGGCCCGCATCGCGCTGGACCAGATGCTCGCCCTGCCGTAACCCATTTTCGTAACGCTGCGTAGCCGGGAGATTTCACCCTGCAGGGTGATTGCCCGGCTACTCGGTTTTCCGGCCGCGCTACGACTGGCGGAGTTGTCACTCAGCGCTATGCTTCCCCGGTTGCAGGATCGGGTACCCCCACCCGAAATCACTGCCCCCTCGATCACCGGGCGTCCATGCGCCCACCGGCTGGAGGTTACGTTGACCGACGACGTCTTGATCGTGCATGGCGGTACGCCACTGCAGGGTCAGATCCGGGTCCGTGGCGCCAAGAATCTGGTCTCCAAGGCGATGGTCGCCGCCCTGCTGGGCGAGTCACCGAGCCGGCTCTTCGACGTACCTCGGATCCGTGACGTCGAGGTCGTTCGTGGCCTGCTCGAACTGCACGGCGTCAAGGTCAGCGACGGCGTCGAGGACGGCGAGCTGGTGATGGACCCCACCAGCGTGGAGTCCGCCAGCACCGACGAGATCAACGTGCACGCCGGCTCGAGCCGGATCCCGATCCTGCTCTGCGGCCCGCTGCTGCACCGGCTCGGCCACGCGTTCATCCCGGATCTGGGCGGCTGCCACATCGGCCCGCGCCCGATCGACTTCCACATCAGGGCGCTGCGCGAGTTCGGCGCGGTCGTCGACAAGACCCCCGAGGGCATGCACCTGAGTGCCCCGAACGGGCTGCACGGCGCGAAGCTGGAGCTGCCGTACCCGAGCGTCGGCGCGACCGAGCAAGTGCTGCTCACCGCGGTCCGCGCCGAGGGCGTCACCGAGCTGCGCAACGCCGCGATCGAGCCGGAGATCATCGACCTGATCTGCATCCTGCAGAAGATGGGCGCGATCATCACGGTGCACACCGACCGGATGATCGAGATCCAGGGCGTGCCGAAGCTGTACGGCTACGAGCACAAGCCGATCCCGGACCGGATCGAGGCCGCCAGCTGGGCCGCCGCCGCGCTCGCCACCCGCGGCGAGATCGAGGTGCTCGGCGCACGGCAGGCCGACATGATGACGTTCCTGAACGTCTACCGGAACATCGGCGGCGAGCTGAAGATCACCGACGACCGGGTGTCCCGGCCGGGTGTGACCGGCTCCGAGGGCGGCATCAAGTTCTGGCACCCGGGCACCGAGCTCAAGGCCGTGGCCCTGGAGACCGACGTGCACCCGGGCTTCATGACCGACTGGCAGCAGCCCCTGGTCGTCGCCCTGACCCAGGCGCGCGGCATCTCGATCGTGCACGAGACCGTGTACGAGCAGCGGCTCGGCTACACCGAGGCGCTCAACTCGATGGGCGCGACCATCCAGGTCTACCGGGACTGCCTCGGCGGCACCCCGTGCCGGTTCGGCCGCCGCAACTTCATGCACTCCGCGGTGATCGCCGGCCCGTCCAAGCTGCACGCCGCCGACCTGGTCATCCCGGACCTGCGGGCCGGTTTCGCGCACCTGATCGCCGCGCTGGCCGCCGAGGGCACCTCCCGGGTGTACGGCGTCAACCTGATCAAGCGGGGCTACGAGGACTTCGAGGCCAAGCTGGCCGCGCTCGGCGCTCACGTCGAGCGGCCGTAGCCTTCCAGCTGCAATTTCATCTCGATCAACGGCGCGGTGTGTGGCACACCGCGCCGTTTGGCTACGCTCGTCTCGTGTCCCCGCTGTTTCGTCGCAAGCCAGTCGACCTCGTCGAAGACGCCACCACCTCGGTAACCGAGGAGGACTCTGCCGCACGCCGGAAAAGCTACACACCCAGCAAGAAAGAGCTGGGTGTGGTCACGCCGAAGCGGACGCAGCAGGGTCGCCGGACGCAGGAGGCCGCTCCCGCCAACCGCAAGGAGGCGATGAAGCAGCTCCGCGAGCGGCAACGCCAGGAGCGCTCGGAGGCCTCCGAGGGCATGCGCAACGGCGAGGAGAAATACCTCCTCGCCCGGGACCGCGGCCCGGAGCGCTCGCTGGTCCGTGACCTCGTCGACTCCCGCCGTACCGTCGGTTCGTTCTTCATCGCCGGCGCGGTGATCGTGATGATCGGCTCGATCGTCCGGAACGAGGTCGTGGTCCTGGCCAGCAACGTGCTGTGGGCGCTGCTCGCGCTCGCCGTCGTGGTGGACAGCATCTTCATCGCCCGCCGGATCAAGAAGACCGTCAAGGCGCGCATCCCGAACAGTCAGCAGCGGCTCGGTTCGCTCTACCTGTACGGCATCATGCGCGGCCTGACCTTCCGCCGGATGCGGGTGCCGAAACCGAAGGTCGAGCTCGGCGCCAAGATCTGACGTCTTTCCCCGAAGCCCCGGTGCGGTTCCGCGCCGGGGCTTCGTGCTGCCCGGGATCCGGACGCTGCCCGGACCTTCAGGGCAGCCCCGCCAGGCGCAGCAGGGCGGCGACCACCGCCGCGCCGACGACGACCAGCACGAACGGGACCTTGCGCCAGGCCAGCAGCGCCCCGAAGGCCACCCCGGCCGGGCGGGCCACCCCGGCGAACTCGGCGCCGGCCGTCAGCGCGGCGGTGCCGGCCAGGGCCGCCAGCAGGGCCGCCGCGGCCATCGGGAGCAGGCGCTGGACGGCCGGGGAGAGTTCCAGGCGATCGCGCAGCAGGACACCGCTCAGCCGCATCGCGTAGGTGCCCACGCCGAGCGCGATCACGGCGACGATCAGCATGTCTTCTCCTCGGGGTCTCCGCTCGCTCGCACGGGCGGCCGGCCACCGCCGGCGCGGCGGGTGGGGCGGAACAGGACCAGCAGGCCGAGCAGCGCGGCCAGCACCGGCAGCCCGGCTGGCAGGACCGGGGTCAGCAGCACCGCGATCGCCGCGCCGGAGAGCGCCACCAGGCGGGTGTCCCGGTCCCGCAGCGACGGCAGGATCAGCGCGATCAGCCCGGCCGGGAACGCCGCGTCGAGGCCCAGGGCGTCCGGGTCGCCGGTGGCGCCGCCGAGCAGCACGCCGAGCACCGTGCCGACGTTCCAGGCGACCAGCAGCGACACCGCGACCAGCCAGTACGTCCGGCGCCGGGCAGCCGGGTCCGTCTCGGCGAGGGTGAACGCCACCACCTCGTCGGTCATCAGATGACTGCCGATCAGCCGGTCCCGCCAGCGCGGGCCGAGGGTGTCCGCGACCGCCAGACCGAACGGCAGGTGCCGGGCGTTGAGCAGCAGACCGGCGAGGACCGCGGCGATCGGGTTGCCGGCCGCGAACAGGCCGACCGCCAGGAACTGCGCTCCACCGGCGAAGACCACCACCGACATCAGCGTGGGCAGCCAGGCGGGCAGGCCGTACGCGATGGTGATGGCGCCGAACGAAGCGCCCACCGCGAGCGTCGCGGCGGCCAGCGCGGCGACGTCACGCGGACGGGCTTGCGTTCGATTTACCGGGCTCATGGTTCGTTATGCTGAACGAACCCGCAGCGTTCGTCAAACCGAACGACCCGACCGATGGAGCGAACGCCCATGGATCAGCCGGCGCCGCCGCTCGCCGCCATCGCCGCCGCCCTGCGCCGCGAACGGGACCGCGCCGGGATCTCCCTGGCCGAGCTGGCCCGCCGCGCGGGCCTGGCCAAATCCACGTTGTCGCAGCTCGAAGCGGGCAACGGGAACCCCAGCATCGAGACCCTGTGGGCGCTCGGCGTGGCGCTCGGCGTGCCGTTCAGCCGGCTGGTCGAGCCGGAGCCGACCCGGGTCCGGGTGATCCGCTCCGGTGAGGGCGCCACCCGGCTGCGCGCCGACCGGGCCGACTTCGTGGCCACCCTGCTCGCCACCGGGTCACCGCACGTACGCCGGGACCTCTACCTGATGGAGCTGGAACCGGGCGAGGCCCGGGAGGCGGCGGCGCACATCCCGGGCAGCGTGGAACACATCGTGGTGGGCGCCGGCCGGATCCGGACCGGGCCGGTCGACGAGCCGATCGAGGTCGGTCCGGGCGACTACGTGACGTTCCCCGGCGACGTCCCGCACCGTTACGAGGCCCTCGAGCCGTCCTGGGCGGTCCTGGTCATGGAGCATCGGTAGACGCGTAGAGCCGGGCCACCACGTCCTCGATGTCCGGCTCGACCACCGACAGGTCCCGGATCGACACCGCCGCGACCAGCCCGGCCACCGCGACCCCGGCGGTCACCCCGTCCAGCGCGAACGTCACCCGGTGCCGGTCCGCCTCGACACCGACGAGGGTCGCGCCCGGCAGCACGAAGCCGTCCGGCAGCGGATCCGCCAGGTCGGCGACCAGGCTGCGGCGGGAGCCGTACCGGGTGTGCAGCGCGTCGATCGTCCCGTCGTGCACCACCCGGCCGTGGTCGATCACCACGAGGCGTTCGCAGAGCCGCTCGATGTCGGCCAGGTCGTGCGTGGTCAGCACCAGGGTCACGTCACCGGTCGCGCCCAGCTCGGCCAGGAACGAGCGGACCGCCTGCTTGCTGACCACGTCCAGGCCGATCGTCGGCTCGTCCAGGAACAGCACCCGGGGACCGTGCAGCAGGGCCGCGGTCAGCTCGCCGCGCATCCGCTGGCCCAGGGAGAGCTGCCGCACCGGGATGTCCAGGAAGTCGTCCAGGTCGAGCAGGTCCCGGCAACGGCGCAGCCGGGCGGCGTGCTCCGCGGCGGGCACCCGGTAGATGTGCCGGAGCAGGGCGAACGACTCGTGCAGCGGCAGGTCCCACCAGAGCTGGGAGCGCTGGCCGAAGACCACACCGATGTTCAGGGCCAGCTTCGTACGCTGCGGGACCGGGCGCAGGCCGCACACCTCGACGTCACCGCCGGACGGGGTGAGCACGCCGGTCAGCATCTTCAGGGTGGTGGACTTGCCGGCGCCGTTCGGGCCGATGTAGCCGACCATCTCCCCCGGCTCGATGCTCAGGGTCACCCCGGCGACCGCTTCGACCACACGTTTCTCGCGCCGGAACCGGCCGCTCTTGACCCGTACGGTGAAGTCCTTGCGCAGTTCATTCGTACGAATCATGATCCTGTGCTCCGGTAGTGGCGGATCCCGGTGCGCCAGACGACCGCCGCGACCACCGCGGCGGCGCAGGCGACGAACGGGGCGGCGAAGCCGGCCCAGGCCGGCAGACCGAGCGGGTCCGGGCGGCCGAGCAGCGCCAACGCCGGCTGGTAGGAGACGAACGCGAAACCCAGCGCGTACGCGAACAAGCCGCGGAAGAGCGGGCCGTACACCGTGATCGGGTACGACGTGAAGTCCCGGCCGCCGTACGTGAAGGCGCTGCCGAGCTCGCCGGAGTCCACCCACCAGAACGCCAGGCTGGCGCTCAGCACGAAGATCGAGCTGAGGAACACCGCGGCGGCGATCGGCGCGACCGTGATCAACAACACCCGGGCCGGTGTCCAGTCGATGTGGTTCATCCGCAGCGCCACGGCCAGCACGCCGAAGCCGAACACCACCCGCAGCAGCTTGCGGATCGGCAGGTCCATGAGCAGCAGCTGGGGCAGCGCGCCGAGCGGCCGGACCAGCACCGCGTCGAGCGTCCCGGCCCGGACGTAGACCTTCAGCCGGTCGACGTTGCCGACCGTGAAGTCGGCGAGCGCGAACCCGGCCGACGTGATGCTCGTCATCAGCAGCGCCTCGGGCAGGGTGAAACCGCCCACCCGGTCGGTGGCCCGGAAGAGCACCAGCACGGAGAGCACGTCGAAGACCGTGGCACCGACGTTGCTGAACAACTCGATCAGGAACGAGGCCCGGTAGGAGAAGACCGAACGCGCCTGGGCGCCGGCCAGCGCGGCATAGGCCCGCAGTTCACCCACCCTGGACCACCAGGCGGCGCTCGGCCCTTTTCTGCACCACGGCGGCCAGCACCAGCAGCACCACCGCCCAGAACAGCTGCAGCGCGACCAGGCCCAGCTGCAGCGCCGGGCCGTCCCGCTCGGCGGCCACGTCCAGCGGCGTCTGCAGGATGCTCGGCAGCGGCGTGGCCAGCCACAACGTGACCGCCACCGACTCCGGCAGCAGGCGCAGCGGGAAGTAGAGCCCACCCAGCACCCCGGCGCCGAGCGTCCAGAGCAGGATCGGCCCGCGGGCGTCCTGCAGCCAGTACGCGGTCGCGTTGACCAGGTACCGGCAGCCGAAACTGACCACCACCGCGATCAGCACCGACACCAGGAACAGCGGGACCGTCTGCCAGCGGGTCGGCATCCGCATCGGGAAGCACAGCGCACCGACCACCACCGGCGGGATGAACCGGGTGAGCATCCCGTGTGCCGCGCGACCCAGGTCAGCGGCCAGGTAAGCGGTCAACGGGGCCACCGGACGTAACAGATCGGCAGCGACGTCACCGGTACGGATGCGTTCGGCGAGCTCCGCCCAGCCCCACAGCATCACCACACTCAGTAGCCCCTGACCCAACCAGACATAGGTGACGAGCTGGTCCGGGGCGTACCCGCCGGGACGGCCGCCGACGGTGCCCGCAGCCACCGCGAGCAGCACATAGCAGCGCAGGTAGCCGAAGACTATGTTGGTGAACGTTCCGGCTATGGTGGCCTGACGATAGGTCGTGTAGCGACGGAAACCCGACCCGACCAGTGCACCGAAAGTAGTGACCGAGCCTCGTAACGGACCGACCGTTGAGATCGTGAGCACGCTGGCGTCCTTCCCGACCACGCCGCTAATCTCCTTTCCACACCCCCGCAGTGGAGCCGGGCGACTGTACCCGGGTCCCCGGCCGGCCACGGCTCGATTTTTGACACGTTGGAGTTCGCCGTGACGGAGCGTTGCCAATCGCCGGGTCGGGATACCCGATGAACGGTTGGAGCTCCCGTCCGGGTGCGGACGGCTGGGATGACGAGCCCGCCTGGGTCTACGAGATCACCTGGGAGTGGGAACCGGTACCCGGCCAGCGCTACCCCGGCGACCCGGGCCGGCGCAAGGCCGTGCACACCCCGGTCTACGAGGCGTCCCGCGGTGGATCCGCACCGGTCAGCTCGGTCCCGGTGAGCGGTCCGGCGCCAGGTTTCGGCCGCCCTCCGGCCGCTTCGGGCGAAGAGCCTCCGAGGTACGGCGGCAGCCGCCGGGAGACCCAGAACGATCCGTCGTGGAACCGGCCGGTCCCCTACGAGGGTGCGCCGGATCCGCGGCGTGGGGCGGCTCCGGTCTATGGGCGGGGTGCTCCCTCCGTGCCGGTGACGCCCGGACATGCCCGGGTGCCGGGGTCGGCGGCGCCGGTCTCGCCCGGCCAGCAGCCCGGTTATCCGGCGCCGGGGGCGGCGCGCGGGCCTGGGCAGCAGCAGGACGGGCCGCGTCGTGGTCCCGGTCCGCAGCAGCCCGGCTTTTCGCAGCCCGGTCAGCCCGGTTTTCCGCAACCCGGTCAGCCCGGCTTTTCGCAGTCTGGACAAACCGGACAGCAGCAACCCGGTTACCCGCAGCCTGGGCAGGCCGGTTACCCGCAGCCCGGTCAGCCCGGTCAGCCCGGTCAGCCCGGTCAGCCCGGTCAGCCCGGTCAGCAGCAACCCGGTTACCCACAGCCTGGGCAATCCGGTCAGCAGCAGCCCGGACAGTTCGGTCAGCAGCAGCCCGGGCAGCAGTCCGGGTTGCCGCAACGTGGCGCGCAACAGCAGCCGGGGCAGCAGTCCGGTCTGCCGCAGCGCGGCGCTCAGCAGGGGTCTCAGCAGCCCGGATCGCCGCAGCGCGGGCCGGAGAACTGGGGCGGGCAGCAGGAGCCACGCGGCCCGCAGCAGTGGGAGCGCGGTGACGCGCCCGGGCACGGTCCACGGCCGGTGTCGCCGGCCGGACGTCCGGACTTCGGGCCGGGCCAGCAGGGTGGGCCGATTCCGCCGGTCCGCGGTGGCGCGCAGGCGCCGAACGGCCCTCGTGGCCCGGTGTCGCCCGCTCCGGGCCCGGAACGTCAGCAAGGTACTTCGCAGTCCCGTTTCGGGGGACCTGCCGGGTTTGCGCCTGGGCAGGGCCGTGAGCAGGATTCCGGTTTCCAGGTCCGGCGACCGGCGGGCGAGCAGCCCGGCGGCCCGGTCGCGCCTGGTGCACCCGGTGCGCCGGGTGTGCCCTGGCCGACTCCGGAGCAGGCCGTTCCGCGTCCCGGCACCGACCCGCGGGTCGATCCCCGCGCCGACCCGCGACCGATGTCGCCGGCCGCGCCGACCTATGGCAGTGCCCGGCCCGTTCCGCCGGATGCGTTCCCGGCCCGGCCCACCCGCGACGGCGGGCGGACGCCGGAGGCGCCGTTCGATCTGCGCCCCGTTCCGCAGGACCGGAACAGCCCGGCGCCGTCCCGTCCGGCGGCCCAGCCGACGCGGATGACGCCGCAGCAGCCGGCCATGCCGCCGGCCGCGTCCTACCCGGCCACCCCGGGGCAGCCGCCGGTCATGCCCGGCCGTCCTGGTCAGCCCGGTCAGCCCGGTCAGCCGGGTCAGGTTCCCGTCAATCCGGGCCAGGGATATGGCCAGCCTGGCCAGGCTCCGGTCGCCCCGGTCTCCGGGCCGGTCGCGCCGGGAGGCTACGGCCGCGACTCCTCGTGGGCGGCCAACCAGCCGGTCTCCGGCATCGCCGCCGCCCCTGTCTCCGGCATCGCCTCGGCACCGGTCTCCGGCATCGCCGCCGCACCGGTCTCGGGCATGACCTCGGCACCCGTCTCGGGCGTCGCCGGTCAGGTCCCGGGCAACGCTCCGGTGTCCGGCTTCGCCGGTTATGTCCCAGTCAACGCCCCGGTATCCGGCTTCGCCGGCTCGGTTCCGGGCAACGCCCCTGTCTCGGGTGGCGCCGGTTCGATGCCGGGCAACGCCCCGGTGTCGGGTCTCGCCGGTCAGATTCCCGGCAATGCGCCCGTTTCCGGCATCGCCGCGGCGCCGGTCTCCGGCGTCTCCTCGGCGCCGGTCTCCGGCGTGGCCGCGCCGGGCTCCGGCACCGCGGGCCCGGGCGCGATGCCGGCCTCGGGTTTCGCCGGCCAGGGGTCCGCAGGTCCGGGCGTCGTGCCGGCCTCGGGATTCGCCGGCCAGGGGTCCGCTCCAGGTGCGGGCTTCGCCAGCCAGGGGTCCGCAGGTCCGGGCGCTGTGCCTGCCTCGGGATTCGCCAGCCAGGGGTCCGCTCCAGGTGCGGGCTTCGCCGGCCAGGGGTCCGCTCCGAGCACGAGCTTCACCGGTCAGGGTTCGGGATTCGGTGGGCCGGGGCCGGACGGTGGGTTCCGGGCGGCGGATCCGCGCCGTGCGGAGCAGAGTGGCGACGTCGGTGCGGCTCAGGGTTACGAGCACGACTCCGAGGAGCGCACCCGGCCGCTGGACCTGCGCCGCACCGGTCAGCCGACCCGGCCCGCTCCGGCCCGGCCGGTCGACCCGGCAGCGCCCGCACCCGGCGACGAGCCGACCCGGCCGCTCGACCCGCGGCGCGCGGACCTCGGCGCGTCCGGTCTGCACGAACAGGCGTATACGCCGAGCTTCGACCCGCGCCGCGCCGGCCCGGCCGAGACCGCCCCGCGCGAGCAGGTGGCGGGTCCGGCGGTTCCGGACGAGCGCACTCACCGGCGGGTCGACCTGGGCAACCAGGGACCGCACGGCAACCTGCCGCCGGAGGACCGCACCCAGGCGATCGATCCGCGCCGCGCCGGTTCGGTCGTGCCGCCGGCAGCGGCGACTGCCCCGGTCACCGGTGCGCCGGTCAGCGGGCCGTCGTTCACCCCGGCCGACGCACCGGCACGCGGGCCGTCGTTCATTCCGGCGAACGCGCCGGTCACCGGGCTGCCGTTTGCGGAAGCGGTCGAGCCGGTCACCGGTGTGCCGTTCGCGGAGGCGAGTGCGCCGGTCACCGGAGCGCCCGGTTCTGCGCAGCCGGTTGCCGAGCCGGAATCCGGCGAGGGGCCGCGCGGGCTGGGTTGGCTGCTGTCGATGAGCGGGCTCGGCGCGGAAACGCCGGTACCGGACACCTCACCGCTGGCCGTCCCCGAGACGATCGTTCCGGAGGAGATCCCGGTGCCACCGGCCGGCTGGTTCGCACAGCCCGTCGACGAGGACGACGCCGAGGCGACCGAGGCAGAAGCCAGCGAAGCCCAGGCCGGCAGCGGGACTGCCGACGACAGCACCACTGAGCCCACGCCGGGCTCTGCGAGCACCGCCGAGACCTCGGCGGCTTCCGCGAGCACCGCCGAGACCCCGCTGGGGTCCGCGAACACCGCTGCGACAGCGCCCGGGGTCACGAACGTCGACGCGCCCGCGGCCGTCGGCCCGGCGACCGGTGCAACCACGGTTGTGGCGGACATCGAGGCGGCGGCCGTCGCCGCCGCGGCGGCGAGCCTCCCCGCCGCCGAGGCTCCGGCTGGCTGGACCACGGGCGAGAGCCACAGCCACGCGCGGATGGACGATGATCAAGAGCTTCTGACCGGCATTGATCAGCAGGCTCTGGACACCGGCATCGCAGATGACGCGCGGGACGGAGCAGCAGAGCCGCGGCCCGGCCGCCACGAGCAGGGCACGCTCGGCGAGCAGGCTGGTCGCCACGAGCAGGGCACGCTCGGCGAGCAGGCCGGTCGCCACGAGCAGGGCACGCTCGGCAAGCAGGCCGGACGGCACGAGCAGGACACGCTCGGCGAGCGGGCGGGGCGGCACGAGCGGGCGGCCGAATTCTCCGGAGCGGCCGGGGGCGACTCGGAACTGGGCGCAAGCCCGGCTGCCGACGAGCCTGCCGGCGCGCGGGCGGACCTCGGCCGCATCGCTCCGGTCTCGGGTGCGGCGCTGCCGGTCGGGTTCGTGGCGGATGAGACGTTGCCGGTGGCTGCGGTCGCCGGCTGGGAGAACCCGGCCAGCACCGCGGTCGCCGGGTGGGCGGAGCAAGCCAGCTCCACGGTGTCCGGGCGAGACGACTCGGCCACCGGCGCGATGCCGTCGGCGGACGTCGACGGCGAGCACGTGGTGACTGTCTCCATCGATCGCAGCCTGGTCGCTGGGGATGATCTCGAGGCCGATACCGATCATGAGGTTGTCGCTGCTGCGGAGCACGGCGGGAGCGCGGCGGACCGGACAGCGGACACCGCCGGACACGCGGCACCCGCTGTCGCGGAGAGTGCGGCGGACGAAGCGACGGCTGCTCCCGGCACCGAGGGCTGGAAGTTGGCGGCGGGGGACGAGTTCGCGTCGCCGACCGTGGCGATGCCGCTGATCGTGGCCCGGGCGGCCGCGACCGCTGAGGCCGGCGCGACCCCCATATCCGGCACGATCACTGAAGCCGGCGCGACCGCTGAGGCCGGCGCCACCGCCTGGACGGACACCGCGGAGGCCGTCGGGGACGGACTGGCGCAGGCTGGTCCGGCGGGTGAGGGCGTTCGGGACGGCGGCGTCTCGGCCGGCGCGGTGAGTGCTGGTGCGGGACCGGCGTCCGGGGACGCGGATGACACGTCCGCTCCGGGGTCGACCACTGCGCACCACCACAGCGAGACCGTGCCGGTCAGAACACTCACCGACGACACTGCGGCCGAGACGTCCGCCGCCGTCCCGACCATCGTGGACGCCACGGTGGCCGGCGGAACGGACAGCGCGTCCGCGTCGATCGACGACGACGCCACGACGGCGGGCACCGGTCACGAGGCGGCTGAGATCGCGGTGGCAGCGCCGGCAGCGCCGATCGTGACCCCGGGGCACCCCGCGACCGCAGAAGCGGCGCAGACGGCCACCGAACCGGCGCCCGAGCGCGCTGACGTCCGTACCGAAAAAATCGAAGCGGCGCCGGGGCACGCTGACATCCGTACCGGAAAAGCCGAAGCGGTGGCCGGGCACGCAGACACCCGTGCCGGGAAAGCGGACGTCCGTACCGGAAAGATCTTGGAAGGCGAGGCGGACGCCGCGCCGATCCGGCAGCGCCGGGACCAGCACGCCCCGGCGGACCGGCGGCGGGCGGACCCGGAGGAGATCCTGGCCGCCTACCCCTGGATGTTCGATCCGCAGACCTTGCGGGAGCAGGTGGCGGACCCGGACCGGCTCGGTGACCTCGCCGACCGGCTCAGCGACCGGCTGGAGTTCGCCGAGCGGGACAACGTCCGGGCCGGGCTGCTCAGCCTGCGCGCGGTCGTCTCGCGGGTGCTCGGTGAGCTGGACGACGCGCTCGCCGACGGGCGTGAGGCGCTGCGGCACGCCGAGGCGAGCGGTGAGGCGCGGACGGTGTCGGTCGCGCAGACCCGGCTGGCGCACGTGCTGCAGTGGCGGACCGAATTCGACGAGGCGGACCGGCTCTACGCGCAGGCCGACACGCCGGAGCTGCCGGCCCGGACCCGCGCGGAGATCCGCGAGATGGCCGGACGGTCGGCGTTCGAGCAGGGGCGGTTCCTGGAGGCGGTGAACCACTTCGAGCGGGCCCTGGACCTGTGCCAGAACCGTGACCCGGAGCTGGTGGAACGGATCGAGCTGGCCCTCGACGTGATCTCCCGGCGGTCCGGTGAGGGCTGGGGGCCGTACCCGCGCAGCCGCGACGAGGTGCTCGGGCTGCCGGCCGCGCCGACGCCGTTGACCGACGACGGCACCGGCCTCTGGGGGTACGCGGCGGCAGTCGAGCCGAGGTACGCCCAGGCGCAGCCGTTCGCCGAAGGGGTGGCCTGGGTGCGCCGCCCCGAGTCGCCGGCCTGGGAACTGATCGACCCGTCCGGGACGGTGCTGATCGGCGCCGACTCCGGGTACCTCGCGGCCGACCGGTTCGCCGAAGGGCTGGCCTGGGTGACCCGGGACGCCGAGGGTGGCTGGTCGGCGATCGACCGGGCCAACCGGCTGGTGGTGCCGGGGGGCTTCGAGGACGTACGGCCGTTCCGGCGCGGGCTGGCGCTGTTCCGGCGGGCCGGCGGGTGGGGCGCCGTCGACCGGCACGGGCGGATCGTGGTGCAGCCGAAGTACCGGCAGTTCGCCACGGTGCTCAGCGCCGGCGGGCCGATCGACGGGTTCAGCGACGAGGGCCTGGCCGTGGTCGAGGCGGAAGCCGGCGCCGGAGTGGTGGACCGGACCGGTCAGCCGGTGGTCCCGCCGGTGCACAAGGCCGTGGTGCTGCACCCGTCGGCGTTCCTGATCGCCGACGAGGCGGGGCGCTGGGGTGCGCTGGACCGGCAGGGCGAGCCGCTGGTGGAGACCCGGTACGTGGAGCGGGCGGACGCGATCGAACAGGTGGAGCTGCTGCGCCCGGAGGTCCGGCCGGTCCTCTGAGGCGGTGGATAGGGTCGGGGGATGGAGTTTCGTCATCTCGGCCGTTCCGGCCTGCTGGTCAGTGAGATCGCCTACGGCAACTGGATCACCCACGGGTCCCAGGTGGAGGAGGACGCCGCGCTCGCCTGTGTGCGCGCGGCGCTGGATTCCGGGATCACCACGTTCGACACCGCCGACGTCTACGCCGGCACCCGCGCCGAAGAGGTGCTGGGCCGGGCGCTGAAGGACGAGCGGCGCGACGGCCTGGAGATCTTCACGAAGGTGTACTGGCGGACCGGGCCGGGCCAGAACGACAGCGGCCTGTCCCGCAAGCACATCATGAGCTCGATCGACGGCTCGCTGCGGCGGCTCGGCACCGACTACGTGGACCTCTACCAGGCGCACCGGTTCGATCACCACACGCCGCTCGAGGAGACCATGGAGGCGTTCGCCGACGTGGTGCACCGGGGCAAGACGCACTACATCGGGGTGTCCGAGTGGAGCGCCGCGGAGATCCGGGCCGCGAAGCCGCTCGCCGACGAACTGAAGATCCGGCTGGTGTCGAACCAGCCGCAGTACTCGATGCTGTGGCGGGTGATCGAGGCCGAGGTGGTGCCGGCGTCGCAGGAGCTGGGCCTGGGGCAGATCGTCTGGTCGCCGCTGGCGCAGGGGGTGCTGTCCGGCAAGTACAAGGCGGGTGCGCAGCCGCCGGCCGGGTCGCGGGCCACCGACGAGAAGTCCGGTGCGACCTTCATCGCCCGATGGCTCGAGGACGACGTGCTGAACGCGGTCGCCCGGCTGCAGCCGCTGGCCGACGAGGCCGGGCTGACCATGGCCCAGCTCGCGGTGGCCTGGGTGCTGCACAACCCGAACGTGTCCGCGGCGATCATCGGTGCGTCCCGGCCGGAGCAGGTCCGGGACAACGTCAAGGCGTCCGGGGTGAAGCTGGACGACGGGCTGCTCAAGGCGATCGACGAGATCGTCGACCCGGTCGTCACCCGGGATCCGGCGCTCACGACCAGCCCATCGAAGCGGCCGTGAGCACCGGTTCCTAGCCCGGACTAACTACTGCTCCAGAAGCGCATCAGCTCGAAGCCGCTGGCGATCAGGTTTCGATCGAGGCCCAGGCGTTCGCCGATCCAGATCACCAGGTCGGAGAAGTAGATGCCGAGGTCGGTCTGCCAGAGCGCGACGAAGAGCAGCAGGAACCCGAACGGGGCGCACATGTCCCAGGCCCGCCGGTACGCCGGGCTCATCCAGGGCCGGACGATGCTTCCACCGTCCAGGCCCGGGATGGGCAGCAGGTTCAGCACGCTCGCGGTGATCTGCAGGAAGACCACCACCGAGAGCGCCTGCCAGAACTCCGGATGATCGGTGTAGACCACCAGCCGGGTGCCGGTGTCGAGGAGATCCGGTCCCAGGCCGAACAGGAACGGCACGGCCGCCACCACCGCGAGGATCACGTTGGTGAGCGGCCCTGCCGCACTGATCAGTGAATCCTTGATCTTGCTGTTGATGTACCGGTGGTCGACCCAGACGGCGCCGCCGGGCAGGCCGATGCCGCCCAGGATCACCACGACCACCGGCAGCACGATGGAGAGCAGCGGGTGCGTGTACTTCAACGGGTTGAGCCGCAGGTAGCCGCGCTCGGCCACGGTCAGGTCACCGGAGAAGTACGCCGCAACCGCGTGCGCGTACTCGTGCAGGCAGAGCGAGATCAGCCAGCCGGAGATCACGAACAGGAACACGTCGAACCCGACGTTGCCGTACCGGGACCAGGTGAGGACGCCGCTCACCGCGAAGACCGCGACGATGGCGACGAAGACCGGGCTCGGGATGAACGCGTTCCGAGGGGTGCGCGTGTAGACCGGTTCGTAGGTCACGTCACTCCGCCGACTGCAGGCTCATCTGATAGTCGACCCGATCGTCCTCGACCAGGATGACCGTACTGACTCCGTTCGACTGCAACTGACGCCACTCCTGGCCGATCCAGGACTCCGCATCGGCCTGGCTGCTGAACGTCTCGGTCGGCAAGTCGACCGATTTGCCGTCGACGTCTTCGTACCGCCAACTCCACGGCATTGAGCCGCCCCCTCACGTCGTACGTCGGTGGCCTTCCACCCTACGGCGTGCGCGTGTGCGTCCCGGCTTTAAGGTACGGGGCATGTCCGAAGATCGGTGGAACACGGTCCTGGTGCTCGGCGGGATCCGCTCCGGCAAATCCGCGTTCGCCGAATCGCTGGTGGCAGACGCGCCGACGGTGCGGTACGTCGCCACCGCGATCGGCGGTGAGGACGATCCGGAGTGGCTGGCCCGGATCGAGGAGCATCAGCGGCGCCGGCCACAGTCCTGGTCGACCGAGGAGACCGCCGGTGACCCGGCCCGGCTCACCGAGCTGCTGGCCGAGGCGAAGCCGGACGAGACGCTGCTCGTCGACGACCTGGGCGGCTGGGTGGCCTCGGTGCTCGACCCGGCCCGCCAGCCGAACGACGACGAGGCCGACGTGACCGCGCTGGCCGAGGCGGTGCGCGGCTGCCCGGCACGGATCGTGCTGGTCAGCCCGGAGGTAGGCCTCGCGCTGGTGCCGATGACGCCGGTCGGGCGCGCGTTCACCGACGCGCTGGGCACGACCAACCAGGCGCTGGCCGACGCGTGTGACCGCGTGGTGCTGGTGGTCGCCGGTCAGCCGGTCTGGTTGAAGGAGAAGACGGCCGAGCCGGTCGTCACGGCTGCCCCGCGGCCCGCGCCGCAAGCCACCGCCACCCCGGCACCGCCCCCGCCGCCGACCTTCGTCACTCCCCCGGCGGACCCGTCGTTCGTCGAGGCGCCCACCGAAGCCCTGGTGCTGCCCACCGAGAAACCGGACGCGTTCAGCGGCACCACCATGTACCTCCCGCTGGTCAACTCCGGGCTCACCAAGATCGAGCCGGGCATGGACCTGCCGCTGCCGAGCAGCGACGCCGGCCCGGAGGCCCGGGAACGCCTCGGCATGATCGACCTGCCCGGCGCCGGGCTGGGCATGCTCGGCGAGGCGATCGAGTTCGCCGCCGCCACCCAGGACACCACCAGCCCGCGCCCGTGGTCGTCGGTCCGGGTCGTGGTCATCTCCGGCAAGCACGCCGGCGGGGCCGCGGCCGGCGCCGACCCGGACGACGCCGAACGACGGGTCGCCGAGACCGAGCTCGGCACCGGACTGCTGGGCCGGCTGGCCGGTCAGGCCGGCGCGGACATCGCCGTGCTGCGGGTCGGCGACTCCGGCGCGATGGAGGACGGCCCGGTCGCCGGGGCCGGCGCGGTCGAGGCCGCGCTGCGGCAGGGCTGGCAGCTCGCCGACGAGGCGGCCGACGCCGGCCGGGACGCGCTGCTGCTGGCCGGGATCGGCGTCGGTGTCGAAGCCGCGGCGACCGCCGTGCTCGCCGCCACCACCGGCGCCGAGGCCGCCGCCACGCTGCCCCGGGTGCTGCTGCCCGGCGGGCGGTTCGACGACCACTCCTGGATGATCCGCTGCGCCGCGATCCGGGACGCCCTGCACCGGATCCGCCAGGAGCCGCGCGGCGCCACCGACATCCTCCGCGAGATCGGCGGCCTGGACCTGGCGGTCGCCACCGGCCTGCTGCTGGGCGCGGCCGCCCGGCGCGTGCCGGTGCTGCTCGACGGCCCGCTCGGGATCGCCGCCGGGCTCGTCGCCCGGGACCTGGCCGGGCAGACCCGGCACTGGTGCCTGCTGCCCGAGGCGGGCACGCTGGCGCTGGTCAAGCAGGGCGCGGACGTGCTCGGCCTGACCCCGGTGCTGGAGCTCGGCCTGGACCTGGGTGAGGGCGCGAACGCGCTGGCGGCGCTGCCGCTGCTGCGCACCGCGCTGGGCCTGGCCGCGGCGCTGCCGGTGCACCCGGCCCTGCTGTCCGAGCACGGCGACGCCGGCCTGTCCGACGACGACAGCGATGACACGGACGACGACGAGGGCGCCGGCTTCGGGGACAACGACGACAGCGGCATCGACGACGAGGCCACCGTGGTCACCGGCCTCACCGGATTCGGCAACCCCGCCGGCGCGAGCGCTGACGCGGACGTGGAAGCGGACGACCGGACCGTGAGCTTCCGGACCGTGGACAACGGGACCGAAGGCGGCGCGGCCGGCCGATCGTGACCGACGCACCGGGCAGCAGGTTCACCGACGGCGTGCGGCTGGCGGTCACCACCCTGACCGTCCTGCCGGTGCGCGGCGGCCGGGTCGACCGGCCGGCCGCGGCCGTCGCGATGAGCGTCGCACCACTGGTCGGCCTGCTGCTCGGCCTGACCCTGGCCGGCCTCCACGAGGGTCTGCGGGCGCTCGGCGGGCCCGCCCTGGTCGCGGCCGGCGTGACGGTCGCCGCGGGCGCCCTGCTGACCCGGGGCCTGCACCTGGACGGCCTGGCGGACACGGTCGACGCGCTCGGCTCCTACCGCTCCGGCCCAGCCGCCCTGGAAATCATGAAAAAACCGGACATCGGGCCGTTCGGGGTGGTGGCCCTCGCCACCACCGTGCTGATCCAGGCTGCCGCCGTCGCCACCCTCGGCTGGTGGCCGATAGTGATCGCCTGGACCACCGGCCGCCTGGCCCTCTCGCTGGCCTGCCGCCGCGGCGTCCCCCCGGCCCGTCCGTCCGGCCTGGGCGCGATGGTCGCCGCCACCGTCCCGCTCCCGGTCGTCCTGCTCGCCGCGACCGCCGTCGGCGCCGCCGCGATCCCCGCGCTCCCGGACCGCCCCTGGCAGGGTCCCCTCGCGGTCGCCATCGCCCTCGCCGCGGTGTTTCTGCTGCTCCGCCACGCCACCCGCCGCCTCGGCGGCATCACCGGCGACGTCCTGGGCGCCTGCGTCGAGCTGGCGACGACCCTCACGCTGATCACGCTCACCTTGCGGTAGCAACGACCAATAAACCCCATTTGGTACGAATAACGGAGCGCTCGCCCGCAGGCTACGAGCCGAGTCCCGCCCGTGAGGCCACGCGACACCGCGGGCCCGCACGACCGCCGCGCGCCTCCCGGCCCGCGGCGCGCACGCGAGACCGCCTCACGGGCGGGGCGTGGCTCGTAGCCTACGGACGTGCGCCCGGTATTCGTACCCTATGGGGTTTTTGTGGGGAAGCTGCCGTCAGCGGACCGAGGTCTTGACGAACGGGGGTTTGACCAGGCGGGCCTCGGTCCGGCGGCCGCGGATGTCGATCTCCACGAGGGTGTCGTCGGCGAGCGGTGTCGCGGTGTCGATCAGGGCGAGCGCGATGCCGATCTTCTTCGTCGGAGAGAACGTGCCGCTGGTGGTCTCGCCGACCTGGACGCCGCCGGCGAAGACCGGCATGTGGCCGCGCGGGATGCCGCGGCCGGTGAGTTCCAGGCCGCGGAGCTGGCGGCGCGGACCGGCGGCCTTCTCGGCGAGCAGCGCGTCCCGGCCCCAGAAGACCGGTTTTGACCAGCCGACGGCCCAGCCGGAGCGGGCCTGCACCGGGCTGATCTCCAGGGAGAGTTCCTGGCCGTGCAGCGGGTAGCCCATCTCGGTGCGGAGCGTGTCGCGGGCGCCGAGGCCGCACGGGCGGACCCCGGCGGTGATCAGCGCGTCCCAGACCGCGGTCGCCGCGTCCCACGGGATGACCAGTTCGTAGCCGTGCTCACCGGTGTACCCGGTCCGGCACACGATCAGTTCCGCGCCGCCGAGGGTGGCCTCGAGGAACGACATGTAGCCGTGGTCGGCGGGCAGGCCGAGCTTGCCCAGCACGTCGGCGGAGTGCGGGCCCTGCACGGCCAGGATCGCGAACTCGCGGTGCTGGTCGGTGACGGTGACCCCGGCCGGCGCGGCGGCGGCCAGGCGGCGCGCGACCTCGGCGGTGTTCGCGGCGTTCGGGATCAGGAAGACGTCGTCCGGGCCGTAGAGGTACGCGATCAGGTCGTCCACCACGCCGCCGGTCTCGTCGCAGCAGAGCGTGTACTGCGCCTTGCCCGGCTCGATCCGGCCCAGGTCGTTGGTCAGGCAGGAGTTCACGAAATCGGCCGCGCCGGCGCCGCTGACCCGGGCCTTGCCCAGGTGTGACACGTCGAACACGCCGGCCGCCTCGCGGACCGCGGCGTGCTCGCGCAGGACGCCACCGCCGGCGTACTCCAGCGGCATCTCCCAGCCGCCGAACGGGGCGAGTTTCGCGCCCAGCGCGACGTGACGGTCATGCAGCGGGGAGCGGAAGAACTCGGCAGACATGAGACTCAACTTACCGGTGACCTTGCGCCTCGTTAGAGTCGCGGGGAATACCACTGATTCCCACCAGCCGGGAGCACGCCACCAGCGGGCTCCGGCCCCGACGTCCCGGAGTGACCCGAGTGACCCAGCCCAGCCTCAGCCTGGTCGACACCGACCCGGCCGAATTGGCGGTCGATGCCATCGTCATCGGCCTGCACAGCCAGCCCGACCAGGACGGCGCCCTGCTTCCGGCGTCCGGCGCGGAGAGCATCGCCGCGGCGTTCGACGGCAAGCTGACGTCGACGCTGGCGCTGCTCGGCGCGACCGGCGCGCCGGGTGAGGTGACCAAGCTGGCCACCCTCGGCACGATCGCCGCGCCGCTGGTGGTCGCGGTGGGCCTCGGCGACGAGCCGTCCGGCTCCGCCCCCGACCTCGAGACCCTGCGCCGGGGCACCGGCGCCGCGGTCCGCGCGCTGGCCGGCAGCGGCACCGTCGCGCTGGCCCTGCCGCTGCCCGACGACGCGGACGCCCCGAACGTGCTGCGCGCCGTGCTGGAGGGTGCGCTGCTCGGGTCGTACCGGTTCGCCGGTTACAAGACCAAGCCGGCCAAGGGCCGCCGCGAGCCGGTGACCGCGCTGCAGGTGTACGTGCCGGACGCCGCCGACACGGCCGCCGCGGCCGAGCTGACCCGCGCCGGTGTCGTCAGCCGCGCGGTCCGCCAGGCCCGGGACTGGGTCAACATGCCGCCGAACGAGCTGCGCCCGGCGGGCTTCGCCGACCTGGTCGCGGCCGCCGCCACCGAGGCCGGACTGGCCGTCGAGGTGCTCGACTTCGACCAGCTCAAGGCCGGCGGGTACGGCGGCATCGTGGCGGTCGGCCAGGGTTCCGAGGCACCGCCGCGGCTGGTCAAGCTGACCTACGTGCCGGAGGGCGTGACCGAGCCGAAGCGGGTCGCGCTGGTCGGTAAGGGCATCACGTTCGACACCGGCGGCATCAGCATCAAGCCGGCCGCCGGCATGTGGGAGATGAAGTCGGACATGGCCGGTGCGGCCGCGATCGGCGCCACCATGCTGGCCATCGCCGCGCTCAAGCCGGGCGTCGCGGTCTCCGGGTACCTCGCGATCGCGGAGAACATGCCGTCCGGGTCGGCGTACCGCCCGGGTGACGTGATCACCATGTTCAACGGCAAGCGGGTCGAGGTGTTCAACACCGACGCCGAGGGCCGCATGGTGCTCGGTGACGCGATGGCCCGTGCCTGCGCGGACGGCGCCGACTACCTGTTCGAGGCGTCCACCCTGACCGGCGGGCAGGTGATCGCGCTGGGCAAGCGGATCGCCGGCCTGATGGGGTCGGAGGCGGCCACCACGCTGGTCAAGACGGCCGGCGACGCGGTCGGCGAGCCCGGCTGGCCGATGCCGCTGCCGGACGACGTGCGCAAGGGCATGGAGTCGGAGATCGCCGACATCTGCCAGACCAACTCGAGCCTGGACCGGGCCGGGCACATGCTGCAGGGCGGCGTGTTCCTGCGCGAGTTCGTCACACCGGGTGTGGAGTGGGCGCACATCGACATCGCCGGCCCGGGGTACCACTCCGGCGAGGCGACCGGGTACTGGACCAAGGGCGGTACCGGCGTGCCGATCCGTACCCTGCTGCGCGTGGTCGAGACCCTCTAGGACGCACCGGCGGCGCCCGGCCCGATCAGGCCGGGCGCTGCTTCTGCCGGGCGTTGTAGTCGCGCATCCGCTGCGGGTAGCCGAGCAGGTGGACGTCGTAGATCGGCAGCGAGAGCTGCAGCGCGAAACGCCGGGCGACCTCGGGCGACGAGATGCGCCGCCGGGTCCACTCACCGTCGTGTGCCACGAGCAACACGGTGGTCTCGGTCACCGTGGTCTGCGGCTCGACGAACGCCTCGACACCGCGCCGAGTGCGGACGAATTGCGTAAGGTGATCGAGATCGGCCTGATTAACCGGTCGTCCGCCGGGCCCACTGGATCGCGGGCGACGCCGAAACCACGCCACTGCTCCTCCTCACGCTGAATCCCGCAAGGGTACGACAGCCGACGTGTTGTGGGGCACCTGGCTGCATTGAGCGGGCCTACAAGTGACAAGATGTCCGAGACGGGACTGTGACCGTTTCCATTGTGTGACCCACATGGCGACGACTCGACTACTGGAGTCAACGTGAGCCAGCCGAACGGCGGAACCTTCGACATCGTCATCCTCGGCGCGGGCAGTGGCGGGTACGCGGCCGCGCTGCGTGCCGCGGAACTGGACCTCTCCGTAGCGCTGATCGACAAGGCCGAGGTCGGTGGTACCTGCCTGCACCGCGGCTGCGTTCCGACCAAGGCGCTACTGCACGCCGCGGAGATCGCGGACCAGACCCGGGAGAGCGAGCAGTTCGGCATCAAGGCCGACCTGGTCGGTATCGACATGGCCGGGGTGAACTCGTACAAGGACGGCGTGATCGGCCGCCTCTACAAGGGCCTGCAGGGTCTGCTGGGACACAACAAGAACATCACCCTGGTGGCCGGGGCCGGCAAGCTGGTCGGCAAGGACACCGTCGAGGTGGACGGCAAGCGCTACACCGGCCGCAACGTGATCCTGGCGACCGGGTCGTACTCGCGCTCGCTGCCCGGCCTCGAGGTCGACGGCACGCGGGTGCTGGCCAGTGAGCACGCCCTGAAGCTGGACCGGGTGCCGAGCTCCGCGATCGTGCTGGGTGGCGGCGTGATCGGCGTCGAGTTCGCCAGCGTCTGGAAGTCGTTCGGCGCCGACGTGACCATCATCGAGGCCCTCCCCCGGCTGGTCGCCGCGGAGGACGAGGACATCTCGAAGCAGGTCGAGCGCGCGTTCCGGAAGCGGAAGATCAACCTCAAGGTCGGCAAGCCGTTCGAGAAGGTCGAGAAGACCGAGAACGGCGTCAAGGTCACCATCGCCGGCGGCGAGACCCTCGAGGCCGAGATCCTGCTGGTCGCGGTGGGCCGTGGCCCGACGACCGCGAACCTCGGGTACGAGGAGCAGGGCGTCACCCTGGACCGCGGCTTCGTGATCACCAACGAGCGCCTGCACACCGGCGTCGGCAACATCTACGCCGTCGGCGACATCGTGCCCGGCCTGCAGCTCGCGCACCGCGGCTTCCAGCAGGGCATCTTCGTGGCCGAGGAGATCGCCGGCAAGAACCCGGCGGTCATCGACGAGGTGGGCATCCCGCGCGTCACCTACTCCGACCCCGAGGTCGCCTCGGTGGGTCTGACCGAGGCCAAGGCCAAGGAGAAGTACGGCGCCGACAAGGTGACCACGTACAACTACAACCTCGGCGGCAACGGCAAGAGCCAGATCCTCAAGACCGCGGGCTTCGTCAAGCTGGTCCGGGTCGAGGACGGCCCGGTGGTCGGCGTGCACATGGTCGGCGCCCGGATGGGTGAGCAGGTCGGCGAAGCTCAGCTGATCTACAACTGGGAGGCCTTCCCGGAGGAGGTCGCTCAGCTCGTGCACGCCCACCCGACGCAGAACGAGGCACTGGGCGAGGCTTTCCTCGCGCTCGCGGGCAAGCCCCTGCACGCGCACAGCTGATTCGATCGCGTTTCCTGAGGCTGATCCACGACCGAGGTCGTGCATATGGTCTCCACGTCGTGAACACGCCTCATTGCGTTAAGGAGTTTGGGGAAAAATGCCGGTATCGGTAACCATGCCGCGGCTGGGTGAGAGCGTCACCGAGGGCACCGTCACGCGCTGGCTCAAGCAGGAGGGCGAGCGCGTCGAAGCCGACGAGCCGCTGCTCGAGGTCTCCACCGACAAGGTCGACACCGAGATCCCGTCGCCCGCCGCGGGTGTGCTCACCCGCATCGTGGTCGGCGAGGACGAGACCGCGGATGTCGGCAGCGAGCTGGCCGTCATCTCCGGGGACGGCGAGGACGCCGGCGCGTCCGCGCCCGCCCCCGCCCAGGAGTCGGCGCAGGAGCCGGAAGCGGAGCCGGAACCCCCGGCACCGACCACCCCGTCGACCGAGAAGCCGGTCGAGGCGGAGGCGCCCGCGCCGCAGGCCTCCGGCGGATCCGCCGAGGGCACCGCGGTGACGATGCCGGCGCTCGGCGAGAGCGTCACCGAGGGCACCGTCACCCGCTGGCTCAAGGCCGTCGGTGACACCATCGAGGTGGACGAGCCGCTGCTCGAGGTCTCCACCGACAAGGTCGACACCGAGATCCCGTCGCCGGTCGCCGGCACCGTCCTGGAGATCAAGGTCGCCGAGGACGAGACCGCTGACGTCGGCGCCGTGCTGGCCGTCATCGGCTCCGCGTCGTCGGCCCCGGCCGCCGCGCCCGAGCCCGAGGCGAAGCCGGCCCCGGCCGCCGAGGCGAAGCCGGCCCCCGCGCCGGCGCCGCAGCAGGCCCAGCCGAAGATCGAGACGGCTCCGGCGCCGCAGGTGGCCCGGGCTCCCGAGCCCAAGCCGGCCGCGCCCGCGCAGCCGGCCGCTCCGGCCGCCGAGACGGTCCAGTCGAACGGCGCCGGCGACGCCGGTTACGTGACCCCGCTGGTCCGCAAGCTGGCGACGGAGAAGGGCGTGGACCTGTCCTCGCTGACCGGGACCGGCGTCGGAGGCCGGATCCGCAAGCAGGACGTGCTCGACGCCGCCGAGAAGGCCGCCGCCGCCAAGGCGCAGGCTGCCGCTCCGGCTCCGGCTCCGGCCGCTGCCGCACCGGCCGCCGCCGCGACCGACACCAAGGCCGCCGCCAAGCCGGAGCCGAGCCCGCTGCGTGGCCGCACCGAGAAGCTGACCCGGATCCGGGCCACCATCGCCCGCCGCATGGTCGAGTCGCTTCAGGTCTCGGCGCAGCTCACCACGGTCGTCGAGGTGGACGTCACCAAGGTCGCCAACCTGCGCAACAAGGCCAAGGCCGCGTTCCAGGCCAAGCACGGCGTGAAGCTCACCTTCCTGCCGTTCTTCGCCCTGGCCACGGTCGAGGCGCTGCAGCAGCACCCGGTGGTCAACTCCTCGATCGACGTCGAGGCGGGCACGGTGACCTACCACGGCGCCGAGCACCTGGGTGTCGCGGTGGACGCGCCGAAGGGTCTTGTCGTCCCGGTCATCAAGGACGCCGGCGACCTGAACCTGGCCGGCCTGTCCAAGCGGATCGCGGACGTCGCCGAGCGCACCCGGAACAACAAGATCGGGCCGGACGAGCTCGGTGGGGGCACGTTCACGCTGACCAACACCGGCAGCCGTGGCGCGCTCTTCGACACGCCGATCATCAACCAGCCGCAGGTCGGCATCCTCGGTCTCGGCGCGGTCGTCAAGCGCCCGGTGATCGTCAACGACCCCGAGCTCGGCGAGATCATCGCGCCGCGCTCGATGGTCTACCTGGCGCTGAGCTACGACCACCGGATCGTGGACGGTGCGGACGCCGCCCGCTTCCTGGGCACCATCAAGGAGCGTCTGGAGGCCGGCCACTTCGAGCCGGATCTGGGCCTCTGAGGTAACTGACAACAAAAGCCGGGGGTGACACTCACCCCCGGCTTTGTCTTTAAGGCAACTCAGTGTCTTTAAGGCAACTCAGTGTTTTGGGATCGGCGATCTTCGGGAAAGGGTCGGAACATGCGGATCGTCATGGCCGGTGCCTCGGGCTTCCTCGGAGTCCGACTCACCGAGCGGTTGCGTCAGAGCGGCCACGAGGTCCACCGGCTGGTCCGGCACCCGGCTACCCGGCCCGACGAGGCCACCTGGGATCCCGCCCAGGGCCGCCTCGACGCGCCGGTGCTGTCCGGCGCGGACGCGGTGATCAACCTGGCCGGCGCGAACATCGGCGCGCACCGCTGGACCGCGCGCTACAAGAACGTGCTGCGCGCCAGCCGGGTGGACACCACCGACACTCTGGCCCGGGCGATCGCCAAACTGCCCGACGGGGAACGCCCGCGCACCCTGCTGCAGGGCTCCGCGGTCGGCTGGTACGGCGACACCGGCGACCACGAGGTCACCGAGGAGGCGTCGGCCGGCACCACGTTCCTGGCCGACCTGTGCCGGATCTGGGAGGCCGCCGCCCGTCCCGCCGAGGACGCCGGCACCCGGGTCGTGCTGCTGCGCACCGCGCCGGTGCTGGACCGGCAGGGTTCGCTGCTCAAGCCGCTGCTGCCGCTGTTCAAGCTGGGTGGCGGGGCGCGGATCGGCGGCGGACGGCAGTGGATGTCCTGGATCGCGCTGGCCGACTGGCTGGGCGCCGTCGAGTTCCTGCTGGAGCGCGAGGACGTGGCCGGCCCGGTCAACCTGGTCTCCGACGTGCAGTGCACCAACCAGGAGTTCACCAAGGCGCTCGCTCGCCAGGTGCACCGCCCGGCACTGCTCGCCGTGCCCGGCCCGGTCATCGATCTGGTGCTCGGCGAGCTGGCCGGTGAGGCACAGCGCAGCCAGCGGGCGGTTCCCGGCGTACTGCGTAATGCAGGTTTTTCCTGGACGTACCCGGACATCGAGTCCGCACTGGAAGCGGCACTGCGCGCGCAACCGACGTTCACCCGCTGATCTACAGCGGGCGCTGCTAACCTGCGCGTGATGTCCGTCGCCGCCCCTGCCCCCGCCGCGTCCGCCGATCCCCCCTCCGAGCCCGCCAGCGCGCCCGGCACTCCACCGCGCGTGTGGCGAGCCCACCTGATCATGGCGTTGGTCGCCCTCGCCCTCGCGGGCTACGTGACCAACGGCCTGTGGGCGGATCCGTACACCCACGTACTCTCCGACAACGTCGGGGACCAGGCGTTCTTCGAGTGGCTGATGGGGTACGGGTACTACACCGTCACCCACGGCGCGGATCCGTTCTTCACCGACCTGCTGAACGCCCCGCTCGGCGTCAACCTGGCCGCGAACACCTCGATCACGGTCTACACGGTGTTGATGACGCCGCTGACCCACCTGGCCGGGCCGCAGGTCAGCTTCGTGACCGTGCTGACCCTGAACCTGGCCGGCTCCGCCTTCGCGTGGTACCTGTTCCTGCGCCGCTGGCTGGTCCGCAACGCCGGCGCGGCCGCGGTGGCCGGGCTGTTCTGCGGCTTCGCCCCCGGGTTCATCTCGCACGCGAACGGCCACCTGAACTGGACGGCCGGCTGGGTCGCCCCGGTGGTGCTCTGGCAGGTGCTGAAACTGCGTGAGCCGGGCCGCTGGCTGCGCAACGGCATCGTGCTCGGCCTGCTGCTCGCGATGGGCTTCTCGATCGCCGCGGAGGGGTTGTTCTACACCGCCCTGGCCAGTGGCGTCTTCCTCGGCGTCTGGTCGCTCGGCAAGGCCGTACGGGACGAGGCGCGGGCCGCGATGCCCACCGTGGCACGGGCGCTGGGTGTGGCAGCGGTGGTCGCCGGGGTGCTGCTCGGCTATCCGCTCTACATGCACTTCGCGGGGCCTCAGACGTTCTCCGGGACCGGCTTCAACCAGCGGTTCTTCGTCGAGGACCTGGCGTCCTACCTGTCCTACCCGACCCGCTCGGTGGGCGCGTTGTTCGGGCTGCACAGCGATCTGGCCCCGAACCGGACCGAGGAGACCTCGTTCTTCGGCATCCCGATGCTCCTGCTGATCGTGGTGTCGTTCGTGCTGCTCTGGCGGCGGGCCGACCCCGGCCGCCGGGCCACGCTGCGCGCCGTCGGCGTGGTCGGCCTGGTCTTCGTCGTGCTGTCCTGGGGCCCGCGGCTGCTGATCAACAAGCACGAGTACGACATCCCGATGCCCTACGCGGTGCTCGCCTACTTCCCGCTCTTCGACGCGGCGCTGCCGGTCCGGTTCGCGCTCGTCGCGGTCGGGGTGATCGGCATCCTGCTGGCGCTGATCGTCGACCAGCTGATCAGCCGGCGGATCCCGCTCGGCGGGCTGCACGCCGGGCTGTCCGCCGCGGTCGTGGTCAGCCTGCTGCCGCTGATCCCGCTGCCGCTGGTCACCCAGCACCGGGCTGCCGAGCCGGCCTTCATCGCGAACGGCACCTGGAAGAACTACGTCCCCGAGGGCGGGACGCTGAGCGCGCTGCCGATGGCGATGAACGTGTCCGCGGACGGCCAGCGCTGGCAGGCGTACACGATGGCCCGTGGCGGCCGGCAGTTCCGGATCCCGGACGGCTACTTCCTCGGCCCGCAGACCACCGGCGAGCTGGGCCGCAAGCAGATCGGCCGGATCGGCGCGCCGCCGCTGGCCACCGACTGGCTGTTCCTGCGCGCCGCCTGGTACGGCTACGTCACCCAGCTGAGCAACGCCGATCGCGCCCAGGCCCGGTCGGACTTCGCGTACTGGGGGCTGGACGCGGTGTTCCTGCCCCCGGAGATCACCGGCTCGGACCACCAGACGCTGGACCGCGGCGCCGTGGAGACCACCGCCCGGGACCTGCTCGGTGAGCCGGAGCAGGTGGACGGGGTGCTGGTGTGGCGCATCCGGCGCGGGGTGGATCCGGTCGACAGGTGAGTAGGCTTGCCGGCGTGACTTCCTCCGTAATCACCGTTCTGCGCCCGGGGCTGGTCGACTACCGCGACGCGTGGGACGAGCAGAAGCGACTGCACCAGGCGGTGGCCGACGGCACCCAGCCGGACACCATCCTGTTGCTGGAACACCCGAGCGTCTTCACCGCCGGCAAGCGCACCGAGCCGGCCGACCTGCCGTTCGACGGCACCCCGGTGGTCACCGTCGACCGCGGCGGCAAGATCACCTGGCACGGTCCGGGCCAGCTGGTCGGCTATCCGATCGTCCGGCTGCCCGCCCCGGTCGACGTGGTGGCGTATGTCCGGCGCACCGAGCAGATGCTGATCGACGTCTGCGCCGAGTTCGGGGTGGCCACCGAGCGGGTCGAGGGCCGCAGCGGCGCCTGGGTCCGGGCCACCGACGGCGGGCCGGACCGCAAGATCGCCCAGATCGGGATCCGGGTGGCGCGCGGCGTGACCCTGCACGGCTTCGCCCTGAACGTCGACTGTGAGCTGGCAAACTTCGACCGGTTCGTGCCGTGCGGGATCCGCGACGCCGGTGTCACCTCGCTCAGCGCGGAGCTGGGCCGGCCGCTGACCGTGGCCGAGGTGCTGCCGGTGGTCGAGCGGCACCTCACGACCCTGTTCTAGACACCTGCCAGACGGCTGTGCCGCCGTTGTCGGGACAGGCCACGAAGTCCCCGGCGGCGGTGCAGGCGTAGGGCAGCACCCCGGGCAGCACCCCGTAGGTCCGGCCGGCCCGCAGGTCGGCCACCTCGGTCCGGCCGGCGCCCGCCCGCAGCATCAGCCCGCCGGTGACCTGGCCCCGGCCGAGCTTGGCGATGACCTGCCCGGTGTGCGGGTCGAGCGTCATGATCCGGCCGTCCTGTGCCCGGGCCACCCCGTCGGTGTAGTCGGTCACGCCCGGCACGCTCCAGCGCTTCGCCCCGGTGGCCGGGTCCAGCGCGGTGATCCCCCAGCCGCCCAGGACGCAGAGCAGCTCGCCGCAGGCGGTGGCCTCGGTCGGCATCCCGACCAGGGCCGGGACCGGCCAGGCCGGGGTCAGCCCGGGCAGGGTGTAGGCGGTCACCGAGTTCGGGACGAGGACGTAGACGCGGTCACCGATGACCCGGACCGTCCGGACGCCTTCCTGCTCCGCTGACTGGTTGAACGACCCGGTCTTCAGCACCCGCCCGTTCGCGGCGGAACGCACCCGCACGTTCCCGCTGTCGTCGATCATGACCAGGTTCCGGCCGCTCGCGTCCAGCGTCGCGGCGGTCACCTGGCCCTTCCGGGTCCACAGGATCCGGCCGGTCTCCACGTCGGCCAGGCGCACCGTGTCGGAGCCGTCGGATTCGCCGAGCAGCACCCGGTTCCCGGCGATCTTCAGCCCGCTCCACTCCGTGGTCGGCCAGCGCTCCTTCCCGGTGGTGGCGTCCAGGACCGCCATGCTGAACTGGCCGCTGATCACCAGCACCGAACCGGTCCGGGTCAGCGTGAAAGTCTCGGTCACCGACAGATTGGACGCCGGCGCCCGCCACGACGGCGCGCCCGGTGTCAGTGCCCGGGCCACCACCTCGACACCGTCCTGCTCGGTCTTGCCCGCGTGCACGGTGTAGAGCGTCGACGGGGTGAGCAGGGCAGCCAGACTCGATCGGCCGCCGGTGTCGGCGACCCTCGGGAACACTCTCGCCTTGGCCGGCGCGGCCGCGGCGCCGAGCAGGAGCAGCACGGCAGCCGCGATCGCGACACGGAACGTCCGCCACGGGACCGGGCGAGCCGACTCGGGCGCCGGGGCCGGGGTTACATCGAGGTCGATGAGCACCCGCACAGTCGACCGCGCCGGGTGTCAAACCACGGTGAGTTACTAGGGCGTGACCCGGTGCGGGTCGCGCGGGAACGCCGTGACCTCGCGGACGTTCGCGGCCCCGGTCAGCCGCGCCACCAGGCGCTCCAGGCCGATCGCCCAGCCACCGTGCGGCGGCATGCCGTACCGGAAAGCGTCCAGGTAGCCCCGATAGGCCGCAAGCGGCTCGCCGGTCTTGGCCAGCGCGGCCTCGTAGTCGGCGTACCGGTGCAGCCGCTGACCGCCGGTGACGATCTCCAAGCCCCGGAAGAGCAGGTCGAAGCCGTTCGACCAGGTCGGGTCGGCCGGGTCCGGGTGGGTGTAGAACGGCCGTTTGCGCATCGGGTAGCCGGTCACGAAGACGAACTCGGAGCCGTGCTCGCGCCGTGCCCACTCGCCCAGCGCCCGCTCGTGCGCCGGGGCCAGGTCCGGCTCGTCGGCCGGCGCCCCGGCGATCGTCAGCGCCTCGGCGAAGTGCACCGCCGGGATCTCGGACGGCACTTCCGGCGTCTCGTGGCCGGTCCGTGCCACGATCTCGCCGACCATCCCGGCGAGCGTCCGGGTCAGCGCCGCCATCACGTCCCGGTGGTCGGTGATGAAACCCATCTCCGCGTCCAGCGACGTGTACTGCGTCAAGTGCCGCGCGGTGTCGCTGTTCTCGGCCCGGAACACCGGCCCGACCTCGTAGACCCGCTCGAAGACGCCGACCATCATCTGCTTGTAGAACTGCGGCGACTGCGCCAGATAGGCGGGCCGGCCGAAATAGTCCAGCCGGAAGACGTTCGCGCCGGACTCGGTCGCCGACTCGACGATCTTCGGGGTCTGTATCTCGACGAACCGCTGTGCTTCCAGCGCGGAGCGGAAACCGGCGGTCGCGGCCGCGGCGATCCGCAAGGCCGCTCTCCGGGCCGGATGCCGCAGAGCCAGGGCAGCGTGGTCCAGCTGGGCAGGCAGGCCCGCGGTCAGCGCGGGTCGATGCAGTTCAAAAGGCAGGGGTACGTCCACAGCCGCGTGCACACGGATCTCCGGGCCGGTCAGCTCGACGCCGCCCGGTGCCTGTGGGTTCGGAGTGACGGTGGCGGTGACCGCCACGACGCTCTCCTCGGTGAGCGCCTCGGCTCGCGCCGGGTCGGTGAGCACCACCTGGGCGAGCCCGGCGGCGTCCCGGAGGATCAGGAAGGCCACCGACTTCAATCGGCGGACGCGATGGACCCAGCCTTCGACGAGGACTTTCTCGTACGGGTGGGCGGCCAGTTCGGTGGAGAGGATGCGTTGCACGGCGGGTGCCTCCTCGGGTGTCGGCAACGCGGCCCCAGGGAGGTGTGGGCGAGCGGGAAACCTCGCGGTACCACCACACCTTCGCGCCCCGTCGGTGCCGGGGCGCCTCTTGTCGAACTCGGTTCCGGGGTGTCTTCACGCTCCGGCGCCGGGCCACCTTCACAGCTCGCGGTGGCTCTCTCGGCCGGCGGATCGAAGCGTTACTCGGTCCCGTCATCACCGTGCCCAGGATGTTAATTTTTCTCATCCGGCAGGTGCCAACGATTTTCCGGATCAGGGTGACTGCGGTCACAGCTAACGTCACCGTGAGCCTCGTCGCCCCTACACCGCGACCGGGGGTGGCGGGCGTATCTTCGGGTTGTGACTATTGCTCCCGAGGGCCGCCGCATGCTGCGCATCGAGGCGCGCAACGCCGAAACTCCCATCGAGCGGAAGCCGCCGTGGATCAAAGTCAAGGCGAAGATGGGTCCTGAGTACACCCAGATGCGCGGGCTGGTCCAGAAAGAGGGCTTGCACACCGTCTGTCAGGAAGCCGGCTGTCCCAACATCTACGAGTGCTGGGAAGACCGCGAGGCCACCTTCCTGATCGGCGGCGACCAGTGCACCCGGCGCTGCGACTTCTGCCAGATCGACACCGGCAAGCCGGCCGAGTTCGACGCCGACGAGCCGCGCCGGGTCGGTGAGTCCGTCGCCACCATGGGCCTCAAGTACGCCACCGTCACCGGCGTCGCCCGCGACGACCTGCCCGACGGCGGCGCCTGGCTCTACGCGGAGACCGTCCGCCAGATCCACAAGCTGCTCCCCGACTGCGGGGTCGAGCTGCTGATCCCCGACTTCAACGCCGAGCCCACCCAGCTCGCCGAGGTCTTCGGCGCCAAGCCCGAGGTGCTCGCGCACAACGTCGAGACCGTCCCGCGGATCTTCAAGCGGATCCGTCCGGGCTTCCGCTACGAGCGCTCCCTCGACGTGATCACCCAGGCCCGCAAGGCCGAGCTGGTCACCAAGAGCAACCTGATCCTCGGCATGGGCGAGGAGCGCTCGGAGATCTCCACGGCGCTGCGCGACCTGCACGCGGCCGGCTGCGAGCTGATCACCATCACGCAGTACCTCCGCCCGACCCCGCGGCACCACCCGGTCGAGCGGTGGGTCAAGCCGGAGGAGTTCGTCGAGCTCCGCGAGGAGGCCGAGGCGATCGGCTTCGCCGGGGTGATGAGCGGGCCGCTGGTGCGCTCGTCGTACCGGGCCGGGCGGCTGTTCAAGCAGGCGCTCGAGGCTCGCGGCTGACCCGCTTCTCACTGGTCCTCACTGCTTCTCAGGCTTCTCGCTGCTCCTCACGCGGACGACGAAGGCCCGCAACCGCTCCAGGTCATCCGTTGCCTGGCGCAGTTGCGGGCCTTCGCCCGTTCCGGTGGGCGTTCACTTCTTGGCTTTCTTGCCCTTCTTCCCGGTGTCCTTGCTCTTGCCCTTGCCGGCGCGCTCCCGGCGGAACTCGGCGAGCCGGCGATCGGTCTCCGCCTCGGCAGCGGCCGCCTCGGGGAACATCACCGGGTAGAGGAACACCGCGAAGATCGCGATGATCGGCGCCACCCAGGCCCACCAGGGGATGCCGGAGTCCGGCCCGAACAACGCGTCGACCACCTGGTAGGCCACGTCACTGGCATTGTCCATCACCGGCCCCCGAGGGACGAACGGAACTTGTCATTCATGACGGCTCCCTAAGCTGTTGGTCGGATCCCAATATCGGGCCGCCACCAGCCAGGATTAGCCTTCCCACCCACCCCCGAAAGCTGCCACCAACCAGCAACCCGCGAGCCGGTGAAGGCACGGCACACCCCGCACCCAAACTCCCCACACAACGGCGACCCCCGGACCGCGTGGGGACTTTCGGCTCGCTCCGCACCCAAACCCCCCACACAACGGCGGGTTCCCCGGCGACGTCAAGTGGCCGGCTGGCGTCAGGTGGTGAGGAGGCCGAGGCGGTGGGCCACGGCGGCGGCCTCGACGCGGTTCGTCACCTCGAGTTTCGCGATGATGCGGGAGACGTGGACGCTGGCGGTCTTCGTGGAGATGAACAGCCGCTGGGCGATCTGGCCGTTGCTCTGCCCCTCGGCGACCAGCCGGAGGACCTCGCGCTCCCGGGCGGTGAGCACGTCATCGGCCGGCCGGGCGGCGCCGGCCGGGCGGACCCCGAGCCGGCGGGCCAGCGTCCGGACCTCGGCGAGCAGCGGCACGGCGCCCAGCCCGGTGGCGATCGTGGTGACCTCGGCGAGGGACGCGGCCGCCGCGGCACGGTCGGCGGCGTTCGCCTCGGCACAGCGGAGCAGCGCGGAAGCCAGCTCGAACGGCTGCCCGTCGACCCGCCACGCGGCCACCGCGGCGTACCACAGCTCCGCGCTGCTGACCGGCTCGACACCGCCGGGCCGCTCGGCGATGACGGGCAGCTCGGTGCCGTCGGCCAGCTCGGCCTTGACCTGGGCGGCGCCGGCCAGCTCGGCCGGGTAGCGCCGTGGCAACCGGCCGGCGGCCCACCGGATCCGGCCGGCCACCTGCTCGACCTCACCGGCGGACACCGAACCGGGCGCCGAGGTGGCCGGGCGCCGGGCGGGATCCCGGGACCGGGCCACGGTGTGTGCGGCCACGGCCAGGACCTGCCAGGCATAGCGCGGCCGCTCCAGCAGGGCCGCGTCGTGCAGGGCGGCGTCGGCCGCCGCGAGAGCGCCGGCCACGTCGTCGGCGGCCAGGGCGGCCCGGATGCGCAGCTCGTGCATCCAGAGCTTCTTCTCGCCGGGCACGTACGGCTTGCCGAACAGACCGACCGCCCGGGTGAGCAGCGGCTCCGCCCCGGGATGGCCGCGGGCCAGCCGCAACCGGGCCCGCAAGCGCAGCCACGGCAGCGCCATCAGACCGGGCGGGTCCTGCCGGGCGGCCTCGGCCAGCCGGGCGTCCGCCTCGTCCCAGCGGCCCAGCGCCAGCAGCGCCTCGGCCTGGTTGGACAACAGGTAGACGCCGGTGGTGCGGGCCAGGCCGTACCGGCTGGCATACGGAACGCCCTCGGCCGCGGCGGCCGCGGACTCCTCGTAGCGGCCCAGCTCGAACAGCACGTCGGAGACGTTGATCAGGCCGCGGGTCAGGGCCGGGTCGTCGCCGCGGGAGCGGGCCTGCTCGACCGCGGTGGTCAGCACCGGCAGGCCGTCGGCCGCGGGCAGCCGGCCGGCGCACACCTGGCCCTTGGTGATCTCGGCCCAGACCTGCGGAGCGGCGTCGCCGAGCTGGCCGGCCGACGCGCGGACGTGCTCGGAGATCCGGTCGACCTCGTCACCGTCCATGCTGGCGAACATGTACGCCACGTCGCCGAGCAGCTCGGCCCGGTCGGCCGCGGGCGGGGCCGCGGCGAGCAGACGGTACGCCTCCTTGGACTCGGCGAAACCGTCGCTCTTGCCGGCGTTGCGCAACAGTTTGGCCCGCCGCACCAGCAGCCGGGCGGCGCGCAGCGGCTCGGCGTCGGCGTCCAGGTCGCCGAGCGCGGCCCGGGTCAGGCTCAGCGCCCGGTGCAGCTCGCCGGACTCGATCGCGACGAGCGCGGCCTCCTCCAACAGGTCGAGATGGCAGGCACCGAGCAGCTCGGCCGCCTCCGGCACCTGCTCCCACAGCTCCAGCACGCGGGCGAGCAGGCTGGCCTGCTCCGCGTACGCAAAACGGCGGCACGCCTCGTCGGCCGCGTGTTTCGCCGTGACCAGTGCCCGCGGATGGTTGCGGGCCGCGTGCCAGTGGTGGGCGATCTCGGCGGGCGCCCGGCCCGGCGGCACCAGCTGCGGGTCGGCCTCGATCGCCTCGGCGTAGCGCGCGTGCAGGCGGGTGTGCTCGCCGGGCAGCAGGTCGTCGTGCACGGCCTCGCGGACCAGCGCGTGCCGGAACTCGTAGCCACCGTCCGGGTCGAACGTGACCAGCTGGGCGGCGACCACGACGCGCAACGCGGACTCCAGGGTCACCTCGTCGACCCCGGCGACCCGGGCGATCAGCTCGTGGCCGAGCTCGGCGCCGCCGACCGCGGCCGTCCGCAGCATCCGCTGGGCCGGCTCCGGCAGCAGGTCGACCCGGGAGAGCAACAGGTCGCGCAGGGTTTCCGGGATATCGGAGCAGGCCGGGTCGGCGGTGGCGGCGAGCTGCTCGATGAAGAACGGGATGCCCTGGGCACGCCTGCTGATCGCGTCCACGGTGCGCGGCGCGGGCTCGCCGCCGAGCAGGTGGCCGAGCAGCTCGGCGGTGCCCTCCCGGTCGAGCCGGTCGATCTCCAGGCGCTGCACGCCACGGACCCGCTCCAGCTCGGCCAGGAACGGCCGCAGTGGATGCCCGCGATGCAGCTCGTCGGTGCGGTAGGTGGCCAGCAGCAGCATCCGTGGCGCGCGGGCCGACCGGGCCAGGAAGCCGATCAGATCGCGGGTGGACCGGTCGGCCCAGTGCAGATCCTCCAGGACCAGCAGCAGCGGCCGCTCGGCGCTGAGCCGCGCGAAGAGCGCCCCGACCAGCTCGAAGAGCAGGCCACGGTGCGCCTCGCCGAACTCCGACGCCGGGCCGAGCTCGGGCAGCAGCCGGGCGAAATCGGACTCCCGCCCCTCGAACACCGTGCGCCCCTCGCCACGGACCAGCTCGCGCAGGGCCGCCGCGAACGGCGCGAACGGCAAGCCCTCCTCGCCCAGCTCCAGGCACTGGCCGGTGAGCACCCGGACTGGCTCGCCGGCCAGGCCCCGGGTGAACTCCTCGACCAGACGGGTCTTGCCCACGCCCGCCTCACCGCCGAGCAGCAGCACGGCCGGCTCGGCGGCGCGCACCCGGCGCAGCGTCTCGCGCAGCGACGCCAGGTC
Organism: Actinoplanes palleronii; assembly: GCF_016862315.1. Taxonomy (GTDB): domain Bacteria; phylum Actinomycetota; class Actinomycetes; order Mycobacteriales; family Micromonosporaceae; genus Actinoplanes; species Actinoplanes palleronii. Next base: position 210,924 of record NZ_BOMS01000014.1, on the reverse strand, counting down.
GGCCTCCCGGCCGACCAGGATCTCGCTGTGGCCGCCCACCGTCGTCATGAGGTCGAGCATGCCACGCGGGTCCGGCAGAACATTCAGACCGATCATGCCGGTCGGCACACCGGACGGGGCCGCCGGGCGAACAGCCGCCAGGACCGGTGCGGCCGTCCACCGGCGGCTTCCCGGGCGCGCCGGTAGGCGTCGGCCTCCCGGCGCAGCTCGTCGGCGTGCAGGTGGGCCAGGCTCAAATTGATCTCGGGGATCATCTCCGCGCTCCTTGCGAGTCGTGTCGTCTTCCTGCTGACATCGACTCTTCGCGCGAAGGCGGACCCCGGGCATGGGTACGCCGCCCGATATCCGGGGCCGGCACTGCCTTACTACGACGTGTCCGGGTGCCCGGGCCGCCGTAAGGTACCTGAGTCCCACTACACTTTCCGGCTATGGCAAAACCCCAGGAGAAGGTGTCGTTCGTCGAGCGCCTGAAGCAGATCGGCCAGGTGTTCACGTTCACCGCGAAGCAGGACAAGTGGTTCGTCCCACTGGTCGCCGCAGCGGTGTTGATCCCGGTCGCGCTGACCGTGATGGCGGTGCTTCTGGGTTGGGGACTGCTGTGGATCCCGGTCGGTGTGCTGGTCACGCTGCTGGCCGTGCTGATCGTGCTGAACCTGCGCTCGAACGCGGCGATGATGAACGTGGCGGAGGGCCAGCCCGGCGCCGCCGCCTCGCTGATGGAGAACATGCGTGGTGACTGGCGGGTCCGCCCGGCGGCCAGCTCGACCACCCAGTTCGACATGGTGCACGTCGTGATCGGCCGGCCCGGCGTGATCCTGCTGGCCGAGGGCAACCCGCAGCGGGTCCGCGCCCTGCTCGGCCAGGAGAAGAAGCGCCTGTCGAAGGTGATCGGCAACGCGCCGCTCTACGACTACGTGATCGGCACCGAAGAGGGTCAACTCCCGGTCCGCAAGCTGCGCACCACCATGCTGCGGCTGCCCCGCAACCTCACCGGCAAGGACGTGAACGCGCTGGACAAGCGGCTCGGCGCGCTGATGGCCCGGCCGCAGATGCCGAAGGGCGCGATCCCGAAGAACATGCGGCCCGGCGGCAAGGGCATGCGGCAGCAACGCCCGCGCTGACGCCGCCGCTCCTTCCCGGTGGCCCCCGCCACCGGGAGCGTGAACGGGCGTAAGGAGTAGCTCCGTGTCCAGCATCCTGGCGGTCCCCGGCACCTACCCCACCATCCGCGACGCGTTGGAGGTCGCGCCGGACGGCGCGGTCGTCACCATCGCCCCGGGGACCTACCGGGAACGCATCGAGCTGCACGGACGTCGTCTCACGCTGCGGGGCACCGGCGAGCCGGGCACCGTGGTCGTGGACGCCACCGGCCTGGACGGGCCGGCGCTGGCCGTCCTCGGCGGTGAGGTCACCGCCGAGGGGCTGGACCTGACGTCCGGCGAGCATCATCACGCGATCACCGCGACGAACGCCCGTCTGACCGTCCACAAGTGCCGGCTCTCCGCCGAGCGGGGCGACGGTCTGCAGGCCACCGACAACTCCACGGTCGACGCCACCGGGGTCCAGGTCCAGCGTGGCCACACCGGCCTGGTCTACTCCGGCTCCAGCGGCACGGTGGAAACCTGCGAGATCCGCGAGGTGCACGACGGGGTGGTCGTCGGGCTCGGCGCCAACCCGGTGATCCGCAGGACCACGATCGCCGGGTGTGACGGCCGCGGAATCTACATCTATCAGTCCAGCCGGCCCACCATCGAACACTGCGACGTCTCCGGCACCCGCGACGCCGGAATCGTGATCGCCAGTGGCAGCTCGCCGCACATCCGGGAGACCTTCGTCCACCAGACGACCGGCTCCGGCATCGTGATCGGGCCCGGCTGCACCAGGGTCGTCGTCGAGCAGTGCCGGGTCGAGGACACCGCCGAGCCGAAGGTCAGCCTCGGCACGGGGGCACAGGCCACCGTGACGCTCAAGGAGAGCAACCCGGCACCCCTGGCCGGTTCCGGTCAGGACGCCGCCGAGGTGGAGCGGCTGCTCGCCGAGCTCGACGCGATGATCGGCCTGATCGGGGTGAAGGACGAGGTCCGGGCGCTGATCGACGAGATCCAGGTGAACGAGTGGCGGCGCAGCGCCGGGCTCTCGGTCGGCGCGGCCAGCCACCACCTGATCTTCACGGGGGCTCCGGGCACCGGTAAGACCACTGTCGCCCGGGTCTACGGCCGCCTGCTCAAGGCGCTCGGGGTGCTGCCGGACGGGCGGTTCCGCGAGGTGTCCCGGCGTGACCTGGTCGGCCAGTACATCGGGCACACCGCGGAGAAGACCACCTCGGTGTTCGAGGAGGCGATGGGTGGCGTGCTGTTCATCGACGAGGCGTACACGCTGTCCCGGGCCGGCGGGGCCAGCGCCGACTTCGGCCAGGAGGCGATCGACACCCTGGTCAAGCTGATGGAGGACCACCGGGACCAGGTCGCGGTGATCGTCGCCGGGTACACCCGGGAGATGCTCGACTTCCTGGACGCCAACTCCGGTCTGGCCTCCCGGTTCGCCAAGACCATGGAATTCGAGAACTACGGTCCGGACGAGCTGGTGCTGATCGCCAGCCGGATCGCCGAGAACGACGACTACGTGTTCGCCCCCGGTCTCGCCGAGGCGCTGCACGAGCACTTCTCGCAGATCGAGCGGGACCGCAACTTCGGCAACGCGCGGGAGGCCCGCAAGCTGCTCGAGGGGATGCGCAAGGCGCAGGCCGGACGGCTGCGGGCCCTGGGCCGGATGCCCAGCCGGGACGATCTGACCGCGCTGGTCCTCGAGGATCTGTTGGCCGCGACCCGCTGAGCCGGCCGCTCCAGGACATAGAGTGGGATCGCTACCGGGCGCGTGGGGAGGCGAGCGGTGAATCCTGGCGAAGGTCAACCGGGGCAGGCGTACGGTGCCGCCGCGCCGTCACCGCCCGGCATCCCCCCGCACGTCGTCACTCCCCCGCAGGCGCACGCCACCGCCGCCGCCACGCCGCTGCGCCGGGTCGGTGCCCAGGCCCGCGGCAGCGTTCCGGTGCCCGCGTCCGGCGTGCCGCAGGCGTCCGCCGCCACGCCCCGGCAGATCGCCGCGAGCCAGGCCGACGCGGCCGCCGACGCCGGGGTCCGCGCGATCCCGCGCCGCGGCCAGGTCGGTCCGCTGAGCCTCACCCAGATCGTGGTCGCCGAGCTGTCCGTGCTGGCCACCGTCGCGGCCGCGCTGCAGGGTCCGCTGCCCGCGCTGATCGCCGGTGGTCTCGGGCTCACCCTGATCGTGGTCTTCTTCGCCCGGCAGCGAGGCCGCTGGTGGCTGGAGCACCGCCAGATCGCCCGCCACCATGCCCGTCGCCGCGCCGCCAGGTTGGCGACCGGTTCCGGTCCGGTTCTGGCCGCGCTGCGCACGATCGCTCCCGGACTCACGGTCCGCGACATCGAGGCCCACGATGGGGTACGAGCGGGAGTCGCCAAGGACGAAGCCGGCTGGTTCAGCGTCGTCGCGCTGTCCCCGGCTGCCCCGATGCACCACGACGCCGCGCCGATCCCGCTGGACGCGCTGGTCAGCGTGCTGGCCGCGACCGAGCAGCCGGGTGTGGTGCTGGAGCTGGTCACGCACACCGTGCCGGCTCCGAGCCCGGACGTGCACGCGTCGTCACCGGCCGGGTCGTCGTACCGTCAGCTGGTCGAGACGCTCAGCCCGGCACCGGTCCCGGCGCACCGCGAGTCCACGATCAGCGTCCGGGTGGACGCCCGGGTCCTGGCCGAAGCGCTCTACGACCACACCGCCGACCTGGAGGCCGCGGCCGCACTGGTCGCCGGCCTGGGGCGCAAGGTGGCGACCAGCCTGCGCCGGGTCGGCATCGACTGCCGGGTGCTGGACGCCGGTGAGCTGCTGGCCGTGCTGGCCCGGTCCTGCGACGTCGAGGCGGGTTCGCTGGCCGAGGGCTCCCAGGTCGACGAGGAGTGGACGCACTGGCGGTCGGCCCGGCTGGTGCACCGGACGTACTGGGTGAAGACCTGGCCGACGTCGGCCGGTGAGATCGGGTCGCTGTTCGCCTGGGCGGCCACCGCGCCGGCCGCGCAGACCAGCGTGGCGCTGGTGCTGAACGCCGCCGCCGACGGTGACGACGTGGCGGTGCGCGCGTTCGTCCGGCTGGCCACCCGGCCCGACGCCGACCTGGACGCGCTGGACCGGGTGCTGGTGGAGGGCGTGCGCCGGGTCGGCGCCGAGTTGCAGCCGCTGGACGGCGAGCACGGCCCGGCCGTCTTCGCCACAGCACCGACGGGAGGCGGAGCGGGATGAGCCATCCGGACCGGGAGGACCCCTGGCGGCCGAACCCGCCACAGGACGCCGCAGACGACCAGCCGCAGACCCCGCAACAGCCAGCCCCCCAGCAGCCCGGCCCGCCTGGTCCGCCGCAGCCGCAGGCTCCGCCTGGTGCGCCACACTCGCAGGCCCCGCCTGGTGCGCCGCAGCCGCAGGCACCGCCGCTGGGGCCGTTCCCGCCCCGGCAGGCGCAGTTCCCACCGGGACAGCTCGCCGCGCCGGGTCAATTCCGCCCGGCACAGCCCCCGCCGCCGGGACCAGCCGCGACGCCCGGACAGTTCCTGCCGACCCCAACCGCGCCACAAGGACCATTCCCACCTGCACAAACCGCGCCGCGGGGACCATTCACGCCGGGCCAGGCCGCACCGCAGGGACAGTTCCCGCAGGCGCAGACCGCGCCACAAGGACAAATCCCGCACGGAGAAACCGTGCCACAAGGACCGTTCGCGCCGGGGCAGACCGCGCCACAAGGACAGATCCCGCCGGCGCAGGCCGCGTTGCCAGGGCAGGTCGCGCCGGGGCGGGCGGTTCAGGTTCCGGCACAGCTGGGGGCGCGGCAGGACACCGTTGACGTGACCGGGCGCCGGCTGGGCGCGCCGCAACCGGCCGACGCCCCGCCGGCCGGCGCGCAGAGCCGGGCGCTCGCCGCGGCGCAGCCCGCGTACGGCCCGCAGGACGACTCACCGCCGGACGAGCCGCCCGAGGAGGACGACGACACGCGCACCGGGCCGTCCGGGAAGACCTCGCCGCTACACATCGGCTGGCACGCGATCTCCCGGAAGACGCTGCGCCGGGTGACCGTGACCCCGTCGGCCGGCGCCGGGCTGATCCTCGGCCGGGACCGGCAGAACACCCCGGTGCCGCTGCACCTGTTCGCACCCGAGCCGGTGCGCATCGCCCTGGTCGGCGGAGTGTGGGCGGCACAGTTGCTGATCTTCCGGGCGTTCGCACTGGGCGCCCGGGTGATCGTGGTGACCACCGAGCCGCGGGCCTGGGCCGGCTTCGGTGAACGCGCGACCGGCCAGTACAACCGGCTCACCGTGCACAGCAGCGATCAGGGCGCAGCGCTCACCGGCACCGCGCAGATGCCCACCCTCGCGGTCTACGACCTGGGCCTGACCGGCCCGGCCACCGCACCGCCGCTGGGACCGTGGCGGACCCAGCTGACCATTCTGCGCCAACTGGACCGGCCCGGGCTGGCCGCGCTGCAGGACGCCCAGCTGACACTGCTGCAACGGCTCGGGGGCGACGAGGCCGCGCTGGCAACGTCGACGCTGAAGCTGCGGCCGCACAGTGGACAGTTCCTGCAGTTCATGGCGGACGACATGCTCGCGCTGATCGGCGAGGGCACCGACCGGTACCTGTTCCTCGGCCAGACCCCCACCGAGCAGCAGTTCATCGGCCTGCCCCGCCGCTGACCCACCACGGACGTCTGCCCCGCGCGGTCCGCCGGGACCCGCCGCCGCGCGGGACACCTGAGGCCCGGCCGTGCCCCGGACTTCTGCTGGCTCACCGGGGTGTCTCCGCGTCGCGGAGACACCCCGGTGGCCCAGCCGGGACCCGCAACCGCGCCGCGGTCCGCAGTGGGCCGCGACCTCGCGCGAGACCACCACGGGACGCGGCTCGTAGCCTACGGACGGGCGCTCGGTATCCGTACAAAATGGGGGTTTGTCAGCGGACCGGTGGTGTCCAAGCGAGCTGGACCAACCGCGCGCCGTGTTTTCGGGTGACCATCCAGGCTCGGCCCGGTGGCAGCGTCTGCGGTTTGATCGTGCCGAACAGTGGACCTTCCTCGCGGGGGCCGGACATCATCAGGCCGGGCGAGGCGAGCTCCCGGATCCGGCCGATGACCGGGTCGAACATGGCCCGGGCCGCGCCGCCGATCCGGCGGGTGAGCACCAGGTGCAGGCCGATGTCGCGGGCCTGCGGCAGGAATTCCAGCAGGGGCAGCAGCGGGTTCTGCGCGGCCGCGGCGACCAGGTCGTAGTCGTCGACCAGGACATACAGCTGCGGGCCCTTCCACCAGCTGCGGTTGTTGAGCATCTCCGGGGTGACGTCGGGACCGGGCAGCCGCTCGCGCATCACCACGGTGATCTGGCTGATCAGATCCGCGGTCACCTGATGCGACGTGCCATAACCGATGGTGTTCTCGGCCGGGACGCAGCCGAGCAGGCTGCGCCGCAGGTCGACGAGGAGGACCCGGGCCTCGGACGGGCTGTTGCCGGCCACGATCGACGTGGCCAGGCTGCGCAGGAACGAGCTCTTACCGCTCTCGATGTCGCCGAAGAGCAGCACGTGCGGCTCCGCGTCGAAGTCCAGCCAGACCGGCTGCAGGTCGGCCTCGGCGATCCCGATCGGGACGACCGGGCCGCGCGCCGGCGGCAGCGCCTCGAACGGCAGCTCGAGCGGCAGCAGCCGGACCTTGGGGGCGGGCGGGCCGGTCCAGTGCTCGGTGGCGTGCTTGACCAGCTCGGCGACCGCGGTGGACAGGTCGTCGGCGCGCTGCTCGCGGTCGATCCGGGGCAGCGCGGTGAGGAAGTGGTGCCCCTCCGGGGTGAGGCCGTGACCCGGTGACTGCTCCGGCACGTTCACCGCCTCCCGGCGGTTGATCAGCGAGTCGGCGGGCTCGCCGAGGCGCAGCTCGATCCGGGTGCCGAACACGTCGCGGACCTGCGGGCGGACGTCCATCCACCGGTTGGTCGCGGCGACCACGTGCACGCCGAACCCGAGACCCCGGTTGGCCAGCTCGTTGACCGTCGGCTCGAGGTCCTCGAACTCGGCCCGCAGCGTCGACCAGCCGTCGATCACCAGGAACACGTCGCCGAACGGGTCCTCGGCGAACCGGCCCTGCGCGCGGGCCCGCCGGTAGGCCGCCATGCCCTCCACGTTCTGCTGGGCGAACAGGTCCTCCCGGCCCCGCATCAGCCCGTGCACCTCGGCGATCGTGCGCCGGACCCGATCGGTGTCGCGGCGGGTCGCCATCCCGCCGACATGCGGCAGGTCGGTGAGCGCACTGATCGGGCCACCACCGAAGTCGAGGCCGTAGAACTGCACCTCACGCGGGGTGTGGGTGAGTGCGAGGCTGGTGATCAGGGTGCGCAGCAGGTTTGACTTGCCGGACTGCGAGCCGCCGACCACCAGCAGGTTGCCGGACGCGCCGGAGAGGTCCAGCCACATCGGATCACGGCGCTGGTCGAACGGCTTGTCGACGACACCGACCAGGGCGTGCACCGAGCCGAACCGCTCGGCCGCGTCGACCATCAGCCCGCGGTCCGGCATCGAGATCACCGGCGGCAGCATCTGGCCCAGGGTGGGCGCCTTGTCGAGCGGGGGCAGCCACACCTCGTGCGCCGGGGCGCCGCGGCCCTCCATCTGCCGGGCCAGCACGTCCATCAGGGTGTCGCCCTGAACCTTCTCCTCGACCTCCTGGCCTTCGCCCTCCGGTTCCGGCCGCTCGTCCTGCAGCGGCGCGGACCAGTACGTGCTGAAGTCCCGGATCGGGCTGCCCGCCCGGGTGCCGCCGGCCGCCACGATGCCCTCCCGGCGGACCGCGCCGGACACGTAGGCCGCCTTCAACCGCACCAGCCCGTCGGTGCCGGCTCGCAGGTAGCCGTGCCCCGGGTGGTGCGGCAGCTCGTAGGCGTCCGGCACGCCGAGCACCGCCCGGCTCTCCATCGACGAGAACGTGCGCAGACCGATCCGGTACGACAGGTGTGACTCCAGCCCGCGCAGCCGCCCCTCCTCGAGTTTCTGCGAGGCGAGCAGCAGGTGGATGCCGAGCGACCGGCCCACCCGGCCGATCTGGACGAACATGTCGATGAAGTCCGGCCGGTCGGCGAGCAGCTCGGAGAACTCGTCGACGATCACCACGAGGCTGGGCAGCGGGGCGAGGGGCACCCCGGCCGCCCGGGCCCGTTCGTAGTCGCGCGCCGAGGCGTAGTTGCCGGCCTTGCGCAGCAGCTCCTGCCGCCGGGTCAGCTCACCCTGGATGGCCCCGAGCATCCGGTCGACGAGCGGCTGCTCGTCCTGCAGGTTGGTGATCATCGCGGCGGTGTGCGGCAGCCGGTCGAGCGAGGCGAAGGTCGCGCCGCCCTTGTAGTCGACGAGCACGAAGTTGAGGATCTCCGGGTTGTGGGTGAGCGCCAGCCCGACCACCAGCGTGCGCAGCAGCTCGGACTTGCCGGAGCCGGTCGCTCCGATCAGCAGGCCGTGCGGGCCCATCCCGTCCTGTGCGGACTCCTTGAGGTCCAGCTCGACCGGCCGGCCGTCGACGCCGATGCCGATCGGTACCCGCAGCCGGTCCCGGTTGGGCCGGCCGGCCCAGAGCGTCTCCAGGTCCACTTGATAGGGGTCGTCCTGTTCCAGCAGCTCGGCCAGCCCCATGTCCTGGGAGATGGCGGGCTGGTCGCCGAACGTCGCGGCGGACAGCCGTAGCGGCGCCAGCTCGCGGGAGAGCACCTCGATCGCTGCCGCCCCGAGCGCGTCGGCCCGGCCGACCTCGGTGGAACCGTCCATCGTGGTGCCGGTGACCGTGCCGTCCGCGGCGATCTCCAGCACCACCGAGCTGTCGTCGAGCAGCCGGGGCGGCGGGACGGACAGGTCGAGGATGGTCACCCCGGCGACGCCGCCCTCGGTCATCAGGTGATCAGAACCGGCCGTCGACCCGCCGTCGATGATCACCACGACGTGCGGGCCGCCGGGCGCCGGGCCGGACGGGTCGAACCGCGGCCGGTTGACCAGCACGTCGTCGAGCATCGCCTCGAGCGCCGGCACGCTCGGCGCGACCAGCCGGACCGGGCCGACCGCGTCGGTCTTGTCCGGGTGCTGGGCGTGCGGCAGCCATTTCGCCCACTCCCACCGGGCCCGCTGATGATCCGGCACGCAGACGCCGAGACGCAGGTCGTCGGGGGCGTGGAACGTGACGATCTGCGCGGCCAGTGCCCGGCAGAAGTCCTGCACCGCGGCGTCGGCGCCGCGCAGGTAGATGTGCGAGAAGTCCCGCAGCGCCACCGAGACCGGCAGGTCCGGCACCACCGAGTAGGTGTTGACGAACTTGCGCAGCGCCATCGCGCAGAGCGGCTCCAGCTCGTCCACCGGTTTGGTCTGCGGCGGGATCAGCCGGGTCGCCACCTCCTGGACACCGACCGCGATCCGGACCACGGTGAAGTCGGCGTCGTTGCGGCGCCGCTCCCAGAGCCGGCCGCTGTCGGCGAACGTCCACAGTGTCGCCGGGTCCGGATTGCGGTAATACAGCGCCTCGCGCTGCTGGCGGATCGTGGTGCGCAGCTGGGCCCGCAGCTGGGAGAGGTGGCGGAGGTACTGCCGGCGGGACTCGATCATCTCGCGCTTGCCCGGGCCCGAGGTGTTCGTCGCCATCATCGCGATCATGCCGAGGACGGAGACGCCGTACATCGCGCCGGCCACGTAGGTCAGCGGGCCGCCGCGCTGCACCCCCATCATCAGGCCCATCGCCGCCGCGCCGGCGCCCATCGGCAGCACCATGAGCATCCTGGTCCAGCCCTTGCCGGCCGGTGGCGGGATCTCCGGCGGCGGGTCGAGCAGCACCTCGCCGGAGGGCATCAGGGGCGCCGGGCGGCGTGGCGGGCGCTTCACGATGGTCACGGTCACGCCGGGCCTCCCCATCGCCGTCCGAATCGGGTCCTACCGCAAGAGAAGCAGGGCTTCACCCGGCGCGGCAACCCCATCCGGGTGCATTCACGGGGGCGAATTCGGGTGTGCCCCCTGCTAGTTTGGTGGCGCCGGTTCCATACAGGAGGTGACCGCGTGACTGCACCGGGTGGCCCCAGCCTCGCCCGCGTGACAATCGCCGCGCCGACCCGCCGGATGGACATCGCCCTGCCGGACAACATGCTCGTCGGCGAACTGCTGCCACATCTGCTCCGGCACGCCGAGGGCGCGCTGGGCGAACCGGCCGAGCGCAACGGCGGCTGGGTGCTGCGGCGAGCCACCGGCGCCGCTCTCGAACCGCAGCGCAATCTGGCCGCCCAGGGTGTGCGGGACGGCGAGCTGCTGCACCTCAAGCCGGCCCGGGAGGACTGGCCGGAGCTGGCGTACGACGATGTGGTCGAAGTGATCGCGAGCGGCGCGCGACGCGCCGGACGGTCCTGGGGTGCCGCCGCGACGCGCCGCTGTGGCCTGGCGGTCTTCACCGTGGCCCTGCTGGTCGGCCTGCTCGGTCTGGCGATCAGCGGCCCGGCCCGGAGCATCGCGGCGATCGTCGCGCTGGCCGTCGCGCTGGGTCTGGCGGTGGCCGGCATCCTGCTGTCGCGCGCGTTCACCGACGCGGGTGCCGGTGCCGTGGTCGCCGCGAGCGGCCTGCCCTACGCGTTCTTCGGCGGCGCCTGGCTGGCCGGCGCCACCGACCCGGCCCTGTTCGGCGTCGGCGCGCCCGCTCTGCTGCTCGGTTCGGCGGTGCTGCTGGTGCTCAGCGTGCTGGGCCACGCCGGGGTGGCCGGGCTGCCCCGGCTGTTCGTGGCCGGCATCGCGATCGCGCTGACCGGCCTGCTGGCCGCGCTGCTCACCCTCGCCGGGACATCGGGCGAGGGCGCCGCCGCGGTCGCGCTGACCGCCGCGATCGGCCTGCTGCCGGGCTATCCGGTGCTGGCCAGCTGGATCGGCCGGCTGCCGTTCCCGGAGCTGCCCAACCGGGCCGAGGACATCCTCAAGGACAAGCCGATGCCGCGCCGGGCGGACGTCTTCACCGCCGTGGTCCGGGCCGACGAGGTGCTCACCGGCCTGCTGCTGGCCGCCGCGTTCAGCAGTGTCGTGGCGATCCTCTATCTGGGCCTGACCGGCCCGGACACGTCCACTGTGCTGCTGATCGTGGCCGGCACGACCGCGCTGCTGCTGCGCGCCCGGCTGCTGGCCACCCCTCAGCAGCGCGGCCCGCTGCTGGTGGCGGGCGTCGCCGGGCTGGCCGAGCTGGGCATCGGCGCGGTCCTCGGCGACGTGATCCCGGGGCTGCTGCTGCTGGCCGCCGCGCTGCTGGCCGGTGCGGTCGCGCTGGCCGCCGCGGTGGTCTACAGCCAGCGCCCGCCGTCGCCGTACCTGGGCCGGGCCGCCGACCTGCTGGACGTGCTCGCGATCATGGCGTTGATCCCGCTGACCTGCGCGGTGATGGGCGTGTTCGACGACATCCGCGGGCTGTTCTCCTCGATCGGCGGGTGAGGCGCGATGGCGTCCCGGCGTGATCAGTTGCAGTCGTACCAGTTCCTCAACCAGCGGGTCATCTCGGCGTTCGTGATGCGCGAGACCGACCCGGCGCAGTCCCCGCTGCGCCGCGGGATCGGCGCGCTGTTCGGCGGCCTGATGGTGGCGGTGCTGATCGGCGCGGGGTTCGGCATCTACGGCATCCTCACCAAGGTCGGCACCGACCAGTGGAAGAGCGACGGCTCGGTGGTGATCGAGCGGGAGTCCGGCGCGAGCTTCGTCTACCTGCAGGGCCGGCTCAATCCGGCGCTGAACTTCACCTCGGCCAAGCTCGCCGCCGGGCGGCCCAACCCGACCGTCTACCGGATCGCCGCGAAAGCCCTCGCCGGTGTGCCCCGCGGGGTCACCATCGGCATCCCGAACGCGCCGGCGTCGCTGCCCGCGGCCGGTCAGCAGATCGGCCTGCCCTGGACGATGTGTGTGGTGCCGGGCGACGACCCGGCGTCCGCGCTGCTCGTCGGCTCGGCCGGCCCTGGCGGCACCGACCTGGGCGAACGCGGCCTGCTGGTGACCGACGGGGACAGCCAGCTCGTGTGGCACGGCCGCAAGCATCGGATCCGGGACGCCCGGACCACCCTTCCGGCCCTGTTCGGCGCGGTCGACCCGATCCCGGTCGGCATCGCCTGGCTGAACGCCCTGCCGGCCGGCACGGACATCGCGCCCCTGCAGGTGCAGAACCGGGGCGAGCCCTCCGACGACGTGGAAGGCTTCGCCAACGGTGACGTGCTGTCGGCCAAGGCCGGCGTCGACGGCAAGCAGTTCTACCTGGTGCTGCGGAATGGTCTGCTGCCCATCACCCCACTGCAACAGACCGTGCTGAACGCGAGTTTCCCGGCCGAGCCGAAGGACATCCCGAACTCCGTGGTCGCCAACTCTCCACCGCTGAAACCGGCCGCCGGCAACACCCAGCCGGAAAGCCCGCCGGAGCTGGCCGCAGTGGCAGCCGGCACCACCGCCTGCGCGATCACCCGGGTGGCCGCCACCCCGCCGTCGATCACCGTGGGCGGGGCGGCAGCCGGGCTCGCCGCGGCAGTGCCGACCGCCGGTGCCGACGGCGGGCGCGCGCTGGCCGACGCGATCCTGGTACCGGCCGGCCGGTTCGCCCTGGTCCGGGTGCCCGGCTCGGGCGGCTACCAGGTGGTGACCGATCTCGGACTCCGGCACGCGGTGCCGAACGCGGACGCGCTCGGCCGGCTCGGCTACGCCCCCGCCTCGGCGACCGAGGTACCGACCGCGCTGGTCAGCGCGATCCCGCGCGGCGTCACCCTGGACCCGGCAGCCGCTGTGCGCCCGGCCTGATCAGGGTTTTCTCTCCAGCAGCAGCGCCGGCTCGTCGTGCTCGGCCTGATCAGGGTTTCTTTCCAGCAGCCTGATCACGGCTTTCTTTCCAGCAGCATGATCGGCGGGCCCGGCTCGACCGGTTCGTCGTGCTCGGGCAGCGGCGGCGCCATGCCGGGCCGCCAGTGCTGCCGCCGGCTCCGCCGGATCGCCACGGTCACCATCAGCACCGCCAGCACCGCGACGGCGGCCAGGGCCGCGCCGGCGAACGCCACGGCCCGCCGCCGGTTCTCCGCGTCACCCCGGTCCGCGGACGGCGCCGACACCGCCGGCAGGGCCCGTCCGCGCTGGTCGGTGAGCCTCCCGGTGACCGCCGCCAGCGGATTGACCACTCCGGCGCCGAACGCGTCCCCGGTGTCCGCCGGGCTGGCCGACGCGGTCAGCAGCCGGGTCAGGTCGGCGATCGGCATCCGCCCGGACCGGTTCCGGACCAGCGCCGCCGCCGCACCCACCTGACCGGCGGCCAGCGCCGTGCCGCTCGCCTCGACGAGTCCCCGGGCCGAACCGGTCCCGCCCTGCAGGGTGGGCACCGCGACACCGGGGGCGACCAGGTCGACGTACTCCCCGCGCTGTGACGCCGGGGATATCTGACCGTTCTGGTCGATCGCGCCGACCCCGATCACGTCCGGGTAGGCGGCCGGGAACGGCGTCGGGTTGCCGTCCTGAGCGCTGCCCAGATCACCGACCGACGCGATCACCGGCACGTCACCGCCGACCGCCGCCGCGACGGCGGCTCGCAGCTCGCGACTGTCCTGATAGGCCGGAACCGCCACGACGATCACGTCGGCGCCGTTCTGCCGGGCCAGGTCGATCCCGCGGGCCAGCGCCGCGGGTGTGGCGGTGTTCTCCGCCGAGCCGGCGTCCGGCACCACGCGCACCGGCAGGATCGTGGCCCGGGCGGCGAGCCCGCTGACCGGGCTGTCGTCCGACGGAGCGGCCGCGATCACGCCGGCCACCTGGGTGCCGACGCCGGTGCAGTCGGTGTTCGCGGCCGCTCCCCCGCCGACCGCGTCGACCCCGGTCAGCACCCGGCCGGCGAGCTGCCGGTGATCTCCCCGGACGCCGGTGGCAAGGACCGCGACGGTGACGCCGCCGCCCCTGGTGAACGCGCTGACCGCGTCGATGTCGAGCATCGCCCGGGGCCACGCCGTGGTCGCGACGTCGGTCGGGGTCGCGCAGTCGGCCGCGAGCGCCGGTGCCGGGGCGGCCACCCCGAGCAGCCCCACGGCCAGCACGATCGCCACCCGCCGGTTCATTCCGGCTCCTCCGCCTGACCGAATCCGAACAGCCAAGGCACCTGCTCCGGCCCGAACTCCAGCGGGTGCTCCCCGTCCGGGTCGATCGCCATCACGAAACCCTCCGGCCAGCAGGCCACCACGAAGGAGAAATTCAATTCAGCGTACGGAGGGGGAGCCGGGTGGCTGGCCAGCAGCGACTCGAGGGAGGTGAACACCTGGATCTTTGTTTCTGATGCTGGTCTCCACGGGAAGCCCGGCTCCGCGATCTCCTCGAACTCGACCGGCCGGGTGGTCGGCACCAGCACCGTCGCGTCGAGCAGCCGTTCCATGAAGCCGTACACGTCACCGGCCCGCGCGGCGGTCGCCAGCGCCGCGTCCGGGTCCGGGTAGTGGCCGGCCGCCTGCCGGGCGCGCAGCTCGTCCTCCACGGCCACCGCCTCACCGGCCGCGGTGACCAGTTCACCCAGGACCGGGACGGTGAGGTCACCGACCGCGGCGTCGGCAAGGCTCTCCACCGGTAGATAGGCGTCGATCGGCGTACCGGGGTTGACCGCGAGCCGCCAGTCCGGATCCGGCCACTTGCGCCGCAGCTCGGCGAAGCTGGTGACGGTGTACCCGTCGACGGCGTGCCCGAACCGCCGCCCCAGCGCCTCCACCGACGTGAACACCGGCAGGAACACATGCCCGAACGCATGCACGGTGACAAACCGCTGCTCGGCCGACGGGTCCCCGGTGAGCTGCGGCAGGTACAGGTCAGCAACCGCGATCAGCTGAAAATAGGTAGCCCGTTCATCGGCCACCGCGGCCAGCACCATGGCTTCTTCCACCTCATTGGCCGGCACCCAGCCATCACTCCCGGTCACGCCGACCTCCGAAGCGTTCCCAGCAAAGCCCACCAAACCGCCGGGCCCGGCAGTCCTCCCACTCCCGGCCGCCGCGGATCCCTGCAGCAGGCGTCCTCACCAGGGCGTCGGCCGTCCGCTCCTTCACACCCACCACCCTATCGATACTGGTCGCTTTACAGGTCGAGCGGCTGACCGGTCTCCGGGTCGAGACCCATGATTTCGCGAGCCCGCACGGTGTACTCCCAGTCCGCCTCCGGCGACGCCTCCACGTCGACGTAGTGCTGGTTGTAGTCGGAGTCACCGGGATAGCGCTCCGGACGGAACGGCGTGCTGCCGGCATGTTTCGCCTGCCACTCGGCGTGCCAGGCACCCAGAGCCCGCAACCGCTCCGCCCGAGTCGGCGGCGGCTCCCGCCCAGGCACGCTGGCCTCCTGAACCCGCCCGGATCCCACACCGGCAGCAGCCATCTCTAGCAGCCCGCGGGCCCGATCGATCACACCGGGCAACACCTCTTCCGGAAAGCAGAACGCGCGCTCATGGATATGGAAGAAGAACTCGTCCTCGGGCGGATCTCCGGTGGCTAGCACCTGCTGCGCGATCGACTCCGGCCAGACCCACATTCCATCCGTACGAAAATCGCCGTCTGCCGTGGAAACCACCAGCGGTGCCCCGGCAAGAAAGGCCACCGTCTCCGCTCGTGCCTCGTCGTCGAGCCGCTGATACGCGGAGCCGGTTCCCGGCACCGCCACCCGAAGCAGGCAGTCACCCGACTGCTGGCGATCCAGCGCCCGCCGCACCGCCCGGAACCGCCGCTGCGCCACGCTCGCCAGTGCGGACGGCAACAACGGGCCCAGCAGTTCCAGCGTGCCCGGCAACTCGCCGCGCTCAGTGCGGGCCAGCATGTCCGACGTTTGCCACTCTCCGTCACGGCCAAGAATCTCGTCGACCGACCCGACCTCCGAGGTCGTGCGCCGAAGGACCCAGGACGGATCGGAGAGCGCGTCTCCGGGACGCAGCCGACCGAAGTAGACCGGCTCGGTGTCCACCCGATCAGTCATCGTCGCCTACCTAACTGCCCACTACGCGGGGCTCGATGATCCAGATGGGCCCCATGTCCAGGGGTGCGCGATATCTGGGCGAGAGCACGATGAAAGTGACTGCTCCCGGTTCAGCGAAGACCGACAGGCGAAATTCTCCACGGGCTGCTTCCATGTGCAGCTCTCCAGGACTGTCCCTGAGCGACGCAACAACCCAACCCCGCTGCGACAACTTCGGCGAGACCGCTGCGATCTCCTCAGCCGGCGGCACACTATCCGGGAAACCGGGAAAAGCCATGAAATTGATGCGGAAGCCCCATAATTCCTCGTGCTTCTGCACCGCCCCCCGCGAAAACCGCATCGGCCCCTCCACCGAGTTCACCTGCGTCGGAGCATTCGGGAAAGCCTCCGCGGCGGCACCTTGCAGGTCGGCGAAGACCGCATCCCGTTCCCGCTGGATCTCGGCCATCATCGCGTCCCAGCCCGGCGGTGGCACGTAGTCCTGCGGCACGCTCCGCACCGGCAGCGGGACACCGTCCACTACATGTCGCTGACGGAACTGGTCCCAGGTCGGCAGGGCGCCACCGAGATAGCCGGCGGACCCCTCGACGCGCAGGACCTCTCGGATCAGATCCCGATCGGAGAAGAAGCTCGACGCCTCCTGTCGCGCCGCCAGCGCCAGCCAGGGTCGCGAGTATGCCCGGTCTGCGATGTAGAAGGCGGTACTCAGGTCATCCGGGGCTTCGCCGTAGCGATACACCGTCACCCAGTCCGGCATGGCGGCCCGGAACGAGCTGTCCCACCACCAGTGCGAAACCGGCACGAACGCCGGCACATCGTCCGGTTCGGCCGGACCATATTTGTCGAGCAAGTCCTTCGTGGCGGCGTCCGCTTCGGCAAGAACCCTCTCGTCGACCAGTCCCGCCGCCGCAGTGTCCGCAAAGTCGTCATGCAGATACTGCAACCCTGAGCGAATCCGCAGGGCAAGCTCCAGCTGCTCGTCAGAGGCTTCCTCGATCTCGTCGACCTGCCAGTCAGCAGCCATTTGAACATCTGAGCGCAGTCGCTGCAGTTGAGCAACCACATCGGAGTAGAAATCGCTGCCGTCGGCCACATCTCGAAGGTCAAAATCAGGAATTAGAGCGTGTACATCAACCAGCAGGCGAAAGAAGTCCGCTACGCTCCTGCGCACCCAACGGTCACCAGGAACGCTAGCCTCAAGAGTGCGCAACGCGAAGCGCCGCAGTTCCTCTAGTGCATATTTGCGGCGCATCATTTTCGGAGTTCCACCCTTCCATACGTCGCGACCACAACCGATCCGTCATCGCTGAGATACGCTCGGGCCAGCATCACATCACCCGAGTCGGAGATCGCCCTGTGGTAAGTGAGCATCGTCTTACCCCCGTCGTTCGTAGGTGGCTCGACCCGAATTTTGCCTGTCAGCAGTGTCTTCAGAAGACTCCGCGTGTAGACGTCGATCGGATTGCCGGGATACCTGTCCTCGGGGGGAAGATCCGACAGGTGCTTGTGCGCGTGATAAGCCTCCGCTTCAGGCATCTCCCATGGCGGGTGCTCGAGCCCGACAAGCTTGGATGCAACTAGATCGGGATGCACCTGCTCCGGCAGGCTGATCGAATGAGGCTTGCCAGCGAGATACTGAAGATCATCTTCAAGGTCGGATTTCAGGCGCGCCATGCCTTCATCGGAAATCATCACCTCGGTAGCACTAATCTGGGCAGCGGTCTTGAACCCTCTTGTGTCAACCTCGGTAACCTGGTTTTTTCGAGCCGACTCATAGAGATATTTCTCATTATCACCCGCCATCTCCCTCCATCGTGAATGTGCAAACTCGACATGGTTAGCGAAGGCGCGCACGTCACCACGAGCCCGCTCGAAGGCCCATTCGAATACGCGTTTCCGAAGTTTCAACGTCATCTTTTTGGGTAATTGAATCAGCGCCTCCGCGACCTTCCCTCGGTCCAGCTCGTTCAGGCCTTCGAACATCGAATTATCTGTCAACTCGTTCTTCACGAGAGATGCCTGAAAACGCCCATCTTTTCCCTGTTGGCGGATTTCCCGATCAGCGTCCCGCTTGGCAGCGTCCCGCGCAGCCCGGGACTCAGCGTCAGCAATCGTCTCCGACCTGGACTCCAGCTGGTCGAGAGCCGCCGCCTCCCGCACCATCTGATCAATCGCGCGCGCCTGCTCGGACGACAGGTCATCCCCGAGCGATCGGGACATCACGTCCTTCAAGTCCGCCGCGAGCCCCGCCCGCTCGGTCCTCAACTCCAACTCGTACGTGTGTGAACGCCCCTCGACCTCTGCTCTGATGATCACCGAGATCCCTCGCTCGGCAGGTGAGCGAAGACCCGGCCGCGGATGGGCATAAGTGTTGTCGACATGCAGGATGCGACCGCCGTCACCGACCCCGAACCGCGCCCGCACGTTCTCGTAAACGGCATCCAGGACAGTCATGTCCGACACGGTCAGACGTACCGTCACCGGATCGAGCACGTCGCCCACTCTCGCCTCAGGCCGGCCCGGTTCGGTCCAGCTGCCCTTGACGAGTCGATCGACCTCTGTATGCAGCGAGCTGGCATCTCGCGACCGGACGGACAGTTTCACGTCGCCACCGGCCTGCCGAGCCGCCTCTCCCCCGACAGCCGACGTCTCGGCCTCGGCCACCGGTGCCAGGTCACGCTCCATGCGAGCGGTATAGTCCGCCACCAGTGCGCGTTGCCCGGCATCTGGGTGAGGTCCGACATCTCGGGCGGGATCGTCCGCCCGAATCGTGTCGGCGAACTCCCGAGCACGATCCGCGCCGCTACCCAGCCGGTTCACGTGGTCGGCCACCGGCTCGAACAGCCGCCCCGCACCCGGATTGAGCTGGTTGAACTTCTCCAACCAGCCTCTGCTCGGTTCGAGCGCGTCTCCCGCCGCGAGTTCCGCCAGTGCTGCCGATGTCCGGTCAAGCTCCCCGGGAGTATTCAACCGTGGAGCGAGATCGGAACCCGCCGCATCCCGCCCCATGACTCGGCCGATGCCATCAGCAAGATCATTGCCAAGTCGCGGCCGAAGATGGTCAGCGATCTCCTGACCCGACAGCGTGCTCGTCGAGTGATCCGGCACCTGGCGGGTGCCCTCCGGAGGCGTATCCGCAGGCGCCGAGTCCACCAACGCATCGCCGTCCCTCGGGCTCCCAACAAGTTCGTCCTGCTCATAGCGGCCCGGATTCAGCGCCCGGTCGATCCGGTCCCGCATCTGCTCCCGGTCAGCGTCGGTGTAGCTCTCCCCGGTGTCCCGGAACGGGTCGTACTCCTGTCCGGTGGAATCCGCCTCCCGCCGTGCAGCCGCATACGGCTCCGTCTCGGAATGATCGGCAGGCTCTCCATCGCCGCGTTCCGGACTATGTAGATCTTCCGCGCGACGAGGAGAATCATGTGGCGTAGCCAACCCGGCATCCGGCTTGGATTCCACCACTGAATCCAGGCCGTCCCGGATCGGGGCATCGGAGCGCGAGTGCTGATCCGTCCTGGCGACAGATGCCGCCGGCTCCGCCCTCAACGGTGCCTCCGGACGCATCTCCGGAACCTTCGCGCCGTGCCAGCCCGACCCCAGCATGGCCCGCTTGCCGATCCACGTCGCCGAGGTGCCGCCCTGGTCGGTCCGCCCGACCTGGCTGATCTCGTGAGGTGTCGGAAAGCGCGGACTCCGGTAAGGCAAGGATCGTCCCCGGTCCAAGACAGATGACGCTTCATCCTTCTGACGGGACATGCCCTCGAATGCCGACGCGGCATCCGGATAGCCGTGCTTGGCGATGATGTTGCCGACGGTCTCCCACGCGCCTCGGCGAGATGCGGAGACCAGCAGATCAAGGTCCTTCTGGAGATTCCCCACGGCCGCCTCTAGCCGGCTGAGGACGTCTCTCGCCTGATAGTCGGAGTTGTTGTGCCAGTCGTAGCCGGCCCGGGCCCAGGCGTAGCCGCCAACCGATTTGCCCGCCTGAAGAACGATCCGATCGACGCCGGATTCGACGTACCAGCCCTCCATGTGATCGTTGAACGCCCGACCGAACCCGAGGTTCTGGTACTCCGGTTTCACGTCGAACCTCAGGTGCTGGACCTCGATACCTCCGGTGTTCCGGTCCACGCCGATCCGGCGGTCAATGGCGCCGACCTTCTCACCGGTGGCGGGGTCGACCACCGACATCGCGACGTCCAGCGAGCGGCTTCCCGCCCGGACGTGGTCCACGCGGACGTCCAATCCGGCGAAGTCACGCCCGGACAACTCCCGGGCGAACTCTCGCCTGACGCCCTCGTTCCATTCCGGGCTCGCTTCCATGGCTTCAGAGAAGAAGTCACGCAACGGCGTCCGCGGCTCCCCCGGCCGCCTCGGCTCCGGGCCATCCGGATCGTGCCCGGCCGGATGATCGTTCTCCGGCCGCTCGACCTGGTCCCCATCTCGGCCGGGATCGTCCCGTGACTGGTCAACGGCCTCTTCCGGCCTCACTTCCCGATCCTGCCGGCCCTGTTCGTGCGCCACCCGCTCCGGGCTCGCCGACCCGTCAGGCCGCGGCGTCATGTGGTCCGCTGCCTGGTCCGCGGCGTCGTCGACGGTCCGCGCGATCTCCTCACCCGGCTTCGGCCGCGACCCGCCCGCCTCCGTGCGGCCGCTCAGATGCTCGGCCGCCCACCGCCCGTGCTGCTCCGGCCCACCCCGCGCCCGCAACCGCCCGTCGGCAAGGTCCGGGCCGAGCCGTTCCACCTCCGGCGGCTCCAGCCGCGCGACCTCGCGCCGATGGGAGACCCCGGCAGGCCGCGCCGACCCGTCCTCCCCACGCAGGATCTCCTGAATCCGCAACGCCTCCGGCAGCTCACCGCCGGCCCGGCCAGGCAGCCCGCTGTCCGAAACAGCCCACTGCCCTGCGGCCCGATCAGCATGCCTGGCGACATCACCCCCCGAAGCAGGATCACGGCTCCCAAGATCATGACTCGCCGCCGGTCCGCGCCCGGCAGGATCGCCGTCCGGCGTAAGTCCGCGCCCGGCGAGGCCGCTGTCCGGCGCCAGATCGCGGCCATGACCACCCCCATCCCGTACGCCGGAATCGCCGCCGCTGGGGTCTCGTGGCTCGGCGTCGCTGCCCCGCTCCACCGCAGCCACGGCGTGCTCGGGTCGGGCCGATGCCGGTGGCCCGCTGTCAGACGGCGGGTCGCTGTCCACCGTGTGGCGATCGGGGCCGACGCTGTCCGGCCGAGCCGGGATGTGCTCGCCATGCGGCGGTCCGCCGTCGCCGACGGCGGCTCGGGCCGGGTCCGGAGTGGGGCGGCTCAGATCCGGAGCGACGCGGGCCGGATCTGGCACAGCTCGGCTCGGATCGGGAACGGCTGCATTCGGATTCGTAGCAGCCTGGATCGGATCTGTGCCGGTGGAGCGGGCCGCGATGGTCTCCGGGGGCTGGCCGCCGGCATCCGGACGGGCCGGCGTTTCGGGGCGGGGTGCGGGTGCTTCGGTTCGCGGGGCCGGTGCTTCGGTTCGTGGGGCCGGTGCTTCGGTTCGTGGGGCGGCGGCGCTGGTTGCCGCAATCGAGGCTGCGGCCGCCACGTGGCCCGGGCTGGTGGTGGCCGGGTGCGGGGAGGGTCCGGTTGCCGGCGGGGGCTGGAAGCCCTCGCTCTGCCCAGACCGCCCGCCGTTGTAGTCGGTCTGCCAGGCGAACTCGCCGTCGCTGGTCAGGGTGAGCTTCTCGTTGTGGGCCGCGCGGGCCGAGACGACGGTGAAGTCGCCCTCCCTCGCGCCGGGCAGCACCTGGATGTCCTCGCCGATCCGCAGGTGGCGGCCGCCCAGGTGTGAGCTCTCCAGGTGGGTCTGGCCGCCGAGGATGACGCCGGCCTCGGCGCCCTGCACCGCGCCGTGCCCGACCGCCGCCCAGTTGATGCCGTCGGCGCCGCCCATCTCCGTGCCGAGAGCAACCGCGCCGCCGGCCAGGGCGCCGCCGAACGCGTGGCCGAGCGGGCCGCCGAACATGCCGGCGCCGAACGCCGCACCCTGCACCGCGCTGTTCCCGGCGTGTGCCCAGTCCATCTCGGTGCGGTTGCCGGACAGTCCCTGCAGGCCTTGGCCGAGCACGTCGAAGCCGCCCATGAACATCGCGCCGAAGCCGGCCCGGGTGCCGACGTACTTCGCGAACTCCGGGCCGAGGCTCTTCTCCGCGACCTGCCGGGCGGCCATCTTCTTCAGCTCGGCGAGCGTTTCCTTCTCGGCCGTGGTCGACGCGGCCTTCTGGGCGATCTTCTGCTTGGTCCACTTCGCCATGAGCTGCCGGCGGACGTCCCGGGCGAGCTCCCGTTGCAGCTCCCGCCGGGTCTGCCGGTTCAGGGTGCCGGTGATCCGGTCGGAGGCGAACCTGCGCAGTTCCTTCGCCGCGAGCTTCTGTGCCACCGCCTTGGAGATCCCCCGGCTGATCAGCGCGCGCGGGGTGAGGTTGGTGAGCCCCTTGGCGATCGCCGTCTTGGCTGCCTGCCGCAGGGCGGCCGGGGACAGCTTGTCGCTGAGGACTCCGGCGACCCGTGGAAAGACGTTGCGGCCTGCCGTGATCGCCCGGGGCACCCCGCGTCCGAGGGCGCCAGGCAGTCCGCGGAACAGGTTCTTCATCGACTTCAGCGAGGTGCGCAACGAGATAGAAGCAATTTTTCGTACGGTCGCGGCAGCCGCCTCCATCAGTCCCTTGCGGCACGTCGTGTACATCCCGGGTGCCAGGGCGAGCGAGCCCCCGCCGGACGGGATCATCGCGACGATCAGCATGAACAACGAGGCGGCCAGCATCGCCAGGTTGACGAAGGCCATGAACTTCATCAGCTCGACCTCGAGGCCGACCTTCTGCACGCTCGCCTGCAACTGCTCGGCGCTGACGGCGGTCTGCCGGAGGCCGTCCAGGTAGTCGAACCACTGCTGGGCGAACTGCGCCGACGACTCGTCGCCGGTCCAGTTCTCCAGGATGCCGTTGGCCGCCTGGGCGATGTCCTCGTACGCGTCGTTCAGCGTCCCGGCGAGGTCACCCCACTGGGCGGCGAGGTCGTAGAGGTCGTTGGCCCGGGCCAACGGGAGCGCACCGAGCAGGATCTCGCCGACCTTGTCGCGGGCGCCCGGGATGTGTTCCTCGATCGACGTGAACCAGTCGAGGAACGTGGTCAGGATCTCGTGATCGTCACCGCTGGACACGATGCCGCCTCACCGCGGATCGTGGTGACCCGCCGCGGCGATGTCGGCGCCACCCTGCTGATCGGTGACGTCGTAGGTCGCCATCGCGCCGGCCACGTACTCGCCGATGTGGGTCAGCTGCTCGGCGCAGAAGAGCGCGGCCTCCCGTACGGCCTGGTTCACCGTCGAGGGGGTGCCCCGGACGCCGGTGGCCGCTGCGGTGTACTGCTCGTGGAAGTCCCCGGTGAACTCGTCGGGCGGGAACGTCTTCTCCCGCCGTTCGCGCTCCTCGATCGCCGGGAGGTGCGCAGCGACTGCCCGTTCGAGGGCCTCGCCCCGGCTCCGGATGCTGTTCGCGATGGTGACGATGTCCGCGGGCGACGTCCTGATCTGTACGAACTCACCCACGGCCGTCCTCCGCCCGGGCCCGCACATCGGCGTCGTGGCTGCCGACGAAGGTCCGTACGTCGGTGCCGGCCAGCGCCCGCAGGTCACCGGGGAGCACGTCGTCGAGCACCTCGGTGCTCTGCCGGCCGGCGTCCTCGATCGCGGCGCGCACGGTCTGCAGGATGGTCGCCGACAGCGCCTTCGAGTCCGGCCGGCGGAGCGCCCGCGGGTCGATCTCGAGCTCCATCAGGTGGCCCCGCGGCCCGACCACTGCCGTGATCAGTCCGTCCGGTGACCAGGCCGTACCGGTCACCGACAACATCCGCCGCTGTATCTCGGGCAGTTCGGAGGTGGCTTTGCGCAGGTCGGAAACCATGTGGTGCAGAGCGCTCCAGTCGGGGCGCCCGGGTACGTCCGCCATCAGCTCTCACCTCTCGTCCAGCGGCCGCCGGTGGTCACCGGCGGCCGGTGCGACTCACATCCCGGCAGCGATCTGCTGGTCGATCTGCTGCATCCGCTCGGCGGAGGTGCCGAGCTTGACGCCGACGCTGGACAGCGCGGCCTTGATCTCGGTGGCGCCCTGGTTCCACTTCTGCCGGGCCTCGTCGCAGGCGGTGCCGGCCGAACCGGTCCAGTCCTGCGCGAACAGCTGCGTGAAGGCGGTGTAGAGGTCGTTGAGCTGCTGGTCCATCTGGCCCTCGTAGGTGCCGATGGCGGCCGCGACGTCGTTGATCTGGCCGAAGTTGTAGGTGATGCTCATGATTCGCCTCTCCGAAGAATCTGCGGTCAGCCGCGCAGGATGCTGATGACGGAACTGTCGCCGGTGGCGGCGGCCGCGGAACGGATCTCCTGCGCCGCGTCCTCGTCATGCGCGCCGTACTGTTTGGACGCGTTGCTCATCTTCCCGGCGAGCTCGTCCAGCGCCCTGATGATCTTGGTGAGGCCGTCGTTCAGCTGCACGGAGACGTCCTGGAGCGCGTTGTTCGCGGTGCCCTGGAATCCGCCGCCGCCGAGCGACTGGATGCGATCGAGCAGCTGGGCCATCCCCCGGGACACGTTCTGCCCGGTGTCCTCGCACCGCTGCGCCATCGCGTTGAGCTGTTCCTGAGTGGCATGGACCTGGCCCATACCCGGAGTTCCTGACAACGTGGTTCACCCCGATCCTCGAAGGTGGCGCACTGTGTTCCGAAGGTAACCAAGAGCAATAGATCGGGCTACCCCGCCCGTTGCGCCGTGTGGGCTATGTCAGGTCGTACACCGGGTTGCCGGGTTCGGTTCGAACCTCCACATCGGCCTCGCGCCGAACCGGATCCGGCCACCCGGTGTACTAACCTCCGACGGCGGCCACGCGGCGGAAACCGGGGAGGCGTGATGAGCGACATCGATCCGTACGCGGAGCAGACCGCCACGAACACGCAGGCCGACTGGCTCGGCGGCGGGCCGCCGCTGAAGGTCGACCTGCAGGGCCTGCGGGCGTACGCGAAGCACATGGCCGATCAGCAGCTCGACCTCGGAGCGCGTGGCGCGCACCTGAGCCGGCTGATCTCCATGCCGAACGACGCGTGGACCGGTGACGTGCTGGGTGAGGCCACCGCGGCGAAGTCGATGCTCACCGCGAACGGGTCGGAGTTCCTGGTCTATCTCGGTCAGCTGGGCAAGACCCTGCACAACGTCGGGATGGCGGCGCAGACCGTCGCCGACTCGTACGAAGCGAACGACGCCATGTCGGCCGCGTCCCTCAACGACGTGCTCTTCGCGTTCGGCGACAAGAGCGTCCCCCGGCCGGACGGGCTGCCCTCGAGCATCGGGAAGACGTACGCGGAGCAGCTGTCCGAGCAGAAGGGCAAGCCGCTGAGCGCCGGGAGCGAGCTGTGGACCGACGACGGGGAGGCCAAGCAGCTCGGCCCGAACCAGACGCTGCAGACCGCCACCGGACCGAACGGCGAGCGGCGCGAGATGGTCACGGTGACCGTCCCGGGCAACGGCACGGTCGTCACCACCACCATCTACAACGCCAAGGGCCACGTCGTCGCGAGCGGCTCCACGCACACCGTGGTCAGCTTCGACAGCCGGACCGACACGCAGACCACCACCACGCGGTCGTTCGACGCCAAGGGCAAGCCGACCGGCGGCAGTGTCGAGACCACCTCGTACACCTCAGGGGGTGATGTCCGGCATCAGGTGGAGGACACCATGAACGCCAAGGGCGCCGTCACCAACCGGAAGATCACCGATCTGGACCCGGGCGATCAGGTGGTCACCGAGACCTCGGAGAAGAGCGTCCGCGACGACAAGGGCCACGGCACCCACCTCGAGGAGACCGACCGGCTGACGATCGGCACGCAGACCGAGGGCCAGCCCGGCGTCGTCGAGCCGATCGCGGTCAGGTACGACCCGTACTACGACGAGGTGACCGATTAGCCATGGCGAACTACTTCGGTTTCAGCGCCGACCCGAACTACGGGTACAGCCCGTACAGCGGGTACACGCACTACAAGACGTACGAGCCGGCCGACGCGGCGTTCACCCCGAAGGCCGGCGAGGGCAACGAGCTGACGTTCGAGGCCGTCCAACGCAAGATCAAGAACATGCATCCGGAGGACATCGCCGCCCTCGCCGACCAGTGGGACAACGCGGTGACGTTCCTCGAGGACGTGAAGTCGTTCGTGGCCGGGCGCAGCACCGCGCTGCAGGACGAGTGGACGTCGCCGAAGGCCGCCGCCGAGTTCCTCAAGCGCGGGCCCGGCGAGACGCTCGGTTACCTCGACATGTGGATCGCCGCCGCGCAGACCAACCGCACCGCCCTGCGGCACCTGGTGACCATCACCCGGGAGGCCCGGCAGAAGATGGACCTGCTGGAGGCGGAGTACCGGCAGAAACTCACCGAGACCGGCAACCTCGGCTTCTTCGAGCACCTCGGGGCCTGGGTCGCCAACGGCCAGGGCTGGGACGCGGCCGGCAAGGAGGAGATCCACGCCGACGTCGACCAGGTCGCCCGGGAATACCGGACAAAGGCCCAAGATCTTGCGTACGACTACGGCAACCAGTACTTCGACTACCTGGCCACGCTCTCCACCGGGACGGGGCCGCCGGTCCAGCCGATGAACGCGGTGCTGAACAACCCGGGCAGCCCGTCGTTCCTGACTCCGCCCGGCCTGGGCTCGGCGCCTCCGCCGCCCGTCGTGACACCCGGTCTGCCCCTCCCGCTGCCGCCACCGATCAACGGCTCGAACCCCGCCCCGCCCTCGCCGAACACACCGGGGCAGCCCGGCACGCCGCCGCCCGGGACCGCCCTCCCGAATCAGCCGGGTGCGCCGCCGGTGGGCGCTGCCGGGCTGCCTCCGGGCGTCCCGGTGCTGCCCCCGGGTGTGCCCGGCCGGCTGCCCGGTGGCCTGAAGCCCGGCCTGCCCCCGCCCGGGCTGGGCCCCGGCGCCACCGGGGTGCGCCCGGGCACCACCACACCGGCGCTCCCGCCCAACCCCGGCCAGCTGGGCCGGAACTCGTTCGGCCGGGGCACCGCCCCGCCGCCCGGGCTGGGTCAGCCGCCGGGTCGCACGCTGCGCCGCGGCACCCTCAACCCGGCCGGGACCACGTCGCCGCCGGCGGGACGGCTCGGCGACCGGCGACGCGGCGACGCGGCGAACCGGGTGCCCGGCGCCCCGGTCGACGGCGAGAAGACGTTCGGGCGGGGACCGGGCAGCTCGGCTCCGCCCGTACTGAAAAATCCGGCCGGAAACCGGGAGCGGCGGCGGCCCGGAAGCACCGAAGACCTGCGCCCGGACGCGAAACGCGGCAGCGATGCCGCCTACCGTCCGGACGGCACCACCTCGCCGATGGTGAATCGGCCCACCGGGCCGGCGCTGCCGCCGCAGCCCGCCCGGCGGCGCGGCGAACCGCAGGACGACCGGCGCACGAGTCCGTGGGCCGACTATTTCGGTACGGAACAGGCGCGGGCCGGCGCCGGCTCGGGCACGCTCGAGGCGCCGGGGACACCGCCGGCCGGGTCGTTCGCCGCGGGGCTCGAGGACGTGCCCCGCGGGCTGCGCAGCCAGGCCGCGACCCGGTCGCGTGAGGCACCGCCGCAGCACCGGCCGGGAACCGTCGCGCCCGAGCTCGGCAAGCGCCGGACCAGCAGTGACGCGGTTCCGGCCCGGCACGACGACGAGGCGGACGCTATCGTCACCGACGAGCGGGCGTTCGAGGTGCCGACCCCGGGCGGCGGCGTGATGACCGGCCGCAGCGACGAGCCACCCTACGAGCCGGAGATCCGCCGCATCCTCGGCGGCGGCCGGTGATCCGGTTCGTCGAGGAGCGGGTGCTGGGGTCGCCCTCGTGGCATCCGCGGGACGCGAAGAGCGTCGGGCGGTAGGCCGGGTCAGCCGCGCGGCTTGCCGATCACGATCGAGCCGGCCACCCGATCGTGTAAACCCCGGCCGCGGTCGTCGGCAATCAGGGCCGGGATCAGCAGGGCCAGCAGGAGGGCGCGGTACAGGCCGCGGAGCAGCCCGATCCGGCCGCCGTCCGGGTGGCCGACGCAGCGGATCCGGGCCAGGCGCATGCCGGGGGTCTCGGCGAAGAGCCCGATGAAGACGGTGTTCACCACGATCAACAGGGCGACCGGAGGCCATTGCACCTGGTACGGGCTGGCGTACAGACTGGCCACCAGCAGGCAGAGGATCCAGTCGATGAGCAGCGCGATCAGCCGCTGACCGCCGCCGGCCGGTTCCAGGTGGGCCGGGGCCGCAGGGGTGTCGTTCGCGGAAGCTGCCACGACCGCCGAGCGTACGCGATAGGTTCCTGGGGTCGCCTCGCGCTCGCGCCGTGCCTGATCATCAGAGTTACGTAACACGGCGGAAACAATAGGGATACGCCAGGGCAACTCCGTACCCATAACGTCGCGACCAGCCTTGCCAGGTGGCGGCCCATGCCGCCCGGTATCGGAAAAACTTGTGCCAGGAGGACGTGTGTTCGCCAATCCCGAGGAACTCCTGCGATACCTCAAAGACGAGGACGTCAAGTTCGTCGACGTACGGTTCTGTGACCTCCCCGGCGTGATGCAGCACTTCAACATCCCGGTGGAGTCGTTCGACGACAGTGTGGTGACCGACGGCCTCGCCTTCGACGGGTCCTCGATCCGCGGCTTCCAGGCCATCCACGAGTCCGACATGATGCTGCTCCCGGACGTGGCGACGGCGTTCATCGACCCGTTCCGGATCCAGAAGACCCTCGCGCTGAACTTCTTCATCCACGACCCGTTCACCCGCGAGGCGTACTCGCGTGACCCGCGGAACGTGGCCAAGAAGGCCGAGGCGTACCTCGCCGCCAGCGGCATCGCCGACACCGCGTACTTCGGCGCCGAGGCGGAGTTCTACATCTTCGACTCGATCCGCCACGAGACCTCCGCTCACCAGGCGTTCTACTACATCGACTCGATCGAGGGCGCGTGGAACTCCGGCCGTGAGGAAGCGGGCGGCAACCTGGGCTACAAGACCACCTTCAAGGGTGGTTACTTCCCGGTCTCGCCGGTCGACCACTACTCCGACCTGCGCGACACCATGGTCCGCCAGCTGATCGACACCGGCTTCACCGTCGAGCGCTCGCACCACGAGGTCGGCACCGCGGGCCAGGCCGAGATCAACTACAAGTTCTCGACCCTGCTGCACGCCGGCGACCAGATGCAGCTGTTCAAGTACATCATCAAGAACACCGCCCGGGCCGCCGGCAAGACCGTGACGTTCATGCCGAAGCCGCTCTTCGGTGACAACGGCTCCGGCATGCACACCCACCAGAGCCTGTGGCTGGGCGGCGAGCCGCTGTTCTACGACGAGACCGGGTACGCCGGGCTGTCCGACATGGCCCGCTGGTACATCGGTGGCCTGCTGCACCACGCGCCGTCGCTGCTCGCGTTCACCAACCCGACCGTCAACTCGTACCGGCGCCTGGTGCCCGGCTACGAGGCGCCGGTCAACCTGGTCTACTCGCAGCGCAACCGGTCCGCCTGCACCCGTATCCCGGTGACCGGCAGCAACCCGAAGGCCAAGCGCATCGAGTTCCGCGTGCCGGACCCGTCGTCGAACCCGTACCTGGCGTTCTCGGCGCAGATGATGGCCGGCCTGGACGGCATCAAGAACAAGATCGAGCCCCCGGCGCCGATCGACAAGGACCTGTACGACCTGCCGCCGGAGGAGTGGGGCAGCGTCAAGCAGGTGCCGGCGTCGCTCGACGGCGTGTTGAACTCGCTCGAGGCCGACAGCGAGTACCTCACCGCCGGTGGCGTCTTCACCGACGACCTGATCTCCACCTGGATCGACTACAAGCGCACCAACGAGATCGACCCGGTGCGCCTGCGCCCGACCCCGCACGAGTTCGAGATGTACTACAACGTCTGATTCTGGGCGTCGCTCGTTGAGGCGGCGGTCATGCTCGGCTTCGGCCGAGCGTGGCCGCCGTTTTGATATATGCAAGATCATGTGCGGTCTGGACTGGCATACTCCGCGCGTGATCTCCACTGTCGATCCGGCCGCGTCCGGCCCGGCCTCGTCGTGCCGGCTCCGGCGGGGCGCCCGCGGGGCTGCCGTGCTCCTGCTGACCCTGACCGCCGCCGCCGGCTGCTCCTCCGGCGGGAGCGACACCGCGCGGGCGGATCAGCTGTCGTTCGTGTTCCACCGGATCGGGCCGTCCGGGTACATGGACCAGATGTTGGAGATCACCAACGCCGGGCGGTCGGCTCTGGTACCGACGCTGAAGATCACGGCGGTGGACGAGGCCGGGGTGGCGCTGCCCGGGGTCACCGTCACCGCGGCGTACGGGGCGGACCGGGCCGGACTGGTGCTGGCCGCCCGGGAGACGTCCTACGACGTGCTCTCCTTCGCCGGCGCCGACACGGCGAAGGTGGCCGATGTCCGGGTGACCGTCGGCGGCCTGACCACCGTGGACTTCCCGGAGGCACCCGACCCGGTGGAGCCCCAGCCGGTCGACGACCAGGGGCAGCCCCGGGAGAAGTACGAGCCGTTCGACGCGGTCGTCCTGACCAACCCGAACAGCGGCACGGTCTCGGCCGGCGTGGTCTGCATCGCCTGGGACCAGCCACCCGACGGCCAGCCGCAGCAGGCCCGGAAGGTCACTCCGCTCGGCACCACGACGATCGAGGGTGGCGCGTCGGCAACCCTGCCGGCCCAGGGGGACGCCCGGAAGGGCTGCGACAGTCTCAAGGCCTACTTCGCACCGCCGAGCTAGCCGGGCCCCGGCGCGCTGGACGGCGGCCCGGACCGGACCGCCGTCTCGGGTCCGGTCAGCTCTTCCAGGAGTCGCCGGTCAGGGTGCCGTTGGGCCAGAGGTTGATTTCGTAGTGGTCGCCGAAGCGGCCCGGGGTCCAGCTCACGTTGGCCTTGGCCTTCGCGCCGGCGAACTTGCGGGCGACGGTGATCTTTCCGGCCACGGTGGACTTGGCGCTGAAGTCGGCGTAGATGTGCAGGCGGTCCTGGCCGAGACGCATCGTGGGCTGGATGTCGCCGCGGGCGTCGGAGGCCCAGGCCGAGTTGCGGACCACGCTGTGCCAGTTCTCGATCACGAAACCGGTGACCTTGCCGCCCTGCGCGCACCAGCGGTAGGTGAATCCACTGTCGAGGACCTTGACGGTCAGCTTCTTCACGGTGTGCTGCTCGGAGGCACGCCAGCAGCTCGCCGCGGCGGCGACTGCCGGGGCAGCGCCGGCGGCGGCCAGCAGGCCGGACGCCGCAACGGAGGCGACCGCGGCGGCCAGGAAGCGCGCTGCACCATTTTGAAGCTTTTTCACTGGTTCACGTCCTTGTTTCACTGTTTATCCGGTACGTCGATTCTTCGGCTCCCGGGCCGTCTGCGCATCACCCCGGAACCGGGTTTCACCCATCCAGGAGCGGCATTTCGACGTAAATGACTGGATGCCCGAGGGGCTGCCCCGCCGATCGATGTTCCGCCGCTGACCGACCGGCCAGGCCAACCCGTCGTTTTTCAGTGACCGTCGTTCTTCAGTGATACGTGCGCTTGCCCAGCAGCCGGGCCGACGACCAGAGCAGCTCACTGCGGCGGTGCGCGCTGGCGATCGCCCGAGCCGGGTCACGTGGCAGGCCGGTGACGATCATGCGGCTGATCAGGGCGGCGAGCCGGCTCTCCGGCAGCGGGAGCGGCTCGGGCGCGACCACGCCGAGGTACGGACGACGCAGCGCCCGCGGGGCGATCACGGTGAGGATGCGCCGGAGGTGTGCCCGCTGGGAGACGATCGCGACCGGGCGGTCGTCACCGAAGTGCCCCTCGTTCTCGCACCGGAGCAGGTTCGTCACGGTGTCGACGGACCGGCGCTCCACGCGTACCACGTCGGGGTTGAACCCGGAAGCGAGCAGCGAGTCTCGCATCGCGTCGGCCTCGGGCATGCCCTGGAACGTCTCCCCCGGAGCGTCCGGCGCGGTCCACGGCGCGCCCTTGCCGTCGATCGGCGACTTGTAGCCGGAACAGACGATCACGCCACCGAGCCCGGAACGGTGCAGCTCGGCGGCGACCGTGACGCGGGCCGCGCCCAGCGGGGTGAGCCCGAGCCCGTCGGCGGCCCGGCCCCGGCCCGGGACCAGGATGTGCGCGACCTGATCCAGGATCAGGCCTGGCGTACCGGGCAGCACCTCGAATCCCACTCCACCCAGTCTGCCACCAAGATCGCGGCAGGACCCTGGCTGGCGCTCAGGGGTGCCTCCACACCCCTGAGGCACCCCTGTGAGCCAGCCGACGGCCGGGACGCGCGCTGCGGTCCGGAGCAGGCGCGGTCTGGCGGTCAGAGCAGGCGGCCGAGGTCCAGGAAGACGGTCTCGCCGGTGGCGTCGTCGATCGCGTCGTTGTCGGTCACCGCGTAGGTGCGCCCGTTGCCGGCGACGGCCAGGCCCTCGAGCTTGTCCTGCACCCAGCCGTTGTCCGCTTCGAGTGCCGGCAGCACGTCCTTGACCAGCTTCTTGGTGACCGCCGGGGTGCCGGTCCAGGTGGCCGGGACGT
Source organism: Actinoplanes palleronii (assembly GCF_016862315.1). GTDB lineage: Bacteria > Actinomycetota > Actinomycetes > Mycobacteriales > Micromonosporaceae > Actinoplanes > Actinoplanes palleronii. The sequence goes on along the minus strand of NZ_BOMS01000014.1, from coordinate 178,305 downwards.
CGAACCGGTAGATCTTCTTGATCGACGCCAGGGTGCCGCGCTGGTTGTCCCGCTCGATCACCGCGAACGTGTTCCTGTCGACCGCGACCAGCTCGGACAGCCCGGTCCAGCCGACCGGCGCGGTGTCCAGCGGGTAGAGCAGCCACGACCAGGTCTTGGTGACCGTGTCGTAGCGGCCGATCCGGGCGGTGTTCGCCGGGTCGCCCTTGATCGTGCGCTGGACCGCGACCCAGACCGACGTGCCGGTCTCGGCGACGCCCTCGAGACCGTTACTGGTCACCGCGGCCGCGACGTCGGCGGAGAGCGGGATCTCCTCCTGGACCTGGCCGGCGGCGTTCAGCCGGACCAGCAGGTTCGGGTTCTTGCCGGCACCGGTGCCCTCGACGGCCAGCCAGTAGCCGCCGCCCTTGCGGGCGACCAGGCCCTCGGCGTCGTAGCCGACCGGGGCGCCGTCCTTGGTGACGGTCAGCTGAGAGTCGATCCTCCCGCTGGTGCTCAGGCCGAGGATCCGGGTCGGCGAGTAGGCCGAATCGGTCACTGCCACCAAGCGCTGGGGAGAAAAGGGCACCGCGGAGAGCGCGGAGAGCGTGCCGAACGGGATGTCCCGCACCGAGTGGAGCTGCTGGTTTGCCGGAACACCGAACCCGTACACCTGGACCGTGCCGCGGATGCCGATCGACGGGTCCTCCTCCTCGGAGGAGACCACGAGCAGGTTCCGGGACGGGACCGCGACGACACCCTCGGGGGCGTTCGTGGTCGGCAGGAGCTGCGTGAAGCGCGGCTTGACCGGGTTCGACACGTCGTAGACGGCGGTGAAGTTGCCCCGCTCGGCGTTGACGAAGACGTACGGCACCCCGCCCATCGTCGCGGACGTCACGTTCTCCGGCTCGATGCCCTTGGCGTCCGAGCGCTTGTCCGGGTACTGCCCGTGCTCGACGGCGATGTGCTCGAGGGTGTTGCCGGCGTCCCAGACGGCCCGGCCGGCCCGGACCGAGAAGATCGACCAGCCGCGCGAGCCGCCCTCGTAGTCACCCTCGTTGGCGGTGGCGAACAGGTCGTCGGTGAGCCAGGTGACGCCGTCCGGCTCGCGCTTCGCGGTGATCGAACCGGTGAGCTCGATCTTGTCGTCGTCCAGGGTGTCGACGCCGTCGACGGTGACCGTGCCGGCGCTGAAGTGCTTCACGACCTTGCCGCTGCGCAGTGACACCACCGCGAGGTGGTTGTTCTCCTGCAGCGAGACCACGGCCTCGTCGCGGGAGTTGACGCTGACGTACTCCGGCTCCGGGTCGGTCGGCGCGACCGCGGACAGGCCGGTGAGGTCGACCTTGCTGACCTGCCAGGTCCGGGTGTCGATCACGGCGAGGTAGCCGGCCGGCGCCTGCGGGATGGCGCCGTCGTCGACGTCCTCGTCCCGCTCGTTCTCGATGGCGACCGCGACGTACCGGCCGCTCGGCGCGACGGCGACCGAGTCCGGCTGACCGCCCAGGTCCAGCTCGCGGACCACGGCGCGGGTCCTGGCGTCGACCACGACCAGCTTGCCGGACGGGTCGGTGAACGACGCGCTGGTGTTCACCCCGGCCAGCAGCAGCCGGCCCAGGTGCGCCACCGACGTCGGCTCGCCACCCATCGCGAGGGTGCCCAGCGGCTGCGGCCGGGACGGGTTCGTGATGTCGACGAAGCCGATCCGCTCACCCGGGCTGTCGGTGTAGACGACGGTGCGGCCGTCCTCGGTGACCGTGGAGATCTCGGCCGCCGCGGTGTCGCCGATCGACGAGTTCAGATAGACCGGAAACGTGGCGAGCCGGTGGAAAGAGCTGGAACGGCCGTGCGCGGCCGCCGCGGCGGGCACACTGCCGGCCGCGGCAAGAGCCAGGACGGAGACAACCGCCGAGGTGGTACGGCGTAGAGGCATGCGCCCTGATTACGTTAAGACTCTTTCCTTTTCATGGACGGGAACCGAACTCGGGGTGCCGACAGGTGTCCAGATCAGCAGAGCCAGGCTGAACCAGACATAAATGTTGCCGCCCAGCAGCTCCAGCGGCGGCCGGGGACGGTTCTCCCAGATCCAGGTCAGGTGCGAGGTCATCAGCAGGTAGGCGGCGATCGCCAGGTACGCCGGCCGCCGGTCCGCCGCGGTCCACAGCGTCCCGAAGCACCGGATCAGCGCCGGGATCAGCCAGACACAGTGGTGGATCCAGGTGACCGGGCTGATCAGGCAGCCCAGCACCCCGGTCAGCGCCAGCCCGCCGACGATGTCGTCCGGCGTACGCCACACCCGCCACCCCCAGTAGGCGAGCGTCGCCAGCACACAGACCAGCCAGATCTTCGACTCGAGCACGTCGAACGGCAGCCGGGCGATCATGCCCCGCTCGGACTGGTTGGACAGGAACCAGAGCGACCCGACCCGGTTGGTGTCCCACAGCGCCGACGTCCAGAACTCCCGGGACTGGTCCGGGAAGAGCGCCCCGGCCAGCACGGTCGCCGCGGTGGCCGCACCGATCGCGGTGCCCGCCGCCTTCCAGCGCCGGGTGACCAGCAGGTAGAGGATGAACACGCCCGGGGTCAGCTTGATCGCGGTGGCCAGCCCGATCCCGGCGCCGGCCCACCACTTGCCGCGGGCCACGCCGAACAGCATGTCCGCCGCGACCACGGTGAGCAGCAGCGTGTTCACCTGGCCGAAGCTGAACGTCTCGCGGACCGGTTCGAAGCTCATCGCGACGCAGAACGCGATCCCGAAGGTGAACCACAGCGGCTTGCCGGGGCGGCGCAGCAGCGGCTCGGCCAGCCACCAGATCAGCAGCCCGACGGTGAGCACCAGGCCGATCGAGGCGAGCACCACCACCAGCCAGAACGGCAGCACCGACATCGGCGACATGACCAGGCCGGCGAACGGCGGATAGGTGAACCCGTACGGGGTGTCCACCCGCAGCCAGTCGTAGACCATGCCGCCGTCGCGGAACCAGTACTGCACCGCTCCGTAGTAGACCTTCGAGTCGAAGAACTTGTTACGGAGCTCGGAGGTGAGGACCAGCCCCACCGTCGCCAGCGCCGCGGCGACCAGGGTCAGGATTCGCTTCATGCAGCACTTTCCACACTAGGAAACCGGCGAGCACGGTCATGCCCACGGCGCCCTGCGCCTTCGTGGCGAGGGCCAGGTTGTATCCGTCGGGAAGGCAGAGGGCGGCGGCCACCGCGCACGGGACGGCCAGCGCTTTCGCCGGCGGGCGCAGGGTCGCGGCCAGCACGGCGAGGGGCCAGATCGCGTACCAGGGGTGGAAGACCGGGGCGAGCAGCACCGTCGCGGCCAGCGCCAGCCCGGCGTGCAGCAGCGCGTCGCCGCCGCGCCAGGCCCGCCGGAACAGCCAGAGCAGCACCCCGGCCAGGGCGATCATGCCGAGCACCCGGGTCACCGCGACGGCGTGCGGCACACCGGCCAGCTCGAGGGTCATCCCGATCGCGGTCGGCGGCGCGGTCCACTGCACCGAGACGCCGCTGCCGGTCAGCCCGGTGATCCAGCCCAGGCCCAGGCCGGACGCGACCGAGACGACGGCCAGCGCGCCCACCGCTCCCCCGGCCAGCTCGGCAACGGCCCGCCATGTCGACCGCGGGATCAGGAAGACGGCGAACGGCAGCGCGACGATCGCGGTGGCCTTCACCCCCACCGCGAGCCCGAACAGGATCCCGGCCGGCCAGGCCCGGCCGGTCGTCGCCACCGCCAGGCCGCCGACCAGCAGCGCCATCATCACGGCGTCATTGTGCGTGCCGGACACCAGGTGGATCAGGACCAGCGGGCAGGCCAGCACGAGCCAGACCGCGCGCGCCGGCGGCACACCGGCCCGGCGGGCCAGCACCGGCAGGCAGGCGCCGATCGCCACCACGCCGGCCACCGCGATCAACCGCAGGAGGGCGATGGTCCCGGTGAGCGATCCACCCACGGTCGCCGCCAGGGCGGCGAGGACCAGGAAAACCGGACCGTACGGGGCGGGGGCGGCACGCCAGGTGGGTGCGACGGCATCGACCCAGGGACACCCCAGAAGATCAACCCCACCGGCGTACGGATTGAGCCCGGCCGCCTGCTGCCACCCCTGACAGGCGTACGAATAGGCGTCGTAGCTGCCCAGCGGCAGAAACGGCAGCAGCGGCAGCGCCCACAGCCCGGCGGTGACATACGCCCACCGGGCGGTCGGCGGGCGGCCCGCCAGCCAGGCGCCGATCAGCAGCACGATGCCGGTCAGCCAGAGCACCGGCAGCAGCACGCCGTTCTGCCCGGCGAAGATCGTCCGCGGGGTGATCGTCGGTTCCCACGGCTGGTGCGCGCCACCGAGGTAGGCGGCGCCGGCCAGCAGGGTGCTTCCGACAAGCCCCGTGTAGCGGACGAGGAACGGACGGGGCATGGCGACGACCCTACCGTGACGTGCTGCAACGTACGGGGCACCCGGTACTGTCGGCGGGATGTGGTCTCGGCACCGGCTGGAGTGGTTCGTCGCGCTGGTGTCGACGGCCCTCGGCGGGGCCTACCTGGCCGCCCCGGCGATGGGCTCCGACCTGGCCGCGCAGGCCGGGCGGGCCGGTTTCTTCGCCGCGCACGGGTGGACGCCGATCGACCTGCGCTGGTACGCGGGTGTCGACCAGCTCGGCTACAGCCTGGTGTCACAGCCGGTGATGGCGCTGCTCGGCGTACGGGTCACCGGGGTGGTCGCGCTGGTGGCCGGGTCGGTGCTGCTGGCCGTGCTGTTCCGGCGTACCGGAGCACTGAGGCCGTGGGCCGCCGCGCTGCTCGGGGCGGTCGGGCTCGCCGGGAACCTGGTCAGCGGGCGGGTCACGTACGGTCTCGGGATCTGTGTCGGTCTGGCCGCGCTGCTCGCCCTGACCTTCCGGCCGCGCCGCTCCGCGGCGGTCGCCGCCGCCCTCCTCGCCGCCCTCGCCGCCGCCACCAGCCCGGTCGTCGGCCTGTTCCTGGGCCTGGCCGGCACCGCCCTGCTGCTCAGCAACGGCTGGTCCTCAGGGGTGCCTCGAGGCTCCCGAGACACCCCTGAGAACCAGCCGGCAACCGGGACCGCGCGCCGGCCGCGGGCCCCCGGCTGGCTGTCAGGGGTGCTTCCCGGGGTCGCAGGCACCCCTGACAGCCAGCTGGGGCGGGGGCTGCTGATCGCGGTGCCGGCGGCGGTGCCGATGGGGCTGAGCGTGCTGCTCTTCGGGGACGGCGGGTGGATGAACATCAGCCGGACCGACACCCTGCACGCGGTGGTGACCGGGCTGGTGGTGGCCGCGCTGGTGCCGGTGCGGGCGGTGCGGATCGGCGCGGTGCTGTCGTCGGCCGGGGTGCTGGCGGCCGCGCTGATCCACACGCCGGTGGGGTTGAACGCGACCCGGCTGGCGGTGATGTTCGCGCTGCCGCTGCTGGCCGGCTACGCGGTCCTCCCCCGTGTCGCGCGCCTGCCCCGGGCGGCGGGGGTGGCGGTCGTCGTCGCGGTGGTGGCCTGGTGGCAGCCGCCGGTGTTCGCCGACGACCTGCGCGACATCGGGAACCCGACCGCTTCGCCGGGCTACTTCCGGCCGCTGACCGACCGGCTCGCCCGGGAGACCCTGACCGGGCGGGTGGAGATCCCACCGACCAGGGACTACTGGGAGGCGGCGCGGCTCGGCGACGTCCCGCTGGCCCGGGGCTGGCTGCGCCAGGCCGACATCGACCGCAATCCGCTCTTCTTCACCACGGTCCCCGGCGCGTCCGGCACCGGCGTGGCGCTCACCGCGGAGAGCTACCGGGCCTGGCTGGCCGAGCAGGCGGTCCAGTACGTCGCGGTGCCGGACGCCCGGCTGTCCTGGCCGGGCCGGACCGAGGCGCAACTGGTGACGGACGGCCTGCCGTACCTCAGCTTGGTCTGGACCGACACGCACTGGCGCCTGTACGCCGTCACCGAAGCCCAGCCGATCGTGGCCGCCCCGGCGACGCTGGTCCGGCACACCGCCGCCGCGATCACCCTGGACGTCCCGGCCGCCGGCGACGTCCGGCTACGGGTCCGCTGGTACCGCTGGCTGACCGTTTCCGACGGCGCCGAGGTGATCCGGGACGGCGACTGGACGATCGTCCGGGCACCACGGCCGGGCCGCTACACCCTGTCCAGCTGAGCGCTCAGCTGCGACTGGCCTCGCGGGCGGCACGCTTGAGCTCACGCTGCTCGCGGGTGATCCGCTTGCGGTTCTCCAGGTCGCGCTTCCACTGCTCGCGGGCGCCCTCGTCGCAGCCCTGAACAGCCCCCTTGACCTGGGCCGGCCCGATCACCGAGCGGAACCACATGTCGTCGAAGGTCTCGTGGAACCAGCGCGCGAATCGATCCTGAAAGTTCGCCACGACGCTCTCCCCAGACAGTTTGTAGGCCAATGGTTTGTACACCAACTATTGGTAGAGTAGCTCGTGACCTGAGGAGAACCGCAAGTGAGTGACGATCCGCTGGCACTGGAACGGCAGGTCTGTTTCGCCCTGTCGGTGGCCGCCCGCAGCGTGGTGGCGATCTACCGCCCGCTGCTCGAGCCGATGGGCCTGACCCATCCGCAATACCTGGTGATGCTGGCCCTGTGGGGTGACTCACCGCTCTCCGTGCGGCGGCTCAGCGAGCTGCTCCAGCTCGACCCGGGCACGCTGTCGCCGCTGCTCAAGCGGCTGGAGGCGATCGGCTACCTGCGCCGCGAGCGGGACCCGGCCGACGAGCGCAGCCTGGCGATCACGCTGACCGAGAGTGGTCAGGCGCTGCGGGCCGAGGCGCTGAAGATCCCGCCGGCCGTGGTGGCCAAGCTCGGTTTGCCGATCGAGGACCTGCAGCGGCTGCACACCTCGCTCACCCAGGTGATCGCGGCGGCTTCCTGAGCGGGCTGATCAAGCCTCCATCACCCGCTGCATGGCGGCCCGCGACCGGCGGGTGATCCGCAGGTAGCGGTCCACGAACTCGCCCGGGTCGCCCCCGCCGAGCAGCAGCACGGTGCCGGCCAGCTCCACCCCGTGCTGCGGCAGCTGATCGGTGGGCCGGCCGCGGACCAGGGTCAGCGCGTTGCGGACCTGCGCGGCCAGGGTCCAGCCGGCCGTCATCTCCTCCGCGTCCGCCGGGTCGACCAGGCCGGCCTCCCGCTGGGCGGCCAGGGCCTCCAGCGTGCTGGTCATCCGCAGTTCGGGGTGCTCGTGCGCGTACCGCAGCTGCTGCAGCTGGACCGCCCACTCGACGTCGGCCAGGCCGCCGCGGCCCAGTTTGGTGTGCGTGTTCGGGTCGGCGCCGCGGGGCATCCGCTCGGTCTCCACCCGGGCCTTGATCCGGCGGATCTCGATCACCTGCTCGCGGCTCAGCCCGCCGGTCGGGTACCGCTTCGTGTCGGCCAGCTTCTCGAACTCGCGGCCCAGCGACTCGTCGCCGCAGACGTACCGGGCCCGCAGCAGCGCCTGTGCCTCCCAGACCTTCGACCATCGGTCGTAGTACTGCTGGTAGGCCTGCAGGCTGCGGACCAGCGGGCCCTGCCGGCCCTCCGGGCGCAGGTCGGCGTCGATGCCCAGCGCCGGGTCCGGCGCCGGCGCGTTGAGCAGCCGGCGCAGCTCCTCGGCGATCGCGTGCGCGGCAGGTCCGGACTGCTCGTCCGGGCCCGCGTAGACGAAGAGCACGTCGGCGTCGGAGGGGTAGCTCATCTCGTACCCGCCGAGCCGGCCCATCCCGATGATCGCGAAGCGCAGCCCGGGCGGGCCGGGTTTGACCTGCCGGGCGATGTGCAGCGCGGCGTTCAGGGTGGCGTCGGTGACGTCGGAGAGCGCCGCGCCGAGCACGTGCACGTCGATCGGCTGGGCCGGGGCCAGGTCGCCGCCGTGGCTCAGGATGTCGGCGCAGGCCAGCCGGAACAGCTCACGGCGGCGCTGCGCGCGGACCGCGGCGATCGCCTTGACCGGGTCGTCGGCGTGCCGGACGGCCGCCGCCACGAACCCGTCGAGCAACTTCTCCCGGGGCCGGGGCTGCAGTTCGGCGTCGTCGGCGAGCAGCCGCAGCGCCTCCGGGTCACGGGTGAGCAGGTCGGTGGCGTACCGGGAGAGGCTGAGCACCCGGGCCAGCCTGCGGGCCACCGGGCCGCCGTCGCGCAGCAGCCGCAGGTACCACGGCGTGCTGCCCAGCTTGTCCGACACGTGCCGGTAGTTGAGCAGGCCACGATCTGGTTCCGGCGCGTCGGCGAAGTCCTGCAGCAGCATCGGCAGCAGGGTGCGCTGGATCGCCGAGGTGCGGGTCACGCCGCCGGTCAGCGCCTCCAGGTGGCGCAGCGCGGCGACCGGGTCGGCGAACCCGAGGATCTCCAGCCGTTTGCGGGCCGAGGCCGGTGTCATCCGCAGCGCCTCGGCCGGGACCCGGGCCACCGCCTCCAGCAGCGGCTGGTAGAGCAGTTTGACGTGCAGCCGGCGGACGTTGGCGGCGTGACCGACCCAGTCCGAGCGGAACGCCTCGACGGCGTCCCGGCCGGGCAGCGCGGTGTAGCCGAGCGCCGCGGCCAGCCAGCGCACGCCGGCCGGGTCGTCCGGCACGGTGTGCGTACGCCGGAGGTTCTGCAGTTGCAGCCGGTGTTCGACGGCGCGCAGGAACCGGTAGCCGCGCAGCAGCGTCTCGCCGTCCTGCCGGCCCACGTAGCCGCCGGCGACCAGGGCGCGCAGCGCGGGCAGCGTGCCCGGCAGCCGCAGCGTCTCGTCCACCCGGCCGTGCACCAGTTGCAGCAGCTGGACCGCGAACTCGATGTCGCGCAGCCCGCCCGGCCCGCGTTTGATCTCCCGGTCGAGCTCCTTGGCCGGCACGTTCTCGATGATCCGGCGGCGCATGTCGCGGACGTCGGCGACCGCCTCGGGCCGTTCGGCGGCGTGCCAGACGAGCGGGGCCAGATCGGCCAGCCACTCGTCGGCCAGGGCCTGGTCACCGGCTGCCGGCCGGGCCTTGAGCAACGCCTGGAACTCCCACGTGCGCGCCCAGCGGCGGTAGTAGGCCTGGTGGCTGGCCAGGGTGCGGACCAGCGGGCCCCGGCTGCCCTCGGGACGCAGCGCGGCGTCGACCGGCCAGGCCACCTGCCCGCAGATCTCCATGAGCCGGACCGCGACCGTCGTACCGGCCTGCAGGTCCTCGTCGCCGGCGGCCACGAAGATCACGTCGACGTCGGAGATGTAGTTCAGCTCGTTGCCGCCGCACTTGCCCATCGCCACCACCGCGAGGCGCGGCTCCGGGGTGCCGGCCGGCAGGCCCGCGACCGCTATCGCGTACGCCGCGGCCAGCGTCTCGTCGGCGAGCAAAGAAAGCGCGGCCATCGTCGGCTCCAGGCCCCGGCCGCCGGTCAGGTCCGCTGCTGCGATCCGCAAGAGCGAGATCCGGTACGCCCGGCGCAGTGCCGGCACGGTCGGCGCGTCCAGCTCGAGGTGACCCTCGGGATCGGGTGGCAGCCCGCTCTTCGTGGTGGCCAGGGTGCGCCACTCCTGCTCGTTGGCGACCAGGTGATCGCCGAGCGTCGACGAGGCGCCGAGGACCGCGACCAGCCGGCGCCGCAGCCCGTGGTCCCGGAACAGCTCCTCGGTCAGCTCCACGGTGGCCGCGTTGGCGACGATGTCACCGGCCGGCCCGGTCGGGCGGGCGCCACCGGCCCGTTCGGCGGCCCGGGAGACCGAGTCGACGAGCCGGTGGAACTGGCGCAGCGCCAGGTTCGGGTCGGCGGCCCGGGACAGCGCGTGGATCAGCTCGGCGGCGTCGGCGCTGACCGGGCCGTGCCCGGCGTCCCAGAGCCGCAGCCCGTTCTCGCCGAGCAGGTCGGCCGCCTTGGCGCCGTTGTCGGCGAAGCCGTACCGGGCCAGGCGTGTCGGCCTGGTCATCTCAATGGCCCAGCAGCGGCAGGGTCCTCGGCACGTCCGCGTCCGGCAGGGTGCCCTGGGCCAGCGCCGCGAACCGGGTCGCGAACGGCTGCCAGACCTCCTCGACGTCCGGCAGGATCTCGGCGACCGCCAGCACCACGGCCTCGGCGTCGTAGCCCAGCTCGGCCAGGTCGTCGGCGCCGTCCCGGGTCCAGTCGGCCACCATCTCGGCGTCGCACTCGATGTGGAACTGCAGGCCCCAGGCCCGGTCGCCGATCCGGAACGCCTGGTGCGCGAACCGGCTGGAGGCGGCCAGCAGGGTCGCGCTCAGCGGCAGCTCGGTGATCTCGTCGTGGTGCCACTGGACCACGTCGGGCAGCAGCGGGACCCGTTTGAACAGCGGGTCGGTGTCGGCCGCGTCGCGCTTGCCGACGAGTCCCGGGCCGATCTCCGGGCCGGACGTGCTGCGCTCGACGAGACCGCCGTGCGCGGCCGCGAGCAGCTGGCCGCCGAGGCAGACGCCGAGGGTCGGCACGCGGTGCCGGACCGCCTTGCGCAGCAGGCCCTCGAGCGCCGGGAACCACGGTGCGCCGGGGGTGCCGGCCACGTCCGGGTACGCGCTCTGGTCGCCACCGAGCACGATCAGCGCCTGGTAGTCGTCGAGGGTCTCGGGCAGTTCGTCACCCGCGTACGGGCGGAGCACGGCGAGCTCCAGCCCGGCCTCGGTCAGCCACTCCCCGAGTCGCCGGAGATCATCGGTCGGGTCGTTCTGGATGACAAGCGCTGTGCTCACGTGTCGAGGCTAGCGGTTAACCCGATGGCAAACACCGACAGGACGTTGTCGTGGTGGCCGACGAGAGTTCCTCCCGCAGGTACGTTCCGAGCGCAGGAGGACGAGATGAGCAACGGGATCGGCTGGATCGAAGTGGGCGCCGACCGGCCGGAGCAGGCCGAGGAGTTCTACGGCGACCTGTTCGGCTGGACGTTCGCGGACGACGACGACTCGACCGGGCCGGACGGGCGGCCGTACCGGATCGTCACCGGACCGGACGGCGGCGCGCCGCTGGGCGGCTTCTACGGCACCGGCGGCCGGGCGCCGCAGCAGGCGATCTTCCTGGTCGTGGTCGCCGACGTCGCGGCGGCCTGCGAGCAGGCCGCCGCGCGGGGCGGGAAGGTGCTTGTCGGTCCGCAGACCGAGCCGAGCGGGCTGGTCTTCGCCCGGCTGGCCGACCCGGCCGGCAACCTGTTCGGGATCTTCACCCCGCCGGGCCGCCCCTGAGCCGATCAGGGCCGCCCCTGAACCTCGCCGGGCCGCCTCTGAGCCGATCAGGGCCGCCCCTGAGCTCTACGGGGTCCAGCGGGCGACGATCTCGTCGTCCTCCATCTCGCCGGTCTCGACGAAGCCCATCGACTGGTAGAGCTTGCGGGCGACGGCGTTGTCCGGCAGGTAGCTGAGCGCCACGTTCGGCGTGCCGGGCTCGGCGATCAGCCGGTCGCGCAGCTGGCCGACCAGCTCGCGGCCGATGCCCTGGCCCTGGTGTTTCGCGTCGACGAGCAGCCCGCCGATCCAGCGGCTGCCGTCGTCGTCCACGCCCCAGATGGCGAAACCGACGATCTCCTCGCCGCGCACCGCGGCGAGGGGCTGCCAGGTGTCGCCGTAGGAACACATGCAGAGGTAGTACGTCACGTCGGTGACGAACGGCTTCTGCTCCGGGTGGACGGTGAGGGCGGCGCAGTCGCGCCAGTTCCCGGCGGTGACCGGTTCGAGGCGAATCGATTCGGAACTCATCCGGCGATCTTGCCAAACCGGCCCCAGGTCGCAGGCCGGCACCTAGGCGAGCGTGAGCCGCTCCCGGACGCCGGACGGGATGTCCAGGCCTTCCTCGGGGAACGTGCGCGGCGGCGCGAGCTCCCGGGTCGGGGTGACCGTGGTGATCCGGTCGGCCCGGAAGATCCGCACCGACTCGCGCAGCCGGCACCAGGCGATCAGATACCACTGCTCGCGGACACCGACATAACCCAGTGGCTCGATGTCGCGGCTGGTGACGACGCCGGCCCGATCGGCATATCCGATCCGCAGGACCCGGCCGACCCCGAGCGCGCCGACGGCCGGCCGGGGCAGGGTGGCCGGCGCCGCGCCGCCGACCAGATGGATCCGGCCCGCCAGGGCCTCGGCTGCGGCCGCGTCGTCGGCCCGCATCGCCGCCACCAGCTTGCGCAAGGCGCTCGCCGCGGCCTGCCGGAACGGCGTGCCGTCGAGCTTGCGCAGCGCCAGGGCCATCGCGACCGCCTCCTCCGGCGTGAGGTTGACCGGCGGCAACGTGTGCGCTCTGTCCAGGCAGTAGCCACCGGCACGGCCGGGCTCGGCATAGACCGGGGTGCCGGACTGCTGCAGGGCCGAGATGTCCCGCTCCACGGTGCGCACGCTCACCTCGAAGCGCGCCGCCAGCCAGCGGGCGCTGCGCGGCCGGGGCGCGACCGCCCGTAATTCCTCGACGAGGGCGTAGAGCCGGTCGGTACGGTTCACGCCACGAACGTTAGAGCGGGGGTACGACAATGTTGCGCGACCGACTCCAGGCCGCCCTGTTGCCGGCGATGAAGGCCAAGGACCGGGTCACGGTGACAGCGCTGCGCTCGGCGCTGGCCGCGATCGAGAACGCGGCCGCGGTGCCGTCCCGGGACACCGGCAGCGGCCTGCCCGCCACCGGGCTGGGTGTGACCGAGGTGCCGCGCCGGGCGCAGGACGACGCCGAGATCGAGCGGATCGTCCGCGCCGAGGTCGACGAACGGCTCACCGCCGCGGCCGAGTACGACCGGCTCGGCCGGGACGCCGAAGCCACCCGCCTGCGCGCCGAGGCGGACGCGCTCGGGGCCCATCTGACACCGGGAACCCTCTAGGGTCTCCGGCATGACGCAGGAGTCGCCCGCGGTGCGGGTGTCCACGCTGGAACTCTTCTTCGATCTGGTCTTCGTCTTCACGGTGACCCAGCTCGCCGACACGTTGGCGCACCACCTGACGGCCGGCGGCCTGCTGAACGTCGTGCTGATCCTGTTCGTGGTCTGGTGGATGTATTCGGGATATGCCTGGCTCACCAACGCGGTCGCACCGACCACCACCACCCGGCGCACCCTGCTGCTGGCCGGGATGGCCGGGTTCCTGGTGATGGCGCTGGCCATCCCGGACGCGTTCGGCGCGTACGGCTGGCTGTTCGGCGTCGGGTACCTGGTGGTCAACGTCGCGCACTCGGTGCTGTTCCTGCAGGCCGGCCCGGCGGCGGTCCAGCTGATGCGGACGCTCGGCCCGCTCAACCTGCTGGCCGCGCTGCTGGTGCTGGCCGGCGGGCTGCTGCCCGAGCCGTGGCGGCACCTGTGCTGGCTGGCCGCACCGCTGGTCCAGGTCTCGGCGGGATACCTGCACCCGATCGAGATGCACACGCTCTCCGCCGGGCACTTCGTCGAACGGCACAGCCTCGTCATGATCATCGCGATCGGTGAGTCGATCATCGCGATCGGTGTCGGCGTGGCCGGTGACCTGGACGGCGGCACGATCCTGGCCGCGGTCCTCGGCCTCTGTGTCGCCTACTACCTGTGGTGGGCCTACTTCGCCGGCGGTGACCGGCGCTCCGAGCACGTGCTGGCCGCCGTCGACGACCCGGGCCGGCGCGGCCGCCTGGCCCTGAACGCCTGGGGGTACGCGCACCTCCCGATGCTGCTCGGCATCGTGGTGACCGCGGTCGGGATCAAGAAGGCGCTCGGGCACACGTTCGAGGAACTGCACTGGGGCGAGGCCCTCGCGCTCGGCGGCGGTGTCGCGATCTACCTGATCGGCCACGCCGTCTTCCTGCGCCTGGTGGGGCTGCCGGGAGCGGCGTACCGGCTGGGCGTCGCCGCGTTGTGCCTCGCGACCGTGCCGCTCGGACACGTCCTGGCACTGGCCCAGCTGGCCGCCATCGCCGTGCTGCTGGCCGGGGGCGCGATCGCCGAGGACCTCCCCCGGGTCCGCCGGGTCGGCACGGCTGAGGCCATCGGCGACTTCGGCCGCAGCGCCTGACCCGGGCACGACACCGCGGCACGAGGCCGCCCGCACCCCGCGGGCGGCCTCACCGTGTCGTACCGAAAAGGGTTTTAAGCGATGCAGGCGCAGACGATCAGCGCGGCGCCGAAGTGCGAGGCGGCGCTGACCAGCGCGCCACCGTGATAGTCGTCGGTGCAGATGACCTCGCCCAGCTTGCCCGGGGTCATCCAGTCCAGGACCAGGAACGCCAGCCCCATGATGACGATGCCGACCAGGCCGAACAGGGCGGTGGAGGCCAGACCCTGGCCGAACGAGTCGTAGCTCGTGAAGATCGCGGTGAACACGATGGCGGCGATGCCGAGCTGGTTGGCGGCCAGCAGCAGAGCGGCGTTCGGATTACGGTCGACCCAGATCAGGTTGCGCAGTTTGCCCGGTGTGAGCAGGTCGATCAGGACGAAACCGACAGCCATCAGGCCGATCCCGACCAGGCCGAAGACGATGCTTCGCCCGGCGCCCTCCAGCAGATCTTGCAGCACGGCCTCTCCCCTTGTCGCGTGACGTCGAACCAGACCGTACCCCGCTGTGACAAAAGTTCGTGCCCCGGCGCTGTAGCAATGGGGCCCGGCTGTCTGCCAGGGCGGACGGAGGTCAACTGATGGTGGCACCGGAGGACCTCGACGCCGTGGTGCGCGCCGCGCAGCAGGGCGACGAGGACGCGTTCCGGCGGCTCTATCGCCTGCAGCAGCCGGCGCTGCTGCGCTACCTGTGTGTGCTGGTCGGCGACGACGCCGAGGACGTCGCCTCCGAGGCCTGGCTGCAGATCGCCCGGGACCTGCGCACCTTCTCCGGAAGCTGGGACGGTTTCCGCGGCTGGACCGCGACGATCGCCCGGCACCGGGCGATGGACCTGCTGCGCGCGCAGCGCCGCCGCCCGGTGTCCGGCGGTACGGCCGAGCAGCTCACCGAGCTGCACGCCGACGACGACACCGCGGACCGGGCCATCGAATCGCTCTCCACCGGCGCCGCGATCGCCCTGATCGCCACCCTCCCGGCGGACCTGGCCGAGGCGGTGATGCTGCGGGTGGTGGTCGGTCTGGACGCCCGGACCACCGGCTCGATCGTCGGCAAGCGGGCCGGCGCGGTCCGCACCGCGGCCTACCGGGGCCTGAAGTTGCTGGCCCAGCGGCTCGGCACGCCGGAAACAGCACCGGCGACCACCAAACCGGTGACACGGATCCACGGCGCGGCGCTGAGAGAGATGAATTGACCAGCCAGGAGGGACGGAGCGCGATGGACCGGAGAACCGCGGAGAACCTGCTGCGCGGCGCTCCCGGGCACCCGGTGTCCGGGCTGCTGGCCGCGGCCACGGCCCCGGCCACGGCCGGTGAGCTGGCCGGTGAGGCCGCGGCGATGGCCGCGTTCCGGGCCGCCGCTCAGTCACCGGGCCCGGTGCCCCGGCGGCGACGGTCGTTCCTGGCGAAGCTCCTGACCGTGAAGATGGCCGCCGTGGTCTTCGCGACCAGCGCCACGGTCGGCGGTGTCGCGCTCGCGGCGAACACCGGCGCGCTGCCCGGCCCGGTCCGCCCCGGCAAACCGTCACACGCGGTGAGCAGCGGGCACTCCGCCACACCGTCGCACACCACACACCCACAGCCGACACAGCCGACCCCGTCGAGCCAGCCGGCCCGGACCCAGCTGGCCCAGCCCCGGAAGACCGGTTACCCCTGCCAGGAGCTCCGGGACGGCGATCGTGACCGCCGGACGCAGCACCGGAAGGCCCGGTCCGGGAACCGCTGCGGAACGAGTGCACCGAGGCCCAGCGGGACCCCGAGGACTGCCCGGCAACACGGGTGAACAAGCCGGCACCCGCCGGGCCGGATCCGGGAGCGTCCGGTCCGGCGGGTGCCGCCACAGAGGTCAGCCGCTCTGGGGACGCCCCCTCCCCAGCGCGGGGCGGCTGAACCAGTCAGGCGGCGGCGGTCCGAGGACCGCCGCCGCCTGGTCTAGCCGTTCTGCCGGTGGATCAGAGTGCGCCGAGGTACCGCTGACGCTCGTACGGCGTGACCTCGCGCCGGAACTGCTCCCACTCGGCCCGCTTGTTGCGCAGGAAGAAGTCGAAGACGTGCTCGCCGAGCACCTCGGCGACCAGCTCGGAGCCGGCCATCACGTCGATCGCCTCGGACAGGTTCTCCGGCAGCGCCTCGTAACCGGCGGCCTTGCGCTCGGCCGGGGACAGGCCCCACACGTCGTCCTCGGCGCCCGGGGGGAGCTCGTAGCCCTCCTCGATGCCCTTGAGGCCGGCGCCGAGCATGACCGCGAACGCCAGGTAAGGGTTGGCGGCCGAGTCGATCGACCGCACCTCGACCCGCGCCGAGTTCGGCTTGCCGAACGCCGGGACCCGGACCAGGGCGGACCGGTTCAGGTGGCCCCAGCTGACGAACGCCGGCGACTCGGTGATCCGGTCGGGCAGCTGCAGCGGGAAGAGCCGCTTGTACGAGTTGACCCACTGATTGGTGACCGCGGTGATCTCCCGCGCGTGCACCAGCAGGCCGGCGATGAACGCCCGCGCCGTCTTGGACAGCTTCTGCGGGTCCTCGCTGTCGTAGAACGCGTTGCGCTCACCCTCGAACAGCGACAGGTGGGTGTGCATGCCGGAGCCCGGCTGGTCGGTGTACGGCTTCGGCATGAAAGTGGCCTTCACCCCCTGGGAGAGCGCCACCTCCTTGACCACGTGCCGGAACGTCATGATGTTGTCCGCCGTGGTCAGCGCGTCCGCGTACCGCAGGTCGATCTCCTGCTGGCCGGGGGCGACCTCGTGGTGACTGAACTCGACCGAGATGCCGATCCGCTCCAGGGCCAGCACGGCCTGACGGCGGAAGTCGCGGGCCACCGAGTGGGTGGTGTGGTCGAAATAGCCGCCGGTGTCGACCGGGACCGGCACCGAGCCGTCGTTGTCGCCGTCCTGGATCAGGAAGAACTCGACCTCGGGGTGGGTGTAGAAGGTGAAGCCCTTCTCGGCGGCCTTGGCCAGCGAGCGGCGCAGCACGTGACGCGGGTCGGCCCAGGCGGCGCTGCCGTCCGGGAGCAGGATGTCGCAGAACATCCGGGCGCTCTCGCCGCTGCCGCCGCCCTCGAACGGGAAGACCTGGAACGTGGTGGGGTCCGGCATGGCGACCATGTCCGACTCGTAGACCCGGGCGAAGCCCTCGATCGCCGAACCGTCGATCCCGATGCCCTCTTCGAACGCCGACTCGAGCTCGGCCGGAGCCACCGACACGCTCTTCAACGTGCCCAGCACATCGGTGAACCAGAGCCGGACAAAACGGATGTCGCGCTCCTCGAGCGTACGGAGCACGAATTCCTGCTGTCGGTCCACTTCAACCCCTGTCCCGATGTTGACCTATCGAGCCGAGACTACGCTGACCAGAGCCTGTGACGTCGGCCCGGGTCCGGAACTGAAACCGCGGCATTGGGGAACAATAAGACGCATGCCCACGCTGCGCATCGCCCTCGCTCAGGTGAACTCGACAGTCGGTGACATTCCCGGCAACGCGGCCGTGATCCGGCGCTGGTCCCGGGCCGCCGCGGACTCCGGCGCCCATCTGGTGGCCTTCCCGGAGATGATGCTCACCGGGTACCCGATCGAGGATCTGGTCTTCCGCAACTCGTTCGTCGACGCGTCCCAGCGCGCGCTGCGGGCGCTCGCCGCTGACCTGGCCGCCGACGGCCTGGGCGAGCTGGCCGTGGTGGTGGGTTACGTCGACGCCGACGGCCCGGCCGCGATCAGCTCGGAGGCCGCGCCCGGCAACGGACGGCGGGACGCGTCCGCGCTGCTGCACCGCGGCGAGGTTGCCGCCACCTATTTCAAGCACCATCTGCCGAATTACGGCGTCTTCGACGAGGACCGGTATTTCGAGCCGGGCGACTCGCTGACCGTGGTGCGCCTCGGCGGGGTGGACGTCGCGCTCACCGTCTGCGAGGACATCTGGCAGGCCGGTGGCCCGTTCACCGCGGCACGCCGGGCCGGTGTCGGGCTGGTCGTCAACATCAACGCCTCACCGTACGAACTGAACAAGGACGACGTCCGGCTCCCGCTGGTGCGCCGGCGGGCCGCCGAGGCGGGTGCCGCGGTCGCCTACGTGAACATGATCGGCGGGCAGGACGAGCTGGTCTTCGACGGCGACTCGATCATCGTGGCGGCGGACGGTGAGCTGCTCGCCAGGGCGGGACAGTTCACCGAGGAGTTGCTCGTACACGATCTGGATCTGCCCCTCGCGGACGCCGCGCCGAACGCCGAACTGGCGACCGATGCGGCAAAGCCGCAGGTCGAGCAGGAGATCCCGGACGACATGGCGATCGATCAGATCGTCCTGGACTTCGCCCTCACCGCGAACGAGGACCGCCGCGAGGGTGGTGTCACCGAGCGCATCGCCGACGAGGCGGAGGTCTGGGCGGCGCTGGTGATGGGCCTGCGCGACTACGTGGACAAGAACGGCTTCCGCTCGGTCGTGCTCGGCCTCTCCGGTGGCATCGACTCGGCCGTGGTCGCCGCGATCGCGGTCGACGCGCTCGGCCCGGAGCGGGTCACCGGCGTCTCGCTGCCCAGCGGCTATTCCTCCGAGCACTCCAAGGACGACGCCGCCGACATGGCCAAGCGCACCGGCCTGACCTACCGCGTCGAGCCGATCCAGCCGATGGTCGACGCGTTCCTGGCGAACATGTCGCTCTCCGGCCTGGCCGTGGAGAATCTGCAGGCCCGGGTGCGCGGGGTGATCCTGATGGCGCTTTCCAACTCCGACGGGCACCTGGTGCTCACCACCGGCAACAAGAGTGAGCTCGCGGTCGGCTATTCGACGCTCTACGGCGACTCGGTCGGCGGTTACAACCCGCTCAAGGACGTGCCGAAGACCATGGTCTGGCAGCTCGCCCGCTGGCGGAACACCCAGGGCGACCCGCCGATCCCGGAGAACTCGATCACCAAGCCGCCGAGCGCCGAGCTGCGGCCGGATCAGAAGGACTCCGACTCGCTGCCCGACTACGAGGTGCTTGACCCGATCATCAAGGGGTATGTGGACCACGACCTGGGCCGGGCCGAGCTGATCGCGGCCGGCAACGACCCGGCGCTCGTCGACCGGGTGCTGCGGATGGTCGACCTGGCCGAGTACAAGCGGCGGCAGTCCGCGCCGGGCACGAAGATCTCCGGGAAGGCGTTCGGGCGTGATCGTCGCCTCCCCATCACCAACCGGTTCCGCGAAGGCAATTGATCTTTTTCCGCTCTAGGGTGGTGGGCGGGGCGGTTGGATGGGCTGTGAAAACCTCCACTGAACCCTGACAGGGGCCGGTCCCCCGGTGCGACGATGTCCGCACCCGGGGACCGCATTCGCGCGGCCTCGAGGGAGGAGTAACGACATGTCGGAAATCCCGACCCTGTACGGCGGTCCCGCCATCCGCCGGGTCCGCACCCGTGACCTGATCAACGCCAAGGTCCGCGGCGACCGCTGGCCCATGCTGACCTCGTACGACCAGTACACCGCGTCGATCTTCGACCAGTCCGGCGTACCGGTCCTGCTGGTCGGCGACTCGGCGGCGAACAACGTCTTCGGCTACGAGACCACCGTCCCGATCACCATCGACGAGCTGCTGCCGCTGGTGCGTGCCGTGGTCCGGGCCACCACGACCGCGCTGATCGTCGGTGACCTGCCGTTCGGCAGCTATGAGGAAGGCCCCACCCAGGCACTGCGCACCGCCGTCCGCTTCATGAAGGAGGGCGGCTGTCACGCGGTCAAGCTGGAGGGCGGCCGCCGGATGGCCCCGCAGATCGAGGCGATCACCGGTGCCGGCATCCCGGTGATGGCGCACATCGGCTTCACCCCGCAGCGCGAGCACGCCATCGGCGGCTACCGCGTCCAGGGCCGGGAGAACGAGGGCGCCGAGGTGATCTCGGACGCCCGCGCGGTCGCCGACGCGGGCGCGTTCGCCGTGGTCCTGGAGATGGTGCCGGGAGAGGTGGCCAAGCAGATCACCAAGGAGCTGGCGATCCCCACGGTGGGCATCGGCGCCGGACCGGACACCGACGCGCAGGTGCTGGTCTGGCAGGACATGGCCGGACTGCGGACCGGCAAGACGCCGCGCTTCGTGAAGGCTTACGCGGATCTCGCCGGCGTCCTTTCGGACGCGACGCGACGTTTTGCCGACGAGGTGCGCGGCGGCGAGTTCCCGGCCGCTGAGCACACGTTCTAAACCGATTTTGTACGCCCGGAGCTCCGCGGCACCGCGGTAGGTAGCGGCCGCGACGCGACTCCCGGCCATCCTCGGCTGGCTCTCAGGGGTGCCTCAAGCCTTTCGAGACACCCCTGAGCACCAACTGCGGGTCAGGGGGTTTCGAAGCGGACCGTGCGGGTGACCGGGTCGGCGGTGGTGAGGCGGGCCTGGACACGGCCGCCCAGCGGCAGATCGCCCAGGCAGCGGGCGCGCACCGCCGGATCGTCGAGCGCCACGGTGCCGCCCGCCGGCCGCTTCCCGGACGCCTCCTGCCGGTCCAGCACCGCCACGTCGAAGCTCTCACCCACCCGGTCCTGCAGCAGCACCGCCTCGGCGAGATCGATCGCGCCCCGGTCGGCCGCCCCGGCGAGCCGATCAGTCGCGGACATCTGCTTCGGCAGGCGCGGGAGCGCGTCGAGCACCCAGGCCGGCACCGGGCGGCCCTCGTGCAGGGCCAGGCAGGTCTCCGCGACGTACCGGTCCGCGAGCCGCCGCAGCGGCGCCGTGACGTGTGCGTACGGCGCGCCCACCCCGCCGTGCCCGGTCTCCTGCGGCACCGGGCCGGCCGTACCGCCGAACGCCGTGTAGGCCGCGCCGCGCAACAGCTCCGCCGCCTGATCCAGGAACGCCGCCCCGCGCGGGCTGCCCGGATCCACCGACGCCACCACCGCGCCGACGGTCGCACCGGCCGGCCAGCTCACCCCGAGCGACTCCGCCGCGACCCGCAGGCCCTCGATCGCCTCCGGCTTCGGCCCCGGCATGGTCCGCAGCATCCCGACCCCGCCGTCCAGCATGATCCGCGCCGCGGCCATCCCGGTGAGCAGCGAGATCTGCGCGTTGTGCTCCTCGACCGGCAGTGGCGCGCTCAGCACCAGCCGCCAGCCGTCGCCGTCACGCTCCACCTCCTGCGCGGGCAGCGGCAGGTTCACGGCGCCCCGCTCGGCCGCGCGCCGGGCCAGCAGCGTCCCGATCTCGGCGAGCAGCGTCACCGGCTCGGACGGGCTCCCGCCGTCCAGCTCCCGCTGCACGCTCGGGTAGTCCAGCTTGGCGCGGCTGCGGACCCGGGCGCGTTCGAGGCTCACCGCGGTGGTCGTACCGTCCGCGTCCAGGTCGATGGTCCACAGCACGGCCGCCCGTTCCACGTCCGGGAACAGGCTCACCGCGCCCTCGCTGAGCACCGGCGGATGCAGCGGGATCCGCCCGTCCGGCAGGTAGACGGTCTGCCCGCGCACCCAGCTCTCGGCCTCGACGGCGCCACCGGGGTGGACGAACGACGCCACGTCCGCGATCGCGTACCGCACCCGGTACCCGCCGCCCTCCCGGCGGCTCAGATGCATCGCCTGGTCCAGGTCCTGCGACCCGGCCGGATCGATCGTCACGAACGGCACATCGGTACGGTCGACGCCCTCCGGCATCTCCCGCGCGGCGCGCTCCGCCTCGGCCGTCACCTCGGCCGAGAACTCACCCGGCAACCCCAGTTCCCGGCGCAACACCGAGAAATCGATCTGCGGCGCCCAAACCCTTTTGATCGGCACCGCCCATTCCTACCAGCCTGTCCCCACGTTCCTCACCCACCGCCCCGCACGACAGCGGCGGACCACCCGTTCCCGGGCGGCCCGCCGTTGTCCGTGCCGTGCTCAGTGCCTTGCTTCGTGCCTACCTCGAGCGGCGGACCGCGCCCGGCGGTTTGCGGATGGCGCTCGCGCGGGACGCCGAGGTGGCCTTGGCTCCGTTCCGGGAGCCACGAACTGCCCCGCCCGTGGCGCCGTCGTTGGCACCGGACGTGCGGCTGACCTTGCTGGTCTTGGCCGCGTTCCCGGTGGCCCGGCCGGTGGCCGCGGCCGCCGGTTTGTTGGCCGCCTTGGCGGGCGCCTTCTTGGCCGGGGCCGCCGCCTTGGCACCGTTGGCATTCACGGCGGCCGCCTTGGCACCGTTGGCAGCCGCCTTGGCACCGTTGGCGGTCGTCTTGCCGCTGTTGGCCTTGGCGCTCGTCGCCTTGGCGCCGTTGGCCTTGGCGGCCTTGACCGCGGCGGCTCTGGTCGTGGCAGCGATCTTGGCAACCTTGGCCGCGGCGGTCTTGGCGGCCCGGGCTGACACTGCCGCCCGGTTCGCCGTCACCCTCGCTTGCTCGGCCTTCGCCGCGGCAACCTCGGTAGCCTCGGCCTGAGCGGTCGCGGTCCGGGCGGCGACGGCCTTGCTGACCGCGGGCTTCCTGCCGGTCGCCGTGGTGGGTGCCGCCTTGGTCGCGGCCGTGGCCCTGCCCCCGGTCGCCTTCGCGGCCGTCGCCTTGGCCCCGGCCCGACTCCCGGTCCCCGTGCCGGCAGCCACCTTCGCGGCCGCTGCCCTGGTCCCGGTCGCCTTAGTGGCCGCCGCCCTGGCACCAGTCGCCTTGGCTGCTGCCGCCTTGGAGGCAGTCGCCTTGGAGGCAGTCGCCTTGGAGGCAGTCGCCTTGGAGGCAGTCGCCTTAGTGGCGGTCGCCTTCGCGGCCGTCGTCCTGGTTCCAGTCGCCTTCGCAGCTGTCGATTTAGCTGCTGTGGCGGTGGACCCAGTCCCCTTAGCTGCCGCCGCCTTGGAGGCAGTCGCCTTAGCTGCTGTCGCCTTCGCGGCCGTCGACCCGGTTCCGGTTGCCTTCGCCGCCGTCGCCCTGGTCCCGGTCGTCTTGGTAGCTGTCGCCTTGGTAGCTGTCGCCTTGGCCGCCGTCACCTTGGCGGCCGTGGCCTTGGCGGCCGTGGCCTTGGCGGTTGTCGCCTTAGCCGCTGTCGCTCGGGTACTCGCAGCTTTCGCAGCCGTCGCCTTGGCAGCCGTCGCCTTGGACCCGACCGCCTTGGCAGCCGTCGCCTTGGTCCCGACCGCCTTCGCGGCCGTGGTCTTGGTCCCGACCGCCTTCGCAGCCGTGGCCTTGGTGCCAACCGCCTTCGCAGCCGTCGCCTTGGATCCGGTCGCCTTCGCGGCCGCCGCCCTGGTCCTGGCTGCCTTGGCCACTGCCGACTTCGCTGCTGCCGGCCCTGCCGACTTTGCCGCGGTCGCCTTGGCTGCGCCGCCAGACCTGGCAGCAGTGGCCTTGGCCGCCGTCGCCTTCGTCGCGGTTGCCGCGGACCTACCGGTCGTGGCCTTCGCCGCCGTCGAACCGGCTCCCGGAGCAGCCTTCGCCGCGGCAGTCCCGGATGCACCGTTCCGGCGCGAAGCAGCAGTCGCCTTGGCACCCGTTGCCTTCGCCGCCGACCGCCCGGATGCCGCCGTCGCCCGCCCGGAAGCGGCCTTGGCCGTAGCCGGCGCAGCCTTCGCACCCGCCCGGGCCGCGGTGGCCCCGGTCCGCGTGCCCGCCGCAGCCGAC
Organism: Actinoplanes palleronii; assembly: GCF_016862315.1. Lineage (GTDB taxonomy): Bacteria > Actinomycetota > Actinomycetes > Mycobacteriales > Micromonosporaceae > Actinoplanes > Actinoplanes palleronii. Next base: position 154,851 of record NZ_BOMS01000014.1, on the reverse strand, counting down.
TTCACGACCCGGCCGCCCACGGCCTTGGCCGCCCCAGCCGCCTTCGCCTCAGCAGCGGCCGGCGTGGCCACGCCACGCTTGGCAGCACCCGCGGTCGCCTTGGCAGCCGACGCCTTTACTGCCGCCGCCCTGGTCCCGGTCGCCTTGGTCGCGGTCGCCTTGGTCGCGGTCGCCTTGCTACCCGCAGCCTTGGCAACCGGCGCCGCCTTGCCACCCACAGCCTTGACCCCAGCCACCTTGGCAGCCGTCGCCTTGACCCCGGTCGCCTCAGTCGCCGCCCGACCAGAAGCAGCCGTCGCCCGACCAGAAGCCGTCGCTCGACCAGAAGCAGCCGTCGCCTTAGCCCCAGCGGCCTTAACCCCCGCCGCCTTGGCAGGCGCCGCCTTGACCGCAGCCCCCTTGGCAGCCGCCGCTCGAGCGGAACCAGCCTTCCCGGCAACAGCCTTGGCCCCCGCGCCCCGCGCCCCGCCGGCCCCGTTCTCCGCCGCCTGAGCAGCGCTGGTCACTCGCCCGCCGGTCTTCTTGGCCGCCGCCTTGCCCCGGACCGGCGCCTTCTTCCCCGCCGGCCGGTCCAACGCCTGGGTGTCCTCGACCGCAGAGCCCACTGCGGAGTCCGCCGCCGGCTGCGAGTCGTCATCGTCCGGTTCGGTCACCGCGGCCCGGCCCACCGCAGGCCCGGCCGCCGCCCGGGCAGCAGCCCGCTGCGCCGCCGCTTCCCGCCGTGTCATCCGCACCGGCGCCGCGCCACTCACCGGCACCGCGCCGCCCGGCCGGTCAGCACCGGCTGCCGACTCCAGGCCGGCCGCCGGCTCCGCGCTGCCCGTCGGCGCCGCACTGTCTGCAGACTCCGCACCGGCCCCGTCCTGGCCGGCGAGGCCATCCGCGTGCCGCGCCGCCGAAGAGGCGACAAGCGTCCCGGTGCCGGCTTCCACCGCATCCGGAACCACCACCAGCCCGCCAGCCCGGTGCGCACCCGGCATCGCCACCTGACCGACCGCGATCTGCGCGGCCACCGGCGGTTCCGGCTCGTCCGGATCGATCTGTCCCACCGCGGCGGTACCGGCCTGTGCGGCCCGGGTCGCGGCCATCTCGGCCCGCGCGGCCCGCACCGCGGCCGCCTCGGAGCGGGTCTCCTTCGCCTGTTCCGCGGCGGTGCCGGCCCGTTTCCGCACCGGCGTACTCCGGACGACCCCGCCGTCCTCGACCGCCCCGTCCTCTTCGGGCGAGAGGAACAACTGTCCCCGGGCCCGCGCGCTCTTCGCGAACGCTTCCATCTGCGCCGCGTAGAGGTCGGTGCCCGGCGCGGCGTCCGGCTCCGGAGTGTCGAGCGCCTCCAGGTCCGGACGGTCCGCACCCCACTGCTCCGACTCCCGCTCGGGCGTCGAGCCGTCCCGCGGCGGCGCGAACCACCCACCCAGGAACGGCCGGTCGGTCAGCTCGCTCGGCGAGATCTCCGTGTCCTCGGAGGTCGACGGCGCGTCGTCCCGGGTCCAGTCCCGATACCCGGAGTCCGCCGAAACCGTCACCTGCGTCTTGTTCGGAACGCTGCTGCTGGCCGCGGAAACCCGCCGGCCCTTGCGGTTCGCCGCTACCTCAGCGTCCGCTTTCCCCCGCTGAGCCAGGACCCCATTGCGTACGACACCAGCCCGCGCCGCCGGCACCCTGACCTGCACAGCGTTCTTCCCGGCACCCGTGCCGCTCTTGCCGGCGTTGCTCGCCTTGCCGCCAACCGTCTTAGCCGTGACCGTCTTAGCGGCAGCCGTCTTACCCGCGGCCTTCTGAGCAGCAGTCGTCTTACCAGCGCCAACTTTGGCAGCATTTTTCGCAATAGCGCCCGCTTTGTTGGCGCTGACCTTGGCAGCCCCCGACTCGGCGGCGCCGACCTTGACCACACTCGTCTTGGTGCCGCTCGTCTTGGCAGCACTCGTCTTGGTGCCGCTCGTCTTGGCAGCACTCGTCTTGGTGCCGCTCGTCTTGGCAGCACTCGCCTTGGCGCCACGCGTCTTGGCAGCACTCGCCTTGGCGCCGCCAACCTTGGTAGCGGTCGCCTTGGTGCCGCCAACCTTGGTAGCGGTCGCCTTGGTGCCGCTGGCTTTCGCGGTGCTGGCCGTGACCACGGCCTTCTTGGTCCCGGTTGCGGCCGCAGCCACCACCGACCGCGCCGCGCCGGAACGTGCGGACGGCACCTTGGCCGCCGCGGCCCGCCCGGTCACACCACGAGCGCCACCGGCCGCCGACCCGTTCTTCGCGGCCCTCGGCTCCGTCGCCGAAGCCCGTCCGGCCCGGCCACCACTCGCGGTCACCCGGCTGGCAGCACCCTTGACCGCACGAGAGTCCGCCGCGGTCACCCGGCTCGCGGCGTTCTTGCCGACCCGGGAATCCGCCGCGGTGACCCGGCTCGCCGGAGTCTTGGTGACCCGCGCCGCCGTGGCATTCGTGGACGTCTTGGCTGCTCGCGCCGCCGCCGTCGCGCCACCGGCGGTCTTCGCCGGTGCCGGCTTGGTGATCCCGGCCCGGCTCCCCGCAGTCTTCGCCGATGCCGACCTGGCCATGGCCTTGTCCGGCACCCGTTCGGTCACCGAGGCACCGGCCCGGCCCTTGGCCGAACTCCGCGCCGCCGAAACCGCCTTGGCAGCCGACCGCGGCGCCACCACGCTCTTACCTCCCGCAGCCCGAGCCGCCGGCACCGTCTTGACCGCCGCAGTCTTCGCGGTCGCCCCCGTCCGCGCTGCCGGCACCGTCTTGCCCGCTGCCGTCTTGACCGCAGGCTTGCCCACCGCAGACTTCGCAGTTCCCGCCGCTCGCGCCGCCGGCACCGTCTTGCCCGCCCCTGCCTTGACCGTCGCAGCCTTGTTCGCCACGGTCTTGACCGTCGCAGCCTTGTCCGTCGCCGCCTTGTTCGCCGCTGGCTTGACCGTCGCTGGCTTGACCGTCGCTGGCTTGACCGTCGCCGCCTTCTTCGCCGCTGGCTTGACTGTGGCCGTCGCCTTGGTCCTTGCGGGCTTGACCGTCGACGCGGGTTTGACCGTCGCAGGCTTGACCGCTGCCGCCGTCGTCTTGACCGTCGCTGTCTTCACCACCGCAGCCTTGACCGCGGTTTTCGCCGCTGCAGTCTTCGCCCCCGTGGGCTTCGCCACCGCAGGCTTCGCCGTCACGGGCTTGGCCAGGGGCTTCGACGCCGCAGGCTTCGCTGCCACGGGCCTGACCGGGGGCTTCGCTGCCACGGGCTTGGCTGCCGCAGGCTTCGCGGTAGCTGCCGGCCGGGTCGTAGGCACCGCCGAGGCTCCACGCTTCGCCGCGCCGGGCGCCTTCGCTCCGCCCGACCGAGCCGCCGGCACGCTCGCCGCCTTCGCGCTACCCGCCACCTTGGCAGACTTCACCACCGGCGCAGACTTCGTCGTCCCAGTAGTCTTCCCCGCCGAGTTCGCCTCGGTCCTCGCCGCCGGCACCGCTGCCCGGCCGCGCGCCGCACCCACTGCGGGCTTCCCCACCGCAGCAGTCTTCGCCGCCGCCGTCTTGGTCCCCGCGCTCGGCTTCGCGACCGCAGTCTTGTTCCCCACAGCCGACTTCGCGACCGCAGCCTTGCTCCCCGCAGCCGGCTTCGCGGCCACTGCCTTGGTCCCGGCAGCCGACTTCGCGACGACCGGCTTGGCACCCGCAACCGGCTTCACAGCGGCCGACTTGGCCACGGCCGACTTCGCGACGACCGATGTGGCAGCTGCCGACTTGGCAGCCGCCACCTTGGTCCCCGCCGTCTTCGCCGCAGCCGTCTTCACCGCGGGCGACTTGACCGCGGGCGACTTGGACGCGGGCGACTTGGACGCAGGAGTCTTCGCTGCAGGAGACTTCACTGCCGGCGACTTCGTGGCGGTCGCCTTGGTGGCCGCCGCCCGGGAGGCAACCGGCTTCACCTCGGCCTGTTTGCCGGCGACCCGTGCCGTCACACCCGCAGAAACCCTCGACTTGGCCGCCACCGCGACTCCACTCCCCACCTTCGCGGCGCGTCCCGCCGCTACCGTCGTCGACGTGCCGGCCCGAGGCGCCGGCGTCCGTCCGCTAACCCGCTTGTCCCCGCCCGCGGCCACCCCGGCCCCGGCAACGGATTTCCCTGTCTTGATCCCGGCACCGGCCTTCGCCGAACCGGCACCGGCCTTCGCTGACCCGACGCCGGCACCGGCCTTCGCTGACCCGATGCTGGCACCGGCCTTCGCCGACCCGACGCCGGCACCGGCCTTTGCCGACGCAGCAGCGGGCTTCACCGGCACGACCGGGGCTTTCGCCCGACCGGCCGTGGGCTTCGCCGACGAGGACGTGCCAGCCGCGCTCCGGGCCGCCGTGCTCCGTCCCGCCACTGCGGATCGCCCCGCCGCCGGGGTCCGGCGGGAGGAGCCGGTTGCGGAGGTCGCGCGTTCCGGCGTACCGGAAACGGTTTTAGGACCCGCGCCGGAGGCGGCGGGTCTGGTCGGGGCCTTTTTGGCAGCGGGCATCGAGGTGTTCCTCCTTGCGAATGACTGCGGGCGCGTCGGCACCGGGGAAATCGAAGTTCGGACCAGCGGGCGAGATGACGGTCTAGCTTTTCTCCCCAGTCCATCGGGCGTCCTCGGCATCCCAGTCGGCATTGCGCTTCTCGACTGTCTCGAGTGCCCGCGTCGCTTCGTCAGCGGTGGTGAACGGCCCGAGCCGATACTGAGCGGGACATACGTCGTCGCCGATCTCGACCCGGTGGTGTCGGAGGCACCAGAAGTAGCCCGCCCCGGCGAGCCCACTGTCGTTCATTCCATCACTCTGCAACTAAAAACGACCATGCGCTACCGATTCGGGCAAAATGCCCCAGGATTTCCAATGTGGAACTGGGTGAATTGACCGTCATACCTCATCGGAACGAGTCACTCGGCTCGTTCGCCCGGCTTCGGTGCAGCATTCACACCACAGAGACCTCAACGAGCGTGATTATGACCGGGATCAGCGGATCGAGCGCCGAAAAACGAAGCCGCCCCGGTCGCGGACGGCGACCGGGGCGGCGAAACAGGCGGGACGGGTCAGCTGCTCCGCTCCGCGGCGATCAGCTCGGCGATCTGCACGGCATTGAGCGCCGCACCCTTGCGCAGGTTGTCGTTCGAGATGAAGAAGGCCAGCCCGTTGTCCACGGTCGAGTCGACCCGGAAACGTCCCACGTACGACGGGTCGCGGCCGGCGGCCTGCAGCGGGGTGGGCACCTCGGACAGCTCCACGCCGGGCGCCGAGCCCAGCAGCTCACGGGCCCGCTCCGGGGAGATCGGCCGGCTGAAGCGCGCGTTCACCTGGATCGAGTGCCCGGTGAACACCGGCACCCGCACGCAGGTGCCGGAGACCAGCAACCCGGGCAGGTCGAGGATCTTCCGGCTCTCGTTGCGGAGCTTCTGCTCCTCGTCGGTCTCGCCGCTGCCGTCGTCGACGAACGAGCCGGCCTGCGGGATCACGTTGAACGCGATCGGCCGCGGGAAGACCTTGGACTCGGGGAACTCCACGGCGGACCCGTCGTGGACCAGCTCGAGCGCCCGGTCGGCGACCTTCTTGATCTGCTCGTCGAGCTCGGCCGCGCCGGCCAGCCCGGAGCCGCCGACCGCCTGGTACGTGGTGGCGACGAAGGAGACCAGCCCGGCCTCGTCGTGCAGCGGCCGGAGCACCGGCATCGCGGCCATCGTGGTGCAGTTCGGGTTGGCGATGATGCCCTTCGGCCGCACCTTGGCGGCGTCCGGGTTCACCTCGGCGACCACGAGCGGGACGTCCGGGTCCATCCGCCAGGCCGACGAGTTGTCGACGACGACGGCGCCGGTCTCGGCGACGCGCGGCGCGTACTCCTTCGAGCCGCCCTTGCCGGCCGAGAAGAGCACGATGTCCAGGCCGCGGTAGTCAGCGGTCGCCGCGTCCTCGACGGTCACCTCGCCGGAACCCCAGGCGATGGTGCGACCCGCGCTGCGGGCCGAGGCGAAGAGTCGAAGCTGGTCAACAGGGAAGTTGCGCTCAGCCAGGATGCGGCGCATGACGCCACCGACCTGACCCGTCGCGCCGACGATGCCGATCCTCATGACCACCAAAATACGGCCTGAACTGCTCATCAAGAAATCAGGTTGCCCAGAATGCAGGATTGCTGTCCCACATTCGAGGACAACGGGGCTAGCTTCGAGGGCATGGCGACGTATACCCACGGGCACCACGAGTCGGTCTTGCGCTCACACCGCTGGCGCACCGCAGAGAATTCGGCGGCATACCTGCTGCCACGTCTTTCCTCCGGATTCACCCTGCTGGACGTCGGATGCGGCCCCGGCACCATCACCGCCGACCTGGCGGCGCAGGTCACCCGGGTCACCGCCCTGGAACGCACCGAAGCGGCCCTCGACCTGGCCCGCGCCGAGATCACCCGGCGCGGCCTGACGAACGTCGACTTCGCGGTCGGCGACGTGCACGCCCTCGACTTCCCGGACGACTCGTTCGACGTGGTGCACGCCCACCAGGTGCTGCAGCACGTCGCCGACCCGGTCGCGGCCCTGCGCGAGATGCGCCGGGTCACCCGGCCCGGCGGCCTGGTCGCGGTCCGGGACAGCGACTACGCCGGCTTCACCTGGTTCCCGCTGGTCACCGAGCTGGACGAGTGGCTGGCGCTCTACCAGCGGGTCGCCCGCGGCAACGGCGGCGAACCCGACGCCGGCCGCCGCCTGCTGTCCTGGGCCCGGGCGGCCGGCTTCACCGACGTGACCGCGAGCGCCTCGATCTGGTGTTTCGCCGACGACGCGGACCGCGACTGGTGGGGCACCATGTGGGCGGACCGCATCCTGAAGTCCGACATGGCCGCCACCGCCGTGCAGTCCGGCGCCGCCACCCCCGCCGACCTGGACCGCCTCTCGGCCGGCTGGCGCTCCTGGGCCGCCTCCCCGGACGGCTGGTTCACCATCCCGCACGGCGAGCTCCTCTGCCGCGCCTGACCACCACACGCCCGGCACGGCCGCGGCGCAGGTTGCGGGGCTTGGCTGGTTCTCGGGGGTGTCTCAACGAGGTTGAGACACCCCCGAGAACCAGCCGACTCCGCCGTGAGCCGCGCCTCGGTCCGGATCAGCCGCGGCCTCGCGATCGCCTCACGGGCGGGACGTGGCTTGTAGCCTACGGACGCGCGCTCCCTATTCGTACCAAATAGGGATTTAAAGGGTGTTGGGGCGGAAAGCCCAGTGCCAGGACTCGCGCTTGACGTTCTCGACGAAGCCGTAGCGGTCACCGTTCTTGCGCATCCAGGACAGCGCCTCGGGGTTGAGGTCGAGGTCGGTGGCCATGCCCCAGCCGTGTTCGCTGGTGCCTGGCTTGGCGGCCAGACCGCCCTGCGAGTAGAGGCCCTTGCGGCGGGCGATGTCGACCTGCTCGGGGTACGAGCGGTACGAGTCGGTGATGCCGATCTTCACGCCGTCCCGTTCGGCGTCGTCGAGGAGCTGGGTGAGCTTCTCGGCGGCCGGCGCCCACAGCTTGTGCTTGCCGTCGCCGACCTGCTGCAGCGCCTCCGGCGGGATCTTGCCGTTGCCGTAGGCGGCCAGGTCCTCCGGGATGCCCTTGCCGTTCAGCTTGTACGCCTTGCCCGTCTCGGGCGTGCTCCGCGCCGCGATCGCACCGCTCAGGTGACTGGCGAACGAGGAGCCGGCGGCCTGCGGGCTGCCGGGCGGCGCCATCTTCGCGGCGGTCGTGGTCGCGGCCTGCTGGGTCTGCAGGGCCAGGATCCGGCTCTGGATGTCGGCGATGCGTCCGTTCACTCCCTCGATTCCCACGCCTTACTGGTTCGGCGCTCCCGCGGAAATCTGAGTTGCTCCGCGATTTTCCTCGACCGGCGCGCCCTCCAGCCGGACGGTCAGATCGAGATCGACCTCGGAGGTGCGGTCCTTCCGGTTCGGCAGCACATTGGTGATCAGGACGAGGACACAACCGATGACCGCGTACGCCGCGAGCACCGCGATGTGCGGGCCGATCGGCGCGTCCGGGAAGTACAGGTTCTCCCGGACCGCCTGCACGCCGGCCCCGGTGGGCAGGTTCTCGCCGAGCACCCGGCCGAACGTGGGCAGGAACTCGGGCAGGATGCTGGCGCCGGAGATGACCGTGCCGATCGTGAAGTAGAACGCGCCGACCGCGGCGCCGGCCGGGCCGATCAGCGCCACCGCTCCGGCCGTCGAACCGGTCACGGCCAGCGAGATCAGCGAGAAGATGCCGAGCATCTCCCACCGGTCGGCACCGCTGCCGACCCCGAACCAGCTCATCGACCAGAGGATCGCCACGGCCGAGCCGATCGCGTAGACGACGAGGGTCGCCGAGTGCGCGACGCCGCGGCGCCAGCTCCGGCGGGTCCGCGGGATCAGCCGGCCCAGCCCGATCGAGGCGATCGTGCCGCCGAGCGACAGCGCCTGGGTGAGGAAGCCGAGCGAGACCCCGTTGACGTCGGCGGCGGGCAGCGGCACCACGTCGGTGACCAGCGGCGGGGTGATCAGCGACTGGACGGTCCGGATCCCGACCTGATCGGTGGTCTGCGCCAGGGTGGTCACCTGCGCCGCGGTCCGCTGCTGCACGACCGCGGTGTACGTGGCGCGCAGCAGACTCGCGGCGGCCGGCCCGGCGGCGCTCGCCACGTACAGGTGCGGGGTGCCGGTCACGTCGACACCGCCGTACACCTCGCGGCGCTTGATCGCGGTGGTCAGCGCGTCCACGGAGGCGTAGTCGTCGAACCGGAAGTGCCCGCCGGCCTCGAGCAGGCCGACCACCTCGGCGCGCTGCTCGGCGCTGGCCACCAGGCCCACCGGCAGGTGATGCGCGGCGGCCTTGTGCCCCATCCCGAGGTAGTACGCGGTCAGCCCGAGCTGGATCACCACGCCGATCGCGCAGATCACCAGGGCGAAGCGCCGGAACTGCCGTACCGACTGATGCTGGGTCTGATCGGACACACCCCGAGCCTGCCCGGGAAGACCGTCCCCCGGGGCGGTTTCAGCCCAGATCGGCCGGGTTGGTGTTGGCGCCGCAGAGCAGGGTGACCACGCGCTCCCCCGGGGCCGGGCGGTACGCGCCGGAGGTCAGCGCGGCGTACGCGGCGGCCGTGCCGTGCTCGACCACGATCCGGTAGTCGTCCCAGAGCCGGCGGCGGGCGTCGACGATCGCGGCGTCGTCGACGAGCAGCGACTCGATCTTCGCGTCGGTGGCGAGCTCGAACGCGATGTCACCGACCCGGCGGGCGCCGAGCGAGTCGGCGGCGACGCCGGAGACCGGGACGTCGACGGGTTCGCCCGCGAGGAGCGCCGCGTGCAGGGCGCTAGAGGTCACCGGCTCGACCGCGACGATCTTCGCCCGGTCGCGCAGCGCGGCGATCACGCCGGCGATCAGGCCACCACCGCCCACTGCGACAAGCACGGTGTCCGAGATTTCGGAGATTTCGAGACCTAGTGTGCCGTTTCCGGCGACCATGTCCGGGTCGTCGTACGCGTGGCAATACAGCGCGCCGGTCCGCTCCCGCGCGGCCGCATAGGCCTCCGCGTACTCGTTGCCGACCTGCACCACCGTCGCGCCCAGCTTCCTGAGCTTGGCCACCTTCACCTCGGGCGCGGTGACCGGCACGAACACCTCGACCGGCACACCCAGCTCGCGAGCCGCGTACGCCGCCGCCAGCCCCGCGTTGCCACCCGACGCCACCACGATCCCGGCCGCCGGGACGTCGCTGTTCAGGATCTTGTTCATCATCCCGCGGGTCTTGAACGAGCCGGCGTGCTGCAGGTGCTCCAGCTTGAACCAGAGGTCCGGACCGGCCTGCACCACCGGGGTGTGCCGGATCCGGCCGTCGATCCGCCGGGCAGCGGCTTCCACATCCGCAATGTTGATCACAACGTCAAAACTAGGCGACGCTCCAGCTCACCGAACTCGACGGTACGGGTAAGCGCTCTCCAATCAGCCTGGTCAGATCGAGTAACCGGTTCGAGAACCCCCACTCGTTGTCGAACCAGCCGCGCACCTTCACCCCGCCGTCCGCGGTGACCTGGGTGCCGGACGGGTCGAACAGGCATGACGCCGGGTTGCTCTTGACGTCGATCGAGACCGTCGGGTCCGGGTCGTACGCCAGGATGCCGCGCAGCGGCCCGGCGGCCGCCTCGGCCATCGCCCGGTTGACCTCCTCGACCGTCACCGGCCGCCCGGTCTGCCCGGACAGCTCGGCCAGCGAGCCGACCGGGGTGGGCACGCAGTAATAGCTGTAGCGCATCTCGCCGATCTCCGGCAGCGCCACCCGGACCAGGTCACCGACCACGTGGTTGTGCGGGACGATGCTCTCCCCGGCGGCCCGGCCCAGGCGCGGGTCCTCCCGCGACGTGCCGATCAGCGAGTCCTGGACCCGCTGCCAGCCCTGGGTCGCCAGCATCACCGAGGTGTTCACCGAGTGCAGGCCGAACCGGTCCAGCAGCACCTTGGCCATCACGGTCAGCGCGTTCACCCCGCACGAGGCGGGCGAGACCACGTCGTGCAGGTCCGGGTCGTAGCTGAGGTGGTTGGCCCCGTAGATCAGGAACGCGTCCGGGTCGTCGGCCGACGCGCTGATCACCACTTTGCGGGCGCCGCCGTGGGTGATGTGGGTCCGCGCCGTGGTGCCGGCCCGGAACCGCCCGGTGGCCTCGATCACCACATCCACCCCCTGGTCGGCCCAGGGGATCCGCTCCGGCCGCTCATGGTGATAGGCACGGATGGCGTGGTCGTTGACCACGAGATAGTCGCCGCGGGCGGTCACCGTGCCGGGGAACGCGCCCCGGATGCTGTCGCGGCGTAGGCCGTACGCCAGCTTCTCGGTGGACGCGATGTCATTCACCGCGGCGATCTGGACGCCCGGGTTCGGCACCGACGCAATGATGCGGGTAAGACTGCGCCCGATCCGTCCGAGTCCGTTGATCCCGATCGCGACAGTCATCGAGCGCTCCTCGACTCCGTTGCTGTTGTGTGTGTTCCACGATGGTGCCGGTCTGTGTTCCTGACCGCCAGGACACCCCCGTTTTGCCCAAGGGTCCACCCGGCGTTACGGCTTCGACACTATGAGTTGTGCAACTTGCACGTCAACGGATGACAATGTCATACCGTCCGAGTGATGACCATCGACGCCCGGTGGTCTATGTGGAGGGTGTTCCGGCATGCTGGAGACGTGCCCGTACTTCTCTCCTATGCCACGGCAGACGCACTGTGGGCACAGTGGATCAACAGGTCCCTGCAGGCCGCAGGCCATGCCGTGCAGATGCTCCCGGCCGGGGTCGACTTCGTGCACCGGATAGCGGATGCGCTTTCCGGATCGGACCAGGTGATCATTCTGGTCTCCGCGGAGCACCGGGCCTCCACATCGGACTGGTCCGAAGTGCCCCTCGTGCCCGGACTCGTGGTCATCCGTCTCGACGCCGCGGAGTTGCCCGCGCCGCTGCGCGCCGCAAACTGTAAAAGCGTCCATGAGCTGGATGAAGAGGAGGCACTGGAGGTTTTGATGGTCGCGGTCGGCGGCCCGCAAAACCCTTTTTCGCGTACGGCGTGAGAGTTGCCAGTTTGTTTTTCCCCGAAAATGGGTATAGAGATCGTCGATCTTGCCGGGCGACCACTTTCGGACCAGGCCCGGTAATCGCATCTGCCGCAGCGACTGATCGCGCGCTGTTGCCGCCCCGGCCTCCCCAGCCACCCCCGACCGCGCCGCGCTTCCGGCCCCCGGGCTGACTCTCAGGGGTGCCTCCGTGCCCTCGAGGCACCCCTGAGAGCCAGCCCGGGCCGGGAGGCGCGCTGCGGGACCGGTGGCGGGACTGCCTCGCGGGGCGGCGCCACCGGGCACGTAGTATTACGGCGCGACGGACGAGTCGGCTGGGCGGTCGCGTCGGTGCCTCACGGCATCGCCGAGGAACGTCCGGACTCCGCAGAGCAGGGTGGTTGTTAACGGCAACCCGGGGTGACCCGCGGGACAGTGCCACAGAGAACAGACCGCCTCCGGTGCCTGAAGCATCGGCGGTAAGGGTGAAACGGTGAGGTAAGAGCTCACCAGCGTCCCGGGTGACCGGGGCGGCTAGGTAAACCCCACCCGGAGCAAGGCCAAGCAAGGTCGCGGCCGCGAGGTCGTGGCCGGCGCAGGGTTCGAGGGCTGCTCGCCCGATCCTGCGGGTAGGCCGCAAGAGCCTGTCGGCAACGGCAGGCCGAGATGGATGGCCGTCACCGGCGACGCAAGTCACCGGCTACAGAATCCGGCGTACAGGCCGACTCGTCCGTCGCCCTTTCGGTAATCTGCCGGCATGGATATGGCCGGCTGGGTTCTCGTGGTGTGGGGACGGCGCGACGAGCGGTATCGGGACTACAAGAGCGCCTGGCCGATGTGACTGCGGAGCTGGGGCATCGACTGGGATCCGTTCCGGCCCGGTGAGGTGATGGTCAGCCAGCCGCGCATGCAGTACCCGGACGGGACCTTCGGGTGCTCGCCCGTCTGGTACGTGCGGCAGGAGGCGCTGGACCGGCTGGGGATCACGCCCGGGAACGGTCCGGTTGCGCCAAGGGCTGGGCGGCGAAGAAGTTCTGCAGCTCGGCCTGATCCAGGACGTCCTGGGTAGCCCGTACCCGAGCTCTCTCCGCGGCCTTGACCGTCCGCGACCTGGTGGGATCGGCGGACCTGGTGCGGACGGTGTCCTCGGCGGCCCTGGCCGCCTGATTGGCGCGACGGGTGGCCGCCGCCTTGGCCGCGCGTGCCCGGGCCACCTCCGGGTCCAGGCGGCGGGCCGGGCGCACGTCGGCGGTCGCCTCCACCTCGCGGGCCTCGATCGCGGCGAAGTCCGGGCGGATCTTGGCGGCGACCCACTCGACGCCGGCGACCAGGCCGACCACCAGCGCGAAGATGATCCGCAGGCCGATCGGGCCGGGCGCCGCGAAGTTGACCGCGGCCGAGATGGTGACCACCAGGGCCAGGACCTTGAGCGCGGCGCGTTTGGCGTCGGCGGCCATCCCGGCGGTCTGACTGATCGTCAGCATGGAGAGCATGGCCAGATCAAAAACGGCCGGGACGATCCACGCGAACAGACCGGCGCCCAGGCTCACCAGATAGTGCCCCTGGTGCAGGTAACTGGCCGCGAGCGCGCCGGCCAGGATCCCGTTGTTGGCGCGTTTGATGGTCCGGATCGCCTTGAGCATCCCGGGCACCGCGCCCTTGGCGTATTCCGCGGCGAACTGCTGCGTCAGCGTCATCTGCGCCGGCAACGCGAACCTCCTCGGCACGGAGCGACGGGCCTCGAGCGGACGGCCTGGCGTGAAGCGGCACCCGCGGGAAAGGGCGAAACGCGGCGCCGGGATCAGACGCTACCGGAGCAAACCGGCCGCCTGCGGCGAGTCGGTCGAACCGGGTACGTACGACGTGAACGGGACCGCCGGGTCCGAAATACAGCGCGCCGCACCCCAGGAGCGGGGCACGGCGCGTGTGAAGCACGCAGATCAGAATCGGTCAGGTGGACGACACCTTTTCGACCGTGCCGGGCAGCCGCCGCGCGATCCGCGGGTCACCCTCGTCGGCGAAGTAGTCGTCCTTCGCGGTGCCGTCGACCCCCTCCGGCGTCTTGAGCGCCCGCAGCAGGAACGTCACCAGCACCGCCACCGCCAGGTTCACCAGCACCGCCACGAACCCCACGTAGATCGTCTTCGGGGTGTCGAAGCCGAACTCGGACAGCGCGAACGCCGACCCGCCGAAGTGCTTGCGGCCGGTGGCCGCGTTCGGGATCTGCCAGAGCATCCAGAACGCCAGCCCCATCCCGGCCGCCCAGCCCGCGATCAGCGCGCCCCGGTGCAGCCAGCGGCCGTAGAGGCCGAGGATCACCGACGGACCGGTCTGCAGGATGATCACGCCACCGATCAGCTGCAGGTCGATGGAGAACTGCGGGTCCAGGAAGACGATGAAGGCGACCGCCCCGATCTTGACTACCAGTGAGGTGATCTTGGCGACGCCGGCCTCCTGCGCCGGGGTGGCGTCCTTGCGCAGGTACTCCTTGTAGATGTTGCGGGTGAACAGGTTGGCCGCGGCGATCGACATGATCGCGGCCGGCACCAGCGCACCGATGCCGATCGCGGCGAACGCCACCCCGGCGAACCAGGGCGGGAAATGCAGGTCGAACAGCAGCGGAACCACCGTGTTGCTGTCCACGCTGCCGGGCTTGGCGCCGGGCAGCGGCTTCACCCCGGCCGCGATCGCCATGTAGCCGAGCAGCGCGATCAGGCCGAGCAGGAAGCTGTACGCCGGCAGCGCCGACATGTTCCGCTTGATCACGTCCCGGTTCCGGCTGGCCAGCACCCCGGTGATGCTGTGCGGGTAGAGGAACAGCGCGAGCGCCGAGCCGAGCGCCAGGGTGAAGTACTGCACCTGGTTGTTGGCGTTCAGGATGATCCCGTCGCCGGGCGCCGGTGACGCCTGGAACTTCTTGTCCGCCGCCTCGAAGATCGCGCCCCAGCCGCCCAGCTTGTACGGCAGGTAGATCACCGCCACGATGATCACGATGTAGATCAGGGTGTCCTTGACGAACGCGATCAGCGCCGGCGCCCGCAGCCCGGACTGGTACGTGTACGCCGCCAGGATCGCGAACGCGATGATGATCGGCAGGTGCCGGGCGATCGCGCTGTCCCCGGTCACGCCCATCGTCTTGAGCACCGCCTCGATGCCGATCAGCTGCAACGCGATGTACGGCATGGTCGCCACGATCCCGGTGATCGCGATCAGCAGCGCCAGGGTCGGCGAGTCGTACCGGGTACGGACGAAGTCGGCAGGCGTGACGAACCCGTGCCGGTGCGACACCGACCAGAGCCGTACCAGGATCAGGAAGAACAGCGGGTAGATCACCACCGTGTACGGCACGGCGAAGAACCCGGCGGCCCCGGCCCCGAAGATCAGCGCGGGCACGGCGACGAACGTGTACGCCGTGTACAGGTCCCCGCCGACCAGGAACCAGGTGATCCAGCCACCGAAGCTGCGCCCGCCCAGCCCCCACTCGTCCAGGTGCGCCATGTCGGTCGGGGCGCGCCACTTGGCCGCCACGAAGCCCATCCCACTGACCAGCAGGAACAGGACGCTGAAGACGATGATCTCGGTCAGATGCGCGCTCATGATCGGCCCCGGCTCCTCGTCATCCGGTACACCAACGTCGTGGTCACGACGCCGAGCAGGATGAACGCGAACTGCAGCCAGTAGAAGAGCGGAAAACCGGCGAGCCGTGGCTCGTCGTGGTTGAAGAGCGGGGTCAGCAACGGCACCACGATCGGCACCAGCAGCAACCAGTTCCAGGGACTGCTATCGGTACGTGGCTTGGTATCGGCATGCGGGGATTCCGGCTCCGCCATGATCCGCCTCCCTCTACAGCGTGTGTGGGTTACGTCACGCTAACGAGACAGGATGATCATTGGCGATCAAAGTGCGCCGAACGGGCGAGGCGGTGCGCCGAACGGCGGGTCAGCCGAGGCCGAAGACGACAGCGTCACCGCGCTCCTCGCGGGTGATCCCGAGACCGTCGACCGGCTTGGTGAACGTCTCCGGCGGGACCGGATCCGAGTACGACCGGCGGGGCACCACGACCGTACGGATGCCGCGGTCACGCAGGTATCGCACGCTCGCCGCGTCGGGGAACGACGCGACGGTGGCCCGCAGCTGTTCGAGCCGGGGCGGGATGTACCCGCTGGAGCCGTTCACGACGGTCGGGAAGCCGTCCGTCGACCACAGCATGACCAGCAGGTCGGCGAGCTTGTCGGTGGGCAGCACCAGCACCGGCTGGGCCAGCGAGCCGAGTGCCACCGGCGCCTTCGGCACGTCTCGGAACGGCGTGATCTGCACGCCTTCCAGAACGACCAGCCCGGCGGGGATCAGCAGCAACACGGCCAGCACCGGCCGTGCCACCCGGCCGGTGAGGTGCTCGGCGAGCGCGGTGATCAGGCCGGCCGCGAGCAGGCCGAGCAGCAGGGTCACCCAGAGGATCAGCCGGCCCGGCGTACGGATCGCGTCCCAGCCGGGCAGCCAGTGGTGCAGCATCTGGTAGCCGTAGTTCCACGGCGCGCGCATGCCCATCCCGACCCAGGCGAAGGCGAACGCCGCGAGCAGCATCAGCACCCGGTGCCGCCGCGACCACGCCGAGACCACCAGGCCCAGCCCGGCCAGGCCGATCGCGAAGAACCCGGGCAGGTTCCACACCTCGCCGCCACCCTGCGGGATCAGCGCGTCGCGCAACTCCTGGTTGTCACGGCCCCACAGCCACTCGAAGCCGGGCGCGGTGACGAACTGCCGGACGTCGCCGGAGAACGAGTTGATCTCGGCGAGCGTGCGCGCGCTGCCGGGGTAGGCCTGCTGCATCCTCAGGTACGGGATCGCCATCAGGCCGACCGTGGCCAGGAAGATCAGCACGCCGGCCAGGTCGGCGCGGAACAGCCGCTTGCCGAACGGCGGCCGCTTGACCAGCCAGAACAGCACGGCCGCGGCGGTGAGCGCGCCGAGGACGTACCCGAAGGGCAGCCCCAGCCCGAAGCCGAGGGTGATCTGCCAGGCGGCGACCAGCCACCCGCCGAGCGCCCAGGCCGGCCGGGCTTGCGCCGGGCGGTACCCGTGCCGCAGCGAGTAGCCGTGCCCGCGGGCCAGCATCGCGAGGCTGAGCGCGATCCCGCCGATGGACAGGATGTTGAGGTGCGACATGTGCGCGTACCGCCACGGCGCGTAGGCGAAGATCAGGCCGGCCACCAGGCTGCCGGC
Source organism: Actinoplanes palleronii (assembly GCF_016862315.1). Taxonomy (GTDB): domain Bacteria; phylum Actinomycetota; class Actinomycetes; order Mycobacteriales; family Micromonosporaceae; genus Actinoplanes; species Actinoplanes palleronii. Next base: position 138,095 of record NZ_BOMS01000014.1, on the reverse strand, counting down.
CCGGTTCGCGCCGAGCTGGCGGGCCAGGACGTACGCGCCGAACGACGCGCCCGCGAACGCCAGCAGGAAGAGCAGGTTGTAGCGCAGCACGGCGGCCTCGCTGCCCGAGCCGATCAGGCCGAACGGCAGGTAGCCCAGCAGCGTGTCGGAGTAGGCGAACGACCAGCTCTCGCCGAAGTGCGCGTTGGTGTCCCAGAACTGCCCCGGGCTGTGCAGCAGCGCCCAGCCCATCCAGGACAGTTGCCAGGCCTGCAGCGACGGGTCCCAGAAGTCGGAGGCGAAGGTGTGTGCCGGGTCCCGCATCAGCGGCCAGGTCATCAGCACCGCGAGCAGCACGGATCCGGCCCCGGCCAGGAACCACTCGTGCCGGAGCAGGCGCACCACCCGCGGCCGGGAGCGCGGTCCTGCGGGCACCCCGGTTCCGGCCGGGCCGGCGGACGGCCGCTCCAGCACCCGTTCCACACCGCTCTGGTCGCTCACCTGATCCATCGCTTCCCTGCTGTCGCGGCCGCGCGCGTGCGCAGCCGCCCCCGTCGATGCGCGGGATCATACGGTGGCGAAGATCGGCGGCGCGACACGCAGGTTGACCGGCTGCTGCTACCCTGCGGGCCGTGAACGAAGAGGCGACGCACCCCCCGACGGAACCCGGCGCGAACGGCGAAACCGCCCCCGCGAACCGGCAACCGAAGGCGCCCGCCTGGGACGGCCCGCCCGCGCCGCGGCAGCCCGGGCCGCCGACCCTGCCGTGGCAGACGCCGCCCCTGCCGACCACCGCGCCGCAGCAGCCCAACAGCGCACCGCCGTGGCAGAGTTCGCCCGACCCGGTCGCGCCGCCGCAGCCGCCGCAGCCCGGCCCGCCGACCCTGCCCTGGCAGACGGCGCCCGCACCGGCCCCCGCGCCGCAGTGGCAGAACTCGCCCGAGCCGCACAGCGCACCGCCGTGGCAGTCCTTCCCCGAGCCGAACAGCGCTCCACCCGCGATCGCCTCGTGGAACGAGACGTCCACCGAGAACTCCTGGAACACCGCGCAGCAGCAGTCGAGCCCGCCGGCACCGGTGCCGCCGCTGCGTCCGGCGCCGCCCGCGAAACCGGCGAAGTCGGGTGGCCGGCTGGCCGGCTGGATCGGCGGCATCCTGGTGGCCGCGATCGCCTTCGGCGTCGGTGGCTACTTCATCGGCTCCGCCGGGGACTCCGGCGGCGGTTCGGACAACCCGACCTCCGACCCGGCGCCGTCGGTGCCGCTGTTCGAGGCCCGGCTGACGGCGACCAACCGGGAGAAGCTCGGCGGCGACCTGGCCGGCCTGGCCGGCCCGTGGATCACCTCGCTCGGCAACTGCATCGCCAACACCGAGAAGGGCGCCCCGGCGCTCGGCCCGGACGAGAGCCGGCACGTGACCTGCCGGTACGGCGACGCGTGGGTGCACTTCGTGGTCTACAAGGCGGCCGCGCAGAAGAACGCGGCACGGTCGTACCGTCTGCAGTTGAACCTCAACGCCGACGAGGTCGCGCCGGGGGTGCAGGATCCGCAGCGGACCAACGGCGGCGTCACCCAGGCACCCGGCAAGATCGTCGAGTACGCGTTCCGGCAGCAGAGCGGTGTGGCGCTGTGCGGCATGTCCTGGGAGCGCGACGAGGACCAGCTGGCCGCCCTGATGCTCGAGGCGTCCTGCGAGGCGGACCTCGGCGGCAACTGGGCCGTGCTGCGTGATCTCTGGCAGCGCCACAGCTGAGACGCCTTCGCGTCGGTTAGCCTTCCCGCCGTGACTCCATGGACGACCGCGATCGGCAACACCGTCCGGATGTGGTGGCAGCGCTGGCGCGACGACCAGCTGCCCGCCATGGCCGGCGGTGTGCCGTCGCCGTCGCGCCGGGCCCTGCTCACCGGCGGTGGCGCGGTGGCCGTCGGCGCGGGAGTCACCGGCGCGGTGGTCGGCCGGTACATGTCGGCCGCGGACACCGCCGGGACGTCCTTTCTGGACGTCCGGCAGTTCGGCGCGGCCGGTGACGGCAAGACCGACGACACCCGGGCGCTGCAGAAGGCGCTCGACGCCGCCGCGGCCGGTGCGGGCCTGGTCTTCCTGCCGGCCGGGGTCTACCTCACCCGGCGGCTGGTGCTGGGGTCGAACGTGCACCTGCGCGGGGCCGGCGGTGACACCACGGTGCTGCGGCTGCACCCGGGCGCCAACAGCGCGATCCTGGAGTCGGACGGTTTCGCGCGGCTCTCCGGCACCGGCGACGCCGGCGGCATCCTCGGCTTCAGCATCCGTGACCTGACCCTGGACGGCAACAAGGACGAGAACCCGGACGGCGGTTTCGGTCTGCGGATCTACGGCTGCCAGTACGAGCTGTCCGAGCTGATCGTCTTCAACTGCCGGCAGGACGGCGTCTACAGCGAGTGGAGCGGCACGGCCGGGCTGCCCGGGCTGTCGCACCAGATGGAGGCCCGGCTCACCGCGGTCCGCTCGCACCACAACGGCGGCTCGGGGTTCAACTTCAACGGGCCGCACGACTCGATGTTCGTCAACTGCCTGGCCTTCGAGAACGAGGGCATCGGCTTCCGGCTGGCCGGCGAGGCGCACGCCACGTCGATGGTGAACTGTCACGGCTGGGGCATCGCGCAGACCGTCTCGTTCGACCTGGCCGCGCTCGCGATCGGCTGCGTGAACTGCTACGCGGATTTCAACGGCGGGATCGGCGTACGGATCTCCCGCAACGACTGCCGCTGGTGGGGCGGTTTCGTGATCGGCGGCAACCACACCGGCGACCGCCGTGAGATCGGCATCCAGTTCGTACCGGGACCCGTCGACGGTGAACCGGCCGGCTGCGTGATCGACACCAAGATCATGAACTGTGCGACGGCGGCCGTGGACTTCGGCAACGGCTTCGGCAACCGATCGACGGTCCGCGCCTCGCTCACCCAGCCGGGCGTGCACACCGACGGGGCGTACGTGGCCGGCACCGGCAAGCCGTGGATCGGCACACCGAACCGCACCTGCCGGATCGAGATCCTCGAGGGCCTGACCGATCCGGCCAAGAGCCTGGTGGTCAGCCCGGCGTTCGAGATGCGGGCGCAGACCGTCCGCGGCCTGCCGCAGGCCGATTCGGTACGGGTCTTCGTCCGGGTCGCCGGCGGCCGCACCCAGCTCTGCGCGCAGTTCCCCGACGGCACGGTCCGGGTGCTCGGCTCGGAGTGACCGACGGGACAGCCGGGCCGTGGACAGCACCGTAAGATCGCTCGGCGGATCGCTCACTCCGTCACCGCCGACTTCCCCAGCCAGCAGAGCGTGACGTACCTGCGCGAGAGCGGCATCCGCCACCCGAACACCTGGGAGAACCATGACCGTCAACAGCTCCGCCGGCCGGGGCGCCCTCCAGCCGGCGCTGCTCGCCGGCCGCCGGGTCGCCGTGGTGCACGAGTGGTTCGGTGCGACCGGCGGCTCGGAGGCGGTCTTCCTGGCCATCGCCGACCTGCTGCCGCAGGCCCAGCGGCTGGTGCTCTGGACCGACGAGGGGGTGCCCGCCGACGAGCTGCGCCTGCGGCAGTCCTGGCTGGCCCGGACCCCGCTCAAGCAGAGCAAGGCCCTCTCGCTGCCGGCCATGCCGCTGGTCTGGCGGACGCTGACCAGCGAGAAGTTCGACGTGGTGGTCTCGTCCAGCCACGCGTTCGCGCACACCGTCAAGCTCGGTGATCCGAAACGGACCCGGCACCTCAGTTACATCCACTCCCCGGCCCGCTACGTCTGGAGCCCGGACTTCGACGGCCGCGGCTCGCACCCGCTGCTCACCGTGCCGCGCCGGGTGCTGCAGCAGGCCGACCTGCGGCTGAGCCGGCACGTGCACGCGTACGCGGCGAACTCGCGCGAGGTGCAGAGCCGGATCAAACGGTTCTGGAAGCGCGACGCCGAGGTGATCAACCCGCCGGTGGACGTGGACTACTTCGGTGCCGCGCCGGAGAGTCAGCGGCACCAGTCCCGGGACTACCTGCTGGGGATCGGGCGCTGGATCCCGTACAAGAACTTCGATCTGATCATCGCGATCGCCGACGCCGCGAACCTGCCGCTGGTGCTGGCCGGTTCCGGGCCGGAGGAGGAGCGGCTGCGGCGGCTCGCCGCCGCGGCCCGGGTCGAGGTCACCTTCGAGGTACGACCGGACCGCGAGCGGCTGCGCGAGCTGTACTGGGGCGCCCGTGCGCTGCTCTTCCCCGCGCACGAGGACTTTGGCATGATCCCGGTCGAAGCGCAGGCCTGCGGCACCCCGGTCGTCGGGCTGGCACGTGGCGGGCTGCTGGAGACGGTCCGTGACGGCGTGACCGGTTTCCTGGTCGACTCCCTCGACCCGGGCCGGTACGCGGACGCCGTCCACCGGGCCGGCGAGCTGTCACCGGAGCCGATCCGGGCGCACGCCGCCGCGTTCTCGTCCGACCGGTTCGCCGAGCGGATGACCCACTGGATCGACGACCTGGCCGGAGGCAGCTGGTGACGAGCACCGTCGTCGACGCGAGCGGTGTCGGCCCGGGCGGCATCACCCGGGTGCTCACCGAGGTGGTGCGGTGCTGGCCGGCCGGCGAGCGGATGCAGATCGTGGCCGCCCCGGCGGGCTGGCAGCCGCCCGCGGACACCGCCGCCGAGGTGGCCGTGGCCGGCACCCAGCGCGACGGCCGGATCGGCACGATCGCCGAGGCGACCCGGACGCTGCGCGAGGTCACCGGCGGTGACGCCGGGCCGGGGACCCGGGTGCTGTCGCTGAGCCCGTCCCTGGCCGTGCGGGGCAGCCGGCTCCCGGTCACCACGATCGTGCACGACCTGGCGTTCCGGCTCTGGCCCGACGGTCTTTCGGCATCCGTACGGCAGTACCGCAAACTCAGCTACAGCACCGCGATCGGCCGCTCCGAGCGGCTGCTCTGCGTGAGCGCGCGCACTCGGCACGACCTGCTGGGGCTCTACGGCGTGCCGTACGAGAAAACGACGGTCTGGCACCCGGGCAGCGACCTCGCCGTGACGCCGGGTGTCCTGCCCGGACCGGTGGCCGCCGTGCACGACCAGGGCGGGCGCTACCTCGTGGTGCCCGGGCACGCCGCCCACAAGGGTGTCGAACTCGCCGTCGAGGCCCTCGCCGACCTGCCCGGCCACCACCTCGTGGTGCTGACCGGCGGCCGTCCGGTGGACGCCTTCCTGCGCGCGGCGGCCGCGTCACCGGCCGCCGACCGGGTGATCTTCCTCGATCGCCTCTCCGACGCCGAGTACGCGGCCACCGTGGCCGGCGCCGCCGCGTTCGTGATGCCCAGCCACTTCGAGGGGTACGGCCTGCCCGCCGCCGAGGCGCTGCGGCTCGGCACCCCGACGGTGATCTCCCCCGACCCGGCGCTGCTGGAGGCCACCGGCGGCGCGGCGGCCCGGATGACGACCTGGTCCGGCGCGGCGCTGGTCGACGCGCTGCGGCAGCTGACCGACCGGCCACCGGTCACCGCGGCCGAGCCGGGCGGCCGGTCCTGGCGTGCCGCGACCGCACACCTGCACGCCCTGCTCAGCGGCGACGCGACGGCCGTCGCGGCCCGGCTCTAGGACGGCGGGGACATGCGGATCGCCATGGTGCACTCCTCGTTCGCGGTGCGCGGCGGCGCCGAGACCTACGTCCGTGACCTCAGCGGCGCACTGATCGAACGCGGTCACCAGGTCCAGGTCTTCAGCCGTCCCTCGCCGCACGCCGAGCCGGCCGACCAGCCGGTCCGCACCCGCCTGGCCGATCGGCTCGCCGACCGGGCCGGTCCGCTGCGCAAGGGCTTCGTCCACCTCGGTGACGTGGCCGACGCGACCGGCCTGCGCCCGCGCGATCTGGCCGGATTCGCACCGGACGCGGTGCACGTGCACAACTGGCAGGGTCTGGGCATCCGGCCGATCGCCCGGATCGCGCAGCGGTACCCGACCGTGCACACCGTGCACGACTTCGCGATCGCCGACCCCGGCAACGCGCTGGGCAACATCGGTCGCTCGCCGGCGCTCGACCGGCTGCTCGCGCTCCGCGCCGCCCGGGTGGCACGCGCCCTGCGCAACGTCACGCTGCTCTACGGCTCGGAACGCACCCGGGACGTGATGCTCCGGAACGTGCCGGCCACCCGCGACCTGGACCAGCGCGTCGTGCTGCTCTCGCTGCCGGTGCCGGCCGGACGGCGCGCGCTGCCGCCGGGCGACCGGGCCACGTTCCTCTACCTGGGCGCGCTCGCCGAGCACAAAGGCGTCGGCGACCTGCTGCGGTCCTGGACGACGAGCCCGCTGCGGGAGCACGGCACGCTGCTGCTCGGCGGGGACGGCCCGCTGCGCGCCGACGCCGAGGCCGCGGCCGCCGCGTTCCCCTCCGTCCACTACCTCGGTTACCTCGGCGAATCCGGCAAACAGGCCGCGTTCCGGCGGGCCGGCTGGCTGCTGTTCCCGAGCACCTGGCCGGAGACGTACGGTCTGGTCTGCGCCGAGGCACTGGTCGCGGGCCGGCCCATCGTGGCAAGTAAGATCGCCGAGCCGGTCATGGCGTCCCCCGGGTCACGACTGCTCTTCGACGGGCCGGGCGAGTTGCGTCACCGGCTCGAGCAGGCCGCGTCCCTGCCCGACGCCGAGTACGCCGCCCTCACCGCCTCGGCGCTGGGTGACGGCGAACGACTGGCGTGGGACAAGCATGTGGACGCTGTCCTCGCCGCCTATCTCGCGGCGGCGTCCCCGAGGCCGGAAGCTGTGGTGCGGTGATCGTCGACTTCCTCCAGGCACCATCACTTCTGCGGTGGTGGCGTGCGCTGCGACCGGGTGCCCGGCGCGCGATCCTGATCGGTGTGGCGGCGGTGCTGGTGGCCGGTATCCCGGTCTGCCTGCTCGCCGGCGCGTCACCCGCGCTGCCCCCGGTCGCCCTCTTCCTGCTGGTGGTGGCGGTCCGGCCGTTCCCCGGCCTGATCTACCTGGCCGCGGTCTTCTGCATGCCGCTGGGCCTGTGGATGACCGGCGTGCAGGCGTTGTTCGGCCACGCGTTCGGCGGCCGGGACTACGCACTCAGCCTGTCCTCCGCGGTCGTCGCGTGCTCGCTGCTCGCGGTCACCCTGCTGCGCCGCCCGCCGCGCGGCCGGGCACTGCTGGCCGGCGCCGTCGTGATCGTCGTCCTCGGGGTGTGGAGCCTGATCGGTTTCGCCGACCACGGGATCACCCAGACCCTGGTCGGCGACCGGCTCACCACCCTGCCGCTGATCCTGTTCGTACTGGTCGGCGCGCTGACCGTCCGGGAGATCACCCTGCTGGTCTCGGTGCTGGCCGGGATGGTGATCGCCAACGCGGTCGCCGCGGTGGTGGAGTACATCATCGGCCCGGCCGAACTCGTCGCGCTCGGCTTCGAGCCCGAGCGCGGGGTCCGGCTGATCGGTGACACCTTCCGCGCGCCCGGGCTCACCGAGGTCAACGCGGAGCTCGGGCTGCTGGCCGGCGGGTTCCTGCTCGGGTACGCCGCCCTGTGGCTGGTCCGCGACCTGCGTCCGCGCCGGCGGCTGTGGCACGTGGCCGCGGGCGCGGCAGCCGTCGCCCTGGCGCTGAGCACCAACCGGACCGGCGCGCTGCTGCTGGCCGGCGGCCTGCTCAGCGCCGTGGTGCTGAACCGTGGCGGTGGTGCGGCGATGCGCAAGCGGGCCCGGTTCATCGGCTTCGGCACGATGGTGGCGGTGGCGCTGGGCTTCGTCGCGATCGGCGCGACCGGTTCCAGCAGCACCTTCGAGCGGTTCCAGGTCTGGGGCAACCTGCTGGCCTCCGGCGCACCCTGGTACGGCCTCGGTGTCGGCGGGGTCGGCGCGGCCACCGGCTCCCGGGTGTCCAGCTCCGCCACCCTGGTCTTCGTCGACAACTACTTCGTCAGCATCTCGCTGCAGCTGGGCATCCCGATCCTGATCGCGGTGGTGGCGCTGGTCGGCTGGGCGCTGTTCCGGCTCTCCCGGGGCTCGGAGCGGCGGCCGTACCTCGCCGTGCACCTGGCGCTGCTCGCCGGGCTGGCGCTGGCCAGCCTCATGGTCGAGACCTGGGAGTACGCGGCCGCGATGATGTGCCTGGTGGTCTTCTGGGCGTACACCGCGAAGACCGCGACGGCCGCTGACGAGGCGGAGGTCGCCGCGGTCGTGACACCGGTCATCCCCCGGCCCCGGCAGGACCAGGACCAACCCGCGCAGCAGGCCGAATCCGGCAGGTGACGGCGATGATCCGCCTGCTGACCAAGCTCCAGCACTCCCAGCTGTCGGTGCAGGCGTTGTCCCGGCTCTCCAGCGTGGTGCTGTTCCTGCTCGCCTCCTGGACGGACACCGCACGCCTGCCGCTGGTCGCCCTGCAGGGCATCCTGCTGGCGTTGCCGTTCACGCTGATGGAGTCGCTGATCGGCCGGCCGATCTCGGCCGGGCTGCTGCCCGCGACCTGGGACGTGGAGTCCTGGGCCCGGCGGGCCTCGGCCGCCACCCTGATCCCGGTCGCGGTGATCGCCGGGGTCTCCGCGACGGTCGCGCTGCCCGCGGCGAGCTGGGGCGATCGGCTGCTGATGCTCACCCCGGTCCTGCTCCAGCTGCCGCTGGAGGCGATGTTCTGGGCGCAGGCCCGCACCCGCTCGACGTCCCGGGCCAACCTCATCCCGCAGCTCGTCGCGATCGGGACCATGGTCTGCGGCGGCGCCTTCGCCCTGGCCGGGATCCGGGTGGACGTCGCGGCGGTGCCGGGACAGCTCGCGGTGCTGGCCTGGTTGCTGCTGCACCGCCGGGTGGCGGCCGGGACGGTACGCCCCGGCTACGTCGCGAGCCTCAGGGCCGGCGCCACCTACTTCGTCACGGCCTCGGTCGACCTGGCCTACTCGGTGGCGCTGCCGTCGGTCGCGGGCGCCCTGGCCGGGCCGGCCGCGGTCGTCGTGCTGCGCGCGCTGGAGCTGGCGTTCGGGCCGTTCCACGTGCTGCTGTCCGCCACCACCCGGGAGGACGTGGTGCTCGGCCGGCGCAGTCGCCTGGTCAACCCGCTCCGGCTGCTCACCGTCGCGGGCTGGGTCGCGGTGTCGGTGGTGGTGACGGCCAGCCCGTGGGTGCGCGGGCTGCTCGCCACGGACCTGCGGGACCTGGCCCTGATCACGGTCGCGACGTTCTGCGCGTACAAGGGTCTGCTGATGTTCGCGACGTGGATGTCGGTACGGCACATGATCTGGGCGGCGCCCCGCCGGTACCTGGTCTCCGGGGTCGGCTCCCGGGTGATCGCCCTCGGTGCCCTGGCCGCGTCGGTGACCTGGGTGCACCGGGTGCCGGATCTGCTGCTCTCGCTGCTGATCAGCGAGGCGCTGGTGGTCGCGTGGTTCGCGTACCGGATCGCCCGGACCCCGGCCACCGCGGCCGACCAGCTCCCCGCCTCGGTCTGAGACCTACTTGGTGCTCTCCGCCGCGATGGCGGCGATGGCCGCCGAGTCGTCCTTGCGGACCGCGCTGAACAGGCTCTTCGTCTTCGCCTTGTCGGCCAGCACCACGCTCTGGTCACCGATCGTGCCGGTGCCCTTGGTGGGGCTGGTGAAGAACGCCAGGTTCTCGCTGCGCAGGTGCCGCAGGTCCATCGCCATGGTCACCAGGTTCATGTCCTTGTCGACGCTCACCGTGTTGGTGGTCGCCTTCAGGAACGCGTTGAGCCGGCTCGGGTTGGTGGCCACCCCACCGGAGACCGCCTTGTTCAGGATCGCCTTGATGACCTGCTGCTGGTGCCGGATCCGGGCGAAGTCGCCGTCCTTGAACGAGTACCGCTCGCGGGCGTAGTCCAGCGCCGCGGCGCCGTCCATCGTCTGCGGGCCCTTCTCGAACTTGCGGATGCTGTTGGCGTTCAGCGAGTGGGTCGAGGTGAACGCGGTCTCCACGTCGATGTCGACGCCACCGAGCGCGTCGACGATCTCCTTGAAGCCGGAGAAGTCCACCAGTGCCACGTGGTCGATCCGGACGCTGGTGTACTCCTCGACGGTCTGGACCATCAGCGGCACCCCGCCCCACGCGAACGCCGCATTGATCTTGGCGTTGGTGTTGCCGTGCTGACCATCCGCCGACTTGGGGATGTGCACCCAGGTGTCGCGCGGGATCGAGATCAGCTGGGCGGCGGACCGCTCCTTGTTGATGTGCATCACGATCATCGTGTCGCTGCGCGAGCCGCCGTCGTTCTCCGGGTCGCGGGAGTCGCTGCCGAGCAGCAGGAAGTTCGTGGCCTCACCGGCCGCCGCCTCCTTCTGCGGGCGGGTGGCCTCCGGCACCTGGGCGAACGCGTCCACCCGGACCACGTCACCCTCGACCGATTTGAGGTACCAGACCCCGCCGAGCAGACCGATGCTCGCCAGGACCACGGGCACCAGCAGAACGATCAGTACGATCTTCCACTTCTTCCGCGGCTTCTTGTGCTTCGCGGGCGCGCCCAGGTCCGGGGCATCGGTCGGCTCCGTGATCACAGTGGCGTCGGAGTCGAACATCGGCTCTCGGGTCGGCATGGCGAAGATGGTACTGATCCTCGCAACCCGGCACGGGGCGCCGCGTGACCGGTGCACAGTGATCGCCGGGTGGCGTTACCCAAATGCCTACACTTCACCCGCCATCAATGGCGAAGGTCACACCGCCGGGCACCCTGCCAGCCCGGAATTGAACACGACATAGCCAGCAAATGCCCCGAGCTGGGGTGGCATCGACCGATCCAAACCCTTACGATCCGCCTCGAATCACGGGAGTGATCCGTGTTCGGCGCACAGGGGCCTCAACCATGCAGCACTTCGGTCCGGCGCTACCGGGGCACCAGCCACCGGGGCCCACCACCACGGAATCGGGCGAGCCGGATCAGGGCGGCGCGTTCGGCTGGTGGACGCCGTCCCGGCACAGCCCCCGGATCCCGGCGCAGCGCACCGAGGAGCCCACCGACCTCGGTTCCACCGTGGTGCTGCCGTACGTGGCGTCGCTCGCCGCGAAACGGACCCGGCCGCTGCGCGCCTGGATGACCACCCTGCCGGCCGACGTGCTGGCCCTGGTCGCCCCGATCGCCTGGAGCCAGCAGTACTGGAAGGCCACCGTCTCGGCCGCGGCCGTCACCATCGGGCTGTTCGCCGTCGGCGGCCTGTACCGGGCCCGCCGCCACCTCAGCGTCCTGGACGAGCTGCCCGGCCTGTACCTGCGGATGCTGACCGGCGCCGCCGCGGTGGCGATGGCCGTCGCGATCCGGCACGACTCGATCGACAACGTGGACGGCTTCCTGCGGCTCACCGCGATCTCCGCGATCCTGCTGCTGCCCGGCCGGCTGGCCAGCCGGCTCGTGGTGCTGATGGCCCGCCGCCGCCGCTGGGTCGAGCACAGCGCGATCATCGTGGGCGGCGGCCCGGTCGCCGTCGAGCTGGCCCGGCTGCTGCGCCGCTACCCGCAGTACGGCCTGCGCTTCGGCGGCTTCGTCGACGTCGCCAGCACCGGCCACGACCGCCGGGAGAGCATGCCCCTGGTCGGCAAGCTCGACGACCTGGAGAAACTGGTCCAGCAGACCGACTGCGACGTGGTGATCATCGCGGACGTGGAGTGCCCGGAGAGCCGGCTGCTGACCATCGTGCTCTCCCCCGGCCTGCGGGACTGCGACCTCTGGATGGTGCCCCGGCTGCGCGAGTTCTCCCAGGGCCTCGGCGCGCCGGACCACATCGGCGCCATCCCGGTGGTGCGACTGCGCCGTCCGACGCTCGACGGCCCGAAGTGGGCGGTGAAACGGACCTCCGACCTGCTCGTCGCGTCGGCGGCCCTGCTGCTGCTCAGCCCGGTGATGCTGCTCTGCGCGCTGGCCGTACGCCTCGAGGGCGGCCCCGGGATCATCTTCCGCCAGCAGCGGATCGGCCGGCACGGCGCGCCGTTCGACCTGCTCAAGTTCCGATCGATGCGCCCGGTGGACGACCAGGAGTCGCAGACCAACTGGAACATCCAGCACGACCCGCGGGTCGGCCCGATCGGGCGGATCCTGCGGCGCACCTCGCTGGACGAGCTGCCCCAGCTGTGGAACGTGCTGCGCGGCGACATGAGCATCGTCGGCCCGCGACCGGAGCGGCCGTACTTCGTCGACAGGTTCTCGCACGACTACCCGGAGTACGCGATGCGCCACCGGGTACCGGTCGGCCTGACCGGGCTGGCCCAGGTGAGCGGCCTGCGCGGGGACACCCCGATCTCCGACCGGGCGCGGTTCGACAACTACTACATCGAGAACTGGTCGCTCTGGCTGGACGTCAAGGTGGTGCTGCGGACGATGGCCGAGGTGCTGCGCGCCGGGGGACGCTGACCGCGGACGGCCGGCGTCCCCCGGGCGGTTCAGATCAGGCCCAGCGACACCGTCTTGGTGAGGGTGGCCTTGTCGTCGTCACCGTCGAGCGACCACATCATCGCGCCACCCAGGCCCCGGGACCGGATGTAGAGGGTCTTCTGCAGCAGCACGGCCGGGTCGTCGTACGTCCAGAAGGTCTTGCCGTCGAACAGCCAGGCGTGACCGTTGCGCAGATCGCGGTGCACGGTGTAACCCTGCGCCGGCAGCTGCTTGAGCGTCTTGAAGTCCTCGGTGCCGGCGGCGAAGACGCCCGGCGCCGGGCCGGCGGCCGGCTGGAACAGCCCGTTGCCGCTACCGGTCACCCCGGTCCAGCCCTGGCCGTAGTACGGCAGGCCGAGCACCAGCTTGCGCTTCGGCGCGCCACCGGCGAGCCAGGCGTTGACCGTGTTCTCGACCGAGAAGTCCGGGTTGTCCGGCGCGCCGGCCGGTACCCGCAGCGCGGACTGCTGGTTGGTCTTCGCCTCCCACGTGCCGTGGTAGTCGTAGCCCTGCAGGGTGCCGAAGTCCAGGTACTTGAAGATCTTGGCGACCTCGAAGCCGGCGTCGATCTTCGCGGGCGCGGCCGGCAGGAACGCGGTCAGGTCGTAGTGCCGGCGGTTCGCCTTGCCGAGCTTGTCCAGCTCGGCCCGGAACTCCGCGGCCAGCAGGGTGAAGTTCTGCTTGTCCTCGGGCCGGATGACGTTGCCGTCGTTGCCGGACGAGCCGGGCCACTCCCAGTCCAGGTCGATGCCGTCGAAGATGCCGGCGCCCACGCCGTCGGGGAGACCGGTCAGGTTGCCCTTGACCCAGAGGTCCACGCAGGACGAGACGAGCTTCTTGCGGGAGGCGTCGGTCAGGGCCGCGTCCGAGAAGTACGCCGAGCCGCTCCAGCCGCCCAGCGAGATCAGCACCCGCAGCTTGGGGTTCTTCTTCTTGAGCTCGGCGAGCTGGTTGAGGTTCCCGGCGATCGGCTGGCCGGCCACGTCACCGGCACCGTCCACGCTGTTCGCGTCGGAGAACGGGGTCTGCCAGTCGGCCCACGGGTCGGCGGAGGCGCAGACACCGTCCGCGGTCACCGGGCCGAACGCGTAGTTGAGGTGGGTGAGCCGGGCGGCGGCACCGGACTTCTGCACCTTGGCCAGCTGGAAGTCGCGGCCGTAGATGCCCCACTGCGTGAAGTAGCCGACCTTGACGTACGAGCTGCTATGGGCCTGCGCCGGCACCGGCGCCGTGGCCACGACGGCCGTGGCGGCCGTGGCGGCCGCTGTCACGGCGATGAGACGACGGGTGAAACCGTTCATGAGCCCTCCAGGGCGAAACGGTGAAGAAAGTTTCCTAATCGAGGAAACTAAACGTCTCACCCTGGAGGGTCAACAACTTCTATCGAAGATGGGCCGTCTCGTTGACCGAGCGGACCGCGATGTTGCCGTCCGGCCAGACGTCCATGGTGGACACCCCGGCCGCGTCCAGGAACAACCGGTGCAGGAACGCGTCACCGGCGGCCAGCGCGTCCCGCAGGATCAGCTTGATCGGCGAGACGTGCGAGACCACCACGACGGTCTGACCCGGGTACGCCTCAATGATCTTCGCCAGCGCGCCACGGACCCGCTTGGCCACCGTCTGGAACGACTCACCCTGCGGCGGCGCCACACTCGTCGACTCCAGCCAGCCCGTCATCTCCCGCGGCCAGCCCTCCTGCACCTCGGCGAAGGTCTTGCCCTCCCAGAGCCCGAAGTCGCACTCGATCAGGTCGTCCATCACCGTCACCGGCAGGCCACCGGTCTCGGCCGCGATCAGCTCGGCGGTCCGCACACACCGGACCAGCGGCGAGGCCAGCACCGCGCCGACGTCCCGGGACAGCCCGGCCACCCGCCCACCGGCGGCCATCGCCTGCGCCTCGCCCGCGTCGGTGAGCGGCACGTCGCCACGGCCCGAGTACCGGCCCTGCGACGTCATCGCGGTCTCGCCGTGCCGCACCAGGATCAGGCGGGTGGCGTTCTCCAGCGACGGCGGCGCCCAGGACCGCGGCTTCGGGACGGTGAGCTCGCGCTCCACCCGCTCCGGCGTCGTCTTGCCGGCCGCCTCGTCCATCGCCCGGTTGGCCAGGGCGTCGGCGTCCTTGTTCCGCTCGCGCGGGATCCAGCCGTAGGTGACCTCGTCGAACTTGGCGACCAGACCGGCCGCCTCGGCGGCGAGCGGACGCAGCCCGGAGTTCTTGATCTGCCAGCGGCCGGCCATCTGCTCGATCACCAGCTTGGAGTCCATCCGGACGTCGACCCGGGTGGCGTTCAGCTCGGCGGCGGCGCGCAGACCGGCGATCAGGCCGGAGTACTCCGCGACGTTGTTGGTGGCGGTGCCGAGGGCGGCGTACCGCTCCAGCAGCACCTCGCCGGTCACCGCGTCCTTGACCACCGCGCCGTACCCGGACGGGCCCGGGTTGCCCCGGGAACCACCGTCGGCCTCGACGACGACCCGCAGGTCACCGCTCACAGCCCGGACTCCGACGTGCGCACCATGATCCGGCGACACTCCTCACAGCGCACCACCTCGTCGGCCGGTGCGGTCTTCACCCGGTTCAGGTCGGCGCCGTACAGCTCGATCCGGCACGCGCCGCAGCGCCCGGCGTAGACCAGCGCGGCACCCATCCCGGAGTCGGCACGGATCTTGTCGTACAGGGTGACCAGGTCGGCCGGCAGGTCACCGGCGAGCGGGCCGCGGGCCCCCGACTTGAACTCCTGCTCCTTGGTGATCTCGTCGAGCGTGCTGTCGCGCCGCTTCTCGGCGTCGTTGCGCCGCTGCACCGCCGCGGCGATCCGGGCCTGCACGTCGGCCAGCCCGGCGACACCGGCCTCGCGCTGCTCCATCAGCTCCAGCTCGGCGTCCTCCAGCTCGGACTGCCGCCGCTTCAGCGTGGCCAGTTCGTGCTGCAGGCCGTCGATCTCCCGCATCGCGGCGCCGGAGTCAAGCCGCTTCTGGTCCTTGTCCTTGCGCAGCCGGACCTGCTCGATGTCCTTCTCGAACCGGGAGATGTCCCGGTCCAGGTCGTCGACGGTGACCTGGGCGCGGACCCGTTCGTCCTCCAGCGCGGAGATCTCCCGGGACGCCGCCTCGATCTCGGCGAGCTCGGGCAGGCTCTTGCGGCGGTGCGCCAGCTGAGCCAGGGCGGTGTCGACAGCCTGCAGGTCGAGCAGGCGACGCTGGGCTTCTGGGGCGGCCTTCACGGGTGGGTCTCCTTATGCGCAGAGGCGGTATGAACGGTCCAGGGATCCGTGTCCAGGTCGGACACCACCACATCGACGGGGAATTCCGCGCGCAGCCAGGCGGCCACGTCGTCGAGCCAGGGTCGCTCCGTCGCCCAGTGCGCGGCGTCGAGCAGCGCCGGGCCGTCGTTCGCGAGATGCTCGCCGGCCGGGTGATGCCGCAGGTCCGCGCAAAGATACGCGTCGACCCCGGCCCGGGCCGCTTCGGTCAGGAAAGAGTCGCCGGCGCCACCGCAGACCGCCATCGTACGGATCACCCGCTCCGGATCCCCAGCGGCGCGCACCCCGCCCGCCGTGGCCGGCAACCGCGCGGCCGCGAGAGCGGTCAGCTCGGCCAGGGTGAGCGGCTCGGCCAGCTCGCCGATCCGGCCCGCGCCACGACCACCACCGGCAGCCGCGCCCTCGGCCGGCGCCAGCGGGCGCAACCCGGTCAGGCCGAGCCGGGCGGCGAGCGCGTCGGAGACGCCCGGGTTGGCGACGTCGGCATTGGTGTGCGCGGTGAACAGCGCCACCTCGGCACGGATCAGCCGGTGCACGATCCGCCCCTTGAAGGTGTCCGGGGCGATCGAGGACACCGGCTTGAGCAGCAATGGGTGATGCGCCACGATCAGGTCGGCACCGACCTCGAGAGCCTGGTCGACGGTTTCCGGCACACAGTCCACGACGCAGAGGACCCGGGCGACGGCGTGCTCGAACTCGCCGAGCACCAGACCGACCCGGTCCCAGGATTCCGCCCAGTTCCGCGGATAACGTCCGTCCAAGGCATCAACCACCTGGCGAACCGTCGGTACAGCGGCAGGCTCCGTCACGAGCGCAAACTCTATACGGCTAGGAAACCGCTCCCGGCTCGACTCGGCTCGACGCCGTGACCGGGCTGCTGACCGCCTGGAGGGCACGCCGCCACGGGAACTGGCCGCGGAACCGGTCGGTCTGGCCGGGGCCACCGAGCCGGCACACGTCCTCGCCGTAGAGCACGTGCACCCCCCAGTCGCGGAGTTTGGCCAGGCTGTCGTGCAGCGACGGGTGCAGCGCCATGACCTTGTTGGTGTACGGGACGACGGCGGTCGGCACGCCATACCCGTACCCCTCCACCAGCAGTCCGAGCACCAGCGTGTCGGTGATCCCGGCGGCCCACTTGTTGACCGTGTTGACGGTGGCCGGTGCGACGATCATCGCGTCGGCCGGTGGCAGCACGTCCGGGTCGCCGGGACTCTTGTAGTACGTACGCACCGGATGTCCGGTCTGCGCCTGCAAGGCCGTCACGTCGACGAACTTGCGACCGTCCGGTGTCGTGATCACGCAGACCTCCCAGCCGTCACGCTGGGCCATGCCGACGAGGAGCCCGACGTCGCGGGCCATCGGCGATCCGCACACGAGGACGTACAGCACACCGGGTGAGGGGTTGCCCATCATTACCCGCGGACCCCCCACCCGCCGTCCGGAAACGGACTAACGGCTCCCCTCATACGCCGACTCCCATCTGTTCGGCCAGCTCCGCGATCGGAGCCGGCGGCGTGCCCCGTGTCCGCCGTAGCACGTCGGAAAGGACTTCCGCGGCGAGCGGGCGGCAGCGGATCTCCGAGGGGGCGAGCCGGTCGCCCTCCAGCAGCATCTCGCCGGCCTTCTCCACGTCGCCGATCTGGGTGTAGCCGCGGGCGATGTCCAGGAAGTGGTGCGCCCGCCGTTCCGGGAGCATGGCGTTGAAGCCCGCCAAGTCCATGTTCTCGTGGGTCTCCACCGCGGTCCGGCCGTCACCGAGCTCGACGGCGGTGGCACAGCGGTGCAGCTTCACGTTCGTCGGACCGAAACAGGTCCAGTAGTGGTTGAAGTCGCCACCGAGCTGCAGGGACGCCTGCTCGGCGCCGCTCAGCAGGTCGCGCACGGTCGCGCTGTCCCCGATCCGGGACGCCGCCATCGCGCCGTTGAGCAGCAACATCCCGTACACCGAGAGCTGGTCGGCCTCGGGCCGGTCCGGTCCCGGCGCGAGCCGGTTGGCGATGTTGACGTTGACTTCCAGCGCCGGGCGGACCCGGCCGAGCGCGAGCAGCGCGCTGCCCACCCGATAGCTGGCCAGGCCGGCCAGCAACTGGTCGCCGGCCCGCTGGGAGACCGCGATCGATCGGTCCGCGGCGAGCCAGGAGAGCTCGTGCTCGCCCACCTTCCGCAGTGCCGACGAGGCGATCTGGTAGACCTGCCCGAGCAGGTGCGCGGCTTTCGACGCCTGTTCACTGTTGGCGTGCGCGCTGTCCGCCGCCTGTGCGTCGCGCAGCAGCTTGGGCAGCGCCCGGGCCAGGACGCCGTACTTCGCGTGCTGGTACGTCAGCCAGGCGTGGCTGACCGCTTTGTGCATCTCTGCCAGCGGTGGCGATTGCGGCACAGCCTGGAAGAACGCACTCATCTGGTCATAACGCTCCAGAGCCGCACGAATCTCCTCGACCTCCACCTGGTCGATGCAGTTCTGCGTCTCCGGCTTGCGCTCCACCTCCTTGCCCAGCAACAGCTGGACATCGACCTGGAGCACATCCGCGATGTCGTAGACCACGGAGAACTTGTCGAGTCGGCGAACCCCCCGCTCCACCTTGTCGACCCAGCTCTTACTCTTGCCCAGCCGGTCCGCAAAGACCTGCTGGGACATCTTGCGCCTGCCCCGCCAGTAGGCGACGCGGCGGCCGATCGGCAGCTCGTCCACGGTGCCTCCCCCACTCACCCGGCGACTCATTCCCGCCGGTGAGTCATCCAGTGATCTGCAGTGTGGACCGCTCACGTATGTACAGATCGCACAACGTGTGTGATCGCCTGCTCACCGATGCTCGTAGTTTTTTATGCAACTTGCAAAGGGTGGATCTGATCGGCCCAACGACGTTCGTCTCGCTGGGATACGGCTGGAACGCCCGACACGACGGCAGCAGACCCGGATCCGGGAGGAATTGGGCTATGCAGTGGACCAACCGTCAGCCGTTCGTCCGACCGTCGCTTCTCGATCGACTTGACCGGGTGCGCCTGCGCCGGGCCGCGCTGGCTTACGCCGAACACGGCTGGGCAGTGGCGCCCGGCTCCTATCTGACCGGTCGCCGGTTCGACTGTGGTCGCCCCGGGTGCCCGATCACGGGTTGTCATCCGGCCGTCGACTCGCTCGCCGAGTCGGCCACCGTCGATCCCACCCGGGTGGCCGGGTGGTGGCGGCGCCGGCCGCACAACGTGCTGCTCACCACCGGCGACACCTTCGACGTGCTGGAGGTGCCGGCGATGCTGGGCCGCCCGGCCGTCGACCGGCACGCCGGCGATGCCGGTCCGGTCGCGGTCACCGCGGCCGGGCGCTGGATGTTCCTGGTCCGGCCCGGCAGTCCGCTCCGGTCCGAACTGGACCTGCGCATGGACGTGGTGCACCACGCGCAGAACTCGTGGATCCCGGCGCCACCGAGCCGGATGGTGGAGGGACCGGTCCGCTGGGAGGTCCCGCCGTCGGCGGTGGACTGGATCCTGCCCGACCCGGAACGGGTGCAGGAGATGCTCGCCGAGAGCGCCACCCGGGCGCCCCGCAGGCCGGTCATCCCCCGTCAGCTGTCCAGCCTGCGCCGGGCGGCCTGACCCACCGGCCGCCACAGTGTCGCTGTCGGCGGCCGGGTGCCGGGTGTGGGCACGGGTACACATGTCACCCGACAAGGTATCCCACACCCCGACGTGGTGCGAGTCACCCACACGAGTGAACAGATGAGTGAAAATTCAGGCGGCCAGCTCGCGGTAGGCGGCGATCACGGCATCGGTGCGGTCGGCCAGCTCCGGCCCGCTCGCCGCGGCCGGCACCCCGCTGACCCGGGCGAGCGCCCGCTCGGCGTGCCGGGCGGTCGCGGCCACCTGCTGTTCCCGGATGAAGCTCTCACCGGCCCGGGCCGCGCTGTCGATCGCACGCAGGATGCGGTTGGCCGCCGCGCCGGTCTCCCGCCAGAGCTCGTCGGCCCGCTCCCACTGCGCGTCCGCGGCGAACCGGGCCGGGCTGTCCGCCGGGATGTCGGCGTCCCGGGTCGCGTCCAGGCCGGCCCGGACCCGGCGCAGCTCCTGCCGCTGGGCCAGCAGTCCGGCCAGCTCGTCGAGGGCCCGGGTGAGCGTGTGGTCGGCGAGCCCCGGGTCGATCATGTCGCCGAGCGCGGGCCAGGTCCGGCGCACCCGGTGCGAGACCGTGACGGCCCGCTCGAACGCCGCGCGCTCCGGCTCGGTCCACAGCACCCGGGACTCCGGGTCGCGAGGTGCCGCGAACGCGGCGATCTGTGCGGCGCGGGCCTGCCACCGCCAGAACCAGACGACCAGGGCCGCGCTCACGGTCGCCGGCAGCCACCAGGTGAGCCCGGTGGCGGACAGCAGGGCCGAGGCGAACAGCAGCGGCAGGGCGAGGCGCGCGGTCCGCACGATGCGAACCTCGCGGGTGCGCACGGCAGGCGGCCGGGGCACGGCTTCAACCATCGATCCGGTACGACGTGAGCGCGCCCGTCCGGCCCGGGTCCGTACCCGGGTCGCCGAGATCACGACCTTCTCGGAGTCGGCGCCGATGTGCAGGTCCACGCTCATCGCCGGCCTCCGTCGTGATCAAAGTGCCCGATGCGCAGCCGCCGGGCGGGCCCGACTCGCCGGGGGGAACCGGCCGGACCCGCCCACCGCGGTCGTTCCCGCAGGTAACAACAGCAATCGGTGGCCGGCCCCCGGACATGAGCCGCGCCCGGGTGCACCCCCGTTGCGTTCCGGATCCGTCCGGTTGCCGGACGGCGGGCTATCGTCGCGGTCGTGGACACGGTCGATCTGGTGTTGCGCAAGTACGACGGCCGGCCGCACCGCCGGGTCACCGGGCGGCTGCTCGGCGAGGACGAGTTCGGCACCTGGATCGGCACCCCGCGCGGCACCACGGTGCGCTACAGCTACGGCCTGCGCCGGATCTCGTGGACCCGCTCCGACGCGGTCCGGCTGGTCCCGCGGGACAGCTGGTGGATGGCGACGTTCACGGCCGCGCCGAGCCGCTCGGAGATCTACTGCGACGTGACCACCCCGGCCCGGCGCACCGCTCCCGGCGAGTTCACCCTGGTCGACCTGGACCTCGACCTGATCCGCCTGCGCGACGGCCGGGTGGTGGTCGACGACGAGGACGAGTTCGCCGAGCACCGGGTCCGCTTCGGCTACCCGGACGACGTGGTGACCGCGGCCACCGCCGCGACCGCCGAGCTGCACGCGGCGCTGACCGGCGGCGCCGAGCCGTTCGCCGGGCACTACCGCGGATGGCTCGCCCGGGCCGCCGCACCGGCACGCCGGTGGCGCCGCTTCCGCTGACCGGCCGCCCGGCCGGCGCACCCCGGAAATTGTCAGAGGGTAGCCCTACCGTCACACCATGACCGACACAGCACTCCGCGACGCCCCGATCACCCTCGATCGCCGTCTCCTGCTGGGCGAGACCGACTACCAGGTCACCGTCTTCCCGGCCGAGGACCAGCGGCTCGACCTCTGCATCGTGAGCAGCGACGGCGACGGCCAGGTGGTGAGCGAGATGAGCGGCATCCTCGCGCCCGACGACCTGGCCGCACTCACCGAGGTGCTCACCACCACCCTGGCCGGCCTGATCGCGATGACCGGCCGCACCGCCCCCGGCCCGGCCCGGGTCCCGGTCCAGCGGGGCCGGGCCCCCAACCGGGGCGCCCGCTGGGCGCCGGCCGACGACGAGCGGCTCCGCTCGCGCTATCGGCAGGGCGCCGGCCAGGCCGGGCTCGCCGCCGAGTTCGGCCGCACCGCCGGCGGCATCCGGTCCCGGCTGGAGCACCTCGGCGAGATCCCACCCGGCGGCCGCTGGCGCCCGCCCCCGCCCGATCCGGCGGCGGCCGGCCCGGCGGCGGCCACCTGACCCGGCGACGGTGGGCCGGTCCGGCACCCGGCCCACCGGCCAGGGCACGCTCCGGCCCGGCCGAGGCGCCCGCAGGACAAGGATCGGCAGGCGGGAAGACGACGAATGCCCCCGGCCCGCGGTTGCGCGGATCGGGGGCATTCGGCATTGGTGGGCGCGGTAGGTTTCGAACCTACGACCCCCCGCTTGTAAGGCGGGTGCTCTCCCACTGAGCTACGCGCCCGGCACGGCTGCGCCGCGGAGGTCATCCTACCCTGCCGCGGATCGGCTCCCGGAAGAGCCGCGGAGCGCCGTCAGGCGGTCAGGGCGGTGAGGGCCTGCCGCCAAGCCGACTGGTCACGGGACTCGCCCGGGCCGGTCATCTCGGCGAACCTGACCACACCGTCCCGGTCCACCAGGAACGTGCCCCGGTTGGCGAAGCCGGTCTCCTCGTTGAAGACCCCCCACGCCCGGGCCACCTCGCCGTGCGGCCAGAAATCAGCCAGCAGCGGGAAGGTGAAGCTCTCCTGCTCCGCCCAGACCTTGTGGCTGTAGACCGAGTCCACGCTGAGCGTGAGCACCTGCACGTGCTCGTTCGCAAACTCCGGCAGGTGTTCCTGGATCTCGGTCAGCTCGCCGTGGCAACGCCGGCTGAACGCGAGCGGATAGAACACCAGCAACACCGCCTTGCGGCCGCGAAAGCCGGCAAGGCCCACGTCCTGGTTGTTCTGGTCCTTGAGCAGGAAATCCGGCGCCGGCCGGCCCACTTCGATCGGCATCTGCCCAGCCTAACCGCGCCGATGAGGTCGGCGTCCGGGAGGGGACGCCGACCTGGGCGGGCGGACAGCGAGCTACTTCTTCTTGGCGCCTCGCGGAGAGACCAGCCGTGCCCCGGTCCAGTCCTTGCCGGCATTCACCGTCGAGGTCTGCTGCAGGCCGGCGGTAGGTGCCGACTCGCTCACCTCACTCGGTTCGACATGTCCGTCACGGCCGGCCTTGGGCGTCAGCAACCACACCACGCCATTGTCGGCCAGAGGGCCAAGAGCGTCGGTGAGCAGCTCGAACAGGTCACCATCGCCATCGCGGTACCACAACAGCACCGCGTCGACGACCTCATCGGTGTCCTCGTCGACCAGATCACCAACGCGTTCGGTCAGGGCTTCACGGAGATCCTCGTCGACATCGTCGTCGTAACCCATCTCCATGACCACCATGCTCGGCTCGAAGCCGAACCGGTCCGCCAGGCTGCGTACGCCGTCGGCCTGACCCGCGGTCGCGCTCACTGTCCAAATCCTCCTAGCCGTAAAATCCACTGAAAACCTGGGGGTAGTCCACACACTCCGGGGCCGAGGCGCAAGTGGCGCACCGGGTGTGTGGCAATTTACCGCGCCAGCAGAGCATGGGCACCCTGAGTGATGGCATCCTCTCCCACCAGCACGTGCTGTGCCGCCGGGCCCAACGGAACCGGAGCGTCAGCCGCGGCCACCCGGCGGGCGGATCCGACGAACGCCCCGTCGACGAGCGCCGCGAGCACGCCCTCGCCGACCCCGCCGGAGCGGCGGGTCTCGTCGACGATCAGCACCCGGCCGGTCGCCAGAGACTCGCGCACCAGGTCAGCGACGGGCAGCGGGTTCAGCCACCGAAGATCGACAACCCGGGTGCCGTAGCCGTCGGCGGCCAATCGGGCCGCCACTCGCAGGGACATCCGCACCCCGCCACCGTACGTGACGATGGTGAGGTCCTGCGCCGTGCCCAGGGTGTAGATGCGTGCCCGGCCGATCGGAGCGTGCTCACCGGCCCACTGATCGGGGCCCGGATAGGGCGCCAGCCACTCGTTGTCGCCTTGCTGATAGAGGTCCCTCGTCTGATACAGCGACGCGGGTTCCAGGAACACGCAGACGCTCCCGTCCACCTCGGCGGCGGCCAGGCAGGTGCGCAGCATCGGCGCGGCGTCCTCGGCCCGCGACGGCGCCGCGACGACCAGCCCGGGCACGTCCCGCAGCACCGCGACCGAGTTGTCGTTGGCCAGGTGACCACCGAGCCCGTACGGGTCGGCCAGCGCCGGGACGCGCAGCACCAGCGGGTTGCGATAGGCGCCCGCGGAGAGGAACGACATGGTGGCCGCCTCGGCCCGGATCTGGTCCTCGCCGCTGTGCAGACCGGCCAGATCCGGCAACTCGGGCACCGGGAGCAGACCGGCCAGCCCGGCGCCCAGGGCGAGCCCGATCACGCTGGTGGCGTCCGGCGGGGTGTCGAAGACCCGCTCGCCGCCCCGCTCGCGCAGCCCCGCGGTGACACCGTGGCGCCCGCCCCGGGTGGTGCCGGGCCCGAAGACCAGCAGACCCGGCCGGGCCGCCAGGGCGTCGGTGAGGGTGGCGTTGATGGTCTGCGCCAGGGTCATCGGCCCGGCCTGCTCGGGCAGCCGCCCGCCGAAGACCCGGCCCCGGTTCGCCCCGCCCGCGCCGGTGGCCCGGCTCGCGGCGTCGGCGATGGCGTGCGCGACCCGCAGCGGGCGGCGCGGCGCGAGGGAGGCGACGATCTCGCCGACGGTGGCCAGCTTGGGCTCGCCGAGCACCTCCTCGGCGGCCTTGCGGACCTGCCAGCCGACCTCGTCGTACCGGGTGATCACGTCGTCCGGGCCGAGCAGGCCGGCCTCGACCAGCAGCCGGGCGGTGCCGACCAGCGGGTCGCGGTCCAGGTCGGCGCCGGGCTCCGGGTCGCCGGGACGGCCCAGCAGCAGCACCGTGCCGAGGTGCAGCACCGCGGGGCGGCGCTCGCGGCGGACGTACTCGGCGGCCTCGGCCGCGGCGTCGAACACGGCGGCCAGGTCACCGCCGTCGGCGTAGGAGTACCGCACCCCGGGCCGCCCGCGCAGCACCGTCGCCACCCAGCCGTCCGGGGCGGGGCCGCCGGGTGCGTCGTCCTCGCAGACCAGCAGCAGCGGGATCTGCTGGCCGGCCCGGTCGTGCCAGCCGGCCGCGTGCAGGGCCGCGGCCGCACCGGGCCGGTCGACCCCGTCGTCGCCGAAGGTGGCCGTCACGATGGCGTCGGCGGGCCAGCGCGGGTCGGGTGAGCGGCCCAGGGCGTACGCCAGGCCGACCGCGCGCGGCAGGTGACCCGCCGGCGCGGAGACCACCGGGACCAGATGCAGTTCGGCGTTGCCGAAGACCTTGTCGCGACCGCCGCTGATCGGGTCCCGCACCGACGCCACCACGCCGCGCAGGATGTCCCGGGCGGCGTCCTCCATCCGCTTGGCCGGATCGATGCCGGGCGGATCCGCGCGGTACGCCGCCCGGACGCAGTAGAACGCCGCGGCCCGGTCGTGCGGCAGGGCCGGATCGTCGCCGCGCAGCGCCGCGGCGACCGCCGCGTTGCCCTCGTGACCGGCCGACGCGACGGTGTGGAAACCCTCGTTGAAGCTGCGCAGCCAGCGCGCGGCGAGATCGAGGTGGCGGGCGGTGAGCTGAGCGTCGAACAGTTCCAGGGCACGGGCGCCGGTCAGTGTCACGCCGTCCCGGACCGGGTCGCCGGGCGCCCGCGGGCGCTCCGGTGGTCGCAGGGCCGAGACCGCTTCGCGGAACCGCTCGTCGAGGCTTTGCGGGGTGGTCACCAGGCCAGCATTACGGACCCGGGCGAGTGCTGCCACCCGCCGGATTCCGATCACGCATCTCGATCTTCAGGCGGGGCCGGGCGGCGTGGTGGTGTGATACCTGGATGATCATGTGGTGCGCGGCGCTCCGGCTGGCACTCTGCGCTGCCTGGCTGACCTTCGCCGCGACCGTGTTCCTGCTGCTCGATCTGTACACATAGGCTCGCCGGATGCGTACCGAAGTGATCACCGTACGGACCGGGAACGCCCCCGTCGTCGTCGACGTGACCCGCGAGGCCGAGCGGTTCCTGGACGCGGTGGCGTCCGAGAAGGACGGCCTGCTGCACGTGTTCGTGCCGCACGCGACGGCCGGGCTGGCGATCATCGAGACCGGCGCGGGCTCCGACGACGACCTGCTGACCGCGATCGACGCGCTGCTGCCGGCCGAGGACACCTGGCGGCACCGGCACGGCTCGCACGGGCACGGCCGTGATCACGTGCTGCCCGCCTGGATCCCGCCGTACGCCAGCCTGCCGGTGCTCGGCGGCCGGATCGCGCTCGGCACCTGGCAGTCGATCTGCCTGGTCGACCCGAACGGCGACAACCCGGTGCGCCAGGTCCGTTTCTCGTTCCTGGCCGGGTGACTTCCGCCCCGAATCGGGTAATGCGCAAAGTTACTGATCAGTACATGTGTCGCGGATCGCTACGCCGACCGTTAGGCGTGACGACGCCCACCGTTAAGAGGCAGGATGGAGGCCTCCGGGCGATACGCCACCTTGATCGCACCGGTTCCGACACTCACACCAAGAGGATTGCCTGTGGCCACGGAGCGCAAGCGCCCGGTGATCAGCGATGGCCTGCCGAGCCAGCTTCCGGACATCGACCCTTCGGAAACAAACGAATGGATCGAGTCCCTCGACGGAGTCATCGATGAACGCGGCGCCAAACGAGCCCGTTACGTGATGTTGCGCCTACTGGAGCGCGCTCGCGAACGACAGGTGGGCGTTCCGCCACTGACGTCCACGGATTACATCAACACCATCCCGCCGGAGCGCGAGCCGTGGTTCCCGGGCGACGAGTTCGTCGAGCGGCGGATCCGGGCGTACGTCCGATGGAACGCCGCCATGCTGGTGCACCGCGCGCAGCGTCCCGAGATCGGCGTCGGAGGCCACATCTCGTCGTACGCGTCCAGTGCCAGCCTCTACGAGGTCGGCATGAACCACTTCTTCAAGGGCAAGGACCACCCGGGCGGTGGCGACCAGATCTTCTACCAGGGTCACGCCTCCCCCGGCATGTACGCCCGGGCGTACCTCGAGGGCCGGCTCAGCACCGACCAGCTGGACGGCTTCCGCCAGGAGCTGAGCCACCCGGGCGGCGGCCTGCCGTCGTACCCGCACCCCCGGCTGATGCCGAACTTCTGGGAATTCCCGACGGTCAGCATGGGCCTGGGTCCGATGAACGCGATCTACCAGGCGCGGTACAACCGCTACCTGCAGAACCGCGGCATCAAGGACACCAGCCAGCAGCACGTCTGGGCGTTCCTCGGCGACGGCGAGATGGACGAGGTCGAGTCGCTCGGCGCGATCGGCGTGGCCGCCCGCGAGGAGCTGGACAACCTCACCTTCGTGGTCAACTGCAACCTGCAGCGCCTGGACGGTCCGGTCCGCGGCAACGGCAAGGTCATCCAGGAACTGGAGTCCTTCTTCCGCGGCGCCGGGTGGAACGTCATCAAGGTCGTCTGGGGCCGCGAGTGGGACTCGCTGCTCGCCGCGGACACCGACGGCGCGCTGGTCAACCTGATGAACGCGACGCCCGACGGTGACTACCAGACCTACAAGGGCGAGTCCGGGGCGTATGTCCGCGAGCACTTCTTCGGCCGGGACCCGCGCACCCGCAAGCTGGTCGAGAGCATGTCCGACGACGAGGTCTGGAACCTCAAGCGCGGCGGGCACGACTACCGCAAGCTCTACGCGGCCTACAAGGCGGCGACCGAGCACACCGGCCAGCCGACGGTGATCCTCGCCAAGACCATCAAGGGCTGGACGCTCGGCTCGCACTTCGAGGCGCGCAACGCCACGCACCAGATGAAGAAGCTGACGCTGCCCGACCTCAAGGGCTTCCGGGACCGGCTCTACCTGGAGATCAGCGACAAGCAGCTGGAGGAGAACCCCTACCTCCCGCCGTACTTCCACCCGGGCGAGAAGTCCGACGAGTACCAGTACATGATGGAGCGGCGGCGTGACCTGGGCGGCTCGATCCCGTCCCGGCGCACCAAGGCCAAGTCGCTGAAGATCCCGGAGTCGAAGGTCTTCGGCGACATCAAGCGGGGCAGCGGCAAGCAGAAGATCGCCACCACGATGGCGTTCGTCCGCCTGCTCAAGGACCTGATGCGGGACAAGGACTTCGGCGCCCGGTGGGTGCCGATCATCCCGGACGAGGCCCGCACGTTCGGCATGGACTCGCTCTTCCCGACCAAGAAGATCTACTCGCCGCACGGCCAGACGTACACCTCGGTGGACCGGGAGCTCTTCCTGTCCTACAAGGAGGCGACGAACGGCCAGATCCTGCACGAGGGGATCAACGAGGCCGGGTCGACCGCGAGCTTCATCGCGGCCGGCACGTCGTACGCGACGCACGACGAGCCGATGATCCCGCTGTACATCTTCTACTCGATGTTCGGGTTCCAGCGGACCGCCGACGAGCTCTGGGCGGCCGCCGACCAGATGACCCGCGGCTTCCTGCTCGGCGCCACCGCCGGGCGCACCACGCTCAACGGTGAGGGCCTGCAGCACGAGGACGGGCACTCGCTGCTGATCGCGGCGACGAACCCGGCCGTGGTGGCGTACGACCCGGCGTTCGCGTTCGAGATCGCGTACATCATGGAGAACGGCCTGCACCGCATGTACGGCGAGCATCAGGAGAACATCTTCTACTACCTCACGATCTACAACGAGCCGGCGCTGCAGCCCGCCGAGCCCGAGAACGTGGACGTGGAGGGCCTGCTCAAGGGCATCTACCGGTACGCCGAGGCCCCGGCCACGACGGGGCCGAAGGCGCAGCTGCTGGCGTCCGGCACCGGCATGCGCTGGGCACTCAAGGCGCAGGACCTGCTCGCACAGGACTGGGGCGTGAGCGCCGACGTGTGGTCGGTCACCTCGTGGAGCGAGCTGCGCCGCGACGCCATCGAGGCGGAGGAGCACAACCTGCTCCACCCGAGCGACCAGCCGCGCAAGCCGCACATCCAGCAGAAGCTGGAAGGCACCGAGGGACCGTCGGTGGCGGTCAGCGACTGGATGCGGGCGGTGCCCGACCTGATCGCGCGCTGGGTGCCGAACGGCTACACCTCGCTGGGCACCGACGGGTTCGGCATGAGCGACACCCGGCACGCGCTGCGCCGCCACTTCCACGTGGACGCCGAGTCGGTCACCGTCGCCACGCTGCGCGAGCTCGCGCTGCGCGGCAAGATCCCGATGCACGTGCCGGGCGAGGCCGCCAAGAAGTACGCGATCGACGACGTCACCGCGGCGCCGGTCGGCGAGACCGGCGGCGACAGCTGATCGCCTGATTTCCCGGGGCCCGTCGCTTTCCGCGACGGGCCCCGTATTTTTGTCCGAGAATGCCGGTTTGGGCCGCGTATCAGTCACAAACTTCTGATCCTCGGACCCGGCAGCGTGCTCGGCACCGCTCTGGTCCTGGTGCTCGTCGGCGCGTGGCAGAGCGACCGGTTCGCGAGCAGCACCGAACGGGCGGTGGTCCGGCAGAACGACGCCGAGCTGGGCCGGGCCACCCGGGACGTGAGCACCCTGGTCTCCTCGGTCGGCGACGAGGTGCAGCGCGGGGTGAACCTGGGCATGCACAGCGCCGACGGGCTGCTCAGCATGCACGGCGGGTTGCGGGTGTCCGGCCGGCGCGTCACCTGGGCGGTGACGAACCAGGTCAGCCAGGCCAAGCGGACCGTGTCGCGGCACCGCCGAGCAGACCAACCTGCTGGCGCTGAACGCGACGATCGAGGCGGCCCGGGCCGGCAAGACCGGCAAGGGCTTCGCGGTGGTCGCCGGCGAGGTCAAGGAGCTGGCCCAGGAGACCGCCCGGGCGACCGAGGACGTCACCGCCCGGGTCGCCGCGATCGAGACCGACACCGCCCGCGCGGTCAGCTCGATCGACGCGATCGCGGCTCGGATCGCCCAGGTCAACGACTATCAGACGGCGACCGCCGCGGCGGTCGAGGAGCAGGCCGCGACGACCGCCGAGATGGCCGCAACATCGCCGAGGCGGCCGGCGGGAGCCGGGAGATCGCGGACGGGATCAGCTCGGTCAGCGGCGCGGTGGACGGCACCCGGGAGTCGGTGGCGGTCGCGCACCGGGCCGCGGACGAGTTGCACGCCACCGCGCAGCGGCTGACCGGGCTGGTCGGCCGGTTCACCGTCTGACCGGGCTCAGGCCGGGACGTACGTGACGACCTGGACGCCGGTCGCAGTCGTCCAGGAACCGGTCAGCGACAGCGCGATCTTGGTGCCGTCGTCCCAGAGCTTGCGGCCCTCGCCCTGCACCACCGGGAAGATCATGATCCGGTACTCGTCGATCAGGTTGTGCCGGGTCAGGTAGTTGACCAGGGTGGCGCTGCCGTTGATCAGCAGGTTCCCCGGCTCGGTCTTCAGCTTGGCCACCGCCTCGGCCGGCTCGCCCGCCAGGAAACTCGCGTTCCACTCCGGGGTGCTCAGCGTGGTGGTCGCCACGTGCTTGGGCATCGCGTTCATCTTCGCCCCGAAGTCACCGGTCTCCGCCTCCATCTGCGGCCAGGCGGCCTTGAAGCCCTCGTAGGTACGCCGGCCGAGCAGCAGCGCGCCGGCCTCGCGCAGGTTCTCCGCCTGCCAGGCGCTGAGCTCCTCGTTGAAGTACGGCCCGCTCCAGGACGGCTCCTCGAAGACGCCGTCGAGGGTCACATATTCCACCGCGACAACCTTGCCCATGCCCGTCAGCTCCTTATTTAACCGATGCGTTAATTAACTGGTTGGTAACGTATGCCCCTCCGCCCCGCCATGTCAAATACCCATCGCGGACCTCGGTAGGCTGGGGGCGTGACTGTTCGCGTACGTTTCGCACCCTCACCCACCGGCATGTTCCACGTCGGCGGCGCCCGCTCGGCGCTGCAGAACTGGATCTACGCCCAGCAGCACGGGGGTGTCTTCGTGCTCCGGATCGAGGACACCGACGCGGCCCGCAACCGGCCCGAGTGGACCGAGGGCATCATCTCGGCCCTCGACTGGATCGGCATCGAACGCGGGACGTACGAGGGACCGCACTTCCAGTCGTCCTACGCCGCCGACCACACCGCCGCAGCCACCCGGCTGTACGGCGAAGGCCGCGCCTACTACTGCGACTGCAAGCGCGAGGACGTGATCGCCCGCACCGGCAACACGCACATCGGCTACGACGGCTTCTGCCGCGAGCGCGCACTCGGCCCGGGCGAGGGGCGCGCGCTGCGCTTCCGCACGCCGGACGAGGGCGAGACGGTGGTCGTCGACCTGGTCCGCGGCAAGCCCACCTTCGAGAACAAGCTGCTCGAGGACTTCGTCATCGCCCGCAGCGACGGCTCGGCGGTGTTCCTGCTGGCCAACGTGGTCGACGACATGAGCATGGGGATCACCCACGTGATCCGCGCCGAGGAGCACCTGCCGAACACGCCGAAGCAGCAGCTGCTCTGGGAGGCGCTCGGCGTCACCCCGCCGGTCTGGGGCCACGTCCCGGTGATCGTGAACGAGAAGCGGCAGAAGCTGTCGAAGCGGCGCGACAAGGTCGCCCTCGAGTCGTACCGGGACGAGGGTTATCTCGCCGCCGCGATGCGCAACTACCTGATGCTGCTCGGCTGGGCGCCCACCGGCGACCGGGAGATCGTCCCGTGGTCGGTGGTCGAGGCGGAGTACAAGATCGAAGAGGTGAACCACGCGCCGGCGTTCTTCGACGTGAAGAAGCTGCGCGCGTTCAACGGCGAGTACATCCGGGCGCTCTCCTCGACGGAGTTCACCCAGGTCTGCGCGCCGTGGCTGTCCGGGACCGAGACCATCGCGACCCCGCCGTGGGACCCGGAGAAGTTCGACTCCGAGGTCTTCGCAACGATCGCCCCGCTGGCACAGACCCGGATCGCGGTGCTCTCCGAGATCGTGGAGTACGTCGACTTCTTCTTCCTCGACGAGCCGGTCCAGGACGACGCGTCCTGGGCGAAGGCGATGAAGGAGGGCGCGGCCGACATCCTGGACGGCGCCGCGGCCGCCTTCGGCGAGCTCACCGAGTGGAGCGCCGACGCGCTCAAGGCCGCGCTCGAGCAGGTCGGCGAGGCGCGCGGGCTGAAGCTGGGCAAGACCCAGGCGCCGGTCCGCGTCGCGGTCACCGGCCGGACGATCGGCCTGCCGCTCTTCGAGTCGATCGAGGTGCTCGGCCGGGACCGCGCGCTGGCCCGGATCGCCGCGGCCCGCGCACGCCTTTCGTAACGTACGACCCCTTTTACCGCATTCGACGGCCTGCCGCCATAGCAGGTCGTCGAATGCGGTGAGACCGTCCGCTACATGGGTGGCCGCCGCCCCCACGGATTGCGGGGACACGTTAATATTCGGCCGCTGATCAACGGCGGCTAACGCCCTCCGCGCACGTCCCCCCACATGGCTCCAATTCACCCTGCTGCGAGATGCGGCCGGGCCGGTGCTCGGGAAGGCTGGAGGCGCCGCCGTGTCCCGGTCGTCGCCGGGCACGAGCAGCGGTTCACGCAACCATGTCATCCACGGGCGGGGGAGGTCGGATGGTGGTTCGACGAGCTATGAAACGGGTGTCTACGGCGGCCGGCGCATGGGCTATCGCGGCGGTTTTGGCACTCGGCACGACTCCGGCGGCGGCACATGCCACGCCCGCCGGGCAGACCGGCATCGGCACGGCGTCGGCGACGAGGCCGACCGTCAAGCCGAAGCCGAAACCGCAGCCGACCACGGTCCAGATCACCGGGCAGAACGTGGCGGCTGAGGGGATCACCGTCCTGCAGTCCGAGGATCCGAAACTGTTCCGGATGCTGATGGACGAGGTCGGCTGGCTGGCCTCGGCGACACCGCAGACCACGACACCGAAGGCCGCCAAGCTGGGCCCGAAGTACACCGTGAAGCTGCTGGTCAAAGAGACCGTCAACCAGACGTACGAGCTGTATCCGCTGGCCGTCGGCGGTCCGCGGGCACACCGGCCGGGCAGCAAGAAGGTGGACGGCTGGTTCTACGGCCGGCTCTCGATGTCCGAGTCGCTGCGCCTGTCCGGCGTGCCGCTGAAGGCGAAGCCGGACGTGGTCAACGGCGGCATCGGCGGCGGCGTCGGCGAGAACCTGAGCGCCGACCAGCTCGACCCGGCCACCGGGGTGCCCGAGCTGTTCGGTCAGATGCGCCGGCTGATCCTGCTGAACGGCGCGGTCCTGCTGGTCATCCTGACCGGCCTGGCCGGCATGGCGTTCCTGATCCGTCGCCGGGTCTGAGACTCCGCACCACCGCACCGCCCCGTGACCGGCCTCGCCGGGACCGGGGCGGTCGGCGTCTCACCGGGCGCGCACCGTCCGCCCGACCAGGCCCACCAGGTCCTCGAGGTCGGCGTCGAACTCGGCCTGACCGGCCGCCGGATCGCCGTCGCGCTCCCACGGCTCGCCGGCCGGCTCACCCTCGCCGGGTGACAGCACGACCGGCAGGCCACCGGTGACCTCACCGGTGGTGTAGCCGAGCAGGAAGGCACAGATCATCCGGGCCAGCCGCGGCACGTCGCGGTCACCCACCCCGGCGTCGTGCAGGATGCCGCGCAGGGCGGCGGTCACCCAGGAGGCCGAGGCCGCTGCCGCGGAACGGTTCAGCAGCAGCGGGAACGCGCTGGGATGGGCGTGCGCGAGCGCCCGGACCGCGCGGCCCAGGGCCCGCAGACGCTCCGGCCACTCGATGTCCGCGAGATCGT
This sequence comes from Actinoplanes palleronii, assembly GCF_016862315.1. Taxonomy (GTDB): domain Bacteria; phylum Actinomycetota; class Actinomycetes; order Mycobacteriales; family Micromonosporaceae; genus Actinoplanes; species Actinoplanes palleronii. The sequence goes on along the minus strand of NZ_BOMS01000014.1, from coordinate 105,098 downwards.
CACCGACCGCGGTGCCCAACTCCAGGTGCAGCAGATCCACCAGACCGTCGAGCAAGGCGTCCTTGCCTCCGACGTACGGATACAGCGCCATCGAGGTGAGCCCGACCCGCTCGGCGACCGCCCGCATCGACATGGCGGCCAGACCGCGCTCGTCCACGAGGGCGAGCGCCTGGTCCAGGATCAGCCGTCTCTTGTCGTCCACCCGTTCACCGTGGTCACTCGGACCGCCCCGGCTCGCGAAACGCGCCCGGGGCGCCCCTCCCACTCACCCGTTCGAGGTGTGCGTGGGCTTTCCCGTCGTACCAGAAAATCGCGCGGAGCGCCGGTCAGCACCAGCGGCCCGGAGGGCGGCCGCGACCGGCGGCCCGGCGGCGCGGGCGCACCGCACCGTGCAGGTGAGCACCGGCCCAGCCGCGCAGCTCGGTACGGCAGCCGACACGGCCCGGCTCCTCCGACACGACGATCGGTTCTTCTTCGGACGCCGATGGCAGGTCCTCAAGGACGGCATCGATCTCGGTACGTGTCACATCGTCCCGGTCCATCATCTCGCCTCCTCGATCCGCGGGTTCGGCTGTCGATCGGTTGTTCGGCACCGTCTCTTCATCGGCACGCCCGGGCCCGGGTTGAAGGCCGGGCGGGCCGCACTAGTCCGACACGATGCCAGGTCACCGACCGGAATCGTGGCGAGGGCGCACCGCTACATGTCACAAATGTTATAAAACCCCCTAAAACAGACACGGCTGGCAGCCGCCGAAGACGGCGTGTCACTCTGGGCGCGTGGCGGACAGCCGAATCCTCGAATCCTCGCCGGAGGTCCCGGCAAACCCGCTTCAACCTGCGACGTTGCGCCGGATCGAGAAGCACGCCGGCGCGCTCGCGAGCTCCGCGGTGGCCCGGATGGACGAAACGCTGCCGTGGTTCCGGGCGCTTCCGGCCGATCAGCGGTCCTGGGTGATGCTCGTCGCACAGGCCGGTGTCCGATCACTTGTGGAGTGGCTGCGGTCCGGTGCCACCGTGGCAGCCAGCACCCAGGAGATCTCCGACGAGGTGTTCGCGGCCGCGCCCCGCGCCCTGGCCCGGGCGATCACGCTGACCCAGACCGTGCAGCTGATCAAGGTGACCATCGACGTGGCCGAGGCCGAGGTGCCCGGCTTCGCCGCGAAGGGCGAGGGCGACCTGCTGCTGCAGGCCATCCTGCGGTTCTCCCGGGAGATCGCGTTCTCCGCCGCCCGGGTCTACGCGCGGGCCGCCGAGTCCCGCGGCGCCTGGGACGCCCGGCTGCAGGCGCTGCTGGTCGACGCCCTGCTGCGCGGCGACTCCTCGGACGTGCTGGCCAGCCGGGCGGCCGCGCTGGGCTGGGTGGACTCCCCGCCGGTCGTGGTGGTGGTGGGCCGCTCCCCCGGCGGCGACATCACCGCCGTGCTGCACGCGGTCTACCGGGCCGCCCGGCGGGCCCGGCTCGAGGTGATCGGCGGGGTGCACGGCGACCGGCTGGTCGCGGTGGTCGGCGGCGCGACCGACCCGGTGGCCGCCGCGGCCGCGCTGAGCTCGAGCTTCGGCGACGGGCCGATCGTGGTCGGCCCGTCCGTGCCGACCCTGGAGCAGGCCACCGAGTCGGCCCGGGCCGCACTGGCCGGCTTCCGCGCCGCGCCGGCCTGGCCGGGCGCGCCCACCCCGGTCGCGGCGGACGACCTGCTGCCGGAACGGGCCCTGGCCGGCGACCTGGACGCCCGCCGCAAACTCCGCAACGACGTGTACGCCGCGCTGGCCCGGGCGGGCAGCGGACTGCTGGAGACCCTCGACGCGTTCTTCGCGGCCGGCGGGGTACTGGAGAGTGCGGCCCGCGAGCTCTACGTGCACCCGAACACCGTCCGCTACCGGCTGCGTCGGGTGGCCGAGGTCACCGGGATGACCCCGTTGGACGGGCGGGACGCCTTCGCCCTGCGGATGGCGCTGAGTATCGGCAGACTCGATCCTGCGACCTGAATCACAGCAGCCCGGCACTAACGACCAGACCCCGAAATAGTGCGCAACCCGGACAAGATCCCCCCTGTTTTGTAGGGTTCCTACAAGGCTCGTCGTAGGGTTTGGTTGGGGCCAGCACCCGCAGAACACCCCCCGATCCGGAAGAGTCGAAGACGTGCTCGCCGTTCTCTCCCCCGGCCAGGGTTCCCAGAAGCCCGGCTTCCTCACCCCTTGGCTCGAACTCCCCGGCGCCCAGGCCCGCCTCACCGCGTGGTCCGCGCTCGCCGGGGTCGACCTCGTGCACCTCGGCACCGTCGCCGGAGCCGAGGAGATCAAGGACACCGCCCGGACCCAGCCGCTGCTGGTCGCCGCCGCCCTGCTCGCCGCCGAGCAGCTGCCACTCGACGCGGCCGGTGTGATCGCCGGCCACAGCGTGGGTGAGCTGGGCGCCGCCGCCGCGGCCGGGGTGCTGACCGCCGAGGACGCCATCACGCTGGCCGGGGTCCGCGGCCGGGAGATGGCCGCGGCCTGCGCGCTCGAGCCGACCGGGATGTCCGCCGTGCTCGGCGGCGACCCGGACGAGGTGGTCGCCGTCATCGAGAAGCACGGGCTGTACGCGGCCAACCGCAACGGCGCGGGCCAGATCGTCGCGGCCGGTGCGCTCGGCGCGCTGGCCGAGTTCGCGGCCGCACCGCCGGCCAAGGCCCGGGTGATCGCCCTGGCGGTGGCCGGCGCGTTCCACACGCCGTTCATGGCGCCCGCCGAGACCGCGCTGGCCTCGGTTGCCGAGCGGGTGGCCGTGACCGACCCGGCCCGGATCCTGTTGTCGAACCTGGACGGGACCGCGGTGACCGACGGCCGGGCCATGGTGGGCCGCCTGGTCCGCCAGGTCACCGCGCCGGTCCGGTGGGACCTGTGCATGCGCACACTCAAGGACCTCGGTGTCACCGGGGTCGTCGAGCTGCCGCCGGCCGGCACCCTGGCCGGCCTGCTCAAGCGGGAGTTGAAGGGCGACGGCGCACCCGAGATCGTCACCCTGAACACCCCGGACGACCTGCCCGCCGCGCGCGATCTGATCGCCCGGCACAGCAAGACCCAGCTCTGACGCGCGCCGTCGCGACCCAAGGAGGAACAGCATGACCGCGGGTTCCCGCATCGTCGCGATGGGCCATTACCAGCCCTCGCGCGTTGTCACCAACGAAGACCTGACCCGGAATCTGGACACCAACGACGAGTGGATCCGCAGCCGGGTCGGCATCGCCGAGCGGCGCGTCGCCGACGGTGAGTCGGTCGCCGACATGGCCACCTACGCAGCCGAGAAGGCGCTCGCCACCTCGGGACTGTCGGCCGCCGACATCGACCTGGTGGTCGTCGCGACCTGCTCGTCGATCGACCGCTGCCCGAACGTCGCCACCCGGGTCGCCAGCAAGCTCGGCATCGCCGCGCCGGCCGCGTACGACCTGAACACCGCCTGCTCCGGCTTCTCCTACGCGCTCGGCAGCGCCGACCACGCGATCAAGGCCGGCGCCAGCCGCCACGCCCTGGTGATCGGCGCGGAGAAGCTCTCCGACATCACCGACTGGTCGGACCGCACCACCGCGGTGCTCTTCGGTGACGGCGCGGGCGCCGCGGTGGTCTCCGCGGTGCCGGACGGCGAGCAGGCCGGCGTCGGCCCGGTGCTCTGGGGCTCGGCGCCGGAGCGGGGCGACGTGCTGCGGATCGAGGGCTGGCACCCGTACATCAAGCAGGACGGCCAGTCGGTCTTCCGCTGGGCGACCACCGCGCTCGCCCCGTTCGCGCTCGAGGCCTGCAAGCGGGCCGGCATCGAGCCGTCCGAGCTGGCCGCGTTCGTGCCGCACCAGGCGAACACCCGGATCATCGACGGCATCGTGAAGCGGCTGGGCCTCGGCCCCGACGTGATCATCGCGAAGGACCTGGTCGAGTCCGGCAACACCTCCGCGGCGAGTGTGCCGCTGGCCCTGTCCAAGCTGGTCGAGCGGCGCGAGGTGCCCTCCGGGGCGCCGGTGCTGCTGTTCGGCTTCGGCGGTGGCCTCACCTACGCCGGCCAGGTCGTCCGCTGCCCGTAGCGGCGACCCGTCCGTCTTCTGTTCCATCGTTCTACCCGTCAGTTTCGAGAGGAAAAACAAAAACAATGGCTACTCGCGAAGAGATCACCTCAGGCCTCGCCGAGATCCTCGAGGAGGTCGCCGGGGTGAACCCGGACGACGTCGCCGAGGGCAAGTCCTTCACCGACGACCTGGACGTCGACTCGCTGTCGATGGTCGAGGTCGTGGTGGCCGCCGAGGAGAAGTTCGGCGTCAAGATCCCGGACAACGAGGTGCAGAACCTGAAGACCGTCGGTGACGCGGTCACCTACATCGAGGCGAACCACTGACATGAGCACTGTCGACGTCGTCGTCACCGGGCTCGGCGCGACGACCCCGCTGGGCGGGGACGTCGCGTCCACCTGGGACGCCATGCTCGCCGGCCGCTCCGGGGTGGGTTCGCTCACCGAGGAGTGGGCCGCGCAGCTCCCCGTACGTATCGGCGCCCGCGTCGCGGTCGACCCGTCCGAGATCATCGAACGGGTGCGGATGCGCCGTCTGGACCGCAGCGAGGCGATGGCCATCATCGCCGCGAAGCAGGCCTGGGCGGACGCCGGGCTGGAGAGCGCCGGGGTCGACCCGGAGCGTCTCGCGGTCAGCTTCGGCAGCGGCATCGGTGGCGCGATCACGCTGCTCGATCAGGACGACATCCTGGAGCAGTCCGGTCCGCGGCGGGTCAGCCCGCACACCGTGCCGATGCTGATGCCGAACGGCCCGGCCGCGTACGTGGGCCTGGAGTTCGGTGCCAAGGCCGGTGTCCGGGCGATGGCCAGCGCGTGCGCCACCGGCGCCGAGGCGATCGCCCTGGGCCTGGACCTGATCCGGCTCGGCCGGGCCGACGTGGTGGTGGCCGGCAGCACCGAGGCCGTCATCCACCCGCTGCCGATCGCCGGTTTCGCCTCGATGCGCGCCATGTCGACGCGCAACGACGACCCGGAGCGGGCGTCCCGGCCGTGGGACAAGAACCGGGACGGTTTTGTCCTCGGTGAGGGTTCCGGGGCGATCATCCTGGAGCGCGCCGACTACGCGGCGGCCCGTGGGGCCCGGGTGTACGCCCGGCTCGCCGGTGCCGGCGTGACCTCGGACGGCTACGACATCGTCCAGCCGGATCCGGATTGTGCGGGCGGTATCCGCGCCATGCGGATGGCACTGCGCGACGCCGGTCTGACCGGCGCCGACATCAAGCACGTGAACGCCCACGCGACCTCGACCCCGGCCGGCGACATGGGCGAGATCAAGGGCATCCGGGCCGCCATCGGTGACCACTCGGTGATCACCTCGACCAAGTCGATGACCGGCCACCTGCTCGGTGCCGCCGGCGCGCTGGAGTCGATCGCCACCATCCTGGCGATCCGCGACAGCGTGGTTCCCCCCACCATCAACCTGGACGACCCGGACGACCGCCTGGACCTCGACGTGGCCGCGCACAAGGCCCGTCAGCTGGACATCCCGGCGGCGCTGAACAACTCGTTCGGCTTCGGCGGACACAACGTGGCGCTGATCTTCACCCGTCCCTGACGGGTACGCGCACGCGCACATGAAGAGAGCCGCTCCCCGGCCGGGGAGCGGCTCTCTTCATGTGGCACGACTCACACGGCCCGCCTCACTTGGCGCAGGCGCTCCGGGGCAGCCCGGCGACCGCGATCGGTGACTTGCCCGGCGCGGTGGCCTTGCCGGCGATCACCGCCGCCAGCGCGGTCAGCGACAGCTTGCTCGACGAGTACGTCGCCAGCAGCGTCGGCGACTTCGCGTAGGCCAGCAGCCCCGGCAGGTCCATCATCACGGTCACCGCGGCGTCCGGGGACAGGTCGACCGGTTTGTCGCCGTACCCGACCAGCCGGATCTCCGCGCCGCCCGCCGCCTGCACCGCGACCCCGGCGTCCTGCAGCGCCTTGACCAGCGTGGCCCGGGCCAGCCCGCGCGACGACGGGGCGGTCACCGTGACCGGACCGGTGACCAGCGGACCGGAGCAGCGCCCGCGGAGCACCGTGATCGAGGCGGCGTCCAGCGCCGCGACGGCCTGCTGGTTCTCCGCCGAGCCGACCACCGACAGCTCCGGCTGCGGGGTGGCCGCGGTGCGGAACTTCAGGGTCAGGATCCGGGTGACCGCCTCGACCAGCCGCTCACGCTTCAGGCTGCCGCTCTTCAGCCCGGCCAGGATGCCGTCCCGGGCCGCGCCGATGTCCGGCGGCATCAGCAGCATGTCGTTGCCCGCGTTCAGGGCCCGGACCGCGGCCTCACCGGCCGGCCACTTCTTGGCCGGCGCCATGTTCATCGCGTCGGTGATCGCCACCCCGGTGAACTTGAGCTGGCCGCGCAGCACGTCCGTCATGATCTTGTGGGAGAACGTGGCCGCCGTGCCCTTGTCCACCGCCTGCAGGTCCAGGTGGCCGGACATCACCACGCCCGCGCCGGCCTGCACCCCGGACTGGAACGGCGGCAGGTCCTGCGCCTTCCAGGCGGCCAGGCTCTGCTTGATCGCGGGCAGCTCCTCGTGGCTGTCACCGGTGGTGTGCCCGTGCCCGGGGAAGTGCTTCAGGGCGGCCGAGACCCCGGCCGCCTGCAGGCCACGGACAGCCGCGCCGACCTGGCCGGCGTTGGCCTTGGCGTCGGTGCCGTACGACCGGGACCCGATCACCGAGCTGCCGGCCACCCCGAGGGTGTCGGCGACCGGCGCGAAGTCGACGGTGACACCCATCGCGGCCAGCTCCCGGCCGGCCGCGTGCCAGGCCGCCTCGGTCAGCACCGGCTGGGCAGCGGCGCCGACCGCGATCGCCGACGGCAGCAGCGTGACGCCGTCGGTGATCCGGGTCACGATGCCGTACTCCTGGTCGGTGCCGATCATCAGCGGCGCGGCGGCGGGCAGCTGCCGCGCCGCTTCCTGCAGCCCGGCGGTGAGCGCCCGGACCTGTTTCGGGTCCTCCACGTTCGACGTCGGGTTGGTCTTGCCGGTCGGGTCCTGCTGGGTGAAGGAGACCAGGATCAGGCCGCCCAGCCGGTACTTGGCGATCATCTGGGCCGGGGTGTCCACGCCCGCGAGGGACCGGTTCCCGGCGATCGCGCCGGCGTCCACCTGGGTGGCCGAGCCCCCGTAGGCGTACGGGATCAGCACCTGACCGGCCAGGTCCTCGTCGCTGAGCCGGGCGACGGTCTCCGCCGCCCGCGCGGCCGGGTCGGCCGGTGGCGTGGAGGCGGACGCGGACTCCGGCGCGGGCGCGGGCACCGACGCGGAGGCCGGGCCGGCACTCGGTGGAGCGCCCTGCGGCGTGGCATCGTCCCCGCACGCTCCTAGGACGAGGAGGAGCGGGGCGACAAAGGCGACACGGGACACTTTTTTCACGCCCGTCATCGAATCAGGTCGCGGAAACTCCCGCCACGCGATCCCCCTACCCGACACGAGTGAGCAGCGTGACCGGTGCGCCGTCGCCGGCGTACCGGTACGGCTCCAGCTCGGCGTCCCACGCCGTGCCGAGCGCCTTCTCCAGGGCGTGCGCCAACGCCTCGGGAGCTCTGGCCTGCGCCATGATGGCGCGCAGCCGGTCCTCGCCGACCTGGATGTCGCCGGACGCGCCCATCGTGCCGTGGAACAACCCACGGCCGGGCACGTGCATGAACCGCTCGCCGTCGAGCCCGGGACTCGGTTCCTCGGTCACCTCAAAACGGATCATGGACCACTGCCGTAGGGCAGCAGCCAGCTCGGCGCCCGTTCCCGCCCGCCCGGTCCAGCTGCACTCGGCTCGGCGCATGCTCGGATCGACCGGCTGCACGGTCCATTGCAGATTGACCGGCGCGGTCAGGACGCGCGCTATCGCCCATTCGACGTGTTGGCACACGGCGAGCGGGGTTGAGTGGACGTATACGACGCCACACGTTGGCACGGTGACCTCCCGGAGACCGAGGTGCGTCTTCCCCTACGACCTCGACCGCGGTTGATCGTGTCCCATGATGCCGGTTGCTACGGATGGTGCGCCAGAGAATCCGCAACATCGACTGTGGGACCAGCCGTAGTGGCACACCGAGTCCAACGCGTGTACCTGCTCCGACGGCACGGTTCACCGCCCGTCGTGTATCGTTGCCACGGCCTTTTCTCTGCTCATGCAATACCTCCAAGGAGTACCGCCGTGGCGAGCAACACCTCGAAGACCGCCCGCGCATCAGTCCGCGCCGGCCAGAGCACCGGTGGCGCCCTCAGCGTGCTCGGTGAGTACAAGTACCTCATCCCGCTCGCCAACGGCCGCTTCGCGTACGTGCGCAACCTGACCAACGGCAAGACCACGCACCTGCAGACCACCTCGGACGCGTTCGTCGAGGAGATCCGCGTGCTGGCCGCCGCCGGGCACGGCGCCAAGGTCCGCGCCGAGCTGCAGGCCCTGCACAGCACCAACCCGGAGCACGGCTGGGACGGCGCCGAGAAGCGTCTCGTCGACGCCGGCGTCTTCGAGGGCTGAGCAGCCCCACGCACGGAAAAAGGCACCTTCCGGTCTCGTACCGGGAGGTGCCTTTTCGCGGTTGATGAAGATCAAGCGTTTTCCAGGAACTCCACCCCGCCGGTGTCCAGGTCGTAGATCGCGCCGACCACGTCGATCCGGCCCGCCGCGATCGCCGGCGCCAGGCCGTCGCTGCGGCGCAACCGCTCCACGGTACGGATCACGTGCGCCCGGATCGCCTGCTCGGTCGCCGACGGATCGTCCAGGTCCAGCCCGTCCACCGCCGGGGAGATCTCCTCCACCAGGTATCCGACGTCACCGCCCGGCATCTCGCCGGAGCGCACCGCGTCGACCGTGGCGGTCACCGCGCCGCACCGCTTGTGTCCCACCACCAGGGCCAGCGAGACGCCGAGCGACGACACCGCGAACTCCACCGAGCCGACCATCGACCGGTCCAGCACGTGCGCGCCGGAGCGGGCCACGCAGATCGAGCCGAACGACTGGTCGAAGATCGCCTCGAGCGGCACCCGGGAGTCGATGCACCCCAGCACGACCGAGTGCGGCTGCTGGCCACCGGCCGTCGCCGCGGCCTGGGTGACGTTGTGCCCGTAGTGCGGCGTGCCGTAGACGAAACGCTTGTTGCCCGTGGTGAGCATGCCCAGAGCTGTGCCGGGCGTGATGGCCTGGGCAGCGCGAATGGCTGTCATGCCGATGATTCTCGCTGTCCGGACGCCAAGCGAAAGTAATTGCGAGGCAGCTCACGGTCACTAAAGGGCGACAGGACCTGTCCGGAGCGCCAGTGGCAATCGTCCCGATCACGCGTGATGCTTATTACCCGTGGGTACACGCGGGGGCGTGGATGACGCGGAGGTGCCCATGTCCGAGCGGACCGAGATCACCCTGGCCGACGGAGTACGCCTGCACGTCGAGATCACCGGCCCGGCCGACGCCCCGGTCACCGTGGTGCTGCTGCACGGCTGGTGCCTGGACCGCCGGACCTGGCGGCATCAGGTGGACGCGCTCAGCGGGATGGGCCGCCGCGCACCCCGGGTGATCGCCTACGACACCCGCGGGCACGGCCGCTCGTCGGCCACCGGCCGCCACGGCGCCACCCTGGACCAGCTCGGCGACGACCTGGCCGAGGTGCTGCGCCGGCTGGCCCCGACCGGCCCGGTGGTGCTCGTCGGCCACTCGATGGGCGGCATGACGATCATGGAGTACGCCCACCGCCATCTCGCCGAGTTCACCGACCGGGTGGCCGGCCTGGTCCTGGTCTCCACCACCGCCGAGGGACACACCCACACCCGGTACGGCCTACCGGACCACCTGGCGACCCTGCTGCGGGCCGGTGAGACGCTCGGAGCGGGCCTGTTGGCCCGGTCCGGTGCCTGGCGACCGCATCGGGCCGTGCTGCCCGTCCTGGCGCCCGTGATGCGCTGGCTGCTCTTCGGTGACCGGTGCGCCTCCGACGACCTGGGCCTGGCCCTGCGCAGCGTCGGCCGGGCCCCGCTGCAGTCGATCGGCGGGTTCCGCGCCTCGATCGGCGCGCAGCAGCGGCTGGCGACCCTGGCGGCCCTCGCCGACGTGCCGGCCGCGGTGCTGGTCGGCGACCGGGACCGGCTCACCCCGCCGGCCTGCGCCGAGTCGATCGCGGCCGCGCTGCCGCACGCCCAGCTGACCGTCTGCCCCGGCGCGGGCCACATGCTGCCGCTGGAACGCCCGGAGGAGGTCACCGAGGCGCTGCTCACCGTGGTCCGCCGGGTGAATCGCGCCACTCGGAAGAATCCGCGGGCGACGAGCGTTCCACTGCGACGCCGGGCCGCCTGAGCCGGAACATCCGCACACCCCCGCTCGTTTGTGAGAGGTTCGAACGATGCGGTGAGCGCCAGGGCCGGCCAGGGGCCGCTTGGTCGCGGATTGCGGGGCGGGAGTAAGTTCGATTGCCCCCTTCGCGCGAGCGCTGGCGGTGCGCATGAAAGGGAGAACGACCGACTTGAGCGACGCCACCGTCCTGCAGCAGGAGATCGCGATCGAGCAGCAGCACGTCGACCGGGTCTACACCCGGCTCGCCGAGCTGCGCCAGGACGCATCCCGAGCCGAGAAAGAGGGCTACCGCCAGGCCGGCGTGGGCACGTTCGGCGCGCTGGTCGAGCGCGACGCGATGGTGTACCACGCGGCCCGGCGGCGGCAGACCCTGGACACCGAGCACGAGGGCCTGGTCTTCGGCCGCCTCGACCTGCTGACCGGAGCCACCCACTACGTCGGCCGGATGGGTATCCGCGACGACGCCTCACGACCGCTCGTCGTCGACTGGCGGGCGCCGGCCGCCGCGGCGTTCTACCAGGCCACCCCGGCCGAACCGCTGGGCGTGATCCGGCGCCGGATGATCCAGTCCACCCGTGAGCGGGTCACCGGCATCGAGGACGACCTGCTCGACCCGGAGGCCGCGCCGCCCGGGATGACCGTGGTCGGCGACGGCGCGCTGCTGGCCAGCCTGGCCAAGGCGACCGGCACCGGGATGCGCGACATCGTCGCCACCATCCAGCGCGAGCAGGACGAGGCGATCCGCTCCCCCGCCGGCGGGGTGACGATCGTGACCGGCGGTCCGGGCACCGGCAAGACCGCTGTCGCCCTGCACCGCGCGGCGTACCTGCTCTACTCCGACCGCAGCCGGTTCGCCGGCGGCGGCATCCTGGTGGTCGGCCCGTCCGGGGTGTTCGTCAACTACATCGCCACCGTGCTGCCCTCGCTCGGCGAGGAGACCGCGACGCTGCGCTCGCTGGGCTCGCTGGTGCCGGGCTGGGACGCGACCCGGGTGGACTCCACCGAGGTGGCCGCGATCAAGGGCTCGCTGCGGATCCGCCGGGTGCTGGAGCGGGCCTCGCACGACGCCGTGCCGGGCGCGCCGACCGAGCTGCGCCTGCTCTACCGGGGCGCCCTGCTCCGGCTGGACGCCCAGGCGCTGGAGCAGATCCGGCGCAAGGTGCTGCAGCGTGGCGCGCGCCGCAACGAGGTCCGCGGCACCGGCTTCGACCGGGTCTTCGACGCGCTCTGGGCGCAGGCCCGGGACGCGAAGCTGAGCGGGCTGCCGGAGAAGCGCGAGTTCGAGTCGGAGCTGGCCGACCGCACCGACTTCCGGGAGTTCCTGAAGGCGTGGTGGCCGCGGTTCACCCCGCTGCGGGTGCTGCGCTGGCTGGCCGATCCGAAACGGCTCCGGGCGTACGCGAACGGCGTGCTCTCCCGCGACGAGATCGAGACCCTGCAGGGCTCCTTCGACGCCCTCGCCGAGCACGGCCCGACGATCTCCGACGTGGCGCTGCTCGACGAGCTGGACGAGCTGATGGGCCGCCCCCGGAAGGCGCAGAAGAAGTCCCGCAACCCGTTCCACGTCCGGGACGGCGTCCAGGAGGTCAGCACGTTCGCCGACCGGCAGGCCGCGGCCCGCGCCCAGCAGGTCGAGCGCGAGGAGGACTACCGCGACTACGCGCACGTGGTGGTCGACGAGTCGCAGGACGTCTCGCCGATGCAGTGGCGGATGATCGGCCGGCGGGGGGCGTACGCGTCCTGGACGATCGTCGGCGACCCGGCGCAGACCGCCTGGTCCGGCGACCCGGACGAGCTGGACCGGTCCCGGGAGAAGGCACTCGGCACCCGCAAGCGCAACAGCTACTCGCTGACCACGAACTACCGGAACTCGTCGGAGATCTTCGCGGTGGCCGCCTCGGTGATCCGGGCGATCCTGCCGGACCTGCCGCTGCCCTCGGCGGTGCGCTCCACCGGCGTCGACCCGGTCGACGTGGTGACCACGGCCGGCGCGCTGCCGGCCACGGTCCGCGAGCTGGCCGAGAAGCAGCTGGCCGACGTGGACGGGACGATCGGGGTGATCGCCCCGGTGTCCCGCCGGGACGAGATGGCCGCGTGGGTCACCGGCCTGCCGGAACGTGTCCACGTGGTCACCGCGCTGGAGGCCAAGGGCATGGAGTACGACGCGGTGGTGCTGGTCGAGCCGGGCCAGATCGCGGTCGACAAGTCCGGGGTCCGCACGCTCTACGTCGCCCTCTCCCGCGCCACCCAGCGCCTCACCACGGTCGGCACCAACCCCGACTGGCACCCGTAGCCCGCTCCCCGGTCCCGGCCCCGCCGGGACCGGGACCGGCGCGACGCGGGGACCAGCGCGAGACCGGGAGCGGCGCGACGCCGGAAACGGCGCGAGACCGGAAGCGCTCCGGGCCGCCGCGCGCCGTCAGGGGCCCCCTGCCCGCGGCCCCTCGTCTGGCGATCATCACATCGAGGGCGCACGATCGAGCCATGCCGGCGCGCGTGCGACACCAGTCCCGCGCCACCCACCGGCCCCGTGGCCAGCGTGATGAGCCCCGGGAGGCTCGAGTTGTAGAACGTCGCTTCTGTTCTTTCTGCGAACCGCCACGGCGGCTGCGGGAACCGATCAGAATGCGAATCATGAGTGACGGCCGGGTCATGGTCTTCGCGCCGGCCCCACAGCTGACGGTGACCATCGAACAACACCACGACGAACCCGAACTGCACGTGCACCCGGGTGGCCAGGGCATCTGGCAGACCCGCATGATCACGTCGTTGGGCGCCAAGGTGACGCTCTGCACGGCCGCCGGGGGCGAGGTCGGCCGGGTGCTGGTCCCGCTGATGGCGGACCTGCCCGGGGTGACACTCCGTCTGGTGAACCGCGAGCACGGCAGCGGGTGGTACGTGCACGACCGCCGCAGCGGCACCCGCGAGGAGATCGCCGAGCGCCCCGGCACCCCGCTCTCCCGGCACGAGCTGGACGAGCTCTACAACCTCACCCTGGCCGAGGGCCTGACCGCCGGCATCGCGATCCTGAGCGGCCCGGCGCACCCCTCGGTGATCAAGCCGGAGGTCTACGGCCGGCTCTCCGCCGATCTGAAGGCGAACGGCTGCCGGGTGATCGCCGACCTGTGCGGGCGGTACCTCGCCGCCGTGATGGAGGCCGGCTGCACGGTCGTCAAGATCAGCCACGAAGAGCTGATCAAGGATGGCGCGGCCGCCGACGGCTCCACCCGTGAGCTGATGAACGCACTGGTCAAGCTGAACACCGACGGCGCCGACGCGGTCCTGGTCTCGCGCGCCGGGGAGGGCGCCCTGGCCCTGATCGACGACGAGATCTACACCGTCACGCTGCCCAAGCTGACCGCAGCCGAGCACCGCGGCGCCGGCGACTCGATGACCGCCGGCGTCGCCGCCACCCTGGCGAACGGCGGCTCGATGACCGACGCGGTGCGCACCGGCGCCGCCGCGGGCGCCCTCAACGTCACCCGCCACGGCCTCGGCACCGGGCACGTCGACGCCGTCCGGGTGCTCACCGAACGAGTCCGGCTGACCCCGATCAAGAAGGCATCATGACAGCGAATTCGGGTAACCATCGCCACCTCCGGATCCTGATCACCAACGACGACGGCATCGAGGCGCCCGGCATCCGCTGGCTGGCCCGGGCGCTGGCACACGCCGAGTACGACGTGGTGGTCGCCGCGCCGCTGAGCGAGTCGAGCGGCAGCAGCGCCTCGATGACCGCGGTGGTGCAGGACGGCAAGATCGTCTCAGAGGTGCGCGAGCTGGCCGGCGCCAAGCAGATCCCGGCGTACGGAGTGGCCGCCTCCCCGGCGTACATCGTGCTGCTCGCCCTGCGGGAGGCCTTCGGCCCGGCGCCGGACCTGGTGGTCTCCGGGATCAACCGGGGTGCCAACGCGGGCGCCGCGGTGGTCCACTCGGGCACCGTCGGCGCCACCCTGACCGCCTCGCACGCCGGTCTGCGCGGCCTGGCCGTGTCGCTGGACGTGCTCACCCCGGCGGCGGCCACCGCGGCCAGCGGGGGCGCCGCCATCGCCGCCCTGCACGCGGCCGACGACGAGCAGCACCACTGGGCCAGCGCCGCCGAGCTGGCGGTCCGCCTGCTCCCCTCGCTGCTGCACACCCCGCCCGGCACGGTCTTCAACCTGAACGTGCCGGACCTGCACGTGGACGGGATCCGGGGGCTCAAGCAGGCCGGGCTGGCCCGTTTCGGTCAGGTGCAGATGAGCATCGCCGAGGCGGGTGACGGTTATGTCCGCACCGCCGTCCAGGCCGCCGAGGAGGAGCTCGACCCGGGCACCGACCTGGCCGCCCTGGCCGACAACTTCGCGGTGGTCACGGCGATCCGGGCACCGATGGAGGATCCGGACATCCGGATCAACGTCGAGGCCGTGCACGTGCAGAGCCCGGCGTACTGAGCAGCACGCCGGGCTCGCACGGAAGTCGCGGACGTCAGGCGCCGGAGAGCGCCGCGTCGTCCTGATGGGGTTGAGGGTTGCCGAACAGGCCGAGCAGCCCGGTCACCCAGAGCTGTTTGTGAGCGAACCGGCTCGGCTGGGTCACGACCACCTTGACACCGCTCACCCCGGCGAGCTGGAACGCGGCCACGAGTGCGCTGATCCCCACGGAGTCGATGAAGGTCACGTGCTGCATGTTGAGCTCGATGCGCGCCGGGGCGCCCTCGGCGAGCTGGGCCGCGACGGCCTCACGGATCTCGTACGCGTTCTCGACGTCGATCTCGCCGCGTGGCGAGACCTCGACAGCACCGTCAGCCAGCGTCGACGTCATTATCGACAGCGTCACGCCTCTTCCCTCCACCCGCCCGGGGAGCCGGGCGTTGTTCCTCTTTGACGCGGGTCAGTCAGACCGTCCTGGAGCAGGACGGATGGACCAACCCACGGAAGGTTCGGTGAAACTGACCGAAAGGTTAGGCCCCGAACCTGTTAGACACCTGAGTGGCCCGTGTGAGCGAGGTCAACAGTACTGCGGGACGTCAAATCGTTTTGGAAATGTGATGCCGTCCATACCGGACGTTTGCCGACGCCCTTGTCGGGGCACGAACCCGGTGAAGGGCGAGCGCAGGAGGGTAACCGACGATGTTCACGACGAGGAAGAGCCGGGCCGAACGGACCGCCGCCCAGGCGTGGGATCACCTGTCAGCCGCCATGGCGGCCGCCGGTGAGACTGCCAGGGACGCCGGCAAGCAGGCCGCGGACGCTGCCGACCGGGCCGGCCGGGGCACCCGTGCGCTGGCGGACCGGACCAGCACCCTGGCGGACAAGACCAGCCGGCGCAGCCGCAAGCTGGCCACCCGGGTCGACAAGAAGAGCCACAAGCTGGCCGGCAAGGCCAGCAAGGCCAGTCACGAGCTCGCCAGCCGGGCCGGTGGCGCCGCCGACGAGGCCTGGGCACGGGCCAACGCCGCGGCCGGCGCGCTGGCCGGCAACAAGCCGGGCCGCCCGTGGGGCCTGATCGCCGGGGTCGGCCTGCTCGGGCTGGCGGCCGGCTGGGTCGCCGCGTCCACCGCCCGCGCGGCGCTGGAGCGGCAGGCCGAGAACGAAGAGCTGGAACTGGCCGAAACGGCTGTCGTGGTCACCCCCACGTACGAGGAGAAGCAGCAGTAGCGGCGCAACGAGACCGAACAAGGGTATGGCGGCCTGGCCGGGCCGCCATACCCTTGTTCGCATGTCCGAGCCCATCCACGACGGGACGAAGGGCACCTCCGCTGATCTCCCGTTGATCGGCCCGGCTCTGTACAGTTGACCGGCATTGCCCTCGATCAGTTCGTTACCGCGGCCTTCGGGGCCGCCCGATCAGAAAAGGTCCACCTGGTGCTCAGTGCGGGACATCTCCTGGACAACCGCTACCGGTTGGACGACCGGATCGCCACCGGTGGCATGGGTGACGTGTGGCGTGGCACCGACGTGGTGCTGGGTCGTGTCGTAGCGGTAAAGGTGCTGCGCACGGCGATGCTCGACGACCCCGAGTTCGCCGCCCGGTTCTACGGCGAGGCCCGGATGATGGCCGCGTTCCGGCACCCGAACGTGGTCGAGGTCTACGACTACGCCGAGGCCGGCGACTCCGGCGGCCCGGAGAAGGTCGCCTATCTGGTGATGGCGTTCGTCGAGGGCGAGCCGCTGTCCAACCGGGTCAAGCAGGGCCCGATCCCGGTCGCTGAGACGATGTCGATCGTGGCGCAGGCGGCCGACGCGCTGCACGCCGCGCACGACGCCGGCATCGTGCACCGGGACGTGAAGCCCGGCAACCTGATCGTGAAGCCGACCGGCGCGGTGATCCTGGTCGACTTCGGTGTCGCCCGCTCCAACGCGCTGACCAGCATGACCGGCCTGAACTCGATCGTCGGCACCGCGCTCTACATGGCGCCCGAGCAGGTCGCCAAGGGCAATCTGACCCCCGGCACCGACGTCTACGCGCTGGGCGCGGTGGCCTACCACTGCATCGCCGGCCAGCCCCCGTTCGACGGGGACAACGCGCTCCAGGTCGCGCTGCGTCACCTGGAGGACGAGCCCGACCCGCTGCCCGACCACGTCCCGCTCGCGGTGCGCGAGCTGATCATCCGGGCGATGGCCAAGCAGCCGGCCGACCGGTTCGCCACCGCGGCCGAGTTCGCCGAGGCGGCATATGCCGCGGCCGGCACCCCGCAGGACTGGAAGCGGCTGACCGGCACCGCGCTGATCGCACCGACCAGCGGCGCGCCGACCGTGCCGGCCTCGATCAGCGCGGCGCCGATGAGCCCGGCCCCGATGACCCAGCCGGTGCCCCGCCCGCGGATGTCGCCCGCTCCCCCGCCGATGCGCGCGCCCGAGCCGGTCGCCGCGCCGCGGGTGCAGCGCAGCCTGATGATCGCGGTGATCGCGCTGTTCGTGCTGGCCGGCGGCCTCGGCGTCGCCTTCGCGATGACCAACAAGGATGACCCGGCCGACGCCAGCCCGAACGGCAAGGACAAACCGGCAGTGGTCACGACCACCACGACACCCGCGCCGGAGGCGACCGACCAGTTCAGCGAGTCGCCGATCTCGAACGACGACGATGACGACACCCCCACGCGCAAGCCGTCGTCGTCCCGCAAGCCGAGCAAGTCGCCGTCCCCGAGCGCGTCGGCCTCCGCGTCGCCGACCCCGAGCGACACCCCGTCGTCGTCGCCGACCCCCGACACCAGCACGTCGCCGCCCACCGAGGACCCGGACCCGGATCCGCCGACGTCCCCGCCCGCGACGCCCACGACGGACCCCGCTGCCGATCAGTAACAGCCGGGGTTGACCCTCACACCGTGTCAGGCGGGACGGTGGACCGACCATGTTGAGTATCGGAGACTTCGCCGGTCTGAGCCGGGTGTCGGTGCGCATGCTGCGCCACTACGACGCCATCGGCCTGCTCCGCCCCGCCCACGTCGACCCGCACAGCGGCTACCGCTACTACACGGCGGAGCAGCTGCGGCGGCTCAACCGGATCCTCGCCCTCAAGGACCTCGGCTTCAGCCTGCAACAGGTGCAGGTGATGATCGAGGAGAAGGTCGACACCGGTGAGCTGCGCGGGATGCTGCGACTGCGGCGGGCCGAGCTGGCCGTGCAGGTGGAGCGGGACAACGCCCGCCTGGCCCTGGTCGACGCGCGTCTCCGCATGATCGAGACGGAGGGTCATATGAACACCGGAGATGTCCTCTTCAAGCGGATCCCGGCACTGCGGGTGGCGGAACTGTCCACCACCGCCCTGGGGTACGACCACCCCACGTCGATCACCGAGAACCTGTCGCCGCTCTTCCCCCGCCTGGCGGAGCTGCTGGAGCAGGCCGGGGTCGCGATCACCGGTTCGTCGCTGGCGTACTACCGGCCGGCGCCGACCGGGCCCGGCGACGAGACGATCACCGCGCACGCGGCGTTCCCGATCGGTGACGCCGAGGTCGGCTCGGCCGGGTTCGACGTGGTGGTGCTGCCGCCGATCGACGCGGCCACCTCGGTGCACGAGGGGCCGATGTCGGAGGCGTTCCGCACCGGCGAGCGGATCGCCACCTGGATCGAGGACAACGGGCTCCGGCCGGTTCCGCCCGGTTTCGCCCGTGAGGTGTACCTGCACTGCCCGGACGGCGAGCTCGACAAGTGGCTCACCGAGATGCAGGTGCCGCTGGACGGCACCGGAAATGCAACCGAGAAGAGCTGAATCCTCAACTGGGACCGGTAGCGGCCGATGATCGCGGGTGGCACGGAGACTGCACCCGGGCCGCTACCGGAAGGGCCGCACCGATGACGACCGTTCAGACCCCGCAGACCCCGCACGAGCCGCTGCCGTACCCGGTCTCTCCGCCGTGGATCGACACGGCCGAGGCGGCGGCGACGGAGGAACTGGAGCCGCTGCCGTTCGGCGGTGTGGTCCCGCCGTACGGCTCGCCCAGCAACAAGCACGGCCAGTTGCTGGTCCGCTTCCCGCACGAGATGACCGGCTCGGCCCGCCCGGACGCGCCGTCCTGGCGGCCGGTGGTGGCCTGGACGTTCCTGTTCAGCCTGCTGGGCGTGGTCTCGGCGATGCAGCGGTCGCGGAAGGCCCGGGCGTACGGCCGGCGGCGCGCGCCGTACTGGGTGGCGTTCGTGGTGACGGCGGTGGCCGGCGGGGCGTTCTGGACGGCGCTCGCGGTCGACGTGGTGCTGCCGCTGCACCGGACCCAGGTCGAGGACCAGGCCACCGAAGCGGTGCAGGAGAAGGTGTTCGGCGACGGCCGGGTGGAGGCCGCCGTCGGCACTACGGTCAAGACCGGCGCGTGTGTGCCGGTCGGTGACCGTGGCGCGGACGGGCTGCGCCGTTACGACTGCACGTTCCTGCTGACCGACGGGCGGTCCGCCTTGATGACCATCGAGGCGGACGCCCGCGGCAGCTGGGAGACGACCAAGTAGCGGCCGGCCGGTGCGTGCTGGTCAGAACGTGACCGGCACACCCTCGCGGACCAGCTGCCAGTTCTTCGCGAAGAAGTCGGCCGGGTCGATCTTGCCCTTGGCCTGCGCCCAGTCGATCAGGAGCTGACGGATCTCCTTCTGCTCGTTGTAGACCTGGGTCTTCACGATGCCCGGGAACGCGCCGCCACCGGACCGCCGGTAGTTGTTCACCGCGATCACGAACTGCGCGTCGGCGGCCACGTCGACGCCGTTGAGCTGCAGCTTGGTGATCCGGCTGCCGACCGGCTTGCTGATGTCGATGTCGTACTCGACGCCGGAGAGGGTGTCGTAGTTGTAGTCCGGCACCGTGCTGACGTTGATGGTCGCCGGGTCGACGACGGCGCCGACCGCGTACGTGTTGAAGTACTTCGCCGAGTACTCCAGGTAGGCACGCACCTCGGCGCCGGTCAGCACGACGGCTTCCAGGGTGTTGTCGTAGATGTACAGCCCCGCGACGTCCTTGATCTTGACGTCGCCCTTCGGGAACACCGCGGTCCGGCTGAACGGCGCGGCGATCGAGAGGACCGGCAGAGCCGCGTACGCGGTGCCGGCCAGCGCGGCCACCACCGTGTCGGTCTGCACCTTGTTGATGTAGTCGAGGATCGGGGTGTCCTCGTACCGCGAGGTGGCCGCGGACAGCTCCGCGGTCGACGCCGCGACGACCTGGTTGATGTACGCCACGGTCTTCTCGTGCTGGCCCTTCACCGCGGCCAGCACCTTCGGGTCGGCCTCGACGGTGTTGGTGTTCAGCGTGGCCGACGCCTTCGTGGTGATCTTCCAGCAGCCGTGCTCGCGCACCAGCGTGAAGTCCATCTTGGTGAGCCGCTGGCCGAACTTCGACGGCTCGGAGAGCAGCACCTGGGTGCCGGTCTTGGTGTTCGTGACGAAGCGCTGCGCGACCTCGTTGTGCGCGTGCCCGAACAGGATCGCGTCGATCCCCGGGACCTGCTCGGCGATCAGCGCGGACGGGTTCTCGTTCGGCAGCTCGGTGCCGTAGCTGGAGGTGCCGCTGTCGCCACCGTGCGCCGAGATGATCACGACGTCGGCGCCGTTGCGCCGCATGATCGGCACCCACTTGGCGGCGGTCGCCACCATGTCGAGGAAGTTGAGCTTGCCCTCGACGTTGCCCTTGTCCCAGATCGCCACGCCCGGGTTGGTCAGGCCCAGGATGCCGACGCGCAGGGTGGGCGCGTGCTTGCCGAGCGAGACCTTCTTGATGATGTACGGCGTGAACGCCGGCTTGCCGGTCTTCGCGCTGACCGCGTTGGCGGCCAGGGCCGGGAAGCCGAGCTGCCGGATCCACAGGTTCAGCAGCGGCAGGCCGTAGTTGAACTCGTGGTTGCCCAGCGTGATCGCGTCGTAGTGCAGCACGTTCATGGCCTTGGCCATCGGGTGCTTCGCGCCGGTCTCGGTGATCGGCTCCTGCTTGGCGTAGTAGGTCGCCAGCGGGGTGCCCTGGATCGTGTCACCGGCGTCGAGCACCAGCGTGGCGCCGGTCGCCTCGGCGCGCAGCTTGTTCACGAGCGCGGCCAGCTTGGCGACACCGACGTCGTTGTGCGCGGAGTCGTCGTACTCGGCGTCCTTGTAGTAGTCCCAGTTGTACACGTTGCCGTGCGTGTCCGAGGTGCCCAGCACGGTCAGCTGGAACGTCTCGGGGGTCTTCGGGGGCTTCGGGGCGCCCTTGCCGCCGGCCTGCGCCGAGCCGGGGAAGGCGAGCGGTGCCGCAGCGGCGGCGGCCGAGACCGCCAGCACGCCACGCCGCGATACGCCGTTGGGAAGCGTCATTGCGAGCCTTTCGCAGGGGAGTTCAAGCGGCGCGCCTTGTGGGCGCGCCGAAAGAAGCACCCTAACGGGGGATCAGGTCATCGGTCGATCAACGGAAGGTTGCGCGGTGATCAACTTTCCTCAAATCTCCTCGAGCGTCTCGATACCCAGCAGAAACATTCCGGTGTGGAGGGTGCGGGCGGTCAGCTCGGCCAGCCCCAGCCGGCTGGCCCGCACGTCGTCGGCGGCCCGCAGCACCGGGCACCGCTCGTAGAAGACCGAGAAGGCCACGGCCAGGTCGTGCAGGTATCCGGCCAGCCGGTGCGGCTCGGCCTGACCGGCGGCGGCCCGGAGCGCCGGCTCGAAACCGAGCAGGGTCAGGGCCAGGGCCCGCTCGGCCGGTTCGGTCACCGTCACCGGTCCCGGCCCGGTGCCGGCCTTGCGGAACAGCGACCGGATCCGGGCGTAGGCGTACTGCAGGTAGGGACCGGTGTTGCCGGTGCTGGCCAGCATCCGGTCCCAGTCGAAGACGTAGTCGCCCCGCCGGTCACCGGAGAGATCGGCGTATTTGATCGCGCCGATCCCGATGGCCGGCGCGGTCGCCCGGGCCACCGCCTCGTCCAGCAGCTCGGCCAGCTTGATCGTGTCGCCGGCCCGGGTCTTCAGCATCTTGCCGTCCGCGCCCAGGATCGAGCCGAACCCGAGGTGCTCGGCGGTCACCCCGCCGGGCAGCCAGCCGGCCTTCCGGGCCACCGCGAAGACCATCTCGAAGTGGGTGCGCTGCGGTGCGCCGACCACGTAGAGCAACCGGTCCGCGCCGAGCGTGCCGACCCGGTGCCGGATCGCGGCCAGGTCGGTCGCGGCGTACCCGAAACCGCCGTCGGCCTTGCGCACGATCAGCGGCAGCGCGTCGCCGTCCCGCCCGGTGAACCCGTCCGGGAACGCGCACAGCGCGCCGTCGCTATCGGTCAGCAGACCCTGCGCCAGCAGCTCGGCCACCAGCACCGGAAGGTCGTCCTGATAACGGCTCTCACCGGCGAAGTCGTCCGGGCCGAGGGTGACGCCGAGCCGCTGGTAGACGTCCAGGAAGTAGCGTTCGGACTGGGCCACCAGCCGCTGCCACAGGTCCCGGGAGAGCGGATCGCCGGACTGCAGCGCCACCACCCGCAGCCGGGCCCGGGTCCGGAAGTCGTCGTCGGTGTCGAACTTGACCCGGGCGTCCTGATAGAACGCGGTCAGATCCCGGATCGAGTGATCAGCCGCGCCGCCCAGGTCGACCAGGTGCTCGACGAGCATCCCGAACGGGGTCCCCCAGTCGCCCAGGTGATTCACCCGGACCACGTCGTGGCCCAGCCACTCCAGCGTCCGGGCCAGCGCATCCCCGATGATCGTCGACCGCAGGTGCCCGACGTGCATCTCCTTGGCCACGTTCGGCCCGGAGTAGTCGATCACGATCCGCTCCGGCGCGGCGGTCGCGGGCACACCGAGCCGCTGATCAGCACCGGTCAGCCGCAGACTCTCGGCGAGCAGGTCGTCGCCGATCGTCAGGTTCAGGAACCCCGGACCGGAGACGGTGATCTCGGCGAGCCCGGCCAGGTCGGCACGCGTGGCCACCTCGGCGGCGATCTCCTGGGGCGCCCGGCCCAGCTCCCGGGCCAGGGCCAGCGGCGCACCGGACTGGAAGTCGGCGTGCGGCGACGCCCGCACCGCCGGATCGACCGGATGGCCGGCGACCGCTTCCAGCGCGGGTGCCAGCCGATCCGACAGGAGAGATTCAAAATTCACGATCAACCCCATTCATCGTACGAACGAAGCGGGTCGACCGGAGTGACACGTCAGCAACCGGCGGGATCGACCCGCCGGCGGAAAGCACAGTTCAGCGGCGGCCGTGAAGTCGCCGGCGTCGCTCGCTGAAGGTGCTGTGCATGCCGCGACTATAGCGGCCTCAGTCGTCGTGGGCGATGTGTTTCATCTGCGGCCACAGCACGGCCAGGAAGATCGCCGCGCAGACGAACGCCACCTGGAACGGGGCGGCCACGCCGTACCGCGAGGCCAGCACGCCGCCGGCCGCCGCGCCGACCACCAGCCCGCCGTAGATGCAGATGACGCTGACCGCGCCGACCCGGCCCTGCAGGTGCGTCGGCACCGACCGCTGCCGGACCGTGGTCGCCGTGGTCCGCCAGACGAACTCGTGCACGCCGAACAGGAAGAACGTCGGGAGCGCCACCCACGGCGAGGCGGTGAACCCGAGCACCGCGTGGGTGCCGGTCTCGATGAACAGGCCGATCCGCATCAGGTTGCCCAGGCTGACCCGGGCGGTGAGCCAGCCGTACGCGCCGGTGGCGAGGATCCCGCCGGCCGCCATCACCGTGGTGACCAGGCCGAAGCCGATCGAGCCCAGCCCGAGCCGCTCGCTCACGTAGAGCACCAGCACCGACCAGGACGCCCCGAACGCCAGGTTGAAGATCAGCACGATCAGGCAGAGGGTCCGGACCGCCGGGTGGCGCACCACCCAGCGGACCCCCTCGGCCACGTCGCGGCGCACCCCGGCCGTCGCGGGCCGGCTGTGCGCCGGCAGCCGGACCCGGGAGACCAGCAGCGTGCCGGCCACCAGCAGCAGCACCTCGCCGGCCAGCGGCCAGGCCCGGCCGGCGGCGAACAGCGCGGCGCCCAGCGGCGGGCCGGCCAGCTGGTTCAGCGTGATGAACCCGGCCGACAGCCGGGCGTTGGCCAGCGGCAGGTCGGCCCGGTCCACCAGCATCGGCGCGAGCGTCCCGGTGGTGTTGTCGGCGAACACCTCGGCCGTGCTGAGCAGCCCCAGCCCGAGCAGGGCGAGCTCCACCGAGAGCCGGCCGGTGGCCAGCGTGCCGATCAGGGCGAGCAGCACCAGCACCCGGACCGCGTTGGCGAGCAGCAGGATCCGGCGGCGGTCGTGCCGGTCCGAGAGCACCCCGGCGTACAGGCCGCAGACCAGCGGCGGGGCCCAGGAGAGCAGAGCGGCCAACGAGATCCGGAACGGGTCGTCGGTGAGCGAGGCGACGAGCAGCGGACCGGCCGCCGCGGAGATGCCGTCACCGAGGTTCGTCGCCCAGGACGAGCCGACCAGCCAGCGGAAATCAGCGCCGAGACGAGGGGGCAGCACGGTGCGGACCAAAGGAGCGATCATCAGGACCGCACCTTACGGAATAACATTTCTCGGCGTGAGCCAATTTGCCGGCTGGGAGCCGGGAGCGGCCGGGGTGCTGCGACTGCCGTCCGGGCGACTGGTCCGGGGCCGCGGGCTGCGTGCGGCGATGCCGTCCGGGCACCCGCCGCGCTTCGGCGTGTACCTGCTCGGCGCGGAACCGCCCGAGGTCGGGTGGGAGACGCGCTGGGTGCGCTGGCGGGACTTCTGGCTGCCGGCTGACCCCGCGTACGCGAAAGTGGTGTTGATAGAAGCCTGGACCCGCGCGGACCGTGAGCGGGTCGAGATCGCCTGCTGGGGCGGCCGGGGCCGGACCGGAACCGCGCTGGCCTGCCTGGCCGTGCTGGACGGGCTGCCGGCGGCCGAGGCGGTCGGGTTCGTGCGCGAGCACTACCACCACCGTGCCGTGGAGACGCCGTGGCAGCGGCGCTTCGTCGACCGCTTCCACACGCTCTGACCGATGTTCTAGGGTTCGCGGATGTCGATTCTCGCCACCGACGTGCAGCACACCGGGCACCGTGCCGGGCACCGGATCCTGCGCTGGTGCGCGGTGGCCGTGGTGGCGCTCACCGTCGCGGCGGCGCTGGCCGGGTGCGGCGCCTGGCTGGGCTGGCGCGACGCCGGTCCACTGCCGAGCGACCAGCGGGCCACCGCGCTCGCCGGTGAGCTGCTGCCCGGCGCCCGGGTGGGCGGGATCGAGCGGCAGGACACGATCTTCGGTTCGGACTCCTCGGGCGTCGCGCCGCTGATCCTCGGCGACGACGAATACGCCGGCGGCTCGGTGCTGCTGCCGGTCGACGTGCCGGACGTCGCCGAGGTCCGGGCCACCCTGGAGCGCACCGGCTGGCGGATCCTGCCGGACTCCGGGCGCTGGGACCTGGCCGGCGTGGCAGCGGAGGCCTACGTGACCGCCCGCCGCGACGACGTGGAGATCGCCGTCTACCACGACGATCTGGGCTTCTACCAGGACGATCACTGGGTGGCGGAGAGCGGCATCGTCTTCTGGCACCCGGAACCGGCCCTGGTCCGGCCGCTGGCCCTGCTCGGCTGGGGGCTCGGCCTGCTGCTGGGCGGCTGGGCCGCACTGAAGGTCACCGCCCGGCAGTCCGGCCGCCGGCCGTGGCGCCGGTCGGCGTGGATCGGGTCGGCGCTGCTGGCCCTGCCGACGCTCGCGGTGACCGGCGAGCTGTTCGCCCCGGCCGTGGTGGTCCCGCCGGACCCGCCGGGAGCGCTCTGGGAGCCGTACGTGCTGTTCCCGGCCCTGGTCATCGCCGGGACGGCCGCCTGGGCCCGCGCCCTCGTGGTGCGCCTGCGCCGGGCCGGCTAATCGGCCTTGTCGCCGCCGTTCTCCTTGCGGGCGGTCTGGGTGGACTTGTAGGACAGGTAGGTCAGGAACGCCGAGACGCCGCCGAGCAGCGCGGCCACGACGCTGGCCAGCTGATCGGCGAGGTTCGGACCCAGGCTGGCCATCCCGGCGACCGCGAGGGCGAGCAGCACCAGCAGGCCGAGCGCCATGGTCTGCGCGCGCCGGTCGGCCAGGTTCCCGGCCGGGCGGGCCGGACGGCGGCGGCTGGTCACCAGCCAGACGGCGGCCTCGACCAGGATGATCGCCGCGGTCACGAAGACCGGGACGAGCCAGGCCTGCAGACCGGTCTCCTCGCTCATCGCAACGCTCCCTGCATCCCCTCGACGAAACCGTCGGTGAGCTGCACACCGCGGTAGAGGTAGTCGTAGGTGTGCTGGCGGAACACCTGGGCGAAGTCCGCGTACCCGGCGCTCATCGGACGCGGGTGGGCGTCCTCCACCGCGGACCGGACGATCTCCAGGTGCGGCATCGCGGCCTTCACCTCGGGGTCGTTGTAGGCCTCCGACGCGGTCGGCGCGAACCCGTAGGTGGCCAGCAGTTTCTGCGCCGGCATCCCGGTCAGGAAGTGGATCACCGCCTCGGCCTCGTCGCGGTACCCGGTGTCCTCGGCCACCGCGAGACCCTGGCCGCCCAGCACCCCGATCGGGAGCCGGCCCAGCCGGATCGCCGCGGTGCCGGGCTTCTTGTCCCGCTCCTCGCGGTCGATCGCCGGGAACCAGACCGGCCAGTTCCGCATGTAGCGCAGGTTCCGCTCCTGGAACGCCGCGTTGGTCTTCTCCTCGCCGGCCACCGCCACGATCCGGTTGTCACGCAGCGCGGCGGCGAGCGGTGCGAGGGCCCGCTGCCACTGGCCGAGGCTCGTCGAGACCACGCCCCGCTCGTCGAGGATCGTCCGGTCCTGCGCCAGGGCCTGCTCCAGCACGTTGATCACGAACGCTTCGTCGGTGGTCGAACCCTCCGTCGCCAGCTGGGCGGCGAGCTGCCGCACCTGCGTGCGGTCGGCGACCAGCCGGCCGATCTCCGGCTCGGCGTCCGTGGCCCGCTTGTCGGTGATCCGGCGGTAGAGCATGCCGACGTCGGTGTTGAGCGGGACCGCCCAGAGCCGGGCCGAACCCTCCTCGACCTGGCTGACCCGCTGCACCGGCGCGAGCAGGGTGATGCCGTCCGGCGGGTCGATCGGCGCGATCCGGCCCCGGGCCGCGAACCGCGGGATGTGGATGACGTCGAGGTTGTAGATGTCGGCCCGGGTGCCGGCGAACTTGTCGTACTGGTCCCGGGTGGAGCTGTTGACCGTCAGCACGTCGAGGCGGACGTCCGGGTTGAACCGGTTCCACAGGTTGATCAGCAGGCTCCGCCCGCCGGTCGCGTCGCCCCCGGTGACCAGGGTGAGGGTCACCGGGGTACGACGCGTCAGGAGATAGCCGGTGGCCGTGGAGAGCATTCCGGCGGTGATCACCCCGGCGATGAACGAGCGCCGCGAATACAGGTCCGGCATGTGATCCACGTTACTCGATGTGCGCCCAGGGTGGACGCATCGTCACGCCACGGTGGGCGGCTTCCAGACGGTGAAGTCCTGGATGTGGAAGTGACTGGCGACGGTGCGGAACGCGAACCAGCCGCTGTCGTACGGGTCGGCGTCGGTCCAGTCGAAGATCAGCTGGTCGTCGCTGTAGTAGCGGATCCGGTCGCCGAGCACCGAGATCCGCACGTGGATCGGCACGTTCGCCCGGATCAGCGGCGACGTGTAGTCGTAGATCAGCGGGCGGTTGCCGGCCTCACCCACGTAGCGGCGGAACCGGGTGGTGGTGTTGAGGTTCGCGCCCTGCCCGACGTAGTAGGTCTTCAGGTAGTCGTACTCGGCGAGCGCGCCGTGCCGCTCGGTGGCGAAGACGTCGTCCGGCGAGCGGGAGTCGCGCGCGCTCCAGAACGAGTTCAGGTCGGTGACGTGGTCGTTCGGGCCGCCCTGGTCGACCGGGGTGGCGGTGTACTCGATCTCGTAGGGGCCCTCGAGCTCCTGCGTGAACCAGACGCTCGCCCCGCCGGGGACGTCGATGTCCAGCACGCCGTCGCCGGCGGCCACCGTCCCTCCGGTCTGGAGCTCGGCTTGCCACTTGCCGGTGTTCTGGACGAAATTGTCATAGGCGACGACCTGCCAGGCGTTCCCCGCCTGCGCCGTCGTCTGGATCCTGGGCCGGGCCGGGGCCTTGCCGCCGAACCCGAGGTAGAAATCGGTCAGCGTGGACTGCAGGTAGCCGCGGACCGTCCAGCCCAGGCGGTAGGCCGGGTCGTGCGCCAGCGTGTAGAGCCGGGTGCTGGTCGGCACGTTCGTGGTGAAGACCCGCAGCGCGGTGTGGTCACTCGTCTCGGCCAGGTACTCCTCGCGCCAGTCGCCGAGGATGTCGCCGTAGAACGGGACCGCGTTGCGCCAGGACGAGACGACACCGGCCGGCTCGAAGATCTTGTCGCTCTGCTGCTTCGTCCAGTCCCACTTCTCCACGTACGTGTTGTCCAGCAGCTCGGAGCCGGTGTCGCCGTCCCACCAGATGCGGAAGTTCACGCTCGGCGTAGCGGTCGAGACCTCGGTGCCGTCGACGCTCCAGACGCCGGCGCCGGGCAGGTCGGCGTTCGCGGTCGCGGCCCAGAACTCGTAGCCGGGGTGGGTCGGGTCGATGTCCGCCGTGGTGCCGCGCGGGACGTCCCAGAGGGTGGCGTCCTGCGGGACGTCCGGGTGCGAGCCGGTGATCAGCCGCTGACCGGTCGACGCGTCGTAGTAGTACCAGGGGAAGGTGGTGAAGACGCCGCCCTCGGTCTGCTGGATGGCGTAACCCTCCAGGCCGGGACGGTTCGGGTCGAGGTCACCGATGTGGAAGCGGTCGCCGTGCACGGACTCCGGCACCACGTAGCGGAACGTGCCGTCGCTGTTGACCACGTAGTTGCCGTCGGCGATCTCGTCCCGGCCGTCCTGGTCGACGTCGACCACGCGCAGCTGGTGGAAGCTGGTGCCCTGGTCGACGCCCCGGACGAACGTCCAGCGCCGGGTCAGGTCCCGGCCGTCGAAGTCCCAGGCCGCGAAGAGGACCCGGAAGTCTCCGCGCTTGGCGCCGATCCGGGTGACCTGCTTGGTGATCAGGCTGGGGTGCACGCCGTCCAGGTAGCCGACGCCGTACTGGCCGCCGGACGGGCCGTCGGCGAGGAAGTCGGCGGCGACCGGGACACGCTCGCGCTCGACGCCGGAGTACCCGTCGATAACCGAGACGAACTGGTCGAGCGGGTTGCCCGTGGTGACCTTGGCGCCGTCGGCGAAGGTCGTGCCGTTGGCGGTCTTGACGACGACCTCGGCGCGACCGTCGCTGTCCAGGTCATAAACGGTCACGTTGTCGTCGTTGCGGTAGCCCGCGACGTCGCCGTACCCGCTGATCGCGGCGAGCGGCGGGTCGTTGGCGGCGGTGCCACCGGCCCGGGTCCAGGACGCCGGCCCCAGGTCGACCCGCCACAGCCGCGCGCCCGCGAGGGTGTACGCCTCGAGGTAGTTCGGCTTGTCGAGGTCGGTGGAGAGCCGGGACACCACGATCTCGAAGCGGCCGTCCCCGTCCAGGTCACCCGGCCAGGCGTGCTGCACGTAGTAGCCGGGCGCGCCGGCCAGCGGGATGTCGCCGGGCGTGACCGCGGCCGGGCTCGTCGCCTGCTCCCGGCCGTGCACCACGGCCCGGACGGTGTAGGCGCCCGCGCCCCGGGACTTGTCGGTGTAGGTGGTCGACCTGGTGATCGGCCGCTGGTTGAGCCGCCGTGATCCCTTGTAGACGTTGAAGGCGATGCCGGAGCCGTACTCGGTGCCGAGCAGGCGCCAGCTCAGGAACGTCCCGCCCTTCTCGGCGGGGACCGCGACCAGGCCCCGGTCGAGCGACTCGACAATGCGTTTCGGCTGATCAGTTCCGGTCGGCCGACCGCCGGCATAGGCCGGTGGGGCGAACAGGCCTGCGGTCAGGGCCAGGCCGGCCCCGGCCGCCAGGAGGGCGCGTCTCATCGTTACTCCAAGATCCGGTACGCCGGAGATCGACGTGCGGCGGACCGTAGGAGATCAGTGTGTATCGACGTTTGCGCACATTTAAAGGTATGCGTGTTAACAGTGCCGTTCAGGCTGCTAGCGGCTTTGCCGCGCTGCAAGAGTATGACCCGGACTACACTCCAGCGCCTCCACCAGCGCGCCGAGGCTGTCGCCGAGCGGCACGTCGGTCAGCTCGGCCCGGATCCGCTCGTCCACCCGCTGGAAGAGACGCCGGCCGCGCGCGGTCAGGTGCACCTTGATCCGCCGCCGGTCCAGGTCGTCGCCGCGACGGTAGACCAGGTTGTCCTCGACCAGGTGGTCGGCCAGCCGGGTCAGGCTGCCCGGCGGCAGGAAGGCCCGCTCGGAGAGCTCGGTCATGAACCGGCCCTTGCCGTCGGCGAGCAGCGCGATCACCCGCCACGCGTCGAGCGAGCAGTCCTCCGCGTCCAGGATGGCGGACAGCCGGCGGGCGAGCAGCCGCTCGGCCCGGGTCAGCAGGTACAAAAGATCCGTGGGTCCCCGCATCGTCGGGATGTTACCCAATCCGTGCTTCAGATCCAGTCCGGCTTCCAGGACGATGAGGGTCATGTCCCGGTCGTTCGATGTGGCTCTCGTGGTGCCGCTGCGCGGCCCGGCCGGCATCTTCGGGCCGAGCGCCGAGCTCTGCGCGCAGCTCGCCGCCGAGGAGGTCAACCGTTCCGGCGGGGTGCTCGGCCGGGAATTGCGCCTGATCCCGGTGGACGGCGGCGCCGCGCCGCAGGCGGTGGCCGCCGAGGTCGCCGCGCTGGTGCACGCGGGCCTGGTGCAGGGCGTGACCGGCTGGCACATCTCCTCGGTCCGGCAGGCCGTGGCGCCCCGGATCGCCGGCCGGGTGCCGTATGTCTACACCGCGCTCTACGAGGGCGGCGAGCGCACCGAGGGCGTCTTCATGACCAGCGAGACCCCGGACGTGCAGCTGTTCCCGGCGATGCGGCTGC
The DNA here is from genome assembly GCF_016862315.1 of Actinoplanes palleronii. GTDB lineage: Bacteria > Actinomycetota > Actinomycetes > Mycobacteriales > Micromonosporaceae > Actinoplanes > Actinoplanes palleronii. The sequence goes on along the minus strand of NZ_BOMS01000014.1, from coordinate 74,481 downwards.
TGGCCCGCGAGCGCACCGCCCGCCGCTGGTACGTGATCGGCAACGACTACGTCTGGCCCCGCCGCACCGCCCGGACCGCGCACCGCTACGCCGCCGCGAACGGCCTGCACATCGTCGGCGAGAGCTACGTACCGCTGGCCACCGACGACTTCTCCGAGGCGCTGCGCCGGATCGAGCTCTCCTCCGCCGACGCGGTGCTGATGCTGCTGGTCGGGATGGACGCGGTCCGGTTCAACCGAGCGTTCGCCCGCTCCGGGCTGCCCGGCCGCTGCCTGCGGCTGAGCACCCTGATGGACGAGAACATGCTGCTGGCCAGCGGCGCGCCGGCGACCCGCGACCTGTTCAGCACGGCCGGGTTCTTCGCCAACATGATCACGCCGGAGAACCTGGAGTTCCACGGCCGGTACGCGGCCCGGTTCGGACCGGAGGCCCCGCCGCTGGGCAGCCTCGGCGAGTCCTGTTACGAGGGTGTGCTGCTGCTCGCCGCGCTCGTCGAGCAGACCGGCGAGCTGGACGTCCGGGCGATCGGGGCGAACGCCGAGTCGGTGTCCTACGAGGGCCCCCGTGGTCTGCTCCGGCTGCGGAGCCGGCACGTGAACCAGCGGATCTATCTGGCCGAGGCCCGCGGTGTCGACTTCGACGTATTGACCGAGCTGCCTTGACAGGGTCGCCCGGGGGCGGCAAGGTTACTTCCAGCGGGAACTAAGTTCCCTTTGCCTACCATTCTGTGGTGGGCTTTTTTATTTACCGGCCCGTTCCCGTAGAAACCGCGTATTAAGTTCCGGGAAACGGCACGGAAATCGAAAGATTTAAGACTGACACTGCACTGAGCGGCATCGCGGCCAGCCAGAGCGGCGCACGACCGGACACCCCGGCGGCATGACTTCCAGCGACATCAATGCGATTTCCGGCCCGCAAAGGGCCTTGGAGGATTCATGTTCAGGATTCGCGGTCGCCGTTCGGCGACCATTGTCGCGACGGTGGCGGCCCTCGCGGCGCTCACCGCCTGTGGCGCCAAGACCGACGACAGCAGCTCGGCCTCGGCGGCCGGCGCGACCATCGACACCTCCGGATCGTCCATCAAGGTCGGTCTGCTCAACTCGCTCTCCGGCACCATGGCGATCAGCGAGGTGACCGTCCGGGACTCGCTCAAACTGGCGATCGAGGAGATCAACGCGGGTGGGGGCGTGCTCGGCAAGCAGATCGAGCCGGTCAGCGAGGACGGCGCGTCGGACTGGCCGACCTTCGCCGAGAAGTCCCAGAAGCTGATCAGCCAGGACAAGGTCGCGGCCGTCTTCGGCTGCTGGACCTCGGCCTCCCGCAAGGCGGTCAAGCCGGTCTTCGAGAAGAACAAGTCCCTGCTGTTCTACCCGGTGCAGTACGAGGGCCTGGAGCAGTCGCCGTACATCTTCTACACCGGCGCCACCACCAACCAGCAGATCGTGCCGGGCCTCGACTACCTGAAGGCGCAGGGCAAGACCTCGCTCTACCTGGTCGGCTCGGACTACGTCTTCCCGCGCACCGCCAACAAGATCATCAAGGCGTACGCCGAGGCCAACGGCATGAAGGTGCTCGGCGAGGACTACGCCCCGCTGGGCTCCACCGAGTTCTCCACGATCGCCAACAAGGTGAAGGCGGCCGGCGCGTCGGCGATCTTCAACACCCTCAACGGCGACAGCAACGTGGCGTTCTTCAAGGAGTACAAGTCGGCCGGGCTGACCGCCGAGAAGATGCCGGTGGTCTCCGTCTCGATCGCCGAGGAAGAGGTCAAGAGCATCGGTACGCAGTACCTCGCCGGCCAGCTGACCGCATGGAACTACTACCAGACCACCGAGGGCGCGGCGAACGAGAAGTTCGTCAAGGCCTACAAGGCGAAGTACGGCGCGGACAAGCCGACCAGTGACCCGATGGAGGCCGCGTACACCTCGGTCTACCTGTGGAAGGCCATGGTCGAGAAGGCCGGCTCGTTCGACGTCGAGAAGGTCAAGGCGGCCGCGGCGGCCGGCGGGATCACCTACGACGCCCCCGAGGGCAAGGTCACCGTGGACGGCCCGACGCAGCACATCTACAAGACCGCCCGGATCGGCAAGGTCGGCGACGACGGCCTGATCAAGGAGGTCTGGAACTCCGGCGAGCCGATCAAGCCGGACCCCTACCTCAAGGGCTACAGCTGGGCGACCGGCCTCTCCTGACCTGCGCGACGGCGGGCCGCTCCGTTCGGGGCGGCCCGCTGGAAGGGGTTCACCGTGACTCTCGTCCTCAGCCAACTCTTCACCGGCATCAGCATCGGCGCGGTGCTGCTGCTCATCGCGCTCGGCCTGTCGCTGACCTTCGGCCAGATGAACGTGATCAACATGGCCCACGGCGAACTCATCATGGCCGGCGCCTACACCGTCTACATGCTCCAGAAGGTGATCGGCGGGGCCGGGTTCTCGCTGCTGGTGGCCCTGCCGGTGGCGTTCGTGGTGGCCGGCCTGATGGGCGTCCTGATCGAGGTCCTGCTGATCCGCCGGCTCTACGCGCGGCCGCTGGACACCCTGCTGGTCACCTGGGGTGTCTCGCTGCTGCTCCAGCAGGCGGCCCGGGACCTGTTCGGCGCGCCGAACGTGCAGACCCGCGCGCCGTCCGCCCTGACCGGCAGCATCCACCTCACCGACGACCTGGCGATCTCCAGCAGCCGGGTGTTCATCCTGGCCCTGGCCCTGATCGCGGTCGCCGCGGTGACCGTCGTGCTGAAGACCACCCCGCTCGGCCGGCGGATCCGCGCCGTGATGCAGAACCGCGACCTGGCCGCCGTCTCCGGGCTGGCCACCGGCCGGGTCGACCGGCTGACCTTCTTCATCGGCTCCGGCCTGGCCGGCATCGCCGGGGTCGCGCTCACCCTGATCGGCCCGATCGGCCCGACGATGGGCACCAACATCATCGTGAACGCGTTCCTGGTGGTCGTGGTCGGCGGCATCGGCCAGCTCAAGGGCACCGTGATCGTGGCGTTCGTGCTCGGCATCGTGCAGTCCATGGTGGAGTACACCACCACGGTCAGCGTGGCCAGCGTGATCGTCTTCGTGGTGATCGTCGCGTTCCTGCAGTGGCGCCCGCAGGGCCTGTTCACCCTCCGGACAAGGAGCCTGGCATGACCGGCTGCACCGCAGCGAAGCAAGGGCCAGAAGGGCATGCCGAAGGGAGCACAGCATGACAACGCTCCAAGATCCGCCGGTGGCCGTCGAAGCGTCGGCGGCCAAGGCACCCCGTCGCTTCCACGCCCTGATCGGCTTCGGCCTCGCGGCCGTTGTGCTGTTCGCGCTCGCGCCGGTCGCCCTCGGCGACTTCCGGCTCGGCCTGCTCGCCAAATACCTCTGCCTGGCCATCGTCGCGGTCGGCATCGGCCTCGCCTGGGGCCGCGGCGGCATGCTCACTCTCGGCCAGGGCGTCTTCTTCGGGCTCGGCGGCTACGCGATGGCCATGCACCTCAAGCTGGCCGACGCGGGTCCCGGTGAGCTGCCCGATTTCATGCAATTGTACGGACAGCTCGACGCCTTGCCCTGGTGGTGGAAACCGTTCGCCAACCCGGCCTTCGCGCTGGCCGCCACGGTGCTGCTGCCGATGCTGGTGGCGTTCCTCCTGGGCTTGCTGATCTTCCGGCGCCGGGTCCGCGGAGCGTATTTCGCGATCCTCTCCCAGGCGCTCTGCGCGGCCTTGGCGATCTTCCTGATCGGGCAGCAGGGCACCACCGGCGGCACCAACGGGCTCACCGACATCCAGGGCTTCTTCGGGTACGACCTGAACGACCCGATCAACCGCCGGATGATCTATTTCATCGTGGCGGCGGCCCTGCTCGCGGTGCTCGGCGTCGCCTGGCAGCTGATGCGCAGCCGCTTCGGCGAGCTGCTGGTCGCGGTCCGGGACGGCGAGGAGCGGGTCCGTTTCCTCGGCTACGACCCGGCCAACGTCAAGCTCGTCGCGTACGTCGTCGCGGCCGGCATGGCCGGACTGGCCGGCGCCCTGTTCGTCCCGGCGGTGGGGATCATCTCCCCCGCGATGATCGGTGTCGTGCCGTCGATCGAGTTCGTGATCGGGGTGGCCGTCGGCGGCCGGGCCAGCCTGATCGGCCCGGCGCTCGGCGCGATCGCGGTGGCCTGGGCGAAGACGGCGCTCTCCGAGAAGCTCCCGTCGGCGTGGACGTACTTCGAGGGCCTGCTCTTCATCCTGCCGGTGGTCTTCCTGCCCGGCGGGCTCGCCTCCCTCGCCATGTACCTGCGCCGGCGCCGCTCCACCAGCACGGAGGTGACCTCATGAGCGGGCTGGTCGTCCGGGACCTGCAGGTGGTGTTCGACGGCTTCGTGGCCGTCGGCGGCGTGGACCTGACCGTGCCGTCCGGTGACGTACGGTTCATCATCGGGCCGAACGGCGCCGGCAAGACCACGCTGATCGACGCGATCACCGGCCTGGCGCGGGCCACCGGCGCGGTCACCTTCGACGAGCACGAGCTGCTCGGCCGCAAGGTGCACAAGATCGCCAGGCTGGGCGTGGGCCGGACGTTCCAGAACTCCACGGTCTTCGAGGAACTCACCGTGCTGCAGAACCTGGACATCGCGGCCGGCTGGCACCGCGGCCCGCTCACCCTGCTGCGCCGCCGCTCGTCGGTACCGCCCGAGGTGCAGAACGCCCTGGAGACGGTCCGGCTGACCGCGGTGCGCGACCAGCTGGCCGGCACCCTGCCGCACGGGCAGAAACAGTGGCTGGAGATCGGCATGCTGCTGGTGCAGAACGCCAAGCTGTTCCTGCTCGACGAGCCGGTCGCCGGGATGAGCCACGAGGAACGCGACGCCACCGGCGAACTGCTCGGCGAACTCAGCCGGGAGCACACCGTCGTGGTGATCGAGCACGACATGGACTTCCTGCGGCGCTTCGCCCGGTCCGTCACGGTGATGCACGCCGGGAAGGTCCTCTCCGAGGGCACCGTCGCGCAGGTGCAGGCAGACCCGAAGGTCCAAGAGGTCTATCTCGGACATCCGGTGGAGGCGTGATGCTGCGATTCGAGGACATCCACTGCGGGTACGGCCGGAGCGTCGTCCTGCACGGCGTCTCGCTCACCGTGCCGTCCGACGGGGTCGCGGCGGTCCTGGGCCACAACGGCGCCGGCAAGAGCACCCTGCTGCGCGCCGCGGTCGGCCTGCTCAAGCCGCGCTCCGGTGCCATCCTGCTGGACGGCGAGGACATCACCAGGCTCGCGCCGCACGACCGGGTGGCGCGCGGCATGGCGTACGTCCCGCAGGGCCAGCAGAGCTTCCCGCACCTCACCGCGCTGGAGAACCTGCAGCTGGTCGCGGACGGCCGCAAGGACGGCCGGGAGGCCACCGCCGAGGCGCTGGACCTGTTCCCGGCCCTGAAGGAGCTGCTCGGCCGCCGGGCCGGCCTGCTCTCCGGCGGCCAGCGCCAGCAGCTGGCCCTGGCCCGGGCCCTGATCACCCGGCCCCGGCTGCTGCTGCTCGACGAGCCGACCGAGGGCATCCAGCCGTCGGTGGTCGCCGAGATCGAGCAGACCATCCTGGCCCTGGCCGCCCGCGGCGGCCTGTCGGTCCTGCTGGTCGAGCAGCACGTCGGTTTCGCCCTGCGCGCGGCCCAGCAGTACTACGTCCTGGAAGCCGGCCGGGTCACCTCGACCGGCGACGGCGGAACGGACGCCGAGCCGACCGTCCGGCAGGCCCTCACGGTCTGATCCACCAGCCACCGGACCCGGCCCGCCTCGCGGAGAGGTGGACCGGGTTCGAGGCATGTGTAAGTTAGGTAACCGCCTATATACTCCTCGTGAGCGACCCGCCGTCGACCGCTCTGGTGCAAACACGCTTTGGTGCAACTAGGAACGTCACCGCCAACAGTGTCGCCACGACTGGGAGCACCGCTTGCCGGACTACTACTTCTTCCTCAGCTATGCGCGCGGCGACGACCGGGATTCGGTCAAGCAGTTCTTCAACGACCTTTCCGCCGAGGTCCGTTCCTACGCGGGCCTGCCGCCCACCTCGACCGTCGGTTTCCTCGACGTGGAGATGCAGGTCGGCGAGTCGTGGGCGCGGACGCTGATGAGCGCGCTCGGCATCTGCCGCACCTTCGTGGCCCTGATCTCCCCGCGCTACCTGATCAGCGAGCCCTGCGGCCGGGAGTGGGCGATCTTCTCGGATCGGCTCAGCCGGCTCGAGGACGGCGATCCCTCGGTCGATCCGCCGCCGCTGATCCCGCTGCTCTGGCTGCCCCCGCCCCGGCTCCCGGCCGCCATCGAGGCCCGGCAGTACCTCAATCACGGCATGCCGGAGGCGTACGGCCGCACCGGCCTACGGCAGATCATCCGGCTCACCCGGTACCGGGACGACTACCTGGAGATGCTCGCCCGGCTGGCGCAGCAGATCGTCGAGGTCGCCACGTCCGGCCGGCCGGTGCCGACGCATCCGAACCCGCTGCCGTTCGAGCAGGTGCACAGCGCCTTCCACGAGACCGGCGCGGCGCCGGCGCCCGCGGTCAGCCCGGCCGACCTGGTGAAGTTCATCGTCGCCGCGCCGTCCCGGGCCGACCTGGCCGGCCAGCTGCTGCCCGGCGTCGACCGTGACCCGCGGTTCTACGGCGAGTTGCCCGAGCAGTGGGCGCCGTACCGGCCGCATCTCGATGCGCCGATCGCCGACCGGGCCCGGCAGGTGGCGCTGGAGCACCAGTTCCACGCGATGGTGACCGACCTGGACGGCCTGCGGGAGCACCTCGACAGCGACGAGGACACCACCGACTGGATCATCGTGCTCCTCGTCGACCTGTGGGTCACCGGCCTGTCCCGGCACCGGAACGCGCTGGCCCGGTTCGAGGAGGCCGACGACGTGGCGGCGACCTCGGCGGCGGCCTCGGTGCTGGTGCCGGCCGGGCACGACGACGAGCAGACGAACACGTACCTGAGTCAGCTGACCGCGACGCTCAGCCAGGTGTTCGGGCGGCGGATGAGCGCCCGGCTCGACTCGTTCCGGAGCGTGATCATCAGCCCGCAGTCCTTCGACGCCGACCTCGGCGTCGTGCTGGAGCGGTCCCGCAACCGGATGTTCCGCACCAAGACGGTGCAGCATCAGCTCCCGGCCCGGTCCGGCCAGCGGCCGATCCTCCGCGGCCCCTGATCGCTGCGAGGTCCACCCCCGACCGCCGCCACGGCCACCACCAGGGAATGGAGTCCCGACCATGACGCGCTCGCCGCACGACCGCGACTCAGGTCAGATCGTGACTTTCTACTCCTTCAAGGGTGGCACCGGCCGCACCATGGCGGTGGCCAACGTGGCGTGGATCCTGGCCGCCAACGGGCATCGGGTCCTCGCCGTCGACTGGGACCTGGAGTCACCCGGGCTGCACCACTACTTCCGGCCGTTCCTGGCGGACAAGAAGCTGCGGCACTCCCGCGGCGTGATCGACATGATCCGGGACTTCGCGGCGGCGGTGGTCGACCCGGCCGCCGATCCCGGCGAACCGGACTGGTACCAGCGCTACGCCGACGTGGAACGCGAGGCGGTGTCCCTGACCTGGAGCTTCCCGGGGCACGGCCTGATCGACCTGCTCCCCGCCGGCCAGCAGAACGCCGCCTACTCCGGCACGGTGAGCACCTTCGACTGGGCGGCGTTCTACGAGCGCCTCGGTGGCGAGGAGTTCCTCCGCGCCCTCCGGGTGAACATGTCCCAGGGGTACGACTACGTGCTGATCGACAGCCGTACCGGGCTCAGCGACTCGGCCGGCATGTGCACGGTCAACCTGCCGGACACCGTGGTCAACTGCTTCACCCTCAACGAGCAGAGCATCGACGGCGCGGCCGCGGTCGCGGAGTCCATCGTGCGGCTCAGCAGTCGCCGCCCGGTCCGGATCCTGCCCGTGCCGATGCGGGTCGAGGACGCCGAGCTGTTCAAGCTCGAGACCGGCCGGGACCACGCGCGGCAGCGGTTCGAGCCGTTCCTGCGACTGGACCCGGATGCCGCGGCCGCGTACTGGGGTGACGTCGAGATCCCGTACAAGCCCTTCTTCGCGTACGAGGAAATCCTGGCCACCTTCGGTGAGCGCGCCCGGCAGGAGCACTCGCTGCTCTCCTCCTTCGAACGCCTGACCGGCATCATCACCGAGAACGCGGTCACCGAGCTGCCGCCGATGGACGAGCGCGAACGGCGCCGCTGGCTGTCCACGTTCGAACGCCAGAAGCCCTCGATCAACCCCCGCACGATGATCAGCTACGCCTCGATCGACCGCACCTGGGCCGACTGGATCGCCGGCGAGCTGGAACAGATCGGCCAGTCGGTCACCCTCCAGGAGATCGAACTGGCCGCGATCTCGTCCGAGCCGGGCACCGACCCGATGCCCGCCGACGGCCCGGCCGCCCGGCTCGTCGTCCTGATCTCCCACGACTACCTGCGCTCACCGCAGGCCGCGTGGCTCTGGGACCAGGTCGCCGAGCGTGAGTCGGCCGGCGGCAACCTGCTGCGGATCCGCATAGACAACAGCCGGTTGTCCGCACCCTTCACCGAGCCGCACCGGGCCCGGGAGCTGGAGCTTTTCGGCCTCAGCGAGGAGCAGGCCCGGCCGGCCCTGCTGAGCGCCTTCGACCAGCCGCACCTGGAGCCACCCACCGGCGTCGACCGGCAGGCGCAGCGGTCCGCCTCGCGGTTCCCGGCGAACATCCCGCCGGTCTGGAACACCCCGCAGCGCAACCCGACCTTCACCGGCCGGACCCGGCTGCTGGAAGAGCTGCGCGACCGGCTGCTGATCAGCGTCACGGCGACCTCCCCGCAGGCGCTGCACGGGCTCGGCGGCGCCGGCAAGACCCAGATCGCGCTGGAGTACGTCCACCGGTTCGCCGCCAACTACGACATCGTCTGGTGGATCCCGGCCGAGCAGCCCAGCCTGGTCCGCGCCGCCCTGTCGGAGCTCGCCGAGGCACTGGACCTGCCGACCGGGCCGAGCACCGCCGAGACGGTCGACGGCGTGCTGGACGCCCTGCGGCGCGGTGAGCCCTATCGCCGCTGGCTGCTGGTCTTCGACAACGCCGACCAGCCGGAGGAGATCCGGCAGTACCTCCCGGCCGGGGCCGGGCACATCCTGCTCACCACCCGGAACCTCGCCTGGGGCCGGTACGTCACGGCCACCGAGGTCCCGGTCTTCACCCGGGTGGAGAGCGTCAGCCTGATCCGCCGGCTGGTGCCGGCGATCTCCGAGCCGGACGCGGAAATGATCGCCGGAAAGCTCGGCGACCTACCGCTCGTGATCGAGCAGGCCGCCGCCTGGCTGGCGGCGACCGGCATGCCGGCCAGCGCGTACTCCGAACTGCTCGACACCGAACTCCCCCGCATGCTCCGGGAGAATCCCCCACCCGGGTACGAGCAGACCCCGGCCGGCACCTGGCGCCTGTCGCTGGAACGCATCCGCGCCGACCTCCCGGCCGCGGCGCGCCTGCTCGAGGTGTGCGCGTTCTTCGCCCCCGAGCCGATCCCGATGCGCCTGCTCTACAGCAGCACGTTCATCGCCCTGCTCCAGCGGCTCGATCCGAGCCTGCAGGACCCGCTGCTGATCGGGCGGCTGGTGCAGGAGATCGGGCGGTACGCCCTGGCCCGTTCCGACACCGGTCAGGGCACCATCGAGATGCACCGGCTGGTGCAGACCGTGGTCCGGTCGGAGATGACACCCGAGGACCGGGAGTCGACCGAGCGGAGCGTGCACGACGTCCTCGCCGCGGCCAATCCGAAGGAACCCGACGAGCCGAAGACCTGGCCCGACTACCGCCTGATCCGCCGGCACCTGGAGCCGACCGGGGTGCTCAACTCCCCGGTGCCCGCCGTCCGGCAGCTGGTCATCGACATGGTGCGCTACCTCTGGCGGATCGGTGACTGGCAGGACAGTCAGGAGCTCGGCGAACGCGCCCTGATCGCGTGGCGGCGCGGCGGCGGGCCGGACGACACCACCACACTCTGGCTCCGCCTGCACATGGCCAACGCGATCCGCTCCCAGGCCCGGTACGCCGAGACCTACGAGATCGACAACGAGGTGCACGAGCTGCTGCTGGGATCGGTCGGGCAGGAGCATCCGTACGTCGTGATGAGCATCAGCGGGCTCGCCGCCGACCTCAAAGGACTGGGCCGGTACCAGGAGTCGCTGGCCCTCGACGACCAGGCGCTCTCGCTGGCGATCCGGGTGCTCGGCGCGGAGGCACCCCGGACCATCTTCGCGATGAGCAACAAGGCGCTGTCGCTGCGGTTCATCGGCGACTTCCGCCAGGCGACCGAGCTCGACGAGACGGCCTACCAGCTGTCCAGCAAGATCGGGCTGCACCGGCCGTACGCGCTCCGGGTGGGCGCCAGCCTCGGCCGCGACTATCGGGACCTGGGCCGGTTCACCGACGCGCAGCGACTGCTGCGGCAGGTCATGCTCCGGTCGACGGACGTGAACGGGCCGGCACACGAGCTGACGCTGATCATCGCGCGGATCCTCGCCGTGACCCTGCGCAAACTCGGCGAGCTGAGCAAGTCACACGACCTGACCCGGGACATCAAGCCCAAGCTCGAACGGCGTCTGGGCCGCAACCACCCCGAGGCGCTCGCCTGCCTGAACGACCTGGCCAACATCCAGTCCGCGCTGGGCGACGACCGGGCCGCCCAGGCGACTGCGGAGAGCGCCCTGCGCCAGTACGACGCGAGGTTCGGCCCGGACCACCCGTCGACCCTGGCCTGCCGGAACAACGTCGCGATCTTCACGCGCAAGCTCGGGAACCACGAACACGCCCGGGCGATCAGCGAGGAGGTCATCGACCGGTTCCGGATCATGCTCGGCCCGGACCACCCGTACACGCTGGCCTGCCTGGTCAACCGGGGCAACGAGCTGTTCGACGGCGGCGACCTGCCGGGCGCGCGGGCCAACGACCGGGACGTGTACGAACGCCTCGCCTCCTCGCTCGGGCCGAAACATCCCGACACCCTGGCCGCGATGAGCAATCTGGCGATCACGCTGGCCGCCCTCGACGAGCAGGTCGAAGCGCGACGGCTGCGGCAGGACGCGCACAACCTGTTCCGCGAGACGCTCGGACCCGATCACCCGAACACCGGCGCCCCGATCGAGGAACGCCGCCTCAACTGCGACATCGACCCGCCGTCGCTATGAGCTCCGCGCCGACGCCAGCCGGGCACGGTTCAGGTCCGGGGAGATCTGGCTGCTGATGTGGTCGATCAGTTTTTGCTGGTCGGCGCAGTAGACGGTGGGGTTCGCGAAGCCGTTCTCGGCGCGGTGGCGGTGGGCGTAGAGGCCGCCGCCGCAGACCTGGACCAGGCGGCAGCCGCGGCAGGTGGCGCAGAGCGCGGAGACGCCGTCGCGCTGGGCTCGGATCGCCGGGTGCCGGAGCGCCTCGTCCAGACTGTTGTCGAAAACGGTCAGCCCGGTGGCGGCTGCGCCCTCGCCGACGGTCTTCAGCGCGTCGCTCTGTTCGATCGTGCCGTCGGTCTCGATCGTCACGTAGTCGATCGGGGTCAGCCCGACCGACTCGGCCCGGCTCGCGCCTCCGACCAGCAGGGACATGATGGAACTGAACAGCCGGACGTCGGTCCGGTAGGACGGCGAGCGGTACCAGCGGTCGAAGATCGGGATGAGCCAGTCGGCGTAGGGGGTGCTCGAGGCGTCCGCGGTGCGCAGCGGTGGCGGCGTCGTCCAGTTGCCGTGCGGCAGGAGCAGGTCGATCCGGGGCGGGTCGAAGGCCAGCAATCCCTCGTAGACCTCGATCGGATCCTCGCGGACGTCGATCGTGCAGAGCAGGCCGCGGTACAGGTGCCGATAGCGATCCTGGCCCAGCCGGTGCAGGCCGGCCGCGACCCTGTCGTAGCTGCCGCCGCCGTGGGCGAAGCGCCGGTGCCGGTCGTTGACGGCCCGCGGGCCGTCCAGGCTGACCCCGACGCCGACCTGCTCCTCGGCCAGCATGTCCAGCATCGGCGGGTCCAGCAGCAGACCGTTGGTCTGGACGGCGAACTCCAGGCGCGTGGTGCCACCGGCCGACGCACGGACCCTGCGCACCACGTCGCGGACGACCTCCGCCCCGGCGAGCAAGGGCTCTCCGCCGTGCAGGACGACGGCCGCCTCGGCGGGGCGCCAGGTGCGAAGATGGTCGCCGATCCGGGCGGCGGCGGCCGCCACCGTCTCCGGTGCCATCACCCGGGGACGTTCACGCCAGGACTGATCAGCGTGTTCGTAGACGTAACAATAGTCGCAGGCCAGATTGCACCGACTGTGTAGCTTCAGGAGAAACTGCCGGAACGGCGACACATCCGGGGCGACGGGCATTCAGCTGACGAAATTGTTGAAGGATCGTCCCGGACGCGATTCACCACTGCGGGCCTGGACGAGAACTGCCATGAGAACCGGATTCTCCACGGCCTCAAGATCAAATTCTGCCCACCGGATGGGAGCGATCGGGATGACGCGCGCATCCAGATCCACGTCAGGTTCCATGCCAGCCCTTCACTGCACCCTCAGCCGAAAACGCGGGCCGAGCCTAGCGCACCGAAGGCTTGACACCATCGCCCGGTCCTGCGTGTCGACTAAGATCATCAGTACCGGGGGCGCCCCGCTGGGTAATCGCTAAATCACGCGTCGTGAATGCTCACGGAAACGGTTTGTGGAGCCCGAGATCACGGTGCGTGCGAAAATAGATCCGCGTTTCTCCAGTTATTCCCATTCACACCTTTCACGTCTTCGATGTCGCGTCATGTGACCACTCATGATTCAGCTGTCGGCCGGCTCGAGATCGATGAAGCTCCGGCCGCCGGTCCGCAACGCGATCACCTGCGGATGCTTCTCGTCGAACATGTCACCGGCGATCCGCAGCGCTTCCTCGCGGAGCGCCTCACCACCGACCCGGTCACCGGTGGCCAGCCGGCTGGCCACCAGGTTCGCGGTCGCCGCCAGCACCGCCGGATGGGTCCGGCTGTGCAGCTTCTCCCGCAAGCCGGCTAGACAAGTGACATCCAACTCCAGCGCGCCCTGGATGTCACCGGATGCGAACAGCGCACTCGCCACGTTCATCCGACAGATGGACACGTACGGGTGCGACGCGGACAGTTTCCCCTCGAGAGCGGCATACGTCCGGGTGAGCGGCTCGGTCGCGTCCTGCACCCGGCCGTCGGCCAGTTCGAGGACCGCGAGGTCGTTCGCCACCATCAGACTCGCCGGGTGCGTCGCACCGAGGATCCGGCTGTACGCGGCCAGCACCTCGGCGGCGGCGGCCCGGGCCTCGGCGTGGTCACCCTGCGCCGACTGGATGGTGGCGATCTCGAGCTTGCACGACTGGGTGAACAGATGATCAGCGCCGGTCGTCCGCCCGAACGCCGCCAGCGACCTCTCGGCCAGCTCACGCGCCTCGCTCAGGTGACCGAGCCGCCGCAGGGTGATCGCGAGTTCCTTCTGCGTCAGCAGCAGATAGGAGTCCGCTTCGTCGAGCGCGTTCCGGCAGGTGGCCAGGGTCTCCCGCAGCACGCTCTCCGACCTGGTCAGGTCACCGTCCGCGCGCAGGAACCGGCCCAGGTTGCAGCGCCACAGCAGCGTCCACCGGGCGGTCGGGCCGAGCAGCGTCTCGGCAGCCGCGGCCACCTGCTCGCTGATCTCCCGGGACCGCCCGAAGTCACCGGCCTGCATGAGCCAGAGCGCGAAGTTGTTCCTGGCCGCGAGGGTCCGGCGGTGGTTGTCACCCACCGTGGTCTGCCAGTGCACCAGGACCTGCTCGCCGATCTCCACCGCACGCTGGTACTGCCCCAGGCCCGCGTACGCCTGGGCGGCACCGCTGAGCGCGATCAGGGCGTACGGATAGGTCTGCCCCCGCTGCTCGATCATCCGGCGCGCGGCGTCCTCCTGGACCTCCAGCGCGGCCTGGTACTCGCCGTGCGCCTCGAGGACGTTCCCCAGCTCGCTGCGCATCCGCAGCAGCGAGAGGTGCTCGGCGCCGAGACGGCTCTCCCACGTGCCGATCGCCCGGTCGGCGAGCCGGCGCGCACCGGTCAGGTCGCCGCGGTACCGCAGGTAGCGCACCATGTCGACGGTGAGCTGGTGCACCTCCGGATCCTCGGAGTCGAGCGCGCCCGAGGGTTCCAGGTGGGTCAGAATCCCCTGGTACGTCGGCCAACTGGGCTGGTCGGAAGGATCGCCTCGCTGGGCCTTCGCCAGGATCACGTGTACCTGCTCCCGCCTGCGCCTCTGTTCGTCAACGGAGAGGTCGCTGATAATGACACTTTGCACCAGCCGGTGCATGCGAAGTGCCTGAATCGCTGAATCGACACGAGCCAGACCGAACCGGCTCGCCTCCCGCACCAACGAGTTGCGCATCAGTTGGTCGCGGAACATCGGGTCGAAGACCGCGAGCGCGTCCGCCATACCCGGGCTGTCCAGCAGAATCGTGGGAATCGGCTCCGGCGCCAGGACGGCCAGCAGCTCGACCAGGTAGGCCGCGGCCGGGTTCGCCTGCCGCAGGCGTCCCTGTGACAGCCGCCAGGTCTCGGCGGCCGGGTGCCGATAGCCCGGTGGTGGTGGCTCGTTGAGGATCCGGGGCAGCTGCTCGTCGAGAAGATCCAGATATCTCCGCGCGGACATCCCGGTGGTGGCCAGCCAGGCGGCCGCCTGCTCCACCGCCAGCGGGAGATCACCCAGCTTGCCGGCGATCTCGTCGGCGTCCGCGCCGGACAGGCCCTTGACCCGCCGGGTCAGCAGCGCCCGGCTCTCCGAGCGGTCGAAGACGTTGATGTCCAGGGTCCACGCGGTGCGGGACCACTCCTGCCCGGGCGTCGTCACGACGACGTCGCCGGCGCCGGTCGGCAGGAACCGCCGGATCTGCTCCGGGTCCTCGGTGTTGTCGAAGATGACGATCCAGTTCGACGACGGGCTGCCCAGCCGCAGCGCCTCCAGCACCGCGGCCGCCTCCTCGTCGGCCCGGCCGGACCCGGCGATCGGCAGGCCGAGCTCCCGGGCCAGGTCGGCCAGGGCGGTGACGACGAGCGCCGGCTGGTCGGCCGAGATCCACCAGACGATGTCGTAGTCGGCGTTGAACCGGTGCACGTACTCGATGGCGATCTGGGTCTTCCCGACGCCGCCGATCCCCTGCAGGACCACCGGACCGGTCTGCGCGGTGCTCGCGTTGAGCTGCTCGCGCAGGGACTCCAGGGTGGCGTCCCGCCCGGTGAATCCGTGGTTCCGGGCCGGCGCGCGCCAGACCCGGGCCGGCTCGAACGGGAACCGCGGGTGCGGGCCGCCGGAGATGCCGAGATGACCGACCCCCGCGTCGCGGATGTCGAGCCGGGCCAGCAGCGAGTCGCGGGCCGCCCGCTCCGGGACGTTGAACATGTCCACCGGCTCGCGGTCGGCGAACGGTTCCGGCGGGCGGACGCCGTCCACCCGGACCGGCACGAGGAACCGGCCGTGACCGGGGATGTCGCGCCGGACGGTCAGCCGCCACCAGCTCTCCAGCTGCGGCACCCGGACCGATTCCTGGGAGAGCAGGACGACCGCGCAGTCCGCCCGGGCCAGGGCCTCGGCCGCGTCCACCGGCGCGTTGACGTCCTGCAGGACGCTGCGCTGCCCGGCCAGCCGGAGCTGATAGGCGATCCACTCGGCCCAGATCCGGTCACGCGGGGTGTAGCAGATCAGGGCGGGGCCGGGGCTCACCGCGCCGCGCTGCTCGAACTCGGAGAGCCAGCCGAGCCGGATGGCCTCGGAGATCTCGCCCAGCTCACACTTCTCGCCGACCAGCTCGCCGGCCAGCCGTTCGTACGCGGCCAGCAGGTCGTTCTCCTGGTAGGGGCGGTCGCCGAAGGTGGCGAGCGTTTCCTCGTACGCGTAGAACGGCTTGTAGGGCTGCTCGACCTGGCCCCAGTACTTGCTCGGATCGGCGTACCCCAGCGTCGCCACGAACTCGCGGAACTGCTGCTGGGCCAGCGCGCGGCGCCGGTTGAGCTTGGCGGTCTCGCCGTCCTCCACCCGGCTCGGCACCGGGAAGATCCGGATGCTGGGCCGCAGCCGGCGGATGGTGTTCGCCACCGCGAGCGCGCCCTCGATGCTCTGGTTGTTGTACGCGAAGCAGTTGACCACGGCGTCCGGCAGCGTGACGGTGCAGATGCCGGCGTTGTCGCTCAGCCCGGTCCGGCTGTCGATCAGCACCACGTCGTAGTGGCTGCGCATGTTCTCCGCCAGGTGGTGCAGGAACTCCTCGCCGTTCAGCCGGGTGTAGAACGTCTCCCAGTCGAAGTTGCTGACCGTGTGCGAGTACTCGGGCACCTGCTGGCCGGACGGGACGAAGTCGATCGATCCACCCCGGGGGAACTCGTAGCGCTCGAGGGACGTCGCGTACTCCTGGATCCGGGCGAGCTGCCGGATCTCCTCCGGCCGCAGGCTCTCGCCGCGGGCCGCCGCCTCACCGGCCCGCTGCTCGAACCGGGTGATCGCGTCGATGACACCGGGCGACTGGCGAAGATCGCGGTCGGCCAGGAACGGCGCGTAGTAGCGGTGCAGGCCGGGCGACTCGAGGTCCCAGTCCACAGTGAGCACCCGCCGACCGGTGCTGGCCAGGATCCACGCGACGTTGGCCAGCGACATGGTCCGGCCGACGCCACCCTTGAACGAGTAGAACGTGATGATCTGGCCGTTCCGCAGCGTCATGTGGTCCCTCCCCCAACTCGGTGTTCCGCGCAGCTCGCCGGGGCCCTGGTCACGGTCCCTCCAGCACCGGACGTCGCGCCCCGGCCCGGGACGGGTCCGGCCGCTGCTCCCCCCAGCCCCGCCGGTACGCCCGCCGCTGCGCCGCCGCGATCGCCACCGAGAGGTCGGCGTCGAAGTCGTCGGGGGACTCGACACCGATCCGCAGCAGTGAGTCGTGCCAGGACGACCGGCCGGGAAAACGTTTGAGCACCTCACCGCGGAGCTCGACGCGGCGGGCCGACGTCTCCACGTCGTCCGCGCTGGCCGGCACGAGCACCGCTACGGCCTCCTTGTCCTGCCGCCCGATCTCCCGCAGCGCCGGTTCCAGATCGTCCAGCCGGGCCGCCCAGGCGTCGACGAGCAGCACCAGGATGTCGCGCCGCAGCCCCGCACGCAGCCGCTCGGCCGCCGACTCGATCGGGACGACCTCGGACTGCAGGCGGCGGTCGGAGACGATCCCGCACGCGCGCGCCGCCAGCGACTGCGGCGCGACCGGCTGATACGGCGCCCAGTCCTCCCGCCGCAGGCCGTAGAACCGCAGGTCGCCGCGGATCGCCCGCATCTGCTCCCGGGTGCCGGCCGCGACCACGACGTAGACCTTCGTCGACCGCCCGGCCACGCCGTGCCGGTGTCTCCGACGATCGAACGGGTTCACCGCGGCGTCCGGGTCGGTACCGGACGGCGCCGGCGGCAGGCGATGGGCGTGGGCCGCCTCGACCACCCGATGGGCCAGCGAGGCGACGAAGGCCGCGTACGCCGCCCGGTGCGAGCGCAGCCGCATCATGATCCGGAGGTCGTCGCCGTTGGGAGTCCGCAAGGGACGGACCTCGAGGTCCGGTTCGTGGAACACGTCGTCGGGAAGGCCGTCGGCGGCCCAGAGCACCGGGATCAACGAGTCGGCGCCGCGCCCGTTGTCCGAGCCGTCGCCGTGGATCCGGTCGACGAAGACTCCCCAGTACCGGCCGCACCGCTCACTGGCCAGGTATTTCGACGAGCACAGGGCCACGAAGGTCTGGCAGTCGCTGAGCGCGGTCCGGGCGTCGACCGGCCAGCTGCCGGCACCGCTGTCGTCCAGATAGCCGACGACCTGCTGGGGTTCCGCTCCGATCCGCCGGATGATCTCCGCGGACAGGTCTTGGTACAACCGGTGGACGAAGATGTCGTCCTCGTCAGGCGCGTAGCTCAGAAAGAAATACAGCATCCGGCCTCCCGACGGCCACCAACGGGCCCAGCGGTCGCGAGAGGAATCCCGCGCAGGAGGCATCGGCGGCCTCTGGGCCGGCAGGCTGCCAGATGTAGGCGACCCGCCCGGTGAGGGCTTTGTGTCATTAGTACCGCACAGGGCACCTGAGGGGTACCCCGCAGCGGGTTTCAAGTCCGACAAGAGGACCCGGCGAGGGCGGGACGGACATTTATCGGACTCACTTTCCGGCGGATGGCGGCGGCAGGTCGGCGGCCAGCCGCCGAGCCGCGTGCCGGATGATCGCGGCCAGGTCGGCGCAGTACACCGACCGGTTGCCGAATCCGTTGCGGGTGCTGAACCGATGGGCGTACAGGCCGCCGCCGCACACCTGGACCAGCGGGCAGCGCCGGCACTCGGCGCCCAGCGCGGCCAGGCCGGCCTGGCGGGCCCGGGCGCCCGGATGGTCCAGGTACTCGTCGAAGGAGTTCCACCGGACGTGCAGGCCGGTGGCGGGCGCGCCGGGCGCGACCGTCTTCAGCACGTCACCCTGTTCGAGGCTGCCGTCGGTCTCGACGGTGACCAGGTCGACCTGCCCGAGGCCGAGCCCCTCGGCACCACCCGGCCCACCGAGCAGCAGCGAGACCAGTGACTCGAAGAGCCGCACCCGGGTCTGCGGCGCCGGCGACTCGTACCACCTGTCGAAGATCGGGATCAGCCAGTCGGCGTAGGGCGTGCGGTCCTGGTCCGGGCCCCGATGCGGAGGGGGCCGGTCCCAGGTGCCGTGCGGCAGCAGGAAGTCGATCTCGGGCGGGTCGAAGGAGAGCAGATGGTGATAGACCTCGAGGGGGTCGTTCGCCACGTCCACCGCGCACAGGATGCCGCCGAAGAGCGGCCGGTGCCGGGCCTCGTTGAGCCGGCGCAGCGCCCGGGCCGCGCCGGCGTGACTGCCCCGGCCGTCGGCGAACCGCCGGTGCCGGTCGTTGGCCGCCGCCGGGCCGTCGAGGCTGACACCCACCCGGATCCGGTGGGCCGCGAAGAGTTCCAGGAACCTGTCGTTCAGGAGCAGGCCGTTGGTCTGCAGGCCGAACGCGACCTTCGTGTGGCTGGTGACCGCGGCCCGCACCGTACGGACCAGGTAGTCGATCACGTCCGGGCCGGCCAGCAGCGGTTCACCACCGTGCAGGATGACCGAGAGGAACGGCAGGTCGTGCTTGCCCGCGTGCTCGGCTATCCGGGCCGCGGCCAGGTCGATCGTCGCCCGGGACATCACCCGGGGGCGGTCACGCCAGCTCTGATCCGCGTGCTGGTAGACGTAGCAGTAGTCGCAGGCGATGTTGCATCTGCTGTGGACCTTCAGGAGAACCTGGCGTACCGGCGCCGATGCCGGGCCCAGGAGCTCGTCCACCCATCACCCCGACGTGTCGTCGAGGTGCTGCCCGTTGGCGAAATTGCTGAAGGCGCTCGGATGCCGCGTCCCGTCGACCGCGAACCGGACGGCTGGTCGGCGAGCGGTCAGGTGATGGAGCCGCGCAGGGTCCTGCCCCACTGACTGAAGATCGGCGATCGGAACTTCCCGCTTACGTGCCATGCCGCAAACCTCGCATCGACGAGACGTGATCTTGCGGGGCGGAGGCCACCGGTGACGTTATCGTAGAGCGTCGATACGGGTACGTACAGTAGTCGCCACCGGGGACTATCCGGGTGGCACACGATGGGTGGTCAGCCAATCGCGGGCGAAGCCGACCGCCGCGGGGAGGGACAGCAGCCGGGCGGCGGCCGAGCCGACCGGGCCGGTGGTCACCGCCCCGGTGCGCTCCAGATCCGCGCCGAGCTCGGCGAAGTCTCCCGCGTTCAGCAGCACCCCGCGGTACGGGACCCAGGCGCGGCCCGCCGGGGTGGTCATCACGCAGGCGTTGTCGCGGGGTGTGCGCCAGGGCAGCCGGTACTCGGCCAGGTGGAAGGCCGTGCAGCTCGCGAACCCCACGCCCAGCAGGACGATCCGGGCGCCGGCCGCCTCCAGGGCGGCCAGCGGGGACTCCTCACCCAGCTCGCTGGGCAGGTCGTGCCGGCTCGTCAGCTCGGCCGCCCGGGCGCCGATCGCCGCGAACGACGTCTGCGGGTGCGGGCTGCGGTGCGCGCCCGGCCAGCACCGCACCGTCTCGGCGATGGCCCCCAGTGAGCGGCACGAGGTCAGAGCCGGATCGTACGGCGGCAGACTGTCCCGGATCAGCGGCAACCAGGCCACCGGGATCTCCGGGCCGGCCCAGCGCGCCGGGTCCCGGTTCTCGGTGGCGAACGCGGGCACCACCAGCGTGCCGGCCGGCCCGAGCACGTCGAGGAAGGCCTGTACGACGGCGACCGCCCCGCCGCACACCCAGCCCAGCGAGCTCAGCGAGGAGTGCAGCAGCACGATCTCCCCCGCGCCGAGGCCGAGGGCGCGCAGGTCCCCGGCCAGCGAGGCGCGGGTGCGCGGGCCGGCGTCCACTCGGTCCACAAGATCCACTGACCCTCCTGGCACTGATCGGAACTTCCGGGTCCTTATGTAGCACGGACGAGTGGCGCTGATCACTCCTCGGTCACCTGCCGCGCCGGCGGGCGGCGCGGGGATGAGGCTGTCCGGTGGAGGTCCTGAGAACAATGTGTGCCGCCTGCGGTCAGAACACGCACGTCCCGAAACCGGATCCACCACGGCGGTTCGCCGCGCTGCGCAACCCGGACTGCCGGCCCTACCTCTTCGGTGCGGCGCTGGCCATGATGGCCGACAACATCGAACACGTGATCACCTACTGGGTGCTGTGGGAGAAGTTCCACTCGTCGGCGCTGGCCGGCTTCCAGGTGATCAGCCACTGGGTGCCGTTCCTGTTCCTGTCGGTCTTCTTCGGCGGCCTCGCCGACCGGTACGACTGCCGGCGGGTGATCCAGTTCGCGCAGGTGCTGTTCATGCTGGTCTCGGCGGCCTGGGGCGTGCTCTTCCTGACCGGCACGCTGCAGGTCTGGCACGCCTGCGTGCTGCTGGTGCTGCACGGTGTCGCGGGCGCCCTGTGGGGTCCCGGCGAGCAGCTGATGCTGCACGACTTCGTCGGCGACGAGGAGTTGCCCAGCGCCGTGCGGCTCAACGCCACGTTCCGCAGTCTCGGGGTGCTGTTCGGGCCGGCGGTCGGCTCGGCGCTGCTGCTCGGGCTCGGGCCGACCTGGGGCATCTTCGCGAACATCGTCTTCTACCTGCCGCTCACCCTGTTCCTGTTCCGCACGAGGTTCACCGGGCACACCCGGGACGGCGGGGTGCCCCGGAAACGGGTCGGGATCATGGACTCGGTCCGGGTGCTCCGCGAGGTGCGCGCCGATCACACCCTGGTCAGCATGATCATCCTGGGCGGGCTGGGCTCGTTCTTCGTCGGCGCCTCGCTGCAGTCCGCGATGCCGCTCTTCGCCCAGGACCTGGGCAGCGGGGACGCCGGCACGGCGTACGGGATCCTGCTCTTCGCCAACGGCGTCGGCGGTGTGGTCGGCGGCCTGGTCCTGGAGGCCACCGGATGGATCCGGCCCACGGTGCTCTCCGCGGTGATCAGCACCGGGCTGTACGGCCTGTTCACTCTCTGCTTCGCGGTCACTCCGAGCTACCCGATCGCGGTGCTTCTGCTGGTCGCGGGCGGGGTGGCCAACCTGGCGTCGATGTCGGTGGGCCAGACCGTGGTGCAGCTGATGGCACCGCCCGCGGACCGGGGCCGGGTGATCGGGGTGTACGGCATGTCCGCGAACGGCCTGCGCTTCGGCAGCGGCATCACTGTCGGCCTGTTCGGCGCGGTGGTCGGCATCCACTGGTCGCTGGGGCTCAGCGCGGCCGCGCTCTGCGTCGGCACGGTGCTCGCGGCGCTCTGGGCGCGGTCGTCCGCTCCGGAGAAGACGATTACCAGCTGAACCGTTCCGGGTAGGTGATCGCGGCCAGCTCGTTCTGGCCCTCCAGGTTGGGGTGGAAGTAGTCGAACGTGTTCACCAGGTCGAGGGTGAACCGCAGGTCGTGCACCTGCCCGCCGTCCCACCGGCACCGGCTGCCGTACGCCTTGCAGGCCTGGCGCAGCTCGTCGTCGTACGCGTCGATCCGGTCCCGCACCCCGCGCCGGCGCTCGTTGTCGGCGCGCGCCGTGGACGCCGGGTCGGCCAGCATCGACGGGCAGACCCCGCCGCTGCTCCACACCCGGAGCGCCTGCTCGTCGTCCCGGCCCACCTGCCACAGCCGGTACAGGTCCGGGATGCTGGCCACCAGCACCCGGGCCTTGGGCAGGCCCTTCTTCAGCGTGGCCAGCCCGCGGTCCACCTCGTCGCGGAACCTCGCCACCGAGGTCATGTCCCGGAGCCGGCCGGAGCAGGCGTCGTTCGCGCCGATCAGCACGGTCACGTACTGCACCTTCGCGTCGACCGCCCGGGCCGCCTGGCCGGCGAGCGCGTCCGCTTCCGCGCCGGGCTCGGCGAAGTTGTGCACGTCGCCCTTGATCTTCGAGTTCTCGGCCAGGATCCGCTGGTAGTGGCTGTCCACGCCGCGGGCGGTGCCGGCCGCCCAGGAGTTCCGGCTGCACGCGACGTAGGCCAGGCAGCTGCCGACGCCGGCGGTGATCGAGTCGCCGAGCGCCGCCATCGACGCCGGGTAGCCGGTCGACGGCGCGACCGTCCGGCTCCGGCTCGGCGTGGGCTCCGGGTCGGCCGCGCCGGCGCCACCCTCGCAGGCCAGCGCGAAGACCCCGAGCAGCGCCAGGACGGCGACCTGCCAGCGACGCGGCATCTTCCCCCGATTCAGCCGGAAGCAACGACTCCGGCACGATATGCCACCCACGCTCCCCCGGCCACGGCACGGAACGGTTTGGCATGGACCACCCACGGACATCGCCCGGAGGGTTTCGCGTCCTGGACGCGCCAGCGGCCAGCGAAGCCCGCAGGGGTCCCGGCGGGAGCGGCGGTCCGCACCCCGGCGGACGCACGACATCGATCTTCTGATTTTGATCTTGAAGGGTGCGTGACTGCAAGATGAACCATCTGCTGAGAGAAGTTACGTTCTAGTTGCAAGGGCTTGCAGAATGCCGTCAGATCCCTAGGCTGGCACGTGCCCAAAGTCCGAAAAGGACACTTCTGAACGTCGGGAGAAGCATGCGTTCGCTCAGCAAGGTCCTGCTCGCTCTGCTCGTCGGACTCGCCGGGATGCTGGCCGTGACCGGCCCGGCCGCCGCGGCGTCCGCCACACCGCAGCAGCTCGGCGGCCTCGACCTCGGCGCCTACTGCCGCTCGATCGGATACGCCGACGCCGCCCTGACCGGCGTGACCGCTTATGACTGGCACTGCACCGGCAGCGACGGCGCCGCGCACGACCTGACCTTCGAGGCGGCCTGCCGCTGGACCTACGGCACCGGCGCCGTGGACCGGATCGCCGGATTCCGCGACCCGGCCTCGGTCAGCTGCTGGCGCGTCACATCCACAGTGGTCACCCCGGCGATCGACGACTACTGCACCTCGACCGGCCACAGCGCATCCGCCCTGCTCGGCACGACCGTCTACGACTGGCACTGCGTCAACTACAGCCGGGTCGACCCGGTCTACTTCGACGTCAGCCTGCCCGAGGTCTGCAAGCACACGGCCGGCGCCACGGCGATCGACCGCTTCCGCGACTTCTACGACGCCAGCTCCTGGGAGTGCCGGATCTAAGGCAGCAGAACCGGCCCGGGGTCGCGCGCCGCGTGCGACCCCGGGTCCGCCTCGTCCGATTTTGTACGGCGGGAAGCGTCGCGGATCAGGTCGTCCGGCGCTCGCTCCGGCGGGGTGTCGTCCCGTGGCGTCTCCTCCTGCGGCACCCTCGCCCGCGGTGCCGTTCCGCGCGGAGTGTCCGGTGTCGGCGTCGCCAGCCTCGTGCGCAGATAACCGGCAAGCGGCCGCTCGACCAACCGGTGCAAGAGCCAGGCAGCGACCAGCATGACGGCCACCGTGATCATCAGCGTCAGATAGCGCGGCCGCAGGTCCCGCATCTGGTGGATCAGCACCCAGCCGATCTTCTCGTGCAGCAGGTAGAACGGGTAGGTGAGCAGGCCCGCGGTGGTCAGCCAGCCCCAGGTGACCCGGCGGAACCAGCCCAGCGCCACCCCCGCCATCAGCACGTAGAAGACCGTGACCAGCAGGACACCGGCCGTCGCGGACATCGGGCGCGGCATCGGCCGGTTCACCAGCAGGACCATGTCATACGTGTTGTGCTGGGCGATCAGCCAGGAGAAGCCGACCAGGCCCCAGAACTTCAGGTCCGAGCCGAACTTGTGGATCAGGAAGAACCCGATGCCGCCGGCGAAGAACGCCGCGTAGTCCGGCATGACGATCGTGCTGAGCAGCGGTGACTCCGCCTCGACCGCGTAGGTCGCGACGATCAGCCAGCCGTAGCCGAAGACCAGCACCCGGCGGGTGGTCAGCCCCCACCACACCAGGAACGCGAAGAGCAGATAAAAACGCGCCTCCACCCAGAGCGTCCAGTAGACCCCCTCCACCTGCGGCACACCCAGCGGCTTCGGCAGCATGGTGAGGTTGGTCAGGATCTCGCTCCAGTTCGCGGTGAGCGGCCGGGGCTCGCTCCAGATCGCGGTCACCGCGACGGTGATCAGCACGGCCGCCCAGTAGGCCGGGAAGAGCCGGACGATCCGGGACCGGGCGAACGCGCCGGCATCCCGCCCCCAGCTGCTCATGCAGATGACGAACCCGCTGATCAGGAAGAACAACTCGACGCCGAGCCAGCCGTAGGACGCGATCCGGCTCAGATCCGGGAACGCGTGGACGATCGACGGCACGTCCCACACGCTCGCGACCCGGGGCAGGCCGGCGTAGTGGTAAAGCACCACCATCAGCGCGGCGACCAGCCGGAGACCGTCCAGAAACGCCATCCGCCCCCTGACCGGCGGAACGGGCGGCTCAGCATGCGACATGGCCGCAGAGACTACCGGCCCACAGCCGATCCACAGCCCGGGGTCAGGGGGCGTAGCCGCGCAGGATGAAGGTGATGGTCTCGGTGAGGCCCAGTTCGACCTGGTCGGGGGTGAAGCCGCCGCTCAGTGCCAGGTCGGTCATGCCCTGCAGGACCGCGGCCAGGGGCACGGCGAGCGGGATCATCGGGCCGGCACGGACCTCGCCGCGGCGCTGCCCGTCCTCGAGCAGGCCGGTGGCCATGATCATCAGCCGGTGCGTGGACGCGATCAGCTCCGCCGGGGCGGAGGGTTCGTGCTTGCGCGAGAACATCAGCTCGAGCAGGGCCGGATTGCCGGTCGCAAAAGCCACATAGGTACGGGTGAGCACGGACAGCCGCTCGGCGAACGTGGCGCCGGTCTGCTCCAGCGCACCGGCCAGCACGGTGATCAGCCGATCGAAGCCCTCGATCGCCAGCGCGTCCAGCAGGGCCTGCTTGGTCTTGAAGTGCCGGCTCGGCGCGGCCGGGCTGACCCCCGCCTCCCGGGCCAGCTCCCGCAGCGACAGCTCGGCCGGCCCGCGCTCACGCAGGGTGTCCTCGGCGAGGACGAGCAGGGCGGCGCGCAGGTCCCCGTGATGGTAAGGGCGGGTCTTCATGGCACCAGCCTACCGTGATGTATTCGACGAACACATTGTGAGCGTTGCCTACATTGTTATCACCGATTACATTGGTGGCATGCCTGCGAAGAGCTCCTCCCCGGCCCCGTCCAACATCGCCGCGCAGATGGGCGCGAAGCCGACCGGGGCTCGCCTCGCCCGCGTCGAGGCCTCACCCCAGTTCTCCGGCGGCAAGTTCCGCAACAACGTGCCCACCACCTCCGGCCTGTCGCTCACCGACATCCCGAAGGTCGCCGCAGCCGTGTTCACTGGCACCGCGGCCCGCCGCCCGAAGCAAGCCATCCCGCTGGTCGCCGCGCCGGCCACCGAGCCGGACGCGGACCCGCGTGGCCTGCACGTCACCTGGTACGGCCACTCCACCGCGCTGATCGAGATCGAGGGCAAACGGGTCCTGCTCGACCCGGTGTGGAGCGACCGCTGCTCACCCTCCCAGCTCGCCGGCCCCCGGCGGCTGCACGAGCCGCCGGTGCCGCTGCACGAGCTGCCCCGGATCGACGCCGTGGTGATCTCGCACGACCATTACGACCACCTCGACATGGCGACCGTCCAGCACCTGTCCGGGCTGCACCCGGCGATCTTCGTGGTGCCGCTCGGCGTGGGCGCGCACCTGGAGCGGTGGGGCGTGCCGGCCGCCCGGATCGCCGAACTCGACTGGAACGAGAGCACCCGGGTCGCCGGTCTCGAGCTGATCGCGACCCCGGCCCGGCACTTCTCCGGGCGCGGGTTCAGCCGCGACGGCACCCTCTGGGCCAGCTGGGTGATCAAGGGCGAGAACCGCCGGGTGTTCTACTCCGGCGACACCGGCTATTTCACCGGCTTCGCCGGGATCGGTGCCGAGCACGGCCCGTTCGACGTGACGTTGGTGCAGGTCGGGGCGTACGGCGAGGCCTGGCCGGACATCCACATGTTCCCCGAGGACGGCGTCTCGGTGCACGTCGACGTCCAGGGCGGCCTGATGATCCCGGTGCACTGGGCCACCTTCGACCTGGCGGCGCACCGCTGGGCCGAGCCGGTCGAGCGCGCCTGGAGCGAGGCCAAGGCCCGCGGCGTGAAGCTGGCCGTCCCCCGACCGGGCGAGCGGGTGGACGTGGACTGCCCGCCCGAGATCGACGCCTGGTGGCAGCAGGTCGCCTGAGACCGACCGGTCAGGACACCCCGGCCGCCGCCTGCTGACCGGCCAGCAGGCGGGACACGCCCTCGGCGCTCATCGGCTCGGCCAGGTGGTAGCCCTGGCCGAGGGTGTAGCCGAGCTCGCGGAGCGCGGTGACCTGCTCGGGGCTCTCGATCCCCTCGGCGACGGTGTCCAGGCCGAGCGCGTGCGCGAGCTGGATCACCGCGCGGGCCACCGCCTGCCGGGCGTCGATGGCGGCCGGGTGCCCGTCGTCGATCTCGATGCCGTCCACGAAGGACTTGTCCAGCTTGACGATCGCGGCCGGGAACGCGCGCAGCAGGCTCAGCGACGACTCGCCGGTGCCGAAGTCGTCGAGGGCGAGGCGGATGCCCATCCGGTCGAGGTCGTACAGGGCGCGGGAGACCTGCTGGCCGCGGAGCACCGCCGACTCGGTCACCTCGAGGATCAGCCGCTCGCAGGGCAGCCCGCTGTCGGCCAGCGCGGCGGCCACCTCGGTGACGAAGTCCGGGTCGTGCAGCTGCCGGGCGGAGACGTTCAGCCCGGCCTCCTTCAGCGCGTCCGGCCCGAACTCGGCCAGCCACGCCGCCGCCTGCCGGCACGTCTCGCGCAGCACGAACCGGCCCAGCGGCACGATCAGGCCGGTCCGTTCGGCGGCCGGGATGAACTCGGCCGGGCTGACCACGCCGCGGGTCGGGTGATCCCACCGGACCAGCGCCTCGACGCCGATCACCCGGCGGCCGTCCAGGCGCACGATCGGCTGGTAGACCACCCGGAACTCGTTGTTGTCCAGGGCTCGCCGCAGCTCGCCGCCGAGTTGCATGTGTGCCAGCACCGGCTCGCCCATGCCGTCGACGTACCGTACGAAATCTGCCTTGCCTTGTTGTTTTGCCATGTACATCGCCACGTCGGCGTTGCGCAGCACGGCATCGACGGTGGTGCCCGGCGTGGCGATCGCGATACCGACGCTGGCCTGCACCAGCAGACGATGCTCGCTGATCGGCTGAGCGAGGGCGGCCAGCAACCGGCGGGCCAGGACCTCGGGGTCGGCACCGGCCAGCACCACCGCGAACTCGTCGCCGCCGACCCGGGCCGGCAGCCCGTCGTCACCCACCTCGGCCCGCAGCAGCCGGGCCACCGAGACCAGCAGCTGGTCACCGACCCCGTGCCCGAGCAGGTCGTTCACGGTCTTGAAGTCGTCCAGATCGATGAGCAGCACCGCGGCCAGGCCGGTGGTGGACAGCGCGGCGGCGAGCCGGTCCCGGAACAGGGCCCGGTTGGCCAGCCCGGTCAGGCCGTCGTGGCTGACCTCGTACTGCAGGCGTTCCTCCTGCCGGCGCGCGGTCCGGAGCAGCCGGTCGTTCTCCCGGTACGTGAGGAACTGCCGGACCATGACCAGCGCGGTCACCACGACCGCGGTGATCAGGACCACCCGGACCGGCCAGCGCAGCGGCGCACCGACGGCGACCGCGATCAGCGGCACGTCGGCCAGAAGCATGGCCAGGTAGGGCAGCACCATGCCGGTGCGGGCCGGTGAACGGCGCGGCCCGCGGTCGGCACGGATCTGCGCGGCGACGCCGAGGGTGGTCAGCACCGGGCACAGCGGCATCACCACGGTCTGCGCCGGGATGCTGCCGATCAGGCCGAACTGCACCGCGAGCACGGCGGACGCGGCGGCCGGCACCCCACCGGCGGCCGCGAGGAGCCGCATCGCGACGCGGTCGACCGGGCCGTCACCGAGGTACGACACCTTCGCCGCGGCGCCGACCGCGACCAGCAGGCCGAGGCCGACCAGCAGCATCGCCTGCGGGCTCCACGGCTCGGCGGCGGACAGCATCGGCGCCAGCCCGAGATACCAGAGCACCGCCGCGCACCCGAGGAACGCGATGGTCCGGTCCAGCGCCACCCGCCACCGTTCGGCGCCACCGGCCGCGACGACCGGGACCCGGGCCAGCCCCCAGATGGCGACGAGGAAACCGAGGGCCACGGCGGCCGCCGCCGGTGGTGTCATGGTGCGGGTGCGGACCTGGTCGGCGTGCGTGAGCATGTCCACGGCGAACCAGCCGTAGCCGATCGTGATCAGCACGACGGCGAGCCGGATCGTGCGCCAGAACCGGACCGCGACCGGATCACGGCCGGCGTCCCGGCGGGTCAGCGGCCGCACCGACGGGATGGTCAGCAGGCCACCGAGCGGGACGAACGCGTACGCCACCGCTTCGACACCGACGCCGAAGCACAGGAAGGCGGCACACCAGAGCGTGCCGAGCGCGGCGATCACGACGGTGGCCAGCACGTACCTTCTGTCCACAGTGCTGTTGCGGAGGACCGTCGACGGAAGCACGGCCCGACACTAGCGGTCCGGATCGGGAGCGGATCTCCCCCGAACGTTCCACGTTCACCGGGCCACGGCCGGGGCAGGCCCGCTGTCCACATCGCGCCATGGCAAGGGTAGGGCAGGTCAGAGGCCTGTTCCGTACGCATCGGTGTTCTTGAAAATGCGAGTCGTCGCCCCGACATGATCCGGGGCGCCGGTGACGCGAAGGAGACGGCCGTGCGACGAAGAGCAGGAACCGCGGTAATACTGGTCGGAGCCCTGATCGCCGGTCTCCCGGCGGCACCCGGCCGGGCCGCGCCGGGCACACCGGTCACACCGGCGGCACCGGGCGGTACGGCTCGGGCGATCACGCTGATCACCGGTGACGTCGTGTCGCTCGCCCCGGCCGGCGAGGGCCGGTACGTCGCGACGGTGCGGCCCGCACCCGGGCGGGAGGGCGTCGCGTTCCGCACCACCGAGGCCGGCGACGGGCTGCAGGTGCTGCCGTTGGACGCGGTACCGATGATCAAAAGCGGGCAACTGGATGCCGAACTGTTCAACGTGGAGCATCTGCTCGCCGACGGGTACGGCGATGCCGAGAACAGCACGCTCCCGCTGATCGTGCAGTCGGCCGGCGGCTCCGTCCGTACCCTCAACACCACCGCAACCACCCGCCTGCCCAGCCTCGGCGCCGAAGCCGTGCGTGCCGACAAGCAATCGCTGGCCGCCTTCTGGCGCAGCCGGCAGAGCGCCCGGAGCACCGGCGCGCCCACCCGGATCTGGCTGGACGGCAAGGTCACCGCGGCGGCCGACCCGAACGTCGAGCAGATCGGCGCGCCCGCGGCCTGGCGGGCCGGGCTGACCGGGACCGGTGTCACGATCGCCGTGCTGGACACCGGCATCGACGCCGGCCACCCGGACCTGGCCGGCCGGATCACCGCGGCCGAGGACTTCAGCGGCAGCGGGAACACCGTCGACCACTTCGGGCACGGCACCCACGTGGCCTCGATCGCGGCCGGCGCGCAGGGTGTCGCGCCGGGCGCGCGGCTGCTGGTCGGCAAGGTGCTCGACGACTCCGGCAGCGGCTACGAGTCCGGGATCATCGCGGGCATGCAGTGGGCCGTCGACAGCGGCGCCAAGGTGATCAATATGAGTCTCGGCGGCGACGCGACCGACGGCACCGACCCGATGAGCGAGGCCGTGAACGAGCTCAGCTCCGGCGGCGCGCTCTTCGTGGTCGCGGCCGGCAACGAGGGTGGCGACTACACCGTCGGCACCCCGGGCGCCGCGACCTCGGCGCTGACCGTCGGCGCGGTCGACCGGGACGACCGGCTGGCCGAGTTCTCCAGCCGCGGCCCGCGCCTGCTCGACCAGGGCCTCAAGCCGGAGATCACCGCGCCGGGCGTGGACATCGTGGCGGCCCGGGCGGCCGGCACCACGATGGGCACCCCGGTCGACGCCCTGCACACCACCGCGTCCGGCACCTCGATGGCCACCCCGCACGTGGCCGGCGCCGCCGCGATCCTGGCACAGCAGCACCCCGACTGGTCCGGCCCGCGGCTGAAGGACGCGCTGGTCAGCACGGGCAAGGTCAGCGCCGGGGCGACCGTCTACGGCCAGGGCGCCGGCCGGGTCGACCTGACCCGGGCCACCACACAGACCGTGACCAGCACCGGTGTGGCCGATTTCGGTCTCACCGCGACCGGCCGGACGGTGACCTACCGCAACGCCGGGACGGCGCCGGTCACCCTGACCCTGAAGGCCGGCATGCCGAACGTGACCGCGCCGGCGACCGTGACCGTGCCGGCCGGGGGAACCGTCGCCGTGCCGCTCACCCTGAACCGCGCCGGCAGCACAAACGGCGTGCTCGGCGGCTGGCTGACCGCGACCGGCCCGAACGGCGTACTGGTCACCACCGCGCTGGGCGGCACCATCGACCCTCCGCACCACAAGGTCACCTTCACCGCGGTCGGCCAGGACGGCGGGCCCACCGGGGTGCCGGTGTTCCAGATGTTCGGCGACGACCGGCGGTTCGACGCGCTCGGCTACCTGGGCAGCGGCGAGGACGGCTGGGTCGACGTGGCCGAGGGCGACTACCTGGTCGACGCCACCCTCGCCGTGGGCACCGGCATGCACCCGGAGGACACCCTCGTCACCATCCCCGAGCTGCACGTCGACCGGGACATGCGGGTCGTGCTGGACGCCCGCAAGGCCAAGCCGATCAGGATCGAGACGCCGAGGCCCGCGGAGCAGCAGGCGGTGCTCAGCTACTACGTGCACCGGGTCACCGGCACCGGCCGGCAGATCGACAACGGCTTCATGGACTTCAGCGCGACCGAAAAGGTCAACGTCACCCCGACCGCGCAGGTCCGCAAGGGCGCCTACGAGTTCTCGTCGCGGTGGCAGCTGGTGGCGCCGTTCGCCCGGGCGTCCTTCGCCGGGGCCGGCACCTACGACCTGCGTCCGATGCCGACCAGTCCGGTCTTCACCGGCACCCGCCGGTTCTCGCTGGCGTCGTCCGCTTCGTCTTCCGCGAGGGGGCGAGCCGTCATCGTTCCGGTCGACGGTGATGAATACGAGGCGGTCCAGCGCGCCGCGGACGCCGGCGCCGGTCTGGTGCTGCTGATGCGCGGGCCGGACTCGGCTGCCTGGAGCACGTGGGACCCCTCGGCCACTGAGCGGCTGCCCATCCCGGCCCTGCTGATCTCGCACGACATCGGGACCACGATCACGTCCAGGTTCCTGGACCTCACGATGACACCCCAAACCCCTTATCTGTACGACGTTCTGCAGGTCTCCAGCGGCAAGGTGCCCGCGCAGATCGTGCACAAGGTGACGGCGGCCAACTCGTACCGGATCACCACCCGCTACGCGCACAACGGCGGTCTGGGCTGGGTGCGCGAGCAGCGGTTCGGCTGGCGGCCGTGGCAGGACTACGCGTGGAACGACCGGCAGCGCACGGCGGCCACCCCGGCGGTCCGCGAGGAGTGGGTCTCGGCCGGCGACAGTCTGTGGCAGCACCACGTCCACCAGGACTATCCGTGGAGTGACCTCGACTCGGCGCTCGACACCGGCTTCGCCGACCGGCCGCGCACCTATCCGCGCAGCGGCACGGCCACCGAGACCTGGGCCGCGCCGGTGGTGCGCCCGGCGACTCCGGCTGGGTACGCCAGCAGACGTACCGGTGACGTCCTGAACCTGCGGGTGGCCGACTTCGTCGACGCGAGCGACAAGCACTTCACCATCGACGAGGCGGATCAGTCGGCCGCGCGGCTCTACCGCAACGGCACGCTGATCAGCGAGACCCGGGATGCCTGGCGGGACGTCACGATCCCGGCCGGGAGCGCCACCTTCCGGCTCGCCCTGACCACCGCGCGAGCCGGCGACGAATGGCAGTACGCCCGCTCGACGAGCACCGAGTGGACGTTCCGGTCGTCGGCGGCCGGCACCCTGCCGATGCTCCAGATCGGGTACGCGGCGCCGGTCTCGCTGTCCGGCACCGCCACGGTCCGCGCCCACCGGCTCGGGGTCACCGTCCCCGGCGCCCGGAAGGTGGCCGTGTCGCTCTCCTTCGACGAGGGAAAGACCTGGTTCTCCGCCGCGTCGTCCCGCGGCGCCTTCGTGGTGCCCTCCGGCCGGGGCACCGTGTCGCTGCGGGTCAGCGCCACCGACCGGCACGGGAACACGGTCGCGCAGACCGTGCTCCGCGCCTACGGACGCGCATGATCCCGCACGGCGGGGATCACAGCCAGCCGCGCTTGGCCGCCTGGAACGCCAAGCCGGCCCGGCTGTCCACCCCGGCCACGTCCATCAACCGGTCGACCCTGCGCTGGACGGTCCGCTTGCTCACCCCGAGATGGGTGGCGATCGACTTGTCCGGCATGCCGGCCACGATCAGCGACAACAGCAACCGGTCGGGTTCCTCGGCGGCGCCGTAGGGGAACAGCGGGGTGGCCCGCTCCCAGTAGCTCTCGAACAGCGCGATCAGCGCGTCGAGCAGCTCACTGGAGCGGATCACCGCGGCGCTCGGCTCGCCGAGGCCACGCACCGCGTCCGGCACCAGCGGGCAGATGGCCAGCGCACGATCCGCGATGGCCAGCCGTACCGGCAGGGTGGGCAGGGTTCTCGACTGCTCACCCAGCTTGATCGCCTCGACGATGCTGTCCAGCTCACCGGGCTTCTCCAGCAGCTCCCGCTCGTAGATCGCCCGGTAGCGCACCCCGCGGGTCAGCGCCGACGTCTCCTCGGTGTTCTCCGGACCCTGCATGGCGATCGGGTTCGCCCGGCAGAACCAGAGGATCTCGTCCCGCGCCGAGTCCTGCATCTCCCGCAGCCGCTGCCGCAACGCACCGGCACCCACCACGATCTCGACGAGATGGTCGGCGCTGCGGCGCCGCGCGGTCGTCCGGTACTCCTCGCTGAGCGAGGCGACCATCCGCCGGGCCGCTTCGAGATCCTGCTGCTCGCGGAGCAGGACCTCACCGAGCACGACATCGGGCGGCAACGCGTCGAACGACGGCCCACCGGCGGCAAGTCCCTTGTCCCGCAACGACTCGAGCAGAGCGGCGGCGTCGGCGACATCGATGCCGGCGTGGACGGCGAGGTCGGCGGGGCCGGCCCCGGCCATCCGCAGCAGCAGGCGGTAGGCCTGCTGCTCCGCAACCGGCAGGAGGTCGAGCCGTTCGTTCACGCGCACACCATACGAGCAGTTCGTTACCGGTCCCTACCGGCACAGCCCGCACCCGCGGGACTCGTTGTGCTCCCGCGCCCGCACGGCTGATCAGCTCACGGTGAAGGCGAACGAGTACGGCTTCTGGATCGGCACACCGTCGGACACCGCGCTCGTCACCTGCGACACGATCCCCGTGTACGACCCGGCGGGCAGCGGCGCCGCGGGGGTCCAGACCAGCGTGCCCGGTTCGGTCTCGGCCACCGCGCCGGAGACCGCGCCCGACGGTCCGGTCACCGCGACCGAGCCGGCATAGTCCGCGCCGGTCGGCTGGATGTCACGCTCGAACCGTACGGTCACCGCGCCGGCGGTCGTGGTCGTGGCGACGACCAGCGGATCGCGCCAGTACCGGATCGCCTGGTGGATGTCCGGAACACCCGGGCTGCCCCACGCGGTGGACGTGTCGTCGACGAGCATCGTGTGCGTGATCCCGCCGTCGATCGTCACGCTGCGGTTGTTCGTCCCGGTGATGGAGCCCCACTCCTCGACGGTGTCCCAGCTGCCGCGGGTGTACTTGTACTGCACATCCGTGCCGTCGAGGATCGACACCGTGGCCTCCCAGACGCCGTCGCCCCGATAGGTCATCGGCTGCTTGGCCGGGTCCCACGGCCCTAGCTGGGCGATGCTGCCCGGCACGTAGAGCGTCGCGTCGGGCGGGGTGCCCGGCGGCGCGAGGACACGGAAGGTCACCGCGACCGGCTTCAGCGGAACGGTGAGCGCGGCGGGCACGCTGGCCGCGGTGCCGTCGGGATTCCGGTACGCCACGTGCGCCGTCGCGGGTTGCGTCCGCGGCGAGGCACCGGCCGGCGTCACGTCGTAGGTCACCGTGAACGTGGCGCCGGGGGCGAGCGAGGCAGCGGTGGTCGGCGTACGCGGAGTGATCACCCACCCCGCGGGCACCGTGGTGGTGGCCGACACGTCGGTGATCGTGCCCGGTCCGTGGTTCGTGGCGGTGGTCACCACCGTGCTCGTCGCACCCGACTGCAGCCCGTCGGGTGCGGTGAACGTGGCGGCGACGGCGGGCCGCTGGCCCACGGTGAGCACCGCCCCGTCGTGCTCGACGGTCACCGACCGGCCGGACGCGGTGCTCGGCACCGTCACGGTGAGCAGGTGCCGGACCCCGTCGTACGTCCACTGCACGGGCCTGCCACCGGCGGTGACCAGGTGCGGGCGGGACACACCGGCGAACGCCACGGTGTAACGGCGACTGGCCGGAGCACCCGGGTACCCGCCGGTGACCGGGCCGACAGTGAGCGCGGAGCGCCTGCCCTCGGTGTAGCGGACCGGGATGCGCGCGTACTGGCCGGCGCGGTAGCCGAGGCCCTCGCCGCCGTCCTCGTACACCGAGGTCGTCCCCGACGCGTGCGGGTATGCCGTGAGGGTGAGCCGGTCCTTGGCCTGACCGGCGATGTTCACGTCGCCGGCCCGCTGCGCGAGGATGCCGCCGGCGCGCACGTAGACCGGCATGTGGTCGGGCGACGCGCCGACCGTACGCGTGACCGGCCCGCGGAACGTCTCGCCGGTGAAGAAATCGGTCCAGGTGCCGGGCGGGAACCAGACCGGCGCGGTGGTGCTGAGGCCGGCCGTGGTGACCGGCGCGACCAGCAACGAATCGCCCAGCAGGTACTCGGTGTCGTGCTGGTAGGCCTCGGCCTGCTCCGGCCAGGTCAGATAGAGCGCCCGGGCCATCGGGATGCCGCTGTCATGGTTCTGCCGGGCCGCCGTGTAGAGGTACGGCACCAGCGACTCGCGCAGGCGCAGGAAATCGGCGGCCGGTCCGCTCACCGCGTCGTCGTACTCCCAGGGCAGCCGATCGCCGTGGTCGGAGTGCAGCCGCAGAATCGGCTGGAACGCGCCCAGCTGGATCCAGCGCAGGTAGAGATCGTCGCTGAGGTGCTTACCGGCGAAGCTGCCGATGTCGTGGCTCACATACGACTGGCCGATGCTCGCTCCCTCGGCCGGGGTCATCGCCGCGGCGAAGGCGAGCGTGGCGAACGTCGCCTCGGTGTCCCCGGTGAAGTGCACGGTGCTGCGATGCTCGGCCCACGGGCCGGAGGCCCCGGCCGTCGTGTACGACGGGAAGGACGCCCCGATCCGCGACAGGGCGAAGCCCCGCAGTCCCCGCGCGTCGCCGTCGCGCCGGTACAGCTCGTTGACCCAGCTGTCCGGGGTGACACCGGGGGTGCTCACGGTGCTGTCGTCGCAGCAGTAGTCCAGCCACCACTGGCGTACGCCCTGCTGTTCGAACGGCTGGTGCAACTGCGCGAACGCGGCGGCCTGGTCGACGTCACCCCAGTCGAAGCGGTACGGGTTCGGCGCGAAACTGTTGGTGGACGGCTGCAGCTTGCCCTTGGCGGTGGCCTGCGCCGCCCCGAAGCGCGGGTCGTCGCCGCTGATCGCCGCGTGGACGTTGAGGGTGGCGTTGACGCCTTCCGACCTCAGGTGCGCGATGAACGCGGCGGGGTCCGGGAACAGGGTGGTGTTCCAGTTCCAGCCGGCCCACTGGTTCGGCGCCTTCCAGTCGGTGTCCATGACCAGTGAGTCGAGCGGCACCCGGTTGCTCTTGAACGCCGGCAGGATCTGGTTCTCGTAGTCACTTTCGCTGTAGGCCTGGTATTTGGAGAACCAGGTGCCGAACGCCCACTCCGGCGGGAGCAGCGACGGGCCGGTGAGCGTACGCAGGTCGGCCAGCGCACGCAGGTAGTCGTGCCCGTACCCGAAGAGGTAACCGTCCTGATAGGTCCCCGTGCGCGCGGGCCGCGCCGCCAGCCAGTCGGCACCGGTACGCACTGCGGTAGCCGTGTCGTCGAGCAGGTACCACCCCTGTTTGTCGAGCAGCCCGGGGTGCAGACTGAGCTGATCGACCGGACCGGCCTGACCGGCGTAGTAGTCAAGACCGCGGTACCAGCCGCCGAGCGTCTCGCCGGGCTGTGCGCCGAACGCCGGCCGCACGCTGGTGCGCCGGCCGCCGACGGTGAGGTCGAGCGTGGTGTTGGCGGCCGTGACCGGGCCACTGTCCAGTTGGTAGTGCAGAGTCACGGCGCTCGTGCGGACCTGCAGTTCGCCGCGGCCGGTGGTGGCCCGGAACGGGGTGTGCCCGGGAGCCCGATCGACGGCGTTGAAGGTGGGACGATCCTCGAAATCGTCGTCCGCCGCGTACTCCAGGCGGAGCAACGTCGGGCTGAGCACCTGAACCCGCAGGTGGCCGACGCGCACGCTCTGCCCGCGTACGTCCGGCGGCCGGGGCGCGGCCAGCGCCGTGCCCGGTGTGCCGGCCAGCGTCAGCAGCACCGCGAGAAGAACGGCCATCCGTACGCAGAGCTGACTGCGACCCGTCACGACGCCCCCTACCTGCCCGACACGCTCGCCATCCGGCCGGGACCCAGCGTTCGCCCCTCCGCACGCGAGTGTCAATAGGCAATCATCGATATTGCCTGATCGGCTGGGCGCGACGGCACACCCGGCGGCGCGCCGGCATCCCGCCCGAAGCGGCCTTGGGTCCCGGCCGGCCGGGTCCGATGGCCCTCACCGGCGGACGCCGGCATTCCTAGGCTGCGAGCAGGTACGAGAAGCCGGCTCGCCACCGCCGGCACAGTGACGGGAGCAAGCATGAAAGATCCGTCACTACGTAGGCGGCTGCTGGCCGAGTTCCTCGGCACCGCGCTCCTGCTCATGGCCGTGGTCGGCACCAGCGCCATGGCGGCCGACCTGTCGCCGGGCGACGCCGGCCTCCGGCTGCTGCAGAACTCCGGCGCCGTCGCGCTCGCCCTGGTCGCCGTGATCTACACCTTCGGACCGGTTTCGCATGCGCATTTCAACCCGGTCGTGTCCGCGGCCGACTGGATTCTCGGCCGCCGCACCGGGACCGGGCTGGCCACGAGGGAGCTGGCGGGATACGTCGGCGCCCAGCTGGCCGGTGCGTTCGCCGGTACGGTGCTGGGCAATACGATGTTCGACCGGCCCGCGGTGACCATCGCGGACACCAGCCGCTCCGGCAGCCACGTGCTGCTGAGCGAAGTGGTCGCGACCGCCGGCCTGCTGATCCTCATCGCCGCCCTGGTACGCACCGGTCGCGGCGCGTCCGGCCCCGGCGCGGTGGGCGCCTACATCGGCGCGGCCTGCTGGTTCACCTCGTCCACGTGCTTCGCCAACCCCGCCGTGACCGTCGCACGGATGTTCACCGGCACCGAAGCCGGCATAGCTCCCGGTTCCGTTCCGGGTTTCCTGTCGGCCCAGGCCGCAGGGCTGGCAGTGGCATGCGCGCTGGTCCCGCTCCTGTACCCGCAGTACGGCAGGACGCCGGTCGAGCACCGGCCGAAGGCCGCGGCGCCACGGTCGGACGCTCGTGTCGTCACCCGGCGCACCGAGAACTCCCGAACGCAGGACCGGCGGACCCGCTGGGCCGCAACGCCCCATCATTCGTCTCGACCGCCCCGCGCGGCCACCACACGACACCGAGGGTGATCTTGTCCCCGATCACCATGCTGGCGACCAACACCGTCCTGCTGTGCGCGGTCGTCCTCGGCGCCGGGCACCTGCTCGGCAACATCCGGATCCGCGGCGTCGCGCTCGGCGTCGCCGCGGTCTTCTTCGTCGGTCTCGGCGTCGGCGCCCTGGACGAGCGGCTACGACTACCGGCTTTCGCCGACCAGTTCGGCCTGGCCCTGTTCGTCTACCTGATCGGTCTTGCCAGCGGCCCCACCTTCTTCGCCGCCCTGCGCCGGCGCGGTCTGCGTGACAACGCCTTCGTCGCCGGCGTCCTCGCCGTCGCGGCCCTGCTCGCCGCCGGGGCCGCGGCCTGCCTCCACCTCAC
Source organism: Actinoplanes palleronii (assembly GCF_016862315.1). Lineage (GTDB taxonomy): Bacteria > Actinomycetota > Actinomycetes > Mycobacteriales > Micromonosporaceae > Actinoplanes > Actinoplanes palleronii. The sequence goes on along the minus strand of NZ_BOMS01000014.1, from coordinate 35,998 downwards.
CCCCTCCACCGCTGCCGGAGTGTTCGCCGGTGCGCTGGTGAACGTGCCTGCGCTCGGCGCTGCCCAGGACGCGCTGCGCGCCATCGACCCGGCCCACGCGGGCGCCCTGGCCAATGACGCGGCAGTCGGCATGAGCCTGACCTACGGGTACGGCGTCGTCGCCATGATCGGTGCTCTTGTCACCTACCTGATCCTCGTCCGAGTCGACTTCGAGCGCGAAGCCGGGGAGAACACCGATCTGGCCCCCGCCCCGAGGCGCCTGGTCGAACGGACCCTGCGCGTCACCCGAGGCGCGGGCACCGACATCCGTGGACTCACCGACGACCTGGCGCGCGACGGCGAGGCGCTGCTGGTTCGGCTGCGGCGCGGCGACCAGATGTGCCTGGCCGGAACGGCCGACGCCCTGCACGACGGTGACCTGGTGTCGATCGTCGGCACCCGCGCCGCCACCCGGGACCTCGTCATCCGCCTGGGCGAAAACGCCTGGCCGACGCTGTCACTGGACCGCAGCACCCTCGACTTCCGCCGCATCACCGTCTCCGCTCCCGCGCTGGTCGGCACGGCCGTCGGCGACCTGGATCTGCCGCGGCGGCACAGCGCGCTCATCACCCGGGTACGGCGTGGCGACCACGACCTGATCGCGACCCCCACCACCCGGCTGCTGCTCGGCGACCGGGTTCGCGTCGTCACCACCCGGGACCACATGCCTGACGTGACGGCGCTGCTGGGCGACTCCGACCAGTCGCTGGCCCGGGTGGACTTCACCGGCCTGACCCTCGGTCTCGCGCTGGGCCTGCTCCTGGGCACGATCGCGATTCCGCTGGCAGGTGGCGCCACCCTGCGCCTCGGCCTAGCCGCCGGGCCGCTCATCGCCGGTCTGGCCCTGGGCCGTATCGGCCGGACCGGCCGCCTCACCTGGCATCAGCCCCGGTCGACGATCCTGGTTCTCCGTCAGGTCGGTGTAGCGCTGTTCTTCGCCGGTGTCGGGCTGAAATCCGGCGGCGCCTTCGTACGCGGGTTCGCCGACGGTGGCGCCTGGAAGATGATCGCGGCCGGCGCGCTGGTAGCGGCCGGCACCGCCGTCACGTGCATCGTCGCCGGCAGGCTGCTGCGCATGCCGCTGTCCTGGCTGATGGGTGTCATGGCCGGCATCGACACCAACCCGGCCGTGCTGACGTTCGCCGAGGACCGGGCCAAGAACGAGTTGCCGGCCCTGGCGTACTCGACGGTCTTCCCGGTCGCGATGGTGTTGAAAGTCCTGATCGCACAGTTGATGATCGTGCTGCTCCACCACTGACCGGCCCGGCGGTTCCCGGCGGTCCGGCACCCCGCCGAACTCACCGCCTGCGGCCAGGAGCCGAACGATCGCATCACGGTTTGCGGGCCACCGCACCGTAAACCGAGACCTGTGCATCGGACGGCGACGATCGGTCGGCGGGCTCACCGAGATCGGGTCGTTGTCCACGTAGACGATCCGTGCCGGCGGATTGATCCCTTGGGCGACGTGGTGAACGTTCGGTGCACTCGGTATCCCGGTGCCGATGTCGAGGAACTGATCGATGCCCCGCTCGGCCAGATACCGCACGGCCCTGCGCAGGAACAGCCGGTTCCCCCGTGGCGGAATCCGGCTGTCCGGGTTCGCCCGCAGACCCGCCTGGGCAGCCTCGCGGTCGGCCGCGAAGTTGTCCTTGCCGCCGAGGACCCGGCCGATCGTCCACAGTCGAAGCGCGAGAGCCGGATGGCATTTTCGGCGCCGGTGAACATCCGAACTGCCGATGTCGGCGGCCCGGGACAACGGTGGTCACCGACCCCGGTGGCTGACTGGGCGGTGCCGACCGTCGCGAAGCGGCCGCACCTGTACTCCCGGCGGGCTGGCAATCCGGGTCGACGGGTCCTGGCGAACGGCAACGGCGCGTGATCACCGCTGGTGTAATGGCAGTGACTCGGCGTGTCGCGGCAGGCGTCGCGGCGCTTCGCCGGATGCATGGGTGAGGTCATATGACGACGCCGCAGCAATGGACGAGCACCACCGGCCCGGGCGCCGTCGAGGCAACCGTCGCGCGGCGCGCGACTCTGGTTCTGTCCGGGTGCCGGCAGCAGGTGCTGGCCGAGAACGAACGGTCCCAGGTGCGGCGGGTGTGGCTGCCCGACGGTGGCACGGTGATCTGGAAAGAGTCGACGGGCCCGGGCGCTGTCGCGCGCCGTAGGCACGAGACCGCGATCCTCGATCGGCTGGACGACGTGTCCGGCGTGGCGCGGCGCGCCCGTTTCACCCATCCCGACGCGATCGTGTTGGCCGACGACGGCGGGAAGTCGCTGGCCGCTACTGCGGCACAGCAGTCGTTCGGGCCGGAGGCCGCAGCCGACCTGGGGCTGTCGCTGGCCCGGACCGTAGCGGCGATGCACGCCCGCGGAGTGGTGCACAAGGACGTCAACCCGGCCAACGTGCTGCTGACCGACGACGGGCGACCGGTGCTGATCGACTTCGACGTGGCCAGCACGTTCGCCGAGGACCGGCCCGGATTCGTCAACCCGCGCCAGATCGTCGGCACCCTGCTGCATCTGCCACCGGAACAGACCGGGCGCACCGGGCTGCCGGTCGATCACCGTGCCGACCTGTACTCGCTCGGCTCCACGCTGTACGAACTGCTCGCCGGACATCCGCCCTTCCCGCAGGAGGACGAACTGCGCCTGATCCACGACATCCTGCTGGAGGTGCCCCGGCCTCTTGGCGCATTGCGGACCGACGTGCCCCCGATGCTGTCGGAGATCGTCGCGCGGCTGCTGGAGAAGGAGCCGGACCGCCGGTATCAGAGCGCCGAAGGTCTCGCCCAGGATCTGTCCCGGGTGGTACGGGCCCCGCTGGAACGGTTCCCGCTCGGCGAGTGGGACTTCCCGCCGCGTTTGACGGCTCCGTCGAGGCTGGTCGGGCGGGACGAGGAGATCGGCACGCTGCGCGGTGCGCTCGACGGGGCGGTGGCTGGCACCGACCGCGCGGTAATGGTGGCGGGCGCTGCCGGAGTCGGCAAGTCGGCGCTGATCAACGAACTGCGACGGGCGGTGGCGACCGCCGGCGGATGGTACGTGACGGGCAAGTCGGATCAGTACCAGCAGGAGGGCGCGCTCGGTTCGGTGTTGCAGGCCATCCGCGGTGTCGGCCGGCTGCTGCTGGCCGAGCCGAAGAAGGTGCTGACCCCGCTGACCGCACGGCTGACCGAGGCGCTGGCGGCCAACATCGGTCTGATCACCGGCGCGTTGCCGGAGTTCGCCGTCCTGCTCGGCGGTGACCACCAGGTTGCCGGCGGCGACCCGGTCGAGTCCGAACTGCGGCTGCGTCGGGCACTGGTGGACCTGATCCGGGCGGTGGTCACCCCGCACCGGCCGTTGGTGCTTGTCGTCGATGACCTGCAGTGGGCCGGCCCCGCCTCGCTGGGACTGTTCGACGCCCTGCTCACCGAACCGCAACTGCCCGGCCTGCTGGTGGTCGGCGCCTACCGGGCGCAGGAGGTGGACGCCGCACACCCGTTGTCGGCGATGGTGGCCCGCTGGCAGCGGCTGAGGGTCGTGACGGCGCCGATGCTCCTGGAGAACCTGCCGCCCGGTGACGCCGGCACACTGCTGTCGCAGATGCTCCGGCTGGTGCCGGAGCGGGCCGCGCGGCTGGCCGGGGTCCTGCACCGGTGGACCGGCGGAAACCCGTACGACACCCTGGAGTTGGTGAACGCCCTGCGCCGCGAGGGTGTCCTCACCGTGGTCGAGCAGGACTGGCGGTGGGACGAGACCGTGGTCCGCGACCGCGTCGGTCACAGCGACGTGCTGGCTGTTCTGCGGGACCGCGTCACTCGCCTGCCGCAGCGGTCGCACACGGTGATGCGGGTGATGGCCTGCCTGGGTGGCGAGACCGAGGTGCCGGTGCTGGCGCGGGCCGTCGATGTCGAACCCACGGTGATCACCGACCTGCTGACGCCGCCCTTGGAGGACGGGCTGCTGGCCATGGCGGGCGAGCAGGACGGCCTAGCGGAGATCAGCCGGGTACGGTTCCGTCACGACCGCGTGCAGCAGGCGGTGTTCGTCGGTCTGTCCGGCCCGGATCGCGCCCGGCTGCGACTGGACATCGCCCGCCGCCTGGCCGGCTGCCCGAGCACCGCGGTGCACGCGGCCGAACAGTACCTTGGTGCCGGCGAGGTGGTCGACGACCCGGTGGAGCGGCGCACGATGGTCACGCTCTACGGGACCGCCGCGGACGACGCCTGGCGCGCGGGCAATCATCTCGCCGCGGAGCGGTTCCTGTGCGCCTCCACGGAGATCCTGGCCGGGCTCGGCACCGGTGACGACGACCTGCGGATGATCTCGGTGCGGATCCGCAGGCACGCCGCCCTGTACGCGCTGGGACGGCTCGACGAGGCCGACGAGGTGTACGCGGCGATCGAACGCGGCGACCCCGACCCGGTGCGGCTGTCGGTTCCAGCCAACGCCCAGCTCAACAGCATGGCCCAGCGCATGCGGCACCGCGAGGCGCTCACGTTCGGTCTGGACCTGCTGGCCCGGCTCGGGTGGAACGCCCCCGGGGCTGAGTTCGGCGCGCGGATTCCCCATCGGTTCCGGGAGCTTGCGGCATGGGCCGACACCTTGGACCCGGCCGCTGACCTGGCCCGCCCGGAGATCACCGATGACCGGGTGATCGCGGCGACCCGTCTGTTCAACCGTCTGCTGCCCACCGCGTTCCAGCTGCAGGAGCGGCCGATCGTGGCGTGGATCCTGCTCGAGAGCCGGCAGTTGTGGGACCGGCACGGACCGTCGGCGATGCTTGCGGCGACGCTACCCACGATCGGCCCGATGATGGCGTCGCTGCTGGGCGACTACCGGACCGGCGGCCGGATCGGCCGGCACGTGCTGGCCGTCAGCGAGGCCCGCGACTACGAGCCGTTCACCTCGCTGTTGCGGCACCGCTACGCGCTGCAGCTGATGCCGTGGATGGAGCCGTTGGAGAGCGGCATCGAACAGGCCCGGCAGGCGTATGAGGGTCTGGTGCGAGGTGGGGATCTGCAGATGGCCAGCGCGACCAGTTTCACCGTGCTGGCCGGGCAGTTGGACTGTGGCCGGTCGGTGGAGTCGTATTTCGGTGAGATCGAGTCCGCGTCCGCGTTCGACGCGCGTACCGGCAATCACTATTCGGGCCGGGTGACGGTGGCCCACCGGCAGCTGGGGCGGGCGCTGCTGGGCCGTACCGCTGCCGGCGCATTCGACGACCAGGACTTCTCCGAGCAGCTGCATCTGGAGCAGGTGGGCGGGCAACCTCTGGCGGCCGGTTTCTACCACACCTACCGGGCGGTGGCTGCGGCCATCTTCGGCGACGCTCCGGCGCTGGAACGGCACTCGGCCGCGGCGATGTCGCTGCGCGAGGCCGTCGTCGGCTATGCGCAGGCCCTGATCCCGCTGGTACGCGCGCTGTCGCTGGCCGAACAGCTGCGCCGCCACGAACACGCCGAGCCGGAGTCCCTGCTCGCCGAGCTCGGCGAGTGCCGTGACTGGCTGGCCGCGCGTGCGCTGGAGGTACCGGTCAACTTCCGGCATCTGGTCCGGCTGGTCGACGCCGAGCGGGCCTGGGCCGTCGGTGACGTGGCCGGGGCCGTGGCCGCATTCGACCAAGGCATCCGAGAGACCGAGTCGGTGCGCCGCCCCTGGCATCGAGCTCTGCTGATCGAGCGTCTGGCGGTGTTCCACCTGGCACACGACTGGCAGTGGCTCGGGCGGCAGCTGCTGGCACAGGCTAGGCAGACTTATCTGGACTGGGGTGCCACCGGGAAGGTCGGGCACCTCGACACCGCCTACCGGTTCCTGCCCGACTCGGTCCAGGCGCGCGCCACCTCGGCGTTCAAGGGCACCCTGACGTCGTACACCACGAGCATCAACGCCGACACGATCGACACCACGGCGATCCTACGCGCCTCGCACGCGCTGAGTTCGGCGACCGACCTGGACAGCCTGCAGACCGCCATCGTCGAGCAGCTGACCACCCTGACCGGAGCCGCGGACGTGGTGCTGGTCATTCACGACGACAACGGCGAATGGGCGGTGCCGGCGGGCCCGAGCATCGGTGCGCAACTGCCGGTCATCGCCGCGGCTGAGCGTGGTCTTCTGCCGTTGACGGCCTTCCAGTACGCGGCCCGTACCCGCGAACCGGTGCTGGTCGAGGACGCCACCCGCGACGACCGGTTCAGCCGCGATCCGTACCTCACCGGCGCGCGGCGCTGCTCGCTGCTCGTCGTACCGGTACTGCACCACGATCAGCCGCGCGCCATGCTGGTGCTGTCCAACCGGCACACCAGCGGGGTGTTCACCACCGACCGGCTCGGCGCCGTCATGCTGATCATCGGGCAGCTGGTCGTCTCACTCAACAACACGCTTCTGTACGCGTCGCTCGAACAGCGCGTCGACGAACGTACCCGGGAACTGGCCGCGGCCAACCGGCAGCTGGAGATTCTCAGCGCCACCGACGCGCTGACCGGCCTGGCCAACCGTCGGCAGTTCGAACGCGCCGCCGATGCCGAGTGGCGGCGGGCCACCCGTTCCGGCAGGCCGTTCTCGGTCGTCATGGTCGACGTCGACTTCTTCAAGAAGTACAACGACCACTACGGTCATCCGGGTGGCGACGAGTGCCTGCGCCAGGTCGCCGCTGCGCTGGGTGCCAGTGTGCGCGGAGCGACCGATCTGGCCTGCCGCTACGGCGGGGAGGAGTTCGTTCTCGTGCTGGGCGAGACCGACGCCGACAGCGCTGCCGTGACCGCCGAGCGCATCCGCCGGGCGGTGGAGGCACTGCGGGTGCCGCATGTCGCCGGCGTCGACGGACATGTCAGCATCAGCCTCGGTGTCGCCACCTCGGTGGGTGGCCCGCTCGCCGACACCGCCCAGGAGCTTCTCGCCCGCGCCGACACGGCGCTCTACCGGGCCAAGCAGGACGGCCGCAACCGGGTGTGCTGCGCGCCGCGCACCGGCTTCTCCGGCGACTCACCCGTCGAAGACCGGTCCGAGGACGATCCGCAAGAGCCCAAGCCGTTCGACCTCGCCGAAACCAACCGATACCTCGCCAGCCTCAACCGCAGGGACGACGAAGACCGGTGACGGCGTAGGACAGAGGCGGAGGGCCGATCCGTAACCGGGACCGCTCTCCGCTTGGTTCGCGCAGTTCACCTGGTCCTTTGCGAACGTCCCGCTCATCGCAGGAGTGGGCCGGACGTTGCACCATGCGAACCACGCGATCGACGTTCCGGGTACCCCGCTACGCGGGCGTTTGGCCAGCTCACGTCGCATCTAGGCCGAGCTGTGACGGGATTGGCGCACCCGAGAGGGTCACTCGTGGCGGCGCGACATGCCCAATCGGTGCGCTAGCAGTGCTATCAGTTCATGACGTTGAGGGAGGTTTCATGGCGGCTCTCAGCATCAGAGATCTCGACGACGGTGAAGGAGAAGCTACGTCTTCGCGCCGCCCGTGACGGCCGTTCCATGGAGGCCGAGATCCGCGCCATCCTGACCATCGCCGTCACCGATGATGCGCCACGAACCGATCTGTTCAGCGCTCTCACGGAACGATTCGCGCAGCTCGATGGCGCCAAGTTCGACCTGCCGCCACGCACCACCCCGCCCAGGGCTGCGAGTCTGCCGGAGCGATGATCGTCCTCGACACCAACGTGGTCTCCGGACTCATGCGTCCTGAACCTGCTGCGGCGGTGCTCGCCTGGCTAAAGCGGAGTTCCGATGACGGCTTGCACACGATCGCGGTCACTATCGCCGAGATCCGATACGGCATCGCGCGCATCCCGGAGGGCCAACGGCGACAATCGCTGCATCAGGCGGCGACGAGATATTCGCGGCCTTCCCTCGCCAGGTCCTGCCCTTCGACCTCGCCTCCGCCAGCGCCTACGCCGACATCGTCGCGAGCCGGTAAACAGGGCAACCCGATCAGCGGGTTCGACGCGCAGATCGCCGCCATCTGCCGCTCGCAAACGGCGTCTGGCCACCCGGACCACCAGAGACTTCGTAGATACCGGCATCAGCCTTCTTGATCCATGGCAGCCGGCCAACTGATCGGTCCGCGAATGCCTGAAGAAGATCTGGCCGCCGCTCTGGTCAGCCGCGGTTTCAAGGTGCATGAGGACGCCCCGGTCGGCCCGGAGTTCCTCGTCCACGCGGCACTCGCCGAGATGCTGCCGGCCCAGCCGGGCGAGCCCTCGCACACCGAACTGCGTCACCTCTGGATGACCGACCCGAAGCGGACGCCCTGAAGCCCGGCTGCGTGCGATGACCGGAGAGCCCCAACCACCGACCGACGGGGACACCCGGCAGGCCCTACGGTCTGCTGCTGAGCTTCTTCCGCGCCGATGTGCCCCAGCTGCCGCCCGATTCAGCGCGCTGAGAAGGCCCGATCGCCGTGCGCGGATCATTTGCGGGCAGCACGCCCACGCGATCGACCCCGGAAGCGAGCGCGATCTCGGCCAGGATCGTCACGGGAGGTCTTCAGCCGTTCATGGCCTGGGCATGGTTCGCCAGATGGTCGGGAACGGTAGGGACAATCCGACGCTGCCCTGACCGGCCGCCACCTGCGGCCCTCATCCGCTTCCCGGTGGTGTTGGCGGCGGTACGGCCGTGAGCGCAGGCAGATCCGGCAGCATGGGTGGAACGAGCCGTAGGGCCGGATCCGGGAACAGCGGCTGGTCCGGATCGACGGCGTCGACCTGATGAACGGCGTCGGCCAGCCGTTGCAGCAACTCAACGGCCAGCCGGACCTCCCAGGGCTTGGCGTTCTCGGCCGGCCAGACGAAGGTCTCCCGGCTGCCCGGTTCCCGTCTGATGCCGTGAATCGCCTGGCGCTCGGCCTGGAAGGCGACGTTGCCGAGCTGCGAGTACGGGATCCGGTGGTTTTCCTCCTCGATCAGGGCGGCACGATAGTAAACGGCGCGATCGGTGAAACCGAGCAGGATCGTGGAGAACGCGCTGACCTGGCAGAACCAGCGAGCCGACTCACCGGTGCAGTGGCCGAGTTGCGGGTGCCAGCCCCGGGTTACGTCGAGGACGCTGAGTGACACGTCGATGTCTACGTCCAGCAGGCGACCGTCGGCCGGGCGGTCATCGGCGATGATTTCGGCCAGGGCCTGGTCAGCCGCGAGGTCGGTCAACTGGTCCCGGCCGCGAACCGGGACGTCGTCGATCACGGTGGCGAGCCGCCGGTCGTCGAGCAGCGACGCGATCCATGGGGCGATCCATCGGTTCCATCCCTTTGTGCGCAGCAGACCGGCAACCCGCTCGATCATCGGCGCCTGGCCGTCGCGGTCGAGGTGCTCGACCAGTTCGGCGATCTGGCGCGGGCTCTGCTTCTTGAGCATGCGTAACAGGAAGCGATCGATAATGTCCGGGCGATGCACACGGACACTGAGATGGTGCAGGCGAGCAATCCACCGAACCTGGTCGCGCCGCGCGACCAGGTCGTCGATGACCGCGTTCACCAGCGAGCTGTCCTCCTGGGTCAGGGTCAGAACACCAACGACGATCCCCGGCGGCTCGGCCGTCAACAGCCGTCTGAGCACCGCGTGGTCCGGTGGCGGTCCGATCATCCGGGACTCGCGGGCACCCCGGGCCACCGACAGATCGATGGCCAGCAGACATTGCTCCGACGGTGTCGAGCCCTCGGGCCACGCGATGATCGGCTCGGTCGACTTCGCCGCCACCCGGCGCGCGGCAACGCGCCGTCCGGCCCGTTCGAGCTGGAGCAGCACGATCAGGACGTCGTTCGGCGGCATCTCGTCCAGCAGGTGGTCGAACCGCGAATCTTCCGCTCCGGCCACCAACCGCCCAAGCGCGACCGGTCCACGCGCGCGAACCAGGCCAACGAGAGTGTTCGCCGATGTGGTGTCCGGCTCGGCCAGCAAACGATGCAACTCCGCGACCGTTACGCCGTCCCGGTGGGCCACCAACTCGAGCACAGCGCGTACGTCGTCGGGCCGCCCGGCCTCGGTCAGGTCGCGCAAGTACCCGGCGATCTCGCCGGCCGGCCGCGACCCGGCCGCCGAGAGGTAAAGCTGGGTGGCCTCCCTGTCCTGGGATGCCCGCCGCAGCCGGTCGCCCAGGTTCAGTAGATCCTCGATGGCCAGTCCGGCCGCCGCTTGGTCGGTGAGCCGGGCGACGACGTCCGACAGTCGCGCCATCCGGGTAGCCTCGAGCAATCCGAAGTAGCGCGCCGGGTCGCGGCAGCCGGCCACGGCCAGGTCGATCAGGCGCTGCGCCTGCGCCTGGCTTCCCGCGGACCGCATCGTTGCCGCAAGCGCAACGACGTCAGCCGGCTTCCGGTCCGCGAGCACCGACCCGGCCACCCGGTAGAGGCGGAACGCTGCCTCCTGTCGGCCGGCGTCACGCAGTACGTCGCCGAGTTCGGCTGCTCCGGCCGGCCGGATCCGGCCCGCGGTTCGGTCGAGCAGGTCGTTCAGAACGCCGCTCAGCTCGGGAGTGGTGGAGATGGCCGCGACCAGCTCGATCAGCTCGTCGGGGCGGTCGAAGCGGGCGTCGATCGCGCGGTCGAGCAGAGTGTTCTGGTCCACGCGCGTCAGCCGGCCAGGCAGTTGCGGGTCTACGTGCGTACTCGCCGTCCGTGGTGCCGCTTTCGCCGGGACGGATCCGGTGGTTCTCGCCAGCCTGTCCCGGGTGGCCGGTCTGCGGGCCGGCTGAACCCCAGCCAGGAGCGCGGCGGCGCCGACCACGGCGGTCGCGCTCTGCCGGGCGAGTGCGTCGAGGAATCGGTTCCGCATGTCGTTCCGTGCCAGCCGGCCGAGCATTTCGATCAGCTCGCAGACCTGCGCGGCTTGTCGGCCGGCCGCCGCGGTCAGGACACGTCCAGCTTCCTTCGGTAGATCGGCAGCGTCAAGGCGGTCGACGGCCGCGACCACCTCCTGGAGGGCACGGCCGGCACCGGTCGAGTCGAGCAGTTGGTCGGCCGTACCATCCCGCTCGGTTGCTCGGAGGGCCACCACTTCCGCCACCAACGCGTCGGGTCGCGTCCACACCGGCGGGGTCGGGGTGGGCGTCGAGGCCGGACCGGACGTGACGGCCGACGCACGGCCCGCGGCGCGGTTACGGGCCAGCACGATGTCGGGGCCCGCGTCCTCGGTGTACTGCTTGGGCAGCGGGTGTCCACCAGCACGCAGCCGACCGTGCAACCACCGCCACGCCTGCCAGGCACTGAGCAGTTCAGGTCCGTCCGGCTCGCCCTGGTCCAGGAGGTGAACCAGCGCCCCGGTGAAGGCGGTGTAGAGCTCGTTCTTGGGGGCCACCGCGAGGTGGTTGGCATCGCAGGCGGTCAACAGGTAGGACCCGCCGACCCGGGTGAGTTCAACCAAGTCATCGGCCGCACCCATGGCGGCGTTCCCGCTGTAGCAGCAGTCCAGGATGATCACCTTGGACAGGCACCGGCTCCTCAGCATGGCGTGGCGGATGCGCTCGTAGGCGATTGCGCCCAGGAAAGAGTCGCCGTCTGCGTCGGCCAAGGCAAGATGCAATCGGTCCGACTCCAGCAGACCGTGGCCGACGAAGTAGAACAGCAGCATGTCCTCGGCCGCCCCCGCCGCTTCTAAGAGCCGCCGTTCGACTTCGTCGGTCGAGGTCAGGTCGGAGATGTTGCTGCAGTTCTCCGCCGGCAGCCCCAAGACGGTGGGGTCCTCGAGCAGGTCCTGGACGCGATCGATGCTGCGGCGCGCGGAGTCCAGCGGGCTCAGCCGACGGTACGGGCCCGGCCCGATCAGGACAGCCCGCGACCGTGCCGGGTCGGGCAGGCGGTCACTCGCCCCCGTCGTCATCCAGTTCCTCGCGAAGCCACCTCTCCAGCTGTTCCAAGCTTTCCGGCGAGCCGTCAACCGTCACCGTCATTCCCCTCCTGGTGACGGTTATCGGCGGCCTCCGGGGCCGGGCACCGAGCCATGCCCGCAATGACACGAGGAAGCCGGCGAGGGCGATGGAGTTGCTCAGCACGATATTGACGATCTCGGCGGCGCCCTGATAGCGAGGGCTGAAGACGGCCTCGACCTCGTGCTCGCGCCGCAGCCAGGCGTAGAGGGATTGAAGGGCTGGCAGATCCTTCTCGTCCGAGACGCCGGCGACAACAATCATGAATGGATTCAAGCACGTCGAGGCTGGCGATGTCGCGACCCGAACGGTCAGCCGGTGGACCGCCTCGACGCTGCGGGACCACGTCGGCCAGGGACCGCTGTGGGCCTGCACCGGGATGCGCTGGGCGAGCTTGTCGAACTGCAACGACACCACGGCCACCCCGGTGGGGGCCGACCCCGCTCCCGCGCAGCTCCCGAAACCATGACGAAGGCCCACCGCTCTGAATCATCGCGGTGGGCCATTTGGCTACTCAAGACCTGTGAGGGCCGCACGTTGCACCATGCGACCACACCACCGTTGTCATCGGTGACCCGCTGATGGATTGTTTGGCCAGGTCACGGACACGCAGTGGTACGCGATGAGCGGTTTGGACGCCGTGGCACGAGCACCAGCCGGCTCAAGCGGCCGCACCACGCGGCTCGAACCCCACTTTGAGACTCACGTCCAGGGCCGCCGCCAGCCGCTCCAGCACCATCAAGGTCGGAACGGTCCCACCAGCCTCGAACCGGGCGACCGCGGACTGCGTCATTCCCGATTTCTTAGCAAGTTGAGTCTGGCTCCAACCTCGGCGCTCGCGAAGCTCCCGAACGGAACGCCCGAGCTCGAATGCTAGGCGCGCCGCGTCGTACGCCTCAGCGGCACCGGGCTCAGCCAACCGCCGCTCCCGCATCGCGGCCCAACCGCCACTTTCGCTCATGACCTAGCCCTCCTCGTCCACGACTTCGTGCGCCTCGTCGATGCACCGCGCCAATGCCCGGCGCGCCCGGTCGACCTCCCGCTCGTCCCGCATGCGCGTCTTGTGAAAGACCGTCAACAGGATGATCCTCCTGTCGGTGGCGATCCAGTACGTGATCCGAACTGCGCGGCGATCCAGGTGGAATCGCAGTTCGCGCAACTTGCCGTCGAGCTGCTTTGTGTAGGGCTCACCCAGCAGTGGCCCTTGCTCAGAGAGCAGATCGATGTAAAACGCCGCGTGGGCAAAGTGAGCGGTCGGCAGGCTCTCCAGCCACTTCTCCACCTCTGGCTCCAGCTCGACAGCTCCCCACGGCATAGCAGAGATGCTATATCGCGCCGAACCGGGAAGCGAGCCCTACCGTCAACTCACCACGGACAACGGCGCCGGTTCGCGCAATGCCACATCTGACCAGCATGAACACGCAGGTCAGGCGTGGAGTGGGCCGGACGTTGCACCATGCGAACCACCCGATCGCCGTCACCGGCGACCCATTACCGGTACGTTTGGCCAGTTCAAGGGGTGTTTCGTCCATCCCGTCAGCCTGATTTGCACCCGCCTTCAGCCGCCTCGGACGGCTGCGCTACCAAGCCGGAAGGCCGAAATGGCGTCGTACTTCAGCCGCGAATCTGGGCACGCCGGTGCGCTGCAGAAGAACGAGGACCTCCGGCACGGTGTTCGGCGCTCGTCGGTAGGACGCGGCTTGGTGACGGAGCACGTCCGTGGTCAAGCCGGGGTAGAGATCGAGTTGGTCGAGGAGGAAATCGTCGGGGTGGATGGCCGCGATGTCGTAGGGCTTGAGGGCCGGCTCGAGGAAGTCGCTGAGGTTGAAGGTAACGATGACTTCGGCATTGGCGCGTACGGCGGCAGCCAGAACGTGCCGGTCCTTCGGATGGTTCGTCATACCGTCGATAAGTGACTCGTAGCCAGTGACCAGGGCGTCGGGGAATGACCGGCTCATCTGGCCGATCCGCCGATCGACCCGATCCGGTGGTAGCCCACGCTCGATGAGGTTGCGACGCAGTTCGGCGAAGACGTCGGCCGACCAGAGCGGCCGGTATGCGGAGGCTTCGGCGAGGCGAAGCAGCGTGTCGCACAGGTAGGCCGGGTAGAGCACGCAGGTGTCAAGGAACGCCGGGAACGCCACCATGACCGGCTGTCACCTCGACGGCGGGGAGTCGAGGGTGATCTCGTACAGGTCGTCGTCCTCGGCATCGGCTGCCATCTGGTCCAGGGCGCGGCGGCGTTCGGTGCGGGTGCGTTCGGAGTAGTCGAGGATGTCACGCAGCAGGACCCGTCGATGCCGACCGCGCAGGCTGTGCGGAATCTCGCCGTCGGTGAGCAGGCGGACCAGCGTGGGTCGTGAGATGTTGAGCAGGTCAGCGGCTTCTTGGGTGGTCAGCATCGTGTTGTGCGGGGCGATCGAGATGGCCATGCCCTGGGACAGAGCGCCGACAACGTCACGCAGCAGTTCGTAGAGTTCGGCCGGGATGTCGAGCTGCGAACCGTCCGGGCCCACCAGCTTCGCTCGCGCGGAGGGCTCGGCGTCGGCCAGACCCCGCGCGAAACGCACCAGGTCGGCGGGGTTTTCCGGCGGCAGAACGGTTCGTTCACGCAGGGTGCTCGACATGGAGCCAGCATACCGCTATTCGAAAAATCCGAAAGGCCGCTACGGCTTGACGAAGCCCAGCGCCCGGTAGCCGGGCATACGACGCTGCAGCGAAACGGCCAGGATCGGCGTCGCCGGATCGTGGTAATCATGCACCTCCGCGAGGTGCTTGCCGGGCGCCACGCGGATGACCCGGCCAGCGCACTGGACCAGGAGGCCGTCGAAGGAGATCGGCCCGGCCAGGAACAGGGTGTCGAGTACGGGTGCGTCGAAGCCTTCGCCGATGAACGGCGTGGTGCCGATGACCAGGATCCCGTCGCCCGCCTTCGCCTCGGCGAGCCGGTCGACTGCCGCACGCCGATCCACAGCGGTCATTCCGCCTTGCAACAGGAGTGCTTGATGTCCGCGATCCGCGAGTAGCGAAGCCAGAGTTTCGACATGGGCGACCCGGCGGGTCAGCACGAGACAGTTGCGCCCCCTGGCGAGGGCAGCCGCGACGTCGTCGACGATCTGGGTGTTTCGTGCTTCATCCCCGATCAGGGAGCGGTGCACGGCCGCCAGTGCGCCCGGTGACGACGGGTCCTCTTCATCAGCCCGGAACTGGGTCTCGTGCACGAACAACAGGCGGCGCGGGCCGGTCTCTTCCTGCCAGACGGCGGCGAGCGTATCCGGGTCCTCGTCGGTCACGGTGTGCCGAATAGGGCCGATCTGCCAGGTCACGAGTTCCCCGAGGCCGTCACGGCGGGTCGGTGTCGCGGTGAGCCCGAGCCAGAACTGCGCGCCGATCCGTTTGACCGCATGGTCGTACGCTGCGGCGGCAAGGTGGTGACATTCGTCGACGATCACGTGCCCGTACCCGGTGGTGAGGTCCGCGACGTCGGCACGCCGGGCCAGCGAGGGCAGCATCGCGACATCCACGACACCGGTGAGCTTGCGCCGGCCGCCGCCGATCTGCCCCGGTCGTACGCCGAGGAACTGCTCGATGCGTGATCGCCACTGTTCGGCCAATGCTTTGCGATCGACGAGAATCAGGGTCGAGGTGGCGCGTTCGGCGATCATCGCGCAGGCCATGACGGTCTTGCCGGAGCCCGGTGGAGCCACCAGCATGCCGTCGTCGTGGGCGAGCATCGCACTCACCCCGGCGCTTTGCCTGGTGGTCAGCTCGGCGGTGAAAGCGACCTCGATCTCCCTGCCGGCATCCCGCGCATCCGTGATCATCAATCGGGATCCGGCATCCTCGACGATTCGTCCGACTGCGTGCCGCAACCCGCGCGGCAGAACCAGGCGCCCGTCCAGCGTGATGTCGTACCCGCGAAGGAACCGTGGCGTGTCCCAGGTCGACTTGCGAAGCCGCTGCAACTCGTAGAACTTCGGATTGGCCAGCGAGGCCACGTGCTTGAACGTGGCCAATGCGGCCGTCGGCAGTTGTGAGGTGTCGATACTCAGGCCCGCCGCAAGATCTGCTTGCACCGTCGTTGGCAGTGGCGGGTGGACCTTGGTGGCATCCGACCTGCTCATCTTCGCCACACTCACGCCCACGATGGCCTGTTTCGCACGACGGGCGACTCTTTCCGCGTCGCCGGGGCTGAGCCGGTCGAGGACCGACAGGAAGGCCCATTGATCCTCGTACGGTTCCAGGGTCGCCAGGTCGAGGAAGAGCGTAAGGCCGTCCTTGCGGCGCCGGCCCTGCAGCGGCGCCGCGATCAGGTTGCCGAGGCCGCCGTCGGGTAGGGCGTCCTGGTTCGGGAACAACCGGTCGTACGAGCGCAGGTCCATCGAACCGCGCAGCACCATGGCCTCATACACCAGGACCGTTCCCACCGATCGGGCCGTGGCAGCGGGAATCGGGTCGGTGAAGAAGACCCAGGCGTGCGCCCCACGTCCCGACTGGGAGATCTCCAAAGCCGCCGGGACACCGCTGGCTCGGGCGGCTTTGCAGTAGGCCAGCGCATCGAGCATCGCAGCGCTGCCGTCGAAGTCCGCAGCCAGGAACTGGCAGCTGTTGTCGGTGAGCAGCGGATACAGTCCCATGAACACGTCACCGACCAGATGGGCGGCAATCACCTCCGCGGTGAGCGGCAGATAGGCCGCCGTACGCCGGTCCATTCCCTTGCGCCAGCCACCCGCCACCGCCGGAGACCACCCCGCTGCACCCAGCCGGTCGTTCTCCCACCGCTTCGCATACGCATCCCGACGCCCCCGGAACAGGTTGACGTAGAGCGCCAACTTCTCCGGCACCGGCGACGCCATCGTGACCGGCCCTGGCGTGGCCATCGCGGCGAGCGGCTCCGGCGCCGGAGCGGTGTCCTGTCCCCGCAGCTCCAGCAGACGCGACAGCCGATGGTTCTCCGACCGTAACCGCTCCAGCTCACGACGCAGCCGAGCGACCTCGTCGTCAGTCACCGCGTCAACGGACACCACCGGCCAATCTTCACACGCCGGCCGCCGCAAGCCCGACAACCGAATCAGTCAAGCCGAGCCCGGTCGAAACGGTCGATCAGGCTCGGCTTACGGGCATGACGCTCCCTCAGCCGCGTCATCTGCTCCGCGAACCCGAAGATCTCACCCTCCCGTACCGCCAGCGCCTGAAGATCCAAAAGCAGGGTCACCGCCGCGTCATAGTCCTTCGGACGCTTCGTCGCGATCAACTCGTCCACCTGGTTCCAACTGCGGACCGGGTTCCGTGCCAGCTTGTCCAAGCGCTGCTCGCGAGCCGCGGCGGCCGCTTCCTCACGACGCTGACGCTCGTCCGCCTCTCGCTCCCGCTTCTGCTGCTGCCGCGCAGCCCAGCGTTCCTCAGCATCAGCGAGCAGGTCCCCGGCAGTCCGCCCCTCTCCGGCAGGTGACTCCTCCGTCACACCGTGAAACTGCCGCAGCAACTCCGACCGCAGCGTCCCGGCGTCGCCACGCAGCACCCGCAGCAGCATCTCGTCCTTGTCCGACACCGGCAGACCCGCCACCCAACGGCGCAGTTCGGCGGCGGAGGGCTTCTTGTCGGCCAGCGGCTGGCTCGCCGCTGCCGCCGCGTCCAGCAGATCAGGATCTAGACGAAGGAAATCGGCCAGGGCCTGCAACGGCCCGCTCAGCTTCGCCAGCCCGGCCGGGACCGGCGGCTCCGGGACGTCATCGTCCAGTTCTCGGTTCTGCACACACAGCAGCCAGGCCAGATACAGCAGCCGCCGATCGCCGCCGGCCAACTCCGCCCGGACCGGCACGATCGCCGCGAGCCGTCCCTCCTCGTCCCACCACTCCTCGTCACCGTCCTCATCCTCGCTACGAAGATCGAGGATCACATGGTTACGAGTCGCCCACGAGCCGGCCGACTCACCGACACAGAAACGCTGCACCATCTCCGGCGGCAGTGCCGCCTTCGGCAACCGCAGCATGATCCGCCGGGTGCCCCAGTTCGCCAGATACAGGTGCGCGTCGAAGTAGCGCTCCATCCACTTGGCCGGGTCAGCCTTGAGATCGCTCCACTGATAGTCGTTGACGAAACTCGACGACGTGATCCGGCCCCGCGACGACACCGCCCGCAACTCGCCCTGCTGCTTCGCCGTCAGCGCCTGGTCAAGGGCCACGAACTCGTAGTACTGGTATTCGCTCACCGGCCGCCCGCCCACCACTGGTACGCCTCGATCCACTGCGCACCGTCCGGCGCAGGATCCGGCAACGGAAGGTCCAGAATCCCGATCGCCTGCCGCAGCCGGCCACGATGGCAGATCGCCACGATCCCCGACGAACGCAGATCCACCTTCCGGACCACCACCGGCACACCGAGAACCTCGGTGCCGAAGGGCACCGCCACATGATCCTGGATCATGACGAATAGGCCACTGAGCTGCTCATGCTCGTCGTAGCAATCTACGACCGCCTCGGCGACCAAGGCATCGAGCTCGGCATCACTGAGCGAAGACACCCGCGCAGGATAGAGAACCGCCTCCGGCGCTTCGCCAGCAGCCGACGACAGCGAACCACCGGGCTGTGGTTCGCATACAAGATCAACGTGGGGCGGGCGGGACTCGAACCCGCGACCGAGGGATTATGAGTCCCCTGCTCTAACCCACTGAGCTACCGCCCCGTACCGGCGGCGATACTATCCCGCGCCCTGCTCCCGCAGCTAGCGATCTATCGCTCCACCAGCGTCTGTGGCAACAAAACGATTTGGTATCGAGGATCCGAGACCATGTCGGCCGGCTGCAGGTCGGCTGTCGCCGGGCCGGCCTCCTCGCCGAGGCCCGGGCATCCCGGGCCGTCCTGAGTGCAGAATTCAGCGAAATTCTCCGGGTTCAGATCGCTCATCAGGTCTCCACAACGGGGCTGAATATCCGATATAAACGGTTATATACGACACTGCGCGCCTAGGCCCCGACTCGGGCGCCGAGGGACGCCAGGACTTCACCGGCGGTGCGCCAGCCGCCGGCCATCGCCCCCTGCAGGGACGGGCTGTCGCGGTGGTCGCCGGCGACGAACAGGCCGTTGCCGAGCGCGACCGGTTTGCGCAGGGTGTTCTGCGGGACGCGGGCCGAGGGCAGGGCGTGCGGGATGCTGATCACTTCGAGCAGTTCCCAGTCGTCGGTCGGTACGCCGTACATCCGGGCCAGCTCGACGCGGATGACCGCTTCGGAGGCGCTGGACGGGGCGGAGACGCCGACCACCGACGCGGCGATCAGGCTGCGGCCGCTCGGGGCGTACTCCGGGGCGGCGTTGCTGAGCACCACCGTGTTGGCGATGATCTCCCGCCGGTCGCCGTCGAGCAGCAGGATCGGCTCGTCGATCGGTGCCTGGGCGGCGCCGAAGTAGAACGTGGTCAGCCCGTGCATGTCCGGCGTGGGCAGCTGCGGCAGCAGGGCAGAAGCGGTCACCGGGTCAGTCGCGACGATCACCGCGCGGCAGTGCACCTCGCCACCCTCGGTGACCACGAGGCCCGGGCCGACACTCAGTGTGCGCGCCCCGATCAGCAGTTGCGGGAACGGCAGCGGCCCGGCGATCGCGGCGGGCAGCGCGGCCATCCCGGCGGCCGGCACCCCGATCCGCCCGCGGGTGAACGACCGCAGCACCATCGCCGTGACGTGGCTGGAGGTGTCCAGCGACCGGTCGCCGAAGACACCGGAGAGGAACGGCCGCAACACCTCCTCGATGATCCGGTGCGAGAGGCCGGCTTTGCGGAGCATCTCCTGGGTGGTGGTCTCCGGCGCAGCCAGCAGCCGGGCGGCCGGTGTGGTGGCGCAGCGGGTGGCGAGCGCGGCGAACTTCAGCCGGTCGGTGAGCGAGCCGACCCCGGAGAGCAGGGTCTGCGGGGTGGTGAGCGGTTCACGCAGCGGGTTCTCCAGCCGGTGCAGCCCACCGCCGCGGCGCACCAGCACCCCGGAGGTGAAATACCGCATGTCCAGCGCGTCCACGTCGACCAGCGCGGAGAGCCTCGGGTAGGCGGTGTTCAGCACCTGGAAGCCGCGGTCCAGGTGCCAGCCGTCGATGACGTCGGTCGCGACCCGCCCGCCGACCCGGTCGGAGCCCTCGACCAGCAGCCAATCCACCCCGGCACGGTCCAGTCGGCGCGCGGCGGACAGCCCGGCGAGCCCGCCGCCGACAATCACGACGTCCACCTCAACCGGCTGCGACATAACCACCTCACTGACAGCGAACAACGCAGGCCTCAGCGTAACCGTGCACTCGGCGCCAAGGGACCAAAAGCGCCGGGGGCCCCAAAAACCCCAAGATCAAAACCTTTATCCGGTACGACCTGAGCACCCGTCCCAGTCCCCGCCCCCGCGACACGTCAACCCTCCATCGCGGCACGAATCCGGTCCCAGACGCTCCAGCAGCTCGGACAGCGGCACCGCCCGGTCCCGGCCGGCCACTCGCCGGAACGCCTGCCGCAGCACCGGCGCCACCCGCTCCCGGTCCTCCACCAGCCACTCCTCGATCGCGGTGAGCGCCACCGCCCGGATCGCCGCGACGTGATCAACCGCCCGCTCCACCAGGAACCACTCCTGTCCGGGCAGCAGTTCCGCGGCCATCCGTCGTACCGCCGCCTCCCGCACCCGCCCGTCCCGGTCCAGGGTGGCCAGCACCACGTCCAGCGCTCCGGCCGGAGTCCCGGGCACACCCGCGTCCGAGCTCTCCGCGTCCGGACGGCGGGCAGCATCGGCTCGCACCCGGTCGGCGGAGATCCGCAACTCTGCCGCCAGGTCGCCGCGGCGGGCGTGGAAGAACAGCGCGTCCAGGAGGTCCGGGCACCGGCCAAGTTCGGCGAGTTCCGCCGGGGCCAGCCAGCCCGGCGTGTCCTGCAGCACCCCGGCCAGACGTCGCACCCGCACCAGGTCGCGGCGCTCCACCCAGCCGGCGAAGTTCCGCACCGCGGTGACCGGGCGGTCCGTCGCCGGCGGCCGGTCCCGGCGGATCTCGACCACGCAGCCGTACAGCCCGCCGCCGAAGAGCAACACCCCGAGCAGCGCGAACGGGAGCGTCAGGAACGCGGCGGCACCACCCTCCCGCACCACGTCGACCGCCCACCAGAGGCACCCCGCGGCGAGGAACAGGCACAGCAGCGCCAGGCCGTAGGGACGACCGACGTGCTCGGCGCGGCGGGCGCGGCGCGGCGACCGGTCGGGGGTGGACCGATCGGGACTTCCGGGCGGGAACGGCACGCGCGGAACGTACGGGAAAAGATCTTTGTCGGCCAGGGAGTAACGGCGGACCTGGACCCGGAAACAACGAAGGCCCGCCGAAGCGGGCCTTGAAGTGGAGCTCCCCCGATTGGACTCGAACCAATAACCTGCCGGTTAACAGCCGGCTGCTCTGCCAATTGAGCTACAGGGGATCGTGCCGCCACCGGGTTTCCCTGGCAACGGAGAGAAGATTACACGATCGACCGGGTCTTGCGCGAAGGGGATACCCCGGCGGGTCACGCCGCGCCGGGACAAGGGCGCTGACCTGCCCTAACGTGTCGTGCAACTTCGGGCAACAGGTCGGAAACAGGGATAGAGGGAGTACCGGCGCGGCAGGATGGGTATGCACCTGGCAGACGCGCTTGCGTCACGACAACGGAAGGAGCCGCCATCATGCGCGGAAAGCTCTTGTTCCTCGGCGGTCTTGCGGCGGGCTTCGTCCTGGGTAGCCGGGCCGGTCGCGAGAAGTACGAAGAGATCCGGGCGAACGCCCAGAAGTTCTGGGAGCACCCGACGGTCCAGGAGGCCGCCGGCGTGGCGCAGGCCCAGGCGAACAAGCTCTACACCGAAGGCAAGGACAAGCTCCAGTCGTCCAAGCTCGGTGAGAAGCTCGGCACCACTTCCACCACCGGCACCGACAGCACGGACGAGCTGCTGGCCCCGACGGACTCCCTCTCCGGCACCAAGGGTCCCGGCAGCACCTACTGAACGCGCAACACCGCATACATGGCTGAGGCCGCCCCGGATCCGGGGCGGCCTCAGCCATGTATGCGCACCATCAGGGCGCGGTGCAGGGTTCGTGCTCCGGCACCAGACCGAGGCTGGTCAACTGCTCCAGCACGTACGTCAGGTCAGCCGCACCGGGCCCGGCCGTGTCGATCTCGATGTACTCGGTGCGGGCGGTGTCCGCGGCGAGCAGGTGGCGCAGCAGTGGCTGCCAGGCGACCGCCGGGTCGGTGATCCGCACAGTGATCACCGAGAGTCCCGCGTCGGTGAGCCGGTCGATGCCGTCCAGCGGGGCGGGCCAGTCGAGCGCCACCCGGGTCAGGTCCAGGCAGACGCCGAGCCGGTCCTTGTCCACCTTGGTCAGCGCGGTGACGGTCTGCTCCGGGGTGTCCAGGACGTACCCCGGTTCGGGCCGGAAGCCGCAGCGGACCGCGCGCCCGACCCGCCAGGCCAGGTCGGCGAGGCCGCCGGAGAGCCGGCGCAGGTGCCGGGCGCCGTCCCGCTCGTGTGCCTCGTCCCAGTCCTCCCGGCGACCCAGGCCGCAGGTGCTGATCGCGCCCCGGACCTCCTCGTCGGGCAGCATGTCGACGAGGATCCGGGCCAGCGCCAGGGTGTGCTGCAGGCGGGCCGGCTCGCTCCAGTCGGGCAGCGGGGCGATCGGTGCCGACGGCGTGCCGCTGCTTTCCGTCCCCGCCTGCGTCGTTTCCGCCTGGACGGGGGGCGCGCCGCCGCCCTCGGCGTCGGGCCCGCCGCTCAACGTGACGACTTCGAGGCCGTGGCGGTCGAGTTCGGCACGCAGCCGGGTGCGGGCACGCCCGTCGTCAACGAGGGCGGCGGCGAGCGGGTGGGACAGCCGGAGGGCGATCCCCAGTGTGCCCGAGGTGCCGGACAGGCCGGCCCGGAGCGCCGCGGCGGCCGCCTCGAGCGCCGTGAACGCATCGGCCGGGGTCAGCGCCTCGGTTAGGCTGACGCCGCAGGTGAGGTGCACTATGCGGCCGGAAGGATGTCGTAGCCGCATCAATTTCCTCCCGGGACGAGACCACCCGTGCAGGTGCACGTGCATCGGCGCGTGCTAACGGATCCAGTATGGACCATCCGCGGCACGACTCTTGATCCACCAGTACCCAGCCTCCGGGATGCCATGACCGCCTCCATCCTGGAATGTTCTGCCCTCCGATACGAGCGTGCGGCGTGACACGGATCATCGGCGTACTTGCCGTGCGACACGGTGACCGGCGGATTCATGATCAAAACCCGTCACCCGGATAGGTACTCGACGATCTCCGCGACCCGGGTGAGCAGCGGGTAGCAAGGTGCGGCGACATTCGAGAGAGCGTTTTCGGACGGCCAGATGCGTGCGCTATCTGAACAAATGGACATGCAACGTTCGACTGCTCGTGCGTACGCTCCGTGCCCCCGCACGCGGCAAATGCCTGCCTTGCCCTCCGGTCATCACCCCGGCGTGCCGGGACGGTCGCCGGAGGGTTAGCGACCGGCACGGCCGGGCACTGCGTCACCAGGTCGTATTCGCACGTCGCAGCGGGGAGGGCGGCGCGCGGCGACCGGCCGCTCCGCCCGAAGGGAAGCCCCGCATGAGACTCGGTCACCGCCCGGAAGGGCAGCACGACTCCGCATCCGACTCCGGCGCCCACGCCGACGCCCATTCCGACGCCCATTCCGACGCTCCTTCCGCCGCTCCTTCCGCCGCCCCTTCCGCCGGCCCTTCCGCCGCTCGGAAGCCCGGCGCTCCGGCGGCCGGTGACGACGATGCGGCCGCCCGGAAGCGTGGCAGTAACGACTTCGATCTGGCCGCGGCGAGCACCACCGACGTCGGCGGCACCCGGAAACCCGGCAACCGCACCGGGGCCGGGCCGGACGACGGCCCGGACAAGCCGTCCCAGCTGCGTGCCAAGGGCCTGTTCGCCGCGGTGAAACGGGCCTTCAAGCAGTTCTCCGAGGACAACGTCTCGGACTGGGCCGCCGCACTCACCTACTACGGCGTCCTGTCGATCTTCCCGGGCGTCCTGGTGATCGTCTCGGTGCTCGGCATGCTCGGCGACACCGGGCAGCGGACCGTTCAGGACGCGGTCGGCCAGATCACCCCCAGCGGCGAGATGCGCGACATGGTCAACACGGTGCTCGACCAGGTGCAGGGCACCGGGAACGCCGGGCTCGCCGCGATCCTCGGTCTGCTCGTCGCGTTCTGGTCGGCATCCGGGTACATCGCCGCGTTCATGCGCGCCTCGAACGCCATCTACGACGTGCCGGAGGGCCGGCCGATCTGGAAGACCCTGCCGATCCGGGTCGGTGTCACCGCGATCGTCGGCGTGATGCTGATCGCCTCCGCGGCCATCGTCGTGTTCACCGGCGATCTGGCCCGGGTGGTCGGCGAGAAGATCGGTCTCGGCGACGCGGCCGTGTTGACCTGGAACATCGCCAAGTGGCCGGTGCTGGTGATCCTGGTGAGCCTGATGTTCGCGATCCTGTACTGGGCCTCGCCGAACGCCAAGACCGGCGGCTTCCGCTGGGTCAGCCCGGGCGGCATCTTCGCGGTGCTGCTCTGGGTGATCGCCTCCGGCGGCTTCGCCATCTACCTGGCGAACTTCGCCAACTACAACAAGACGTACGGCACCCTCGGCGGTGTCATCGCCTTCCTGGTCTGGCTCTGGATCTCCAACATGGCCATCATGCTCGGCGCCGAGCTGGACGCCGAGCTGGAACGCGGCCGGGCCATCGCGGCCGGCCACCCGGCCGACGAGGAGCCGTTCCTGGAGCTCCGCGACACCCGCAAGCTCAAGAAGGGCTCCGAACACGGCCTGAGCCAGGGCTGACCACTCCGGCGCCGACCGACCGAGCACGGGGCTGCCGGCCGGCGCCGGCCCCGCGCACAGTGTGTGGGGAGTTGGGGCGCGCTGCGCGCCCCAACTCCCCACACATCGTCGCTTCAACCCCTACGTGGGGACTTTCGGTGCGGAGCACACCCAAACTCCCCACACATCGTCGCTTCAAGCCCTACGTGGGGACTTTCGGTGCGGAGCACACCGAAAGTCCCCACGTACGGTGGGTTACTTGCAGAGGAGTTTGGTCATGCGGTGGCCGGCGATGGTGAGGCCGATGGCGAACAGGGCCAACAGGTAGAGGACGTCGATCAGCTGGGGCCAGCCGACCGAGCCCAGGCTGATGCCGCGGATCAGGTCGACCGAGCGGTACAGCGGGGACAGCTCGACCAGCCAGCGCAGCACCAGCGGATAGCCGGTGGCCGGGACGAACGTGCCGGAGAACAGGAACAGGGCGAACTGACCGGCGCCGATCAGGTCGAAGTCCTGCCAGCTGCGGATCACCGTGGACGTCATCATGCCGAGCGCGCCGAAGGCGAAGCCGACCAGGACCGTGGCCGGGAACGTGGCGAGCGCCCGCAGCGGCGTGGTCAGATCCATCGCCACCATGATGGCCAGGAACGCCACCGAGTAGATGTTGCCGCGGATCATCGCCCAGGCCAGCTCGCCGAGCGCGATCTCGAACGGCCGGATCGGCGTGGCCAGCATGCCGTCGTACAGCCGCATGAACTTCATCTTGCCGAAGAAGTTGAAGGTGGTCTCGGAGAGCGCCCCGCTCATCGCCGACGACGCCAGCATGGCCGGTGCGACGAACTCGGTGTAGGTCACCAGCCGGCCGCCGGGCAGCTCGATGTCGCCGATCAGGGCGCCGACCCCGACACCGATCGAGAACAGGTAGAGCACCGGCTCCAGGAAGCCGCCGAGCATCACCACCCAGTACGCCGAGCGCAGCGCCGTGACGTTGCGCTCGGCGACCGACGCGGACCGGCGGCCGGCGCCCTCGAAGGACACCAGTTTCGGCAGGACCATGGTCAGCACGACGTCACCACTCCGCTCATCTCAGACCACCAGCCGGCGCTGGAACCGCCAGTGCGCCAGGAACCAGCCCGCCACGCACCAGAGGATCAGGTAGAGCAGGTGCCCCAGCCCGGCCAGGCCGGGGTTCAGCCCGAGCGTGGCGGCCCGGGTCAGGTCCACCGCGTGCCAGAGCGGCAACGCCCAGGCCACCCAGAGCAGCGGGTCGGGCAGCGAGTCGATCGGGAAGAACACCCCGGAGAACAGCGACATCGGCAGCACCGCGAAACGGAACAGGATCGCCAGGTAGCTGTCGCTCGGGATGCTCGCCGTATAGGCCATCGCCGGGGCCGCGGAGGCGAAGCCGATCAGCACCGAGAGCGGCAGGACGGCCAGCGCCCACGGTGACCGCAGCGTCCCGAAGGCCGCCGCGACCAGCACGAACGCCGAGACGCTGACCAGCACCCGGAACATCATGAAGGCCAGGTGACCGCCCAGCACGTCGGCCACCCGGAGCGGGGCGGCGGCCTGCCCGAAATACGACCGGACCCACTCGAAGCCGCTCAGCACCGGCCAGGTGGCCTCGCCGAACGCGGTCTGCAGCGCGGTCGAGGCGATCAGGCCGGGGACGATCCAGTCCAGGTAGGCCGTGCCGTCGACGCCGGTCGTCACGTAACCGCCGACGCCCAGCCCGAAGCCGAGCATGGTCAGCAGCGGCAGCACCATCGTCGAGAGCGCGCTCGACCGCCAGGTGCGCCGGTAGTTGACCAGGTGGTACTCCAGCACATACGCCGCAGGGGTCATCTCAGTCCACCAGGGTGCGGCCGGTGAGGTGGAGGAAGACGTCCTCCAGGCCGGCCCGGCGAACCAGGGCGCTGGCCGGGCTCAGCGAGCGCCGGTGCACCTCGGCCAGGGCGTCGTCGCCGTCGGCGACGTAGAGCAGGATGCGGTCCGGCAGGACCTCGGTCCGGTCGCCGATGCCGTCGAGCTTCGACGCGTACGCACCCTGGTCCTCGGTCGGGAACCGCAGCTCGACCACCTCCCGGGTGGAGTGCTGCTCGATCAGCGACCGGGGTGAGCCCTCGGCCACGATCTTGCCGCCGTCCATCACCACCAGCCGGTCGCAGAGCTGCTCGGCCTCGTCCATGTAGTGCGTGGTCAGCACGAGCGTCACGCCCTGCTGCTTGAGCCGGAACAGCCGCTCCCAGACCAGGTGCCGGGCCTGCGGGTCGAGGCCGGTGGTCGGCTCGTCGAGCAGCACGATGTCGGGCTCGTTGACCAGTGCCCGGGCGATCGTCAGCCGGCGTTTCATCCCGCCGGAGAGCGGCTCGACCTTGCTGCCTGCGCGCTCGCCCAGCTGCACGAAGTCGAGCAGCTCGTCGGCACGGCGGCGGGCGGTGGCGCGCGGGATGCCGAAGAACCGCGCGTACGTCGTGAGGTTCTCCCGGACGGTCAGCTCGACATCCAGGTTGTCGAGCTGGGGGCAGACGCCGAGCCTGGCCCGGATCCGCGGGCCGTCGCGCAGCGGATCCATGTCGAGGATCCGCAGCACCCCGTCGGTGGGTGGTGACACGCACCCGATCATCCGCATGGTGGAGCTCTTGCCGGCGCCGTTCGGCCCCAGGAAGCCGAACGCCTCACCGGGCTGCACGTCGACGTCGATGCCGTCGACAGCGGTGAAGTCGCCGAACCGTTTTATCAATCCGCGGGCGTGGATGAGGGAAGGCACATCCGCAGACCTTACGGAGGGGGTGCGACAGAATTCCGTGCGACGTCCACCAACGCGTCGGTCGCCTCGATCACCGCGGGCCAGTCCACCCAGCTTCCGGCGTCGTAGCGGACCGCCCAGCTCAGCCCGTCCCGCCCGCTGACCCGGCGGCCGACCACCCGCACCGCACCACGCTCCAGCTCGTGGTGCGTGGTGTACGCCACCGACCGGGTCACCCGGGACCGCACCTGGTCGGGGACCTCCCCCGGCTCCAGCAGCAGATAGGTCACGGCGGGGCCGTCCACCAGCACGGTGTAGCCGTCCCGCTCCTCGGCCGGCTCGGCCGGGGTGATCCGCAGCTCCCGCCCGGACCAGGCGGCCTTGTGGATCTCGTGCCAGCCCAGCCGGTCGGCGGCGCCGGGCAGCCAGAGCCCCCGGTTCGTCGCGACCAGCACACCGCCCTGCTCACAGCCGCACCAGGCGATCACCCGCTCCTCCGCCTCGAGCGGGGGCCGGGACGAGGCCGGGAGGGCGGGTCGTCGTCGGAAGAGCTTCACATGCCACCTGCCGCCTGATCGCGCAGGGCTCGGGCCTGCTGTTCCAGCGAGAAGAGCTCCCCGGCGAGAGCGAGGTACTGGTCCTTGTGGGTGACCGGGTTGAGCCGCTGCACCTTGGACTTGAGATCGCGGATCCGGGTGGTCACCGCCGCGCCCTGCAACCGGGCCAGGGTGACCTGGACATACCGCGGGTCGACCACGCCGTCGGTGCGCAGCGGCTCCACCGCCAGCTCGCTGACCAGCCCCTGCGCGCCCAGGTCGGCGCAGGAGTCGCGGACCTTCTCGATCCAGACCACGCCGCCGGTCGCCGAGGACGCCCCGCCGGCCTGCTCCACCGCCTCCCGCAGCGCGGCCAGCACCGGGTCGGCGTAGTTCTCCGCGCCGAGCGCGTCGAACATCGGGCCGGCCAGCACCGGTTCCTGCAGCGCCAGTTTCAGCGCCTCCCGCTCGACCAGCCGCTGAGGTGACTCGGCCGAACCCTGCCGGGGGGCCCGCGCCTCGGTCGCCTCGCCACGGGCCGCGTTCTGCACCGCCCGCTGCACCGGTTCCAGGTCCATGCCGAGGTCGCCGGCGAGCTTCCGGGCGTACTCCGGACGTTTTTCCCTGTCTTTGATCTTGGCCACCAGCGGCGCCGCGCGGCGCATGGCCTCGACCCGGCCCTCGACGGTGTCCAGATCGAACTTGCTGATGGTGTGCCGCAGCGCGAAGTCGACGAGCGGCTCGCGGCCCGCGATCATGTCGCGGACCGCGAGGTCACCGCGGGTCAGGCGCAGGTCGCAGGGGTCCATGTTGTCCGGGCTGACGGCGATGAAGGTACGCCCGACGAAGCGCTGGTCCTCCTCGAACGCCCGCAGCGCCGCCTTCTGCCCGGCCGCGTCCCCGTCGAACGTGTAGATGATCTCGCCGGTGAAGCTGTCGCTGTCCATCAGCAGCCGGCGCAGCACGTTGATGTGATCGACGCCGAACGCGGTGCCGCAGGTGGCCACCGCGGTCGGCTCGCCGGCCTCGTGACAGGCCATCACGTCGGTGTAGCCCTCGACGATCACCGCCCGGCCGCGCTTGGCGATCTCGCGTTTGGCGTGGTCGATGCCGTAGAGCACGTGCGACTTCTTGTAGAGCGGGCTCTCCGGGGTGTTCAGGTACTTCGGGCCGTCGTCGTCGTCGAAGAGCTTGCGCGCGCCGAACCCGATCACCTCACCGCCGAGGTCCCGGATCGGCCAGAGCAGCCGGCGGCGGAACCTGTCGATCAGCGAGCCGGAGCGGGCCGTCTTGGCCAGCCCGGCGGTGGTCAGCTCCTCGCCGGTGAAGCCCTGCATCCGCAGGTGCTTGCTGAGCGCGTCCCAGGAGTCCGGCGCGAAGCCGCAGCCGTATTTCTCCGCGGCGTCCCGGCCGAAGCCCCGCTCGGCGAGGAACTCGCGGGCCTTGCGCGCGCCGGGCGAGCCGAGCTGCTCACGGTAGAAGTCGACGGCCGAGGCATGCGCGGCGATCAGCCGCTGCCGCTGCCCGGCCTGCGGGCGCGGACCGGACGGCGCCGAGCCGTCGCTGGTGTCGTACCGCAGCTGGATGCCGGCCTTGCCGGCCAGCCGCTCCACCGACTCGATGAACGACAGGTGCTCGGCGTCCATCAAGAACTTGATCGCGTCGCCACCCTGGCCACAGCCATGGCAAAAATAGACGCCTCTCGATGGGGAGACGTTGAAGGACGGTGTCTTCTCGTCGTGGAAGGGGCAGAGCCCCTTCAGGTTGCCGCCGCCCGCCGAGCGCAGCGTCACCGTCTCACTGACCACGTCGGCGATCGAGGTCCGGTCACGGACCAGTGCGATGTCCTCGTCCTTGACCCTGCCCGCCACGGCATACATCCTGCCTCGCCCGGGCGCCGGTCCGCCAGCAGGGTCCGGGCGCGCCGTCAGGAGAACGAGCCGACCAGGGTCCGGTGCCAGGCCACGGCGGTGTGGTCGGTGAGCGACGCCACCTGATCGACGATCACGCGCAGGGCTTCGGCGTCGGTCGCGGCGGCCGCATGCTGCGGCCCGAAGAGCGGATCCAACCTCTCCGGGGTACGACTGAACGCCTCGACGAGTTCCACGATGATCGTGCGCTGCTGCTCGTACCAGTGCTCGGCGGCCCGGGTGCGCATCACGTACCGGAACGCCATGCCCTTGAGCAGCGCGCACTGGTTGCGGACGGTACGCGGGACGACCAGGTCGGCGGCGTAGCGGCGCATCGGGTCGGTGCCGTACTGGCTGTGTGTGGCGCCGACCGCGGAGGAGACGAACCGGCCGGTCAGCACACTGGTCATCCGTTTCAGGGTGATCTGCGCGCCGTACGAGCCGTCGTAGTCGCCGACGACCGCCACCGCCGGGTCGGCCAGCAGGTGGTCGAGGGCCTCGCCGAGCTGGTCGGCGGTCTCGTCGGAGTACGTCGCGGCCACGTCCGCGCACAGCTCGGCGCGTTCGGCCGGGTCGCGCAGCAGCGGGCCGAGCGCGAGGTAGCCGCCGTGCACGCCGTCCTCGACGTCGTGCACCGAGTAGGCCACGTCGTCGGCCCAGTCCATCACCTGGGCCTCCAGGCAGCGCCGGTCATCGTCGCGGTCGCCGCGCATCCAGGTGAAGACCGGCTCGTCGTCGGCGTAGACCCCGAACTTGCGGGTGCCGGGCCGGCGGAACCACGGGTACTTGGCGCAGGCGTCCAGGGAGGCGCGGGTCAGGTTGAGGCCGGCGCCGGGCACCTTGGCCTCCAGCCGGCTGAGCACCCGCAGGGTCTGCGCGTTGCCCTCGAACCCGCCGCAGGACTGGGCGACCTGGTCGAGGGCGGCCTCGCCGTTGTGCCCGAACGGCGGGTGGCCGATGTCGTGGGCCAGGCCGGCGACGTCCACCACGTCCGGGTCGCAGCCCAGCCGGGTGCCCATCTCCCGGGAGATCTGGGCGACCTCGAGGGAGTGCGTCAACCTGGTACGCAGGAAGTCGTCGGACCCGGCGGTGTGCACCTGCGTCTTGGCCGCCAGCCGGCGGAAGCCGGCCGAGTGCAGCACCCTGGCCCGGTCCCGCTGGTACGGGGTCCTGGCGTAGCCGCTGTCCTTGGCGGGCTCGGATGCCCAGCGCTGGGCGTCGAAGGCCGTCATGTGATCACCCTAAGCCGGTTGTCCGGGTTGCCGATGGGTAGCGGTGGAGTCCGTTTCTCGCCGTCATGGCGTCACGATCGTCGCCCGCCTCGGAATCATGGGCGGTGCCGGTCTCCTGTCGGTCGCCCTGGTGACCGGGTTCGCGATGCGCAATGCCGCCGACCAGTCCGCGGCCAACCAGGAGATCGCCGCGGTCAGCGAGGCGATGAGCGACCAGTGGAACGCCGACATGATGCACGACGCGCTCCGCGCCGACGTGATGGCGGCGATGTACGCGACGACCGCGGAGATGCGCGCCACGTTCGCCGTCGACGAGGTCGCCGACCACGGGCAGACCATGCTCGCCATGTACGACGATGCCACGGCACTGGCCCCGGCAAGCCTGAAGTCAGACTATTCGGCCACCCGGGCCTCGGTGGTGGACTACACCAAGGCCGCCATCGACCTGGTCGCGCTGGCCGGAACCGATCATCGCGCCGCGGCGGCGGGCCTGTCCGGCTTCCTGGAGGTCTACTCGGCACTGGAGGAGAAGCTCGGCTCCCTGGACGAGCGGATGTACGCCGAGGTCAAATCCGCCGCCGCGCAGGGCGCCGAGGCGTCCTCGACCAGCAACCGGTTCATCGTGCTGGCCGCGCTGCTGGCCGCCCTGATCACCGCGGCCGCCTGCGCGCTGACCGTCCGCGCCGTGCGCCGGCCGCTGCGCGGGATGCTCGACGCCCTGCGCGCGCTGGCCCGGCGTGACCTGACCGTCCGCGCCCCGGTGATCAACCAGGACGAGCTGGGCGAGATGGCGATCGCGCTGAACGAGGCGACCACCGTGCTGCAGGGCACCGTCGCGGCGACCGCCGACCGGGTGAACGTGCTCACCCAGGCCAGTACCGAGCTGCAGGCCCTGGCCGGCACGCTGGACCAGTCGGCCGAGCAGACCTCGGCACAGGCGCGCCGCGCCGACTCCTCGGCCGGGAACGTCTCCGGGTCGGTGACCGACATGATGACCGCGACCGGGGAGCTGTCCGCGTCGATCCGGGAGATCTCCCGGCAGACCGCGGCCGCGACGGCCACCACGAACGAGGCGACCACCGGCGCGAACCGGACCGCGCAGGCGGTGGCCAAGCTCAGCGAGGCGAGCCGGGAGGTGGGCGACATCGTGCGGATGATCACGAAGATCGCCGCGCAGACGAACCTGCTGGCGCTGAACGCGACGATCGAGGCGGCCCGGGCCGGCACCGCGGGCAAGGGGTTCGCGGTGGTCGCCACCGAGGTCAAGGACCTGGCTCAGGAGACCACCCAGGCGACCGCGGACATCACCGCGAAGATCCAGACGATCCAGGAGATGACCACCAGCACGGCCGAGGCGATCCAGGCGATCGCCTCGGTGATCACCCGGATCGACGACGGGCAGCGGACCATCGCGGCCGCGGTCGACCAGCAGTCGGCCACCACCGACCAGCTGGCCCGCAACGTCGGGGCGGTGTCCTCGGCGGCCAGCGAGATCAGCGGCACGGTCTCGCACATCAGCACGTCCAGCGCGAACACCGCGGAGGGCGCGAACACCACCCGGCACTCGGCCGAGTTGGTCAGCGGCGCGGCCGGCGAGATCCGTACGCTGATCAGCGAGTTCCGGTACTGATCAGCGGCCGGGCGGCACTTCGTGCGCTGCTCAACGGCTGGCCAGCACACAGAACTCGTTGCCCTCGGGGTCGGCCAGCACCACCCAGGACACGTCACGCTGCCCGATGTCGACCGGCCGGGCACCCATGTTCACCAGGCGCTCCACCTCGTTGCCCTGATCGTCCGGGCGCAGGTCCAGGTGCAGCCGGTTCTTGCCCTTGCGGACGTCGGTGACCGGGGTGAACAGCAGGCCGGGCAGTTCGTCCGGTCGGCGCCGGATCTCCACGTCGCCGGCGTCCTCGTCGACGATCTGGTAGCCGAGCGCCTCGGCCCACCAGGCCGCGAGCCGGGCGGGATCCTCCGCGTCCACCACGACCTGCTCCCAGCGACTGGGCATGCGACCTCCAGAATATCGACGTGTGACGATCAGATTACGCGACTCCGGCGGGTGACCCCGGGGGTCCGACGCACCGGCCGTGCGACGACGGCACTCGATGACTGCCGCAGGATGACGATCCGTGATTCCCGTTCACCGGTACGGCCCACCCGGCCTGCACCGGTCCGCGCGATGCCGCGTCAGCGCCGCACCCGGGCCCGGATACCGCGCACTCGACCATGACGCACAACGCGTGCGACTTGTAGCCGCAGGGTCACCGGAGGATGGCCCACGGTGGCGGGGTACGGCGATGGGTCGAACGTCACCGGACATCTGACATCTGACTGAACACGGCCGGGCGACGAAACCCGGTAGCAGCGCTGAGGAGAGATGTGCCCGGCGTCGATCACTGCCTACAGGAGGCCATGACGATTCCTGGCGCCGTCGGAGCCAGCATCGTCGACTACACCACGGGCTTTCCGGTCGCCACGACCGGAGCCGCCCCCAATGCCGATCACGAGGGCGCGGCGGCCGGAACCGCGGAGGTGGTCCAGGCCGCGAACAGCCGGTCGCTGTTCGTCTCGGCCATCCCGCACGACCTGCTCGAAGACCTGATCATCACGACCGCCGGGGGCTACCACCTCCTGCGCGTCGTCCAGACCGAATTCGACAGCCGCCTGGTGCTCTACGTCTGGCTGGACCGGGTGCGCGGCAACCTCGCCGTGGCCCGCCGCAAGATGCAGCGCCTCGCCGACGAACTCGTCGCGTCATGACCAACGCACGCACCAGTGAGGAGTAACGGTGGCCGCCACGAAGACCGCCGCGCCCGGCGATCTGCTCGCGCAGATCGCTGACGAGCGGCAGACCGGAGCGCTGGTGGTGGGCGGCCATCCCGGCGGCGCGGTCTACGTCTTCGAGGGCCGGGTCATCTACGCCGAGTCGCCGGCCGCGCCCGGGGTCGGCGAGCTGCTCACCTCGTCCGGCCGGCTGGCCGGGCGTACCTGGCAGAACGCGCTGGACCTGGGCACCTCGACCGCCCGGGTCGGCCGCCTGCTCGTCGAACAGGGACATCTCACCCAGGGGGAGCTGGAGCTGTGCGTGCTGGGTGCGACCTACGACGCGGCGTACTTCGTGCTGGCCGCGGGGACCGGGCCGGTCGAGTTCCTGCCGTCCGCGACGCACTGGCTGGGCCCGGTGGTGCACATCGACACGGCGGCGGTGCTGCGCGAGGTGCGCCGGCGGGTGAAACTGCTCGACGACATCATCCCGAACACGCGGATCGACACCGCGCCGGTCACCCCGGTGGCCCGGCCGCCCCGGGAACGGGTCACGGTCACCGCGCTGCAGTGGGAGCTGCTGATCCACGCGGACGGCCAGCGCACCCCGGCCGACCTGGCTCTGCTGCTGGGGCGCGCCGGATACGCGACGATCCAGGAACTGCGGCGGCTCGCGGCGCTGGGACTCATCGAACTGCCCGAGGTACGCGTACCGGAGAACTCGGACTTCGTGCGTCTGCCCCAGCACCGGCGCGAGGTGGCGCCGGTGAGCCGCCCCGCGCCGGCGACCGCGGAGGCCCCGGTCGTACCGGTGATCAGCGGACCGGCACCGGACCGGCACCCGCCGCCGGACAGCGGACCTCCCTCCGGCGCTCCCCCGCCGGCCGCGACGCTCCCGCCGCCGGCGCCGCCACCCGGGGAGGGCAACACCGGGCCGAACCGGCTCCCCCGGCTGGCGCGCCGCAAACCCGGCGCGAAGCTGCCGAAGGAGCTCGCCGGCATCCCGGACCCGCCGGTGCACCAGGGCACCGACGAGGTCCTGCTCAAACGCATACGCACCGCATTGAGGGCACTGCGGTGACGCGCGCACCCCCGATATGGAGAAGGAGCGTCCGAGGATGACGGTGGACCCGGCGGTACTCGACGAGCTCGGCCGCCTGCGCAGCAGGTTGCCGGAGCTGTCCGGCAGCGTCCTGGCCACCGCCGACGGGCTGGTCGTCGCGCACGACTCGCACGGCATCGAACCGGACACCCTGGCGGCTCTCGCCGCGGCGCACCTGGCGCTGGCGCGCCGGTTCGCGCACGCGGTCAACCACGGTGAGTTGCGGGAGTCCGTCGTCGAGTGCGACGGCGGATACATCACCTCGTACACCGCCGGGCCGAACGCCCTGCTCACCGTGGTCACCTCGGGTGACGCGAACCTCGCCATGGTGCACCTGGAGGCCCGGCGCTGCGTACGCCGGATCGTCAAGCTCATGGCCCTGGAGACCGCACAGCACCGGCACCTGCGACCGGAGATCCCGCAACAGACCGGTCCCTCGACGGCACCGCTGGCTCGGCGGAACCCGCTGGCCAACCTGTCGAACGCTCCGCGCCACCGCACCACGGCCGGATGAACCGGCAGACCTAACGCGGCATCCGCCGCACCCCACCGGCACCGCCGACCGACGGCGGGCCGCCATCCCACCGCACTGGAGGAACGAATCCCATGCCCGATATGGACACCGCACTCAAAGAGATCATGGAGATCGACGGCTGCATCGGCGTCGCTCTCGTGGACCACACCAGCGGCATGGCCCTGGGCACCGTCGGCGGCGGCAAGGAACTCGACCTGACCGTCGCCGCGGCCGGCAACACCGACGTGGTCCGGGCGAAGCTGCGCGCGATGGAGATGCTCAACCTCTCCGAGAAGATCGAGGACATCCTCATCACGCTGGAAACCCAGTACCACATGATCCGACCGCTCACGAGCCGGCAGGGGAAGGGGCTGTTCCTCTACGTGGCGCTGCGCCGGGACCGGTCGAACCTGGCCATGGCCCGCCACCAGCTGCGCCGCGTCGAGAACGACCTCGACGTCTGATCCCCGTCGTGTAGACCGTGACCGCCACCCCC
>NZ_BOMS01000013.1 GCF_016862315.1 Actinoplanes palleronii | reverse complement strand
GGGGAGGGCTCGCACCGCCCTCCCCGCCACAAAACTCGGCAGATTTAAAGTCAGCGGGCCCTGACCGGGGGAACCCGGGCCTGGCCACTACCATTTGCGGCATGTCGGCCCGGGAGATATTCGAACGTGTGCGGGCCGGAGATCTCGATCATGAGACAGCCCTGGACCTGCTGACCGGTGCGCCGGCCGCCGAGACCGACGCGGCGTTGGCCACCGCGCTGGACGGTGAGTTCGACAGGCTGTTCCGCGACGGGTGGCAGCCGGCCGAGTTGCACCGGGTCATCGCACGACGGGGTGACCCGATCCAGGGCCGGGTGGTCGCCGAGGCGGCCGCCGCGTTCCTGGTCGGCAAGGATCCGGTTGACGACGGCTGGCGTGACCAGGTCGTACAGATAAAATCGGCCGAAGGCCGCAAGCCGGATCGGATCGCGGTCCTGGACGCGTCCCTCGGACTGCTGGCCGAGTTGCGGCTTCTGCCCGGCATCGAGATCCTGGTCCCGCCGCCCGGCACCCCCGCGACGGTCGTGCACCAGCACGCCGACCGGCGGCTGCTCGACCGGGTGCGTGCCCTGCTGGCGAAGGCCGAGGCGACCGACTTCCCGGCCGAGGCGGAGGCGTACAGCGCGAAGGCGCAGGAGCTGATCACCCGGTACCGGATCGAGGAGGTCACCGCGCCGGCCGTGGACGTGGTGCCGTTCGCCCGCCGGATCGGGGTGGATCACCCCTACGAGAACGAGAAGGCCGGGCTGCTCGACGCGATCGCCAAGGCCAACGCGTGCCGCACGGTCTGGTCGCCGGAGCTGGGCTTCACCACGATCTTCGGGTTCGACGCCGACATCGACGCGGTCGAGCTGCTCTACACCTCGCTGCTGGTGCAGGCGAACAAGGCGATGACCCGGGACGAGCCGGCCAAGGGCAAGGCCCGGGTGAAGGCGTTCCGCCGGTCGTTCCTGGTCGCCTACGGCGTGCGGATCGGCGAGCGGCTGCGGCAGGCCGCCGAGCGCGAGTTCGAGGGGCACAGCGACCTGCTGCCGGTGCTGCGCAGCCGGGACGTGCAGGTGCGCGCCGCGATGGACCGGGTCTTCCCGACCACGGTCCGGGCCCGGGCCAGCCGGGTGCACAGCCTCGAGGGCTGGGACTCCGGCCGGGCCGCGGCCGACGAGGCCCAACTGCGTTGACCGGTGCGGCAGACTGAGGGCATGCATCCGGTTTGACGCTGACACCTGTATCTCACCCGGGCCTGCGCCGAGGGTGTGCCGCTCTACCCGGTCTACGCGCTGCTGTTCGCCGACGCCGGGCTCACCACCGGCGCGATCTCGTCGCTGTTCGCGATCTGGTCGGTGGTCACGTTCGCGGGCGAGATCCCGGCCGGCGCGCTCGCCGATCGCTGGTCCCGCAAACGCGTCTACGCCCTCGGTGAGCTGGTCACCGCGGCCGGGTTCGGCTGCTGGCTGCTCTGGCCCGGTTATCCCGGCTTCGCGGCGGGTACCTCCTGGTCGGCACGATCAGCATGGCGACGGTCACGGCAGGCGGTCTGCTCGCGCTCCGCCTTCCGGAAGAACCCCTCGGGGGTACGACCTCAGCCGGCACGCCACCCGCCCCGCTGCGTTCCGCGCTGCGCCAGGTGCGGGGCAGCCGGGTGGTGCTGCGGGCGCTGCTGGTGGCCGCCGCGGTGCCGGGCTTCTCGGCGCTCGACGAGTACCTGCCGCTGCTCGCCCGGGAGAAGGGGGCGGGTACTCCGGTCGTACCGTTGCTCTTCGCTCTGACGGCCCTGGCCATGGCCGGCGGCAGTGCGCTGGCCGCCCGCCGTCAGGTCCGCGGTCCGGCCCTTCCGCTGGCCCTGGCGGCCGCGCTGATCGCTCTCGGTGCCCTGGTGCCGCACCTGGCCGGCCTGGTCGCCGTCGCGGCCGCGTTCGGGCTGCTCCAGTACGCGACGGTGCACGCCGGGACCCGCCTGCAGGACACCATCGGATCCGCGGCGCGCACCACCGTCCTGTCGATCAGCGGCTTCGGCGCCGAGCTGTGCGCCCTGGCGCTCTACGCCGGGTTCGCCCTGCCCCTGCCGCTCACCGTGCTGGTCGCCCTGACCGCCGTTCCGCTGCTCCTGGTGAGTCGGTTTTCCGCCTGGTAGCGGCGGGTCTCGCCGCTGGTTGATACGGTCGGCGCCGCACCACCTTCGGTACGCGCGCGAGAGCAGGAGCCGGCATGGGTCTTTGGGACAAACTCAAGGGTGAGCTGGTCGACATCATCGAGTGGCTCGATGACAGCCGGGACACCATCGTCTGGCGGTTCCCGCGGTACCAGAACGAGATCAAGATGGGCGCCAAGCTGATCGTCCGGGAGTCGCAGACCGCGGTCTTCGTGAACGAGGGCACGATCGCCGACGTCTTCCCGCCCGGCACCCACACGCTGACCACGCAGAACCTGCCGATCCTGTCCACCATCAAGGGCTGGAAGTACGGCTTCGACTCGCCGTGGAAGGCCGAGGTGTACTTCGTCAACACCCGGCAGTTCACCGACATGAAGTGGGGCACGCAGAACCCGGTGATCGTCCGGGACGCGGAGTTCGGCGCGGTCCGGCTGCGGGCGTTCGGCAGCTTCGCGATGCGGGTGTCCGACCCGGCCCGGCTGCTGACCGAGCTGGTCGGCACCGACCCGCAGTTCCGCACCGCCGAGGTCCAGGAATACCTGCGCCAGCTGGTCGTCAGCCACCTGGGCAGCGCGCTCGCCACGTCCGGCGTGCCGCTGCTCGACCTGGCCGCCAAACAGCAGAGCATCGGCACCACGCTGTCCGCGGTGCTCACCGACGAGCTCGCGCCGTCCGGCATCGCGATCCCCCGGTTCATCATCGAGAACATCTCGGTGCCGCCGGAGGTGGAGGAGGCGCTGGACAAGCGCACCTCGATGGGCGTGGTCGGCAACCTGGACGCGTATACGAAGTTCCAGACCGCGAACGCGATCGAGGACGCCGCGAAGAACCCGGGCGGCGCCGGCGACGCGTTCGGGATCGGCATCGGGATGGCCGCCGGGCAGCGCGCCACCCAGTCGATGAACACCCCGGCCGCCGCACCGCCGGCCGCCGGGCCGCCGCCGCTGCCGGTCGGCGAGTGGTTCGCCGCGATCGGCGGCCAGCAGCAGGGCCCGTTCGACGTGGCCGCGCTGACCGGGCACGCCTCGTCCGGCGCGCTCACCCGGGAGACCCTGGTCTGGCGCAACGGGCTGGCCGGCTGGACCGCGGCCGGGCAGGTGCCCGAGCTGAGCGCCGTCTTCGCCGCGGTGCCGCCGCCGCTGCCCCCGCAGGGCTGACCGTGTCCCAGCAGACCCAGACGCAATATCCGTGTTCCGGCTGCGGGGCGAGCCTCGAGTTCGCCCCCGGCACGACCGTGCTGAAGTGCCCGTACTGCGGCACCGAGACACCGGTCGCGGCGGCCGACCGGGCGATCCGCGAGCACTCCTGGGCCGCGTTCACCGGCCTGCCGCGCAAGCCGATCGCCACCCTGACGCCGCACGTCTTCACCTGCCGGGGCTGTGGCGCGGTGACACAGAGCGACAAGATCTCCGAGCGGTGCCAGTTCTGCGGTGCGGCGCTGGTCGCCGACGTCACCTCCGGCGAGCAGGTCGTGCCGGAGGCGGTGCTGCCGTTCCTGATCGACCGGCCGGCCCTGCGGGAGGCGCTGCGGGGGTGGGCGTCGTCGCGGTGGTTCGCGCCGAACAGCCTCAAGCGGGTGAGCGAGGCCGAGTCGTCGCACAGCTCGTACCTGCCGCACTGGACGTACGACGCGAACACCGTCTCGGCGTACCGGGGTGAGCGCGGCGACCACTACTGGGAGACCGAGAGCTACACCGAGAACGGCGAGACGAAGACCCGGCAGGTCCAGAAGACCCGCTGGTGGTCGGCGAACGGCGTGGTCTCCCGGACGTTCGACGACGTACTGGTGACCGGCTCCACCCGGGTGATGCCGAAGCACCTGGACGCGCTCGAGCCGTGGCCGCTGCCGGACGCCGAGCCGTACCGGCCGGATTACCTGGCCGGCCACGAGACGCTGCGCTACGACGTCGAGCCGGAGGCCGGGCTGGACACCGCGAAGTCCCGGATGGCCTCGGTGATCGAGGACGACTGCAAGCGCGACATCGGCGGCGACGAGCAGCGGGTGCACTCGGTCGACACGGAATACCACGACCTGACCTTCAAGCTGATGCTGCTACCGGTCTGGATCGCGTGCTACCTGCACGCCGGCCGCACCTTCAACGTCCTGGTCAACGGCCGGACCGCGGAGGTCGCCGGCGAGCGCCCGTACAGCGCCGCGAAGATCACCGCCACGGTGATCGCCGCCCTGCTCCTGATAGCCACGATCGTGGTGGCCATCCAGCTGCACCGCACCGGCCGCATCTGACCCCGGGCCGCTTTTCACAACCCCCTTGGGTACGCGTACGGAGCGCCTGTCCGCAGGCTACGAGCCGAGTCCCGCCCGTGAGGCCGCGCGACCTCCGCGCACCACCGGGCCGCAGCGCGGCTCCGGTCCCGGCTGGCTCTCAGGGGTGCCTCCGCATCGCGGAGGCACCCCTGAGGACCAGCCAGCTTCGTCAGCCGCCGGAGTCTTCCATCTCGGCGCCCTCCGGGACGATGTCGTCGTCGCGGGAGTCGAGCCAGCCGTGCGGGAGGGAGACCTTGCCCGGTGCGTTGATCCGGCCGCGCGGCTGGCCCAGCGACTCGGGCGGGAACGGAATGGCCGGGTCGAGCTTGGCCAGCAGGTCGTCCAGCTCGGTCAGCGAGGAGGTCATCGCCAGGCTGCGGCGCAGGTCACCGCCGACCGGGAAGCCCTTCAGGTACCACGCGACGTGCTTGCGGAAGTCGGCACAGCCGTGCCGCTCGTCCTCCAGCGCCTCGACGAGCAGCTGGGCGTGCCGCGACATGATCTTCGCGACCTCGCCGAGGGTGGGCAGCACCGGCTGGTAGCCGGCGCCCTGGGTGAACGCGGCCTCCAGGTCGGCGAAGAGCCACGGGCGGCCCAGGCAGCCGCGGCCGACGACCACACCGTCGACGCCGGTGTGCGCGACCATCCGCAGCGCGTCCGAACCCTCCCAGATGTCGCCGTTGCCGAGCACTGGCACGTCGAGCGCCTGCTTGAGAGTGGCGATCGCGTCCCAGTCGGCCTCACCGGAGTAGCGCTGCTCGGCGGTGCGCGCGTGCAGCGCCACCGCGGCGACACCGGCGTCCTGCGCGGTGAGGCCGGCTTCGACGTACGTCAGGTGGTCCTCGTCGATGCCCTTGCGCATCTTGATGGTCAGCGGAATGCCGTACGCGGAAGCCGCCTCGACCGCCTGCCGCACGATCCGGCCGAACAGCTTGCGCCGCCAGGGCAGCGCCGAGCCGCCACCGCGGCGGGTCACCTTCGGCACCGGGCAGCCGAAGTTCAGGTCGACGTGATCGGCCAGGTTGTGCTCGCCGACCATCCGGACCGCGGCCGCGGTCACGTCCGGGTCCACACCGTAGAGCTGCAGGCTGCGGAAACCCTCGTCCTCGGCGAACGCGATCATCTTGAGCGTCTTGGGGATCCGCTCCACCAACGCCCGGGTGGTGATCATTTCGCAGACGTAGACACCGCCGCCCTGCTCCCGGCAGAGCCGCCGGAACGCCACATTGGTGATCCCCGCCATCGGGGCGAGCACGACGGGCGGGTTGACGGTGTGGTTGCCGAGCATGAGCGGTGCGGTCACGCGCTCTAGGGTGACACGCCCAGCCCGGCAACCCCGAATCGGCCGGTGGGTCAGCGGTCGGCGCCGCGCTCGATCAGCGTGTCCAGCATCCCGATCATCCGCTGCATCCCGTCCTGCAGGCCACTCATGTCGAGCGAGAGCCGCGCGAGCGCCACCTCATGACTCTTGTGCATTGCGGTGTGCCGGTCGAGGACCGCGGTGTGCTCCTCGAGAACCGCGGTGTGCCGGTCGAGGACCGCGGAGTGCTCCTCGAGAACCGCAGTCTGCTTCTCGAGGATCGTGGTGTGCCTGCTGAGCGTCGCGGTGTGCTCGGACTGAGTCTTCGCGACTGCTTTGAGCAATTTGTCCTGAGCAGCCAGTTTAAGGCCGACATCGGATAGATCCTGGTCTTGGCTGGCGCGGAGCCTCTCCTGCTCGTCCACGCGCTCCTCCAGTCGGGTCACACGCTCTTCCACGGTGGGCATCGGTGCCTCCAGGGGTGAAGGTTAGCCGGGTCGACGGACCGGCGGCGCGTCTTTCACGCTGCGGAGGACTATAGGCGCGGGGCAAGGTGTCGTGCGACCCCTTGACGTGTGCTTTTCCGGCGGACTTCTGGCAGAGTCGGGGGCGTGAGTGATGAGCAGAGTCCGCGCAGGCTGGTGGCCGTCTTCGCGTCACCGGTGGCCGAGATGCTGGC
This sequence comes from Actinoplanes palleronii, assembly GCF_016862315.1. Taxonomy (GTDB): domain Bacteria; phylum Actinomycetota; class Actinomycetes; order Mycobacteriales; family Micromonosporaceae; genus Actinoplanes; species Actinoplanes palleronii. The sequence goes on along the minus strand of NZ_BOMS01000013.1, from coordinate 100,763 downwards.
CCGGTTCGGGGCGGAGCTGGGCTACCAGGTCGTCCTGGTCGAGCCGGATCCGGACCGGCTGGGCGGCACCCCCCGGGCACACGGCGACGCCCTCGTCGCCGACCTCGCGGCCGCCGAGCTGACCGAGCACACCGACGTGTTGATCACCGACCATCACCGGCCGGAGATCGGCTCGCTGCTCAAGGAGGCGCTGGAGCGGCCCACCCGCTGGGTCGGCATCCTGGGCAACCCGCGGCACGAGGGCCCCCACCTGGCGGCGCTACGCGAGCTCGGGGTCGCCGAGGATCAGATCGCCCGGGTGCACCGCCCGGTCGGGCTGAACATCGGCAGCCGGACCGGTGCGGAGATCGCCGTGGCGGTGCTGGCCGGCCTGATCGCCGACCGCAACGACCGCCCCGGCGGCTTCGAGTTCTGACCCGAGGCCGCCGGGACGCCACGCGTCAGGGAACGCTGATGTTGAAGGTGATCCGGTTGTCGCCCTCGGTCAGCCCCCACAGTCGCGGTGCCGAGCCGTTGTAGGACGGCTGGTAGGACAGGTTCTCCAACCCGCCGTTGACCTGCGCCTGCTGGTGCGGGGCCGCACCGGGCACGGCCTTGTGGACGCAGGTCCCGCTACCGCCCGCGCAGGTGCCGGAGAGGAACCAGTTCGTGCCGTCGCTCGCCACACCCTGCATGTGCCAGATCGGCGAGACGTACGCCTCGTCGGCGTGCACCTTGACGTCCGCACTGAGCAGCGGCAACGCGGTCGCCGAACTCATCGGCCAGCGGATCGCCCGGCCACCGGCGGCGTCGGTGCCGACGAACTCGGCGGAGACCATCGAGTCCCGGGCACTGCCGCGACGGTCCAGGCTGATCGCGTTCAGGCAGGGACGGTTGCCGGTGATCGACGAGCAGCCGACGTAGCCGCCGGTCGGGGTGTACTCCGGGTAGTACTCGCCGACCTGCGGGAGCACGTACCGGTGCCAGCGGCCGCTCGGCGCCGACGTCCCGTCCGTGCCGAAGCCGACCTCTTCCTGCGACCGGGTCATCGCCCAGAGGTGCTTGAGGCTGAACGCGTGCAGCCGGCCGCCGTCGGCGACCAGGAGCGTGTTGCCGTACCAGACGACGCCGTCGGCGTGGTTCCAGTCGAAGGTCCGGAAGTTGTCCACCCCGCCGGTGGAGTCCGGGACCACCAGCAGCACGTCACGGAACTTCAGCGCCGCGGTGCTGGTGTAGTCGACGAAGGTGAGCCGGGAGAACGTGTTGCTGTCCTGCGGCCCGTGCCAGCTGGCCACCGCGATCTTGCGGTTCTCCCAGACCAGGTTCGGCTGGGCGTCCCACGAGCCGGAGATACCCTGCGGGCGCCAGGTCGAGGCCCAGTCGTCGTCATCGGCGTCCCAGCAGAAGCCGGTCGGGCTCAGCGTCGAGACGATGCCGCTGGTGTGGCACAGGCCCCAGGTCGGCGTGAAGTCCTGCGTACCGTCGATCGCGGCGCCCAGTGACGCGGCCGGGGTGACCTTGCCGCTCGCCTCGATCCGGCTGACGATGTCGCCGTACCGCTGGAAGCTGTCCGACGGGTCCAGCACGAACGACGACGCGTCGATGGCGGCGAAGGCCGCCGCCGCGGACGCCGGGCCGGGGCCGATCGCCACCGCGGTCAGTCCGATCACCATCGACGCCCCGGTGGCCAGCAGGCGTCGCCCCCATGAACTTCTCGACATATTCACACCCTTCACTGTGGACGAAGGGGCCATATTAACGACGCCGGGCAACGCCTCGCGGCACCCGGCGTCGTCACACGTCTCAGCAGCCCGGCAGGCGCTTGATCAGGTAGTCCTCGATCTGGCTGAGCGAGACCCGCTCCTGCTTCATGGTGTCCCGGTCCCGGACGGTCACCGCGTCGTCCTCGAGGGTGTCGAAGTCGACGGTGACGCAGAACGGGGTGCCGATCTCGTCCTGCCGGCGGTACCGGCGGCCGATCGCCTGCGAGTCGTCGAACTCGACGATCCAGCGCTTGCGCAGGTCGGCGGCGAGACCCTTGGCCTTCGGGGACAGGTCGGGGTTGCGCGACAGCGGCAGCACCGCGACCTTGACCGGCGCCAGCCGCGGGTCGAACCGCATGACCGTGCGCTTGTCGACGCCACCCTTGGTGTTCGGGGCCTCGTCCTCGTCGTACGCCTCGAGCAGGAACGCCAGCACCGCGCGGGTCAAGCCGGCGGCCGGCTCGATCACGTACGGCGTCCAGCGCTCGCCCTTCTCCTGGTCGAAGTAGGAGAGGTCGACACCGGAGTGCTTGGAGTGCGTCGCCAGGTCGAAGTCGGTGCGGTTCGCGATGCCCTCGAGCTCGGCGAACTCGGTGCCACCGAACTGGAAGCGGTACTCGATGTCGACGGTCCGCTTCGAGTAGTGCGAGAGCTTCTCCTTGGCGTGCTCGTAGAAGCGCAGGTTGCTCTCGGACAGGCCCAGGTCCCGGTACCAGTTCCAGCGCTGCTGCAGCCAGTACTCGTGCCACTCCTCGTCGCTGCCCGGCGGGACGAAGAACTCCATCTCCATCTGCTCGAACTCACGCGTACGGAAGATGAAGTTGCCCGGAGTGATCTCGTTCCGGAAGCTCTTGCCGACCTGGGCGATACCGAACGGCGGCTTCTTGCGCGCCGCGGTCGCCACGTTCGCGTAGTTGACGAAGATGCCCTGAGCGGTCTCCGGGCGCAGGTAGTGCATGCCCTCGGTGCTCTCGGTCGGCCCGAGGTACGTCTTCATCAGGCCGTTGAACATCTTCGGCTCGGTGAAGGTGCCCTTGTTGCCGCAGTTCGGGCAGTTCAGCTCCTGCAGCGAGGCCGGCGGGTTGCCGTGCTTGGCCTCCCACGCCTCTTCCAGGTGGTCGGCCCGGAAGCGCTTGTGGCAGGACTGGCACTCGGTCAGCGGGTCGACGAACGCGTCGAGGTGACCGGAGGCGGCCCAGACGTCCCGGTTCAGGATCACTGCCGAGTCCAGGCCGACGATGTCGTCGCGCTGCTGGACCATGGTCCGCCACCACTGGCGACGGACGTTCTCCTTCAGTTCGACGCCCAGCGGACCGTAGTCCCAAGCCGAGCGGGTTCCTCCGTAGATCTCACTGGAGGGAAAGACGAAGCCCCGGCGCTTGGCAAGGCTGACAACGGAATCGATACGGTCGGCAGGCATGAGTCTCCTACGCCGGCTGGGTGTCGGCGGGGGTATCGGTATGTGGTTTGGACGATTAGCGAGGTTACTCCCCTAGAGAGCACACCTCGAATGCGCCCGTGCTGGTGTTCTGCCCGAGCTGGGCCTCCACCTGATCGACTTTGCCGCCCGGATAGGTCAGGTCGACCGGGACGTCACCGCTGACCAGATCGACGTCGCCGACGTGGAAACTGTCGAACTTGTCGCGCTGCGACATCTCGTCCCGGAACTCGTCGAGGCTCTGGCGATCCTTGGTCCGCTGGCAGAGCTGGTCGTACGCGCTGTCGTAGTCGGCGTCCTGGACGGCTTCCAGGTAGTCGCTGACCACGGTCTGCGCCTGCTCGTTGACCGCGCCGGTCATCGCGACGCCCAGGCCGATTACGGCGGCCAGCCCGCCGCCGCAGATCAGCACCAGCACGCCTGCACCGATGCCCAGGCCGAACCCGATCCGCCGGCCACGGCCCTCGACCGGCGGCGCCGGGAACGGCGGGTGCACCCCGGGACCGGGCGGCGGAGGGGGCGCGGTCGGCTGCGCGTACTCCGGAGGCTGGTACTGGGGCGGCGTGCTCATCGGTTCAGCCTAATGTTCAGTGCCACGGCTCGGCGGCCCGGTCGCTGGCGGCGACCTCGACCGGCTCCCCCGGGCCGGCACTGGCCAGGGTCTCGAACGCGGACGGCTCGTCGATCGACAGCGCGAGCAGCGGGGTGGCGTGCACCTTGACGTCGAAGTTGCCGAGCGCCCGGCGGTAGGCTCCGACGGATTCCCACTCGGTCACCAGGATCCAGGTCTCGGTGTCCTCCAGCGCCCGGGTGAGACGGCCGGACAGGTAGCCGTGGCACGCGGCGAGGGCGGTGAGCGCGGCATGCGCGCGGTCCAGGAAACCGTCGTGCGTGTCCGGCGGGACCAGGAATCGGTTGAGCACCAGCATGTGACGAAGGGTACGCACGCCGAGGAGGAGCCGCTGTGACGACGTCCGACCATTTTCTGCGCCGGCTGGCCCGGGTGAATCCGACCACCGCGTTCCTCGGGGCACTGGTCCTGCTGCTGGCCGGGTTGTTCCTGCCCGGGGTGGTGGGCGCGCTGCTGCTCGGCGCGCTCGCGGCCGGGCTGGCCGCGCTCACCGTCACCACCTGGCCGGTGCAGACCGCGATCACCCGGCTGGTCCGGGTGGTGCTGCTGACCCTGCTGATCGTGGCCGTGGTCGCGAAGATCCTCTGACCCATGCGCTTTTGACAATCATTGTCATTATCGATCACAGTTGGTGTCATGATGCGCCGCCTGCTGACCTCGCTGCTCGTGCCGGCCGTCCTGGCCGCGCTGGCCGGCTGCGGCGCGCCGGCGAGCGCCGACGGGCGGATCCCGATGGTGGCCGCGTTCTACCCCCTGCAGTTCGTCAGCGAGCGCGTCGGCGGTGACCTGGTCCGGGTCACCAACCTCACCAAACCCGGCGCCGAGCCGCACGACGTGGAGCTGAGCCCGCGCCAGGTGGCCCGGATCTCGGACGCGTCGCTCGCGGTCTACCTGCACGGCTTCCAGCCCGCGGTGGACGACGCGATCAAGCAGAACGCCACCGGCAAGGGGTTCGACGCGGCGGACGCGGTGACGCTGGAACACGCCGAGGAGTCCGACGAGCACGAGCACGGCGCCGACCCGCACGTCTGGCTGGACCCGACCCTGCTGGCCGCGATCAGCGACCGGCTCGCCGCGCGGCTGGCCCAGGTCGACCCGGCGCACGCCGGGGACTACACCGCCCGCGCCGCCACCCTGCACGCCCAGCTGATCGCGCTGGACGGCGAGTTCACGGCCGGGCTGGCCACCTGCGAGCGGCGGGAACTGGTCACCAGCCACACCGCGTTCCACTACCTGGCCGAGCGCTACCACCTGACCCAGATCGGGATCACCGGCGTCGACCCGGAGGCCGAGCCGTCACCGCGCCGCCTCGCCGAGGTCGCCACCGATGCCCGGGCACACGGCACCACGACGATCTTCTTCGAGACGCTGGTCAGCCCGAAGGTCGCCGAGACGATCGCCCGCGAGGTGGGCGCGTCCACGGCGGTGCTCGATCCGCTGGAGGGCCTGACCGACCCGGACGCGGACTACTTCTCGGTGATGCGGGCCAACCTGTCCGCGCTCACCACGGCGTTGGGATGTGAACCATCATGAGCGTTGTCGAGGTGCGTCACCTGGCGGCCGGCTATGACGGCCGGGAGATCCTGCGGGACGTCGATCTGAGCGTCGCCTCCGGCGACGTGGTGGCCGTGCTGGGCGCGAACGGCTCCGGAAAATCCACGCTGATCCGCACGATTCTCGGTCTGGTCCCGGTCCGCCGCGGCGAGATCGACCTTTTCGGTACGGCACAGCGCCGGTTCCGCCAGTGGTCCCGGATCGGGTACGTCCCGCAGCGGATCGGCGCCGGCAGTGGCGTGCCGGCCACGGTCGGCGAGGTGGTGGCGTCCGGGCGGCTGGCCCGGCGCGGCCTGTTCCGCCCGCCGGGCGCCGCCGACCGTGCCGCCGTCCACGAGGCCCTCGCCGCGGTCGGCCTGCTGGACCGGATCGGCGACCCGGTCGGCACCCTCTCCGGTGGCCAGCAGCAGCGCACCCTGATCGCCCGCGCCCTGGCCGGCAAGCCGGACCTGCTGGTGCTGGACGAGCCGACCGCCGGGGTGGACGCGGCCAGCCAGGAGGCGTTCGCCGGCGCGCTGACCGAGTTCGCCGCGAACGGCGGGACGATCATGCTGGTGCTGCACGAGCTCGGCCCGCTGCGGCCGCTGATCGGGCGGGCCGTGGTGGTGCACGACGGCCGGATCGCGCACGAGGGTGTGCCGCCGGAGCCGGCCGGGCACCACGCCGAGCCGGGTCACGACCACGTGCACCCGCACGCCGACGAGGCGAAGGCCGGCATCTGCGAGTGGGCGCCGACCGAGGGGACGAAGGCGTACTGATGGACCTTTTGACTTACCCCTTCATGTTGCGCGCTCTCGCGGGCGCGCTGATCATCGGGCTGGCGGCGCCGGCGCTCGGCATCTACCTGGTCCAGCGGCGGCTCTCGCTGATCGGCGACGGGATCGGGCACGTGGCGCTGACCGGCGTCGGTGTCGGCCTGCTCACCCATCAGTCGCCGGTGCTCACCGCGGTGCTGGTGTCGGTGGCCGGCGCGGTCGCCGTCGAACTGGTCCGCGAGCGCGGGCGCACCTCCGGCGACCTGGCCCTGGCGCTGCTGTTCTACGGCGGCATCGCGGGCGGCGTGGTGCTCGTCGGGCTCTCCGACGACAGCAGCAACGCCAGCCTCATGCAGTACCTCTTCGGCTCGCTGATCACCACGTCGCCGCAGGACATCGCGGTGATCGCCGGACTGGGCGCGGCGGTGCTGATCGCCATGCTGGTGTTCCGCCCGGCCCTGTTCGCGCTCTGCAACGACGAGGAGTACGCGCGGGTCAGCGGCCTGCCGGTGCGTACGCTCAATCTGCTCCTCGCGGTGACGACCGCGGTGACCGTGACGATCGCCATGCGCACCGTCGGTCTGCTCCTGGTCTCCGCCCTGATGGTGGTGCCGGTCGCGGCAGCACAGCAGGTCACCCGCGGGTTCCGCTCGACGATGACGCTGGCCATGCTGATCGGGGTCTGCGCGGCCGGCGCCGGCGTGGTGCTGTCCGGCGAGATCGACACCGCGCCGGGCGCCACCACGGTGCTGATCGCCCTTGCCGCGTTCCTGCTCACCACCGGGATCGGCGCGCTCTGGCACCGGCCGCACCGCAAGGCCGCCCCGCAGGCACAGGCCGAGCCACCGGACGTCGTGATCCATGCCTGAGGCCGGGTGCGCGGTACGGTGGTCGGCACCATGACGGCCACCGGTTACGAAGCGTACGAGGCCGCGGGCGCGCTGCTGCGGGCGTTGTCCGCGCCGATCCGCATCGCCATCGTCGCGGAGCTCGGTTCCGGCGAACGCTGTGTGCACGATCTGGTCTCCCAGCTCGGCGCTCCCCAGCCGTTGGTCTCGCAACACCTTCGGGTGTTGCGCGGGGCCGGCGTGGTGCGAGGTGTGCGGCGTGGCCGGGAGATCGCATACTCCCTGGTGGACGAACACATCGCGCACATCGTCGCCGATGCCGTGAGCCACGCGAGGGAGAACCGCCTGTGAACCCGGAGAACAACGCTCCGCGCAACACCAAGCAGCGCAGCGCGGTGAGTTCCGTGCTCGCCGAGACCGAGGGCTTCCACAGCGCGCAGGACCTGCACGCGATGCTGCGCGACCGGGGCGAGCGGGTCGGTCTGACCACGGTGTACCGGACGTTGCAGGGGCTGGCCGACGCCGGCGAGATCGACGTGATGCGCCCGCCCGGCGGTGAGCACCTCTACCGGCGGTGCAGCCAGGGACACCATCACCACCTGGTGTGCCGGTCCTGCGGGCGGACCGTCGAGGTGCTCGGCCCGGCGGTGGAGTCCTGGGCCGACAAGGTGGCCGGCGAGCACGGCTTCGTGGATGTGGCACACACCTTGGAGATCTTCGGGACGTGCCCGGAGTGCGCCGCGAAGGGCTGAGTGTTTAGCTTCCGCTTGTGAAGCTCTACGCCGACCGCGTGCCCACCGCCGTCCGCCAACTGATCACCGACCTGCTAGTCGTGCTCTGGGTCTATCTGTCGATCCGGGTCGCGCTCTGGATCCACGACGTGGTGCTGAAACTGGCCGTTCCGGGCCAGAAGCTGGAGAGCGCCGGCAGCGGCATCGCCGACAACCTGGCCGAGGCCGGGAGCAAGGTGGGCCGGGTGCCGGTTGTCGGCGACGACCTGACCAAGCCGTTCACCGGCGCCGCGGACGCGGCCCGCTCGCTCGCCGACGCCGGCCACCAGCAGCAGGAGTGGGTCGACCAGCTGGCGCTGATCCTGCCGCTGATGGCCCTCGCGGTGCCGTTGGCGCTGGTGTTCTTCCTCTGGCTGCCGCTGCGGCTGCGCTGGATCCGCCGCGCCTCGGTGGCGCTCGCGGTCCGCGACGAGCCGGCCGGCCGGGACCTGCTGGCACTGCGCGCGCTGGCCTCCCGGCCGCTCAGCGAGCTGGCCAAGCTGGGCCCGGACATCGCGCAGAGCTGGCGGGCCGGCGACGCGGCAGCTGTCGACGCGCTCGCCGAGCTGGAACTCAAGCGTCTCGGTCTGCGCCGCTCGAGGGCGTAACGGACGGCGCGTCGTCCAGCACGAAGCCGTCCTGGTCGTCGTCGTCGCCCCAGTTGCGGTGCACGAACGGCAGGACCACCCAGAAGATCAGGAACCATGCGCCGGTGATCGTGGTGAGCACGATCGCCCAGCGCACGTGCAGCACGTAGTCGGTGATCACCAGGACGCTGCTGACCATCGACACCAGCATGCAGGCCAGCCCGGCGGTGGCCATCCGGTGCGAGTAGCGGACCAGCTCGGGCTTACGGCCCTGCCGGAACAGCGCCCGGTGGAACGCCACCGGCGAGATGATCAGCGCGGTGGCGAACGCCGCGCTGATCAACGCCACCATGTAGACGTCCTTCTGGAACGCGGTGGCGTTCGGGAAACCACTGGAGAACGGCAGGGTCAGCAGGAAGGCGAAGAGGATCTGCACGCCGGTCTGGGTGACCCGCAGCTCCTGCAACAGGTCGGCGAAGTTGCGGTCCCATCGCTGCTTCTCGGTCTCATGAGGGGAACGGGGTTTCTCGGCGGCCATGCCGCGCGAGGTTGCCCACTTCCGCGCATGGTCAAACGCCGATGCGTGCCAGCACGGCGTCGCCCAGTTCCTTCGGCGCCTGCTCGGGCACCCAGTGGCTGACCCCGCGCATCGCCACCAGCTGGTAGTCGGCGGCCACCCAGTCCGCGGTGCGCAGCGCGGCGGTCAGCCCGACCACACCGTCCTGGTCGCTCCACACGTACGTGGTCGGCACGGTGATCTCGCCGAGGTCGGCGACGTCCGCGTTGTCGAACGCGCGGTACCAGTTCAGCGCGGCGGTCATCCGGCCCGGCTCGCGCATCGCCTTGACGTACAGGTCGGCCCGGAACCCGATGTCACCCAGCATCCGGCGCATCACCAGGGCACCACCGCCGAGCAGCAGCTTCTCGGCGATCGCGCTGCGGAAAACCTGGAAATACCAGAACCGGGCCTGCTGCGACGGCCGGACCCGCAGCGCCAGCAGCATCGCCCGTGGGTGCGGCACCGAGATCGCGGTCAGCGTGCGCACCCGCTCCGGGTGCCGGCCGGCCACCAGCCAGGCCACCTGCGCGCCCCAGTCGTGCCCGACCAGGTGCACCGACTCCAGCCCGAGGCTGTCCAGCACCGCGACCACGTCGGCCACCGCCTCGCCGATCCGGTACGACGACACCCCGGACGGCCGCGCGCCGGGCGAGTACCCCCGCTGGTCCAGCGCGTACGTCCGCAGACCGGCCGCGTGCAACCGCGGTGACAGCGGCTCGAACTCCCGGCTGTCCTGCGGGAAACCGTGCAGCAGAAGCACCGGCTGCCCGTCCTCGGGACCACCCTCGGTCACCTCGAACGTCAGCCCCCGGGCCTTGACCTCCATGTGACGCTCCCTCCCCTGTGCTGCACGGACACCAGGTGTTAGCGTCATCGAAGCACATCCAACGAGGATTGTTCGCGTCAGCGGACGAGCTTCGATCCGACAGGGGAGCGCACAGCGCTGAGAGTGCGGCCATGCCGCAGACCCTCGTACCTGATCTGGGTAATGCCAGCGCAGGAAGTTCGGTCTTCTCCAGCCGCGTCATGCCCGGGCACCGCTGCCCGCGCCTGGCGTGCGTCTCCTCCCCGCATCCGCTGGGAGGCAAGCATGACAACGAAATCCACCAATCCGAATAGATGGCGAACGATCGACATCGTGATCGCCTCGGTCATCGCCGTCGCGTTCGGCGTGATCTTCTGGGCCTGGGACGCCGTCTGGGCCGCCACCGAGAACGCGTTCCTGTTCTTCCCGCCCGCGCAGGCCATCCTGTACGGCATGTGGTTCCTGCCCGCCGTGCTCAGCGGGCTGATCATCCGTAAGCCGGGCGCGGCGTTCTTCACCGAGACGGTCGCCGCGATCATCTCGGCGCTGCTCGGCAACAAGTGGGGCGCCACCGTGATCATCCAGGGTGCGGCGCAGGGCCTGGGCGCGGAGCTGGCGTTCGCGCTGTTCCGCTACCGGGTCTTCACGCTGCCGACCGGCCTGCTCGCCGGTTTCCTGGCCGGCCTGGTCGCCGCGGTCTTCGACTGGTACGTCTGGACCTACACCTACGCGCTGTGGAACTACCGGGTCCCGTACGCCCTGTTCACCGTGGTCAGCGCGACCGTGCTGGCCGGCGCCGGCGCGTGGCTGCTGGTCCGGGCCCTGGCGCCGACCGGCGTCCTGGACCGGTTCGAAGCGGGCCGCGAACGGGCATTGATCTAGCTCATGGGTGAGGTTCAGCTCCGGGGGTTCGGGTGGCGGCACGCTGGTCGCCGCGCCTGGGCCGTGCGCGGGCTGGACCTGCAGATCCGGCACGGCGAGCGGGTGCTTCTGCTGGGTCCCTCCGGGGCCGGCAAGAGCACCCTGCTCGCCGCGCTCGCCGGGCTGCTGCCGGAGGACTCCGGCGAGGCCGAGGGCACCATCGAGATCGACGGGCTGGAGCCGCGCAAGGCCCGGGACCGCACCGGCATCCTGTTCCAGGATCCGCAGACCCAGTTGGTGATGGCCCGCTCCGGCGACGACGTGGCGTTCGGCTGCGAGAACCGCGGGGTGCCGGCCGGTGACATCTGGCCGCGGGTCAGTGACGCGCTCGACCGGGTCGGCTTCCCGTACCCGATCAATCGCCCCACCGCCGCGCTCTCCGGCGGCGAAGCGCAGCGCCTGGCCCTGGCCGGGGTGATCGCCCTGCGCCCGGGCCTGCTGCTGCTCGACGAACCGACCGCCAACCTCGACCCGGCCGGCGCCACGCTGATCCGCGAGGCCATCGCCAGGGCGGCCGGACCGGACACCACGCTGATCGTCGTCGAGCACCGGGTCGCCGAGGTGCTGCCCCTGGTGGACCGGGTCGTGGTGATCGAGCCGGGTGGCGGGGTGCGCGCCGACGGCGCGCCCGAACTGGTCTTCGCCGCCTACGGCGACAAGCTCGCCGACGAGGGCGTCTGGGTGCCGGGTTTCCGGGCCACGCCACGCAAGGCGACGGTTGCGGCCACTGCCGATTTGGTACGAACGGAGCAGGCAACCGTCGCGGGTCGCCTGCCGCCCGTGTCCCTGGCGGTCGGCGCCGGTGAGGTGCTCGCCGTGACCGGGCCGAACGGCGCCGGCAAGTCCACCCTCGCGCTGCTGCTCGGCGGCCTGCTCGCGCCGAGCGCCGGCCGGGTCACCGCGTTCGGCGACAAACGGCCCCCGCACAAGTGGCGGGCCGCGACGCTGACCCAGCGGATCGGCTCGGTCTTCCAGAACCCCGAGCACCAGTTCGTCACCGCCCGGGTCGCCGACGAGTTGGCTCTCGGCCCGCGCCGGCTGGGCCGCTCCCCCGGCGAGGTCGGCCGGATCGTGGACGAGCTGCTGCACCGGCTGCGGCTGGACCGGCTGGCGGCGGCGAACCCGTACACGCTCTCCGGCGGGGAGGCTCGGCGGCTCAGCGTGGCGACCGCGCTGGCCACCGCCCCGCGGCTGCTGGTGCTCGACGAACCGACGTTCGGGCAGGACCGCCGGACGTGGCTGGAGCTGGTCGCCCTGCTCGCCGAGCTGCGCGACGAGGGGCACGGGATCGTCGCGGTGACTCACGACGCGGACTTCACCCGTACCCTCGCGGATCGAAACCTCGCCCTCGGCGAAGCCGCACCGGACCCGCTGCCTCGCCGGTTGCGGCCATGAACCTGGTCTTCGAGACGGTGGCGGACGCCAGCGCGCCGCTGGCGCGCCGCAACCCGGTGGCCAAGCTGGGCGCCGCGCTGCTCTTCACGCTGCCGCTGGTCGTGACGCTGGACCCGGTCACCCCGGGGCTGGCCCTGGCGGTGGAGCTGGCCGTGCTGCCGCTCTTCGGGGTACGCCTGCGGGTGCTCGCCCGGCGGGCCTGGCCGCTGCTGGTCGCGGCCGGCGGGGTGCTGCTCAGCATGCTGCTGTTCGCCGCCGACCACAGCGGCGACCTGCTCTTCTCGGTCGGCCCGCTGGACGTCACCACCGGCGTGCTGTCCGCGGCGGCCGGGTTGATCCTGCGCATCTTCGCGGTCGCGCTGCCCGGCATCGTGGTCTTCGCGACCACCGACCCGACCGACCTGGCCGACGCGCTGGTGCAGAACGCCAAGGCGCCGGCCCGGTTCGCGATCGGCGCGCTGGCCGCGTTCCGGCTGCTGCCGCTGCTCGGGCAGGAGTGGCGGATGCTCACCCTGGCCCGGCGCGCCCGCGGCGTGGACGCCGGCTACCACCCGGTCGCCCGGCTGCGGCTGTTCGCCTCGACCGGGTTCGCGCTGCTGGTCGGGGCGCTGCGGCGCGGGGTGCGGCTGGCGGTGGCGATGGACGCGCGCGGGTTCGACGCCGGGACACCGCGGACGTACGCGCGGGTGCAGCACTTCACCCGGGCGGACACCGCGCTGGTGGCCGGCGCGGGCCTGACCTGCGCCACGATCCTGACCGTGACGATCGCCCTGGGCCTGTTCCGGCCGATCATCGGTTGACGCGTGTTCGTCACCCGGCCATCGGATCGACAGTGGACGTTGGCCTGGTGCAGCGAGATTGCACGTCATGGGTCACGGCCACGATCATCATCACGTCACTGACGCAGCCACCGGGACCGACGTCCCCGAGGCTCTCGATCTCAGCATCCCCGACACCGAAATCTCCCCCACGGACAAGTCCCGCCGGAACTTCCTGCGCGGTGCCGGACTGCTCGGCGCGGGTGCGGCGGCCGCGTCGGTCTTCGCCCGGCCCGGTGCCGCGGCGGCTGCCGGTCTTCCGCACACCCACGACCACCCCGGCGGCGGCAACGTCCAGGGCGGGTTCCGCTGGCTCGCCGGGGACCACCACATCCACACCCAGTACAGCTCGGACGCGCAGTACCGGGTGCTGGACCAGGCGAAGCACGGGCGCGCGTACGGGCTGGACTGGCTGGTCATCACCGACCACGGCAGCGCCACGCACGCCAAGATCGGCGTGGACAAGGTCAACCCGGACATCGTCAAGACCCGTTCTGAGCTGCGCGAGCTGCTGACCTTCCAGGGCCTGGAGTGGAACATCCCGGGCGCCGAGCACGCCACGGTCTTCGTGCACCCCGGCAAGAACGAGGTGGACGTCCTCAAGCGGTTCGAGAACGCGTACGACGGCTCGCTGCTGCCGGCCACCAACACCGCCGAGCAGAACGAGGCCCTGGCGATCGAGGGCATCAAGTTCCTCGGCCAGCAGGTCAAGGCCCGCAAGGTGGACGGCGCGCTGTTCCTGGCCAACCACCCGGCCCGGCGCGGCATCGACTCGCCGCACGAGATCCGCAACTGGCGCGACGCCGACCCGACCGTGGCGATCGGCTTCGAGGGCGCGCCCGGCCACCAGGCCTCCGGCATCCCCGCCCCGAACGGCCGCGGCGGCGCCCGTGGCTACTACGACAACAACCCGTCGGCCGCGTCGTACGCCGGCTACCCGCTGGAGAGCTACCGCACCTGGGGCGGCTTCGACTGGATGACGTCGACCGTCGGCGGCCTCTGGGACAGCCTGCTCTCCGAGGGCAAAGCCTGGTGGATCACCGTCAACTCCGACTCGCACGTGGTCTACCAGGACCAGTCCGACCGTGGCCCGAACAGCAACTTCGAGGTCAACGGCCGCTACGAGGACCCGGTCTACACCGGCAAGACCCTCACCACGGCCGGTGACTTCTGGCCGGGCTACTACGGCCGGACCAACGTCGGCTCGGCGTCGTTCTCCTACAAGTCGGTGATGGACGGGCTGCGCGCCGGCCGGGTCTGGGTCGACCACGGCCGCCTGATCAAGGGCCTGGACGCCCGGGTCCGGCAGACCGGCGACCGGCGCTCGCACACCGGCACCCCGCTCGGCGGCGTGCTGCAGGTCAAGCGGGGCACCTCGACCGAGCTGACCCTCGACATCGACCTGCAGGACGTGCCGAACTGGGCGACGTTCATCCCGACGCTGAAGCGGGTCGACGTGATCGTCGGTTCGGTCACCGGCCCGGTCACCGACAAGGACACGTTCGTCGCGCCGGACACCCGGGTGGTCAAGTCGTTCGAGATCACCAAGACCGGCGGGCGGGTGTCGCTCAGCTTCGACCTGGGCCGGTTGGACAAGCCGTTCTACGTCCGGGTGCGGGGCACCGACGGGAACCGGACACAGCCGGGCCTGATGGGGGCGGCGATCGACGCGTACGGTCCCCAGCTGGACGTGATCGGCGACGCCGACCCGTGGAAGGACCTCTGGTTCTACACCAACCCGATCTGGGTCCTCCCCCGGTGACTGCTGTCCTCCGTGCCTCCGACCTTCCGGGTGGCGTCACTGCCGCCGCCCGGATCGTCGGGGTCAGCCTGGGGCATCGCACCCTGGCCGAGGCCGACCACTGGATCCAGGAGCTCGCGCCGGCACCGGTGCTGGCCTGCACGCACCTGGTCCCGGCGCCGTTCCCGCACGTCGCGATCAGTCTGCTCACCCCGGCCACCTTCGACACCGAGCCGGAGCTGCGGGTGGCCGCGGACCTCGCGGCCGCCGGCCCGGCCGGGCGGGCCGTCCGGTTCCCGGGCAGCTCCCGGCTGACCGGCGCGCTCACCGTGAGCGAGATCCTGCAGCGCAGCTCGATCGCCCGGGTCGAGGTGCTCGGCAGCGGCCCGGCCGACCCGGCGACGGTCGTCGAGACCGACGATTTCGTCCGGCCACAGTTCCGCTCCGGCGAGTTGGTCCTGGTCACCACCCCGGCCGCCGGCGGCCGGCTGGTCCCGTTCGAACGCCGCGACCCGACACCCTGCTGCGCGTCCCACTGAGAAGCCGAGTGTGTGACGTTTCGGTGCGCTCCGCGCCGAAACGTCACACACTCGGTCGGGCGGGCCCTATTACCGCCTCAAGGAGATGGCCGGCCGAGGCGACTTCGACCTGCTGCTCGACAAGCGCCATTACCGGCGATGACAACGCGGTACCGGAAGCGCTCACCGATCGGGGCGCACACCGGTCCGCCGGGCCGGTTGATCTGCTGGTCGCCGCCACCGCCGAGGAGCACCGGCTGGCTCTGCTGCACGACGACGCCGACTTCCGGCAGGTGGCCGAGGTGACCGGCCAGGAGGTCCGGTGGGTGGCCGAGGCGGTTTCGGTCAACTGACGGTGGGGGCCGCGCCGGATCTTCTGGTGGATCGGCGCGGCCTGACCACGAATGATCAGTGGCTCAGAGGACGTAGTTGGCGATCATCTGGCTGAGCTGGCGGATGTCGACGTTGCGCTTGAACTCCAAGCGGATCTGGCCCAGGCCGCTGAACCAGAGGTCCAGCTCGGTGTCCCGGTCGAAGCTGCCGGCGGTCTCCACCGAGAACGCCTGGATCTTGTTGTACGGCAGCGTGGTGAAGTCGGTCTTCGAGCCGGTGAGGCCCTGCACGTTGACCGCCATCAGGCGCTTGTTGGTGAAGACCACGAAGTCGCGGACCGAGCGGAACCCGAAGATCACCTGCTCGCCCTGAATGAGGAACGGCGCGACCTGCGGGACCAGCTCGCCCGGGTCGCACGCGGTGAGTTTGAAGACGGAGCCGTTATTAAAATCGATCACAGCGAGTGACCCTACCGGCCGAGCAGCGCCGCGACATCGGCCGCGAGCCTGGTGGTGGCCTCGATCTCGGCCTTGCGGATCGACACGCTCTCGATGTTGAACCCGTACGGGACACCCAGGTGCTCGCAGAAATCCCGCAGGTCACGGGCGATGTCGAGGCAGTGCTTGTACGACTCGTCGAGCGGATCGCCGGCGTGCCGCAGCGAATTCTCCAGCCAGCGCGGCACCTCGACACCGAGCCAGCCCAGGAACTCCAGCGTCTTGAGCGACCCGCACAGCGACAGCGTGAAGATCACTGTCCGAGGTTGCACATCGCGGGCGCGGCACTCGTAGTAGTAGTCGGAGATCAGGTTCTTGGTCTCGTTGACGTGGTAGATCACCTGCGAGACGAAGAAGCTCGCCCCGCGCTCCTGCTTGGCCAGCATCCGCAGGTGCTCGTCACGCCGTTCGCCGATCACCACGGCACCCAGCGGCAGCTCGGGACGGGTCTCGGCGCGCAGCTCCTGGGCACGGCGCAGACCGGTGCGGACCTCCTTGCCACCGGACGACGCGCCGACAAAAACGCCGAGCACCTGCTCGGTATCCGCGTCCCGCATCCAGTCCCGCAGCTCGTCCTCGGCGTATTTGCCGACACAGCGGTAAATGATCACCGGCTGGGTCCAGGAGCTCAGGTGCGTCTCGTAATACCGTGCCGGGTCGAGGGTGGCCAGGAACGGGAACGGCCGGGTGTCCGGGTTCCGATCCGACTCGTCGTCGATGTCGTAGAGGATCAGCCCGTCGAGGTCGAGCCCGTTGAGCCGGTCCAGGGTGACCTCGGCGATCTCCCTGATCCGCTCGTCGGCGGTGCTCCGCTTCGGCGGCGTGACGCTGAACAGCAGCACACCACTGCGCGCTTCGGCCAGCAGGTGCGGCAGTCGGGGACGAGTCATCCCCCTACCCTAGAAATCCCCCACCAGTGACCTGCACAACAGACCCCCATTCCCGCCAGTCGAACACCACCCCCTTTTGGGTACGCGATGAGCCCACCCGAATCCCGTCACGGGATCGAGCCAGGCTCGGCAATCCACCGCGTCGCCTGCCCGGTCACCCGAGCCACCTGCTCGAAGTCCCGGTCGTAGTGCAGGATCGTCATGCCGTGGGCTTCAGCCGTCGCCGCAACCAGCAGATCGACCGGCCCCGCAGAGCGTTGCGCGCCCCGCTCGGTGAGGAGTTCCTGAACCGCTGCGGCGCGGGGGAAAGCAGACTCCGGCACGAGCGCCCAGTGGTATCGCTGCCGGATCGTCGACACGAGTTGTTTCCGATGATCTGCGGATTGCGCGGTGTAGAAAATCTCCAGCTCGGTGAGCTCACAAATGGACAGCCGCCCAGCCCGGACGTAAGCGTCCCAGGCCTCCTGGACCTCGGATTCGCGGGCGAGCCGCAGATAGGCGCTGGTATCAACGAGGAACTGAGCCGTCATCGTCGATAGCTGCGCTTGTCCAGGAAGTCATCGAAGTCACCCCGCGCACCCATCTCGGCGAGGCTCTCCATGGCTTCGACCCTCCGCTGCATGTCGACGACCTCACGCAGAGCGGCAAGAACCGTCTCGGCCGCCGACTTCGTGCCGAGGATCTTCGCGGCCTCGATCAGGGTCTCGTCATTGATGTCGATCCGCACGATCTCGGTCTTCGCTTCCACGGACACCCCCATAAGCCGCACCTCCTTTCAGGATAGGCATCCCACTCGTCCCGAGGTTGCTCTACGACTAGACTAGTCGCATGCATTGATCGACTCAACCCGTCTCAGGCCGGTGATCGGTTGATGTCGGCCAGGTCTGCGGCGGTCAGGTGCAGGGTGGCCGCTGCCACGTTCTGCTCCAGGTGCGCGACGTCGCCGGTGCCCGGGATCGCGAGCACGTGCGGGCCCTGCCGCAGCGTCCACGCCAGCCGCACCTGATGCACCCCCGTACCGTGCCGCGCCGCGACCCTCCGCACCGCCTCGTCCACAGGGCCGCCCGGGCCGCCCGAACCACTCGAACCGCCCGAGCCGCCTGAACCGGACGAGGCCGACGAGGTCGGCGACACATGCGCGCCGGCCTCCCGCGCCGTCCCCGCGATCGCGAAGAACGGCACGAAAGCGATCCCCCGCTCCCCGCACACCCGCAGCAACCCGTCATCACCCCGCATATCGACCGCATACGCGTTCTGCACGCACACCACCGGCGCGATCCGCTCCGCCGCATCCAACTGCTCCACCGTGACGTTGGAGAGCCCCAGATGCCGGATCAGCCCCTTCGCCCGAAGCTCCGCCAGCGCCCCGAAACGCTCCTCGACACTCGCTCCGGAACTCCGGGTGATCCGCAGGTTGACCAGGTCCAACGTCTCCACGCCGAGGCCGCGCAGGTTCTCCTCCACCTGCTGCCGCAGCCGCGCCGCCGAGTCCGCCGAACCCCAGCTCCCGTCCGGCATGCGGCCCGGTCCGACTTTCGTGGCGATGAAAACCCGATCTTCGTACGGCCGGAGCGCCGCCCTGATCAGCTCCGTGGCACACCGCACCGGCCCCGGCTCGCCCTCGAGGATCCCGCCCGGCGAGCGATAGAACGCCGCCGTATCGATGTGGTCGACACCCAGCTCGACGGCTCGGCGCAGCACCCGGATCGCCACCGCGGGGTCGGCGCCGACGGTGAGGCGCATCGACCCGAACCCCATCCGGTTGACCGCCCGGTCCCCGAGTCGCCACGTCCCGGCCGCCGCCGCATCGACAGATCTCACAGTCATCCGGCGACCGTAGGCGAGCCGCGCGCCGGCCGCCCTCGGCCACACGCCCGATACCGATTTGTCCCCGTCACTGCTAGTTTGTAGATCTCCCGGAGTGCGTTCGGGCGCCTGGGAGGATGGCAGCATGCTGGTTGCCTTCTCTGTCACGCCGATCGGGGTCGGGGACTCCGTCGGTGACGCCGTCGCCGAGGCCGTCCGCGTGGTCCGGGCCTCCGGGCTGCCGAACCGCACCGACGCCATGTTCACCACCGTCGAGGGCGAGTGGGACGAGGTGATGGCCGTCGTGAAGCAGGCGATGGACGCCGTCGCCGCGGTCGCGCCCCGGGTCAGCCTGTCGCTGAAGGCCGACGTGCGCCACGGCGTGACCGGCGCGCTGACCGCCAAGGTCGAGCACATCGAGCGGGTGCTGGGCGAATCATGAGGCGCCTGGTGATGTGGGACATCGACTACACCCTGCTGCGCGGCGGCGGGGTCGCGGCCCGGGCCTGGAAGACCGCGTTCACCGAGGTGACCGGGGTGGCCTGGCGGGACGAGCCGATCTTCGGCGGGCGCACCGACCTGGACATCTGCGGTGGCGTCTTCGCCTCGCACGGGGTGACCGACTGCACGCCGGAGCGGTTCTTCGCCCGGTACGTCGAGATCGTCGAGACGGTCCGGCACGAGTTCGCCGAGCAGGGCGCGCTGATGCCCGGCGTCCCGGAGATCCTCAAGCACCTGGGCGACCGCCCGGACGTGGTGCAGACCCTGGTCACCGGCAATGTCCCGCAGGTCGCCGCGGCGAAGGTGGCGGCGTTCGGCCTGTCCGGCGCGTTCGATGCCGAGATCGGCGGGTACGGCACGGACGACAGCGTGCGTGCCACCCTGGTCCGCCGCAGCCTGGAGCGGGCACAGGCGAAGTACGCCGAGCACTTCCTGCCCGTGGTGATCGGCGACACGGTCAACGACGTGACCGCCGCCCTGGCCAACAACGCGGTGGCGATCGCGGTGGCCACCGGCGCCACCCCGGCCGCCGAACTGTCCGCTGCGGGCGCCCACGTCGTCCTCCCCGACCTCAGCAACCTCGAGGCCGCGGTCCGGGCCCTGACCGAGACCTGAGAAGCGCCCGGGACCGGCCGCGATCCAGCGGACCGCGATTTAGAGCCGCGATCCGGCGGACCGCGATTTAGAGCCGCGATCCGGCGGACCGCGGTCTAGAGCCGCAGCTCCGGCGGCGAGCCGGTCCAGCGCAGCTCGGCCGGCAGGTGTGCCAGGTCGTTGAAGACCAGGACCCGGGTCCGGCCGTCCGGGAAGTACCGGATCACGGTCAGCCCGGTGTT
Source organism: Actinoplanes palleronii (assembly GCF_016862315.1). Taxonomy (GTDB): domain Bacteria; phylum Actinomycetota; class Actinomycetes; order Mycobacteriales; family Micromonosporaceae; genus Actinoplanes; species Actinoplanes palleronii. The sequence continues at coordinate 80,818 of NZ_BOMS01000013.1, read as the reverse complement.
GGCCGGGATCAGATCCCGCCACCGCTCCTCCGGCGTCCCGAGCGCGGCCCGGACGAACCAGGCCACCTGGAACGCGTGCGTGACCACCAGCTGGTACGTCTCCTCCGGCGCCGGGCCGGTGTAGCGCGCGAGCATGGCCGCCGAGTTCGCGGCGGTCGGGACCCGGTCGTCCAGCTCGGCGGCGACCCGCACCGGCACACCCGGCAGGTGCCGGGCGGCAAGCTCGGCGGTCCGCACCGCGCGTGGCAGCGGGCTGTGCTCCACCGCCGCGAACGGCACGCCGGCCAGCCGCTCGCCGAGCAGCGCGGCCTGCCGTTCCCCGGCCGCGCTCAGCCCCGACTCGTCCTCGGTGGCCTCGGCGTGCCGGGCGATCCACAGATGCCGGAGGTTCATCAACACCTCGCCTCATCCACCGAGCCGGCCCGGTCCAAGTCGTTCACGAAGTTCCGCAGCAGGTCGTGGACGGCGTACCGGCCGGGGATCCGCTCGCTGAGCAGGTTGGCCCGGATCAGCTCGGCGACGGCGTACCGGGTCTCCCGCCGGGTCTGCCCGTGCAGCCGTTCCATCGCCGCGGCCGACAGGTCCGGTTCCGGGGCCCGGCCGATCAGCCGCAGCAGCCGCTTGGCGGAGTTGCTGAGGGTGACGTAGGAGCGGGACAGCACCGTGCGGACCTGCCCCGGAGCGTCGCCCGCGTCCAGCGCGTCGAGCCGCCCGTCGGCCTGCCGCAGCTCGGCGGCGAGGGTGGCCAGCGGCACGTCCTCCTGCTGGGCCCGGGCGGTGATGATGCTCAGCGCGAGCGGCAGCCCGCCGCAGCGCTCGGCGATCTCCCGTGCCGCGGCTCGTTCGGCACTCACCCGGCGCCGGCCGAGCCGGTGGAGAAGCACCTGCTCGGACTCGTCGGCGGAGAGCAGGCCGAGTTGCAGCGGGTGCGCGCCGTTGAGCGCGACCAGGCTGGTCATCCGGTCCCGGCTGGTCACCAGGACCAGGCTGCCGGCCGCGCCGATCAGCAGCGGCCGGACCTGCTCGGCGTCGCGGGCGTTGTCGAGCAGCACCAGCACCCGCCGGTCGGCCAGCAGGCTGCGGTAGAGCGCGGCGCGCGCCTCCAACCCGGCCGGCATCCGGGCCGGCGGCACCCCGAGCGCGCCGAGAAGGTTCTCCAGCGCCTCGGCCGGCGTCAGCTCCCGGTGCACCGCGTCGAAACCCCGCAGGTCGAGGTAGAGCTGTCCGCCCGGGAACGCGGTCCGCGCGGCGTGCGCCCACCGTACGGCCAGCGCCGTCTTGCCGGCTCCCGCGGTGCCGGAGAGCGCCACCACCACCGCGTCCCCGTCAGCCGGAAGTGCGTCCAGACGGGACAGCTCGTCCCGCCGGCCGACGAAGCAGTGCACGCTGGGTGGCAGTTGCGCCGGCACCGGGTCAGCGACCGGTGTCGCACCCTGGGCCGGTGTCGCACCCTGGGCCGCCCGGGCGAACCGGTCGCGATCCGTTCCGGTCAGCCGGAGCGCGTCCGCGAGGAAACGAACGGTCGCCGCGCGCGGGGCGGAGACCAGGTTGCCTTCCAGCCGGACGATGCTGCGGACATTCACTTCGGCCAGTTCGGCTAATTCTTCTTGCGTTATGCCACGTCTATGTCTATGAGTACGCAAAAGCTCACTGAATGACATCATGCCGTTTACCGCCCCCGTATTGGCAACCGCACTATAGCCATCGGCGCACAGCCACCGGGGGACAGCGGTTCAGAGCCGGCGGCCCACGACCAGCACGTTGCCGGCCGGATCCTGCGGGTCGTCGCCCATCACCGACCAGGCGAGGTGGTCGCCGGCCACGAACGCGTAGCTCAGGCCCTGCGCCTCGCCGAGCCGGAACAGGGCCGGTTCGGCGCCCAGGTCCAGCAGGTACATCCCGCCGTCACCGTTGCCACTGCCGTTGCCCCAGGCCAGCACCCGTCCGGAGGCCGAGATCTCGGTGCTGAGACCACGGTCGGCAAGGTTCACCTGGACGGCGGTGTTCGCGGCGGCGTCCCAGGCGTACATCCGGGCCTGCTCGTCCTCCTCGTCGGCCGACGTGACGATCCAGCTGACCGTCCCGGCGTCGGCGGCGAGCGCGCTCACCTCCTCGCCCTTGCGCAGCCGCCCCGCGGCGGCCACCCGGTCAGCGCCGGTGGCATCGACGAGGCGGATCTCGTAACGATTCTCGGCGAATGCGGGCGCGAACATCGTCGTCCGTACGTAATAGAGGTTCTTGCCGTCGGCGGCGGGCCGACCGGCGTCCCGAACCACGATCCGCATCGGTCCGGTCCCGTCCAGACGGCGACCGGCGATCGCCAGCCCGAACTGGTCCTTCCGCCCGGCCGGCACCGCAGTTGGCCAATAGGCGAATTCATCGCCGAGCACCGGCGCGGCCGAACCGGGCGGTGCCGGAACGTGACCGCCCGGCGCCACCCCGGACGACGTGCCGAGCAGCCGGGTCGTCCCGCCCGTGGCGGCGAACACGCTCCAGTCGCCGCCGTAGAGGTCGGTGCTGGGCGTCTCCAGCCAGGCCACCGCGTCACCGCGGGCGGCCGCGTAGATCGCCTGACGGGGTGCCGCACCGCGGACCGGGGGCAGCGACAGATCACGCCGCCCGCCCGGGCCGAGGAGGCTCACGGTGTTCTGCTTGATCTTCACCTCGCCACCGGTGGTGAGGTCCGGCGGCGCCGTGGCGATCACCGTGTCGCCGGCCGAGGTCAGCGCGAGTTTGCTCACCGGACTCTTGCCGAGCAGGCCCGGCACCCGCGACGTCTCCTGGTACCGCCGGCCCGCTCCGGTGGTGACCGCCTGGGCCACCGACAGCACGGACGTCACCCGGAACGTCGCACCGTCCGGCTGCACGACGAGCGCCGTGGGGGCCGCCGCGCCGGAGCCGGAAGCACCGGGAGCGGGCGCACCCGAGGGTGTGCCCGCCGCGGTGCGATGAGTGCAGCCCGCCATGACGACCACCAGGGTCGCCATGGCCACACGCACAGCACGTTTCATCGATCAGTGGCCGTTTCTTCGCTCAGTAGACGATGCCGTTGCTCTGGAGGAACTTCGACGAGAACGAGTTGGTGGAGTAGCTGAACTTCGCCGAGACGCCCCGCCACACCGTGGTCGAGGGGTCCGCCCAGAACGCGGTCTTGCCGTTGTTGGCGTGCCCGTAACCGACGATCCAGTGGCCGATCGTCTTGTTCCGCGGGTGGTTGTTGTAGTGCGCACCGCCGGAGAACTCCACGGTGTCCCCCGCGATCGGGACATTGTTGCGGATGCTCATGGTGAACGCGCCCCGCGTGGTGGCCGCGGACGGCTTCTTCACCTGGACGTAGAAGGAGTTGCCCCGCCAGCGGTTCAGCCCGGTGGTGAACTTCTTGCTGTCCCAGGCGGTGCCGTGGTTGGCCTCGGTGCTCATGTGCGCGCTGGTCGCCAGTGCCTTCTGGCTCAGCTTCGCGTCGTTGTACTTGCTCTTGCCGGCCTTGAGGAACTTCAGCATCATGAACCCGGAGGCCGGACCGCACCAGTAGCCCTTGGCCTGGCCGTACTGCTTGAGGCTCAGCTTCTTGCCGGTGGCTGCCGCGGCGCTGACCGTGCCGTCGGCCTCCTCGGCGTCGGCCCGCGCAGCGTCCGCCAGCGCGGAGGCGATCTTCTTGAGCCGGAGCGTGGTCTCCGCGGTCGTGCTCGCCGCCTCCGCGACCGACACGTCACCACCACCGGTCACGCCGGCCGTGCTCACCGCCTGGAACGCCGACTCGCCGACGAACCGGATGCCGAGGGCGCTGGCCGAGTAGCCGGCCTCGGCGTCCGCCTCCACCCAGTCCGGGGTGTCCTCCTCGACGACGTCGTCCACCAGCGCGACCGTCTCGTCGACGTCCGGGTCGTCGTCGGCGGCCGCGAAGACCGGACCGGTCAGCCGGGGCGCCGCCGCGGCCGCCTGGCCACCGATACCGGCGGTCAGCGTGACGCACAGCAGGCCACCCATCGCCACGGTCAACGCGCGGCGGAACGAATGATTCACCATCACATGCACACCCATCTCTCAGTGCCTCCCCCGTGCGAGACGGGAATCAGCATGATCAGATGTGGCACGCCGGCCCAGGGCCTTGATCGGACATCCGGCGGACATCGATGGCCGGTGAGACGCAAAACGGCCCGGCAGGTCGCCGGGCCGTGCTCGCGGGACGGCTCAGGTGGGGCTGACCGGGTTCGGCAGGGCGCCGCCGAAGCGGCGGTCACGCTGGGCGTACAGCTCGCAGGCATACCAGAGGTGCCGGCGGTCGAAGTCGGGCCAGAGGGTGTCCAGATAGATCATCTCGGCGTACGCCGACTGCCAGAGCAGGAAATTCGACGTGCGCTGCTCGCCGGACGGGCGCAGGAACAGATCCACCTCGGGGACCTCGGGGTGGTAGAGGTACTTCGCGATGGTCTTCTCGTTGACCTTGTCGGCCTTGAGCTTGCCGGCCGCGACGTCCCGGGCGATCGCCGCGGCGGCGTCGGCGATCTCCGCCTGGCCGCCGTAGTTCACGCAGAACTGCAGGGTGAGCGTCTTGTTGTGCTTGCTCATCTCCTCGGCGGTCTGCAGCTCGGAGATCACGCTCTTCCACAGCCGGCCGGAGCGGCCCGACCAGACCACCCGCACGCCGAGGTCGACGAGCTGGTCGCGGCGGCGGCGGATGACGTCCCGGTTGAAGCCCATCAGGAAGCGCACCTCCTCCGGCGACCGCTTCCAGTTCTCGGTGGAGAACGCGTACGCCGACAGGTAGGGGATGCCCAGCTCGATGGCGCCCTCGATGGCGTCGAAGAGCGAGTGCTCGCCCTGCTCGTGTCCCTTGGTGCGGGACAGCCCGCGGTCCTTGGCCCAGCGGCCGTTGCCGTCCATCACGATCGCCACGTGACGCGGGATCGCGGCGGGCGGCAGCTTGGGGGGCCGGGCACCGGAGATGTGAGGAATGGGCGGACGCGGGCTCAAGGGTTCGACTCCCGTCGATCGACAAGCGGCAGGGAGCGCAGCGAGCGCTCCATGTGCCATTGCAGGTGGGCGGCGACCAGGCCACTGCACTCCCGGCGGACCGGTGGCTCGGCCGCGTCGGCGACCGTCCAGTCGCCGGTGGTCAGCGCGTTCATCAGGCCGAGGGTGGCCGGGCTGGGGTGTGCGGCACCGGGCGGCCGGCAGTCGGGGCAGACCGCGCCACCGGCCGGGACGGCGAACGCCGCGTGCCGGCCGGGCTCGCCGCAGACCGCGCACTCGGTGACCGCCGGCGCCCAGCCGGCGAACGCCATGGCGCGCAACAGATACGCGTCGAGCACCAGGGTGCCGGCGTGCTCCGCGGCGGCGAGCGCCTTGAGCGCGCCCAGGGTGAGCTGGAACAGCCGCAGCGCGGGCTCCCGCTCGACCGGGGTGAGCCGCTCGGCGGTCTCGCAGATCGCGCTGGCCGCGGTGTATCGCGGGTAGTCGGTGAGCAGCGTCTTGCCCAGCAGTGTCAGGGCCTCGACCTGGCTGACCGAGTGCAGCGAGCTGCCCACCCCCTCGGGTGAGCCGGCCAGCTGCAGGTCGATGTGGCCGAACGGCTCCAGGCGGGCGCCGAAGCGCGAGCTGGTGCGGCGCACCCCCCGGGCGACCGCGCGCACCCGGCCGTGCCGGCGGGTCAGCAGGGTGACGATGCGGTCGCTCTCGCCGAGTTTCTGCGCGCGGAGGACCACCGCGTCGTCGCGGTAGAGATGGCGGTGATATCCGGCGGGCACACCGCCATTCTGCCCGGTGCCTACGACAAACCCTGACCCGGATCTCAGGGTCGTCTCCGGGACCAGACCGATGGCGCCCCGGGGACGGCGAAAATAGATTCAGCACATGAGCCGCACAGTTGCCCTCGTCCTCGCCGCCACCACGGTCGCCGCCCTGGCCGGCTGCGACGGCGTGGTCGGCGCCAAGATGACCTTCGACGACATCGAGAAGACGAAGGTCAGCGACATCGTGCTGACCGGCGGCAGCGGCGACGTGACGGTCACCACCGGCACCGTCACCGAGACCCGGATCAAGCGGGTGGTCCGGGGCGGCAACGGCTCCGGGCCGGCCTACCAGCTCTCCGGGACCACCCTGACGCTGCCCACCGACTGCGGCTTCGACTGCAGCATCAGCTACGAGATCCAGGCGCCCGCCGGGGTGAAGGTGCGGGGCGACCAGCGCTCCGGCCGGGTGGACCTGACCGGTGTCGGTGCCGTCGACCTGACCCTGACCTCCGGCGACGTCTCGATCGACGGTGCGTCCGCCCCGGTGAAGATCAAGGCCACCTCGGGCAACGTGAGCGTCATCGGTGCGCCCGGCGTCACCATGGAGGCCACCTCCGGCGACCTCGAGGCCCACGAGATCACCGGCCCGGTCACCGCCAAGGTCACCTCCGGCAACCTCGACCTGGATCTCGCCGCGCCGGCCTCGGTCACCGCGTCGGTGACCAGCGGCGACCTGACGCTGCTGGTGCCGGCCGGGAAGTACCGGATCAACCAGCACACCGCCAGCGGCGACGCGGAGATCGACGGCGTCACCAGCGACCCGGACGCGCCGAACGTGCTCGACCTACGCGCGCGCAGCGGCAACCTGACCGTCAGCGCCCTCTGACTCCAGCCCCGCGGAGGCGCCCTCCCGGGCGGGCAACACGGAGCCGCCTTCCCTGGCGGGCAACACGGAAGCGCCCTCCCGGGCGGGCAACACGGAGGTGCCCGCCCGGGAAGGCAGCGCGGAGGCGGGCCCGGTGGAGACGGGCGCGGGCGACACCGGCACCGGCAGGCGGCGGCCCGGCAGCAGGGCCGGCCGTCGTCCGCCGGCCACGTCCTCCACCCAGCCGAAGAGCGCCAGCGCCACCCCCAGCAGCCCGACCAGCGCGACGAACCGCCAACCCAGCCCGACCGGCCCGGCGATCGGCAGGCCGTGCCGCTCGCCGAACTGGGTGACCCCGACCAGGATCGGGATGTGCCACAGATAGATGCTCAGCGCGCGCGAGTTCAGCACGGTGAGCACCCGGTGGGCCCGGACCATCGGCGAGCAGCTCAACGCGACGAGCACGAACGCCGCGGACCAGAGCGCGTTGCCGATCGGGATGTCGTTCAGGTCGTAACCACGGCCGCTCGGATGGGTGGCGATCCAGGCGAGCCCGGGCAGGGCCAGCGCGGCGGCGATCCCGAACAGCCGCCGGCGCGGGATCCGGGTCAGCCACCCGTCGTGGTGGGCGAAGCCGAGCAGCCACGCGCCGCCGTAGAGGGCCAGGTCGCGGGCGATGGCGGGCAGTTCGGCGCCGGAGAGCTCGAGGGCGACCAGAACGCCGTACGGAATAAGCACCGTGACCAGCGGGAAGCGCCGGAACACCGTGAGCAGCAGCGGCGAGAGCAGGACGAACCAGAGGAAGTCACGCAGGTACCAGGCGTGGCTGAGCCCGGCCATCCACCAGCCGGTCGCCTGCGGATCGACGATCGGGAAGCCCCACAGCAGCAGGTGCACGTCGAACGGGGTGCCGGCGATCAGCATCGCCGGCACCGCGATCAGCAGGGCGAGCACCCAGAGTGAGGGCAGCAACCGGCGCAGGCGTCGCTCGACCGCCCACACTCCGAAACGGTCGAGCGACGCCGCCATCAGCGACCCGGCCAGCGCGAACATCACCGACATCGCCGGGAAGACGAGGGTCAGCGCGGTCCAGCCGGTGAGGTGATAGATCACCACCCGGACGGTGGCGATCGCGCGGAGCAGGTCCAGGTACCGGTTGCGCATGGCCAACCGTGATACCCGCTTTACAGCAAAGAGCGCAAATCTGGGTGAACTATCCCATAATCAAGGAATGTCCATTTATTGAGCTAGAAGCCCAGCTTGCGAAGTTGCTTGGGATCCCGCTGCCACTCCTTGGCCACCCGGACGTGCAGATCCAGATAGACCCTCGTGCCGAGCAGCTTCTCGATCTGCACCCGGGCCTTGGAGCCGACCTCCTTGAGGCGCGCTCCCTGGCTGCCGATCACGATCGACTTCTGGCTGTCCCGCTCCACGTAGATGTCCGCGAAGATCTTGGTCAGCTTGCCCTCGACCTGCATCTCCTCGACGATCACCGCGATCGAGTGGGGCAGTTCCTCGCGCACACCCTCGAGCGCCGCCTCGCGGACCAGCTCGCCGATCAGCACCTGCTCGGGCTCATCGGTGATGATGTCGTCCGGGTAGAGCTGCGGCGACTCCGGCATGTGCCGGACGATCGCGTCGACCAGGTTCTCCACCTGGTGCCCGGAGACCGCGCTGACCGGGATGATCTCCGCGAAGTCGTACAGCTGGGAGACCGTCAGCAGGCGCTGGGCCAGGGTCTGCGGGTTGACCAGGTCGACCTTGGTCACCACCGCGATCACCTTGGCCTTGAGCTCGCCGACCTCGGCCGAGATGAACCGGTCGCCACGCCCGATCGGCTCGTCCGCCGGGAAGCACACCCCGATCACGTCGGTCTCGCTCCAGGTCTCCCGGACCAGGTCGTTCAGCCGCTCGCCGAGCAGCGTCCGGGGCCGGTGCAGGCCCGGCGTGTCGACGAGCACGAGCTGCGCGTCCGGCCGGTGCAGGATGCCCCGGATGATGTGCCGGGTGGTCTGCGGCTTGTTCGAGGTGATCGCGATCTTCTGACCGATGATGGCGTTGGTCAGGGTCGACTTGCCGGCGTTCGGCCGCCCGACGAAACAGGCGAAACCAGCACGATAAACCCCGTCGTCCTTGCGGTCGATGGTCGCCGCCTTGTGGCGCGGTTTTCTTTCGGTACGAACGGCCAGCGCATCGGCGGGCGCTGCCGGAGCTCCGGTGCGCACCTCCGGAGTCGCCGGGGTGGCACTGCGGGGCCGCTCGGCAGACGGCGTGGTGCCGGCACGACGGGCGGGCGGGCTGGTGGGGCGCTCCGCCTTCGTCCCGGTGGGGCCGGCTGCGCGGACACCGCGCGGCCCGGAACCGGTGCCGCCTGCCGGGCCGCCCGGCTTGCGTCCCCGGGGGTCCGTGGTGCCGCCCTGCTTCTCGCGGCGGGCGTCCCGGCGCTCCTGACGCTTCAGTTCATTGCGCTCACCAGCGGTGAGACGGCGCTCGGCGGCGCCGGCGGGCCGTTCCTCGGGCGCGGGACGACGGTCGAACGCCGGGCGGCGCTCCCCCGACGACGACGGACGGCGGGCACCCGGCGACGGGCGGCGCTCCCCGGCCGTGGGGTTCCAGTCGCCGAGCCCGGGACGCCAGTTCCCCGAGGAGGGGCGGCCCCCGGTCGCGGGACGGTTCTCACCGGGCGCGGGACGACGGTCACCCGACGTGGGGCGACGATCTCCGGACGCGGGGCGGCGGTCACCCGACGTGGGGCGACGCTCCCCCGGCGCGGGACGGCGGTCACCGGAGGCGGGACGACGCTCCCCCGAAGCCGGACGGCGGTCACCGGAGGCGGGACGACGCTCCCCCGAAGCCGGACGGCGGTCGCCCGACGTGGGACGGCGCTCCCCCGAAGCCGGACGGCGGTCGCCCGACGTGGGACGGCGCTCCCCCGGCGCGGGACGGCGGTCACCGGACGCGGGACGGCGCTCGCCCGACGTGGGGCGGCGCTCCTCCGGCTGGTCGGCGCTCACGCGGTGACCGTGCCGAGCAGCGAGCCGGACGGGCCGGCGACGTGGATCGGGGCATCGGCGGCCAGGTCACGCACCGCGGCGTGCCCGGCGCCGTCCAGCGCGGTCGCCTCGGTGACCACCGCGGCGGCTTCGATCTTCGTGGCGCCGGAGGCGGCGGCCTGGGCCACCGCCAGCTGCAGCGCGGTGACGGTCAGGCTGGGCAGGCCGACCGAGGCGGACGCGTACGTGCGGCCGTCCTGGTCGCGGACCGCGGCGCCCTCGGCCGCACCCACCCGGGCGCGGGAGCTGCGCGCCAACGTGACGAGCTTGGCGTCCTCGGCGCTCAGCGGGGCACCGTCCGTGCCGGGCACGGCGGTGGCGGCGAACTTCTGGTCAGGCATCAGCGGGAAGTCTTTCCTCGTTCTCGGCTTGCTTGTTCTTCGCAACGTTCTCAACTCTGTCGCCGGCGGGCGACTCCGGTCGCACCCGGTGCACCAGCACCGAGTCGATCCGGTTCCGCCGGCCCGTGGTGCCCTCGGCGATCAGGTGCAGGCCGCCGACGTCGGCCGAGGCGCCCGGGATCGGCACCCGGCCCAGCGTCTGCGCCAGCAGGCCGCCGACCGTCTCCACCTCGTCGGCGGGAAGTTCCACGCCGAACACCTCGCCCAGATCCTCGATCGGCAGGCGCGCGGCGACCCGCACCGCGCCGTCCTCGACGTGCTCGATCGGCGGGCGTTCCACGTCGTACTCGTCGGTGATCTCGCCGACGATCTCCTCGAGGATGTCCTCGATGGTCACCAGGCCGGCCGTTCCGCCGTACTCGTCGACGACGATCACCAGGTGATTGCGGGCCGCCTGCATCTCGGAGAGCAGGTCGTCGACCGGTTTCGACTCCGGTACGAACGTCGCCGGGCGCATCGCGTCGGCCACCGCCTGCGCGGCCGCCGCCGGATCGCCGTTCTGCGTCCGCCGGATCACGTCCTTCAGGTACAGCACGCCGAGCACGTCGTCGACGCTCTCGCCGATCACCGGGATCCGCGAATACCCCGAGCGCAGGAACAGGTACAGCGCCTGCTGCAGGGTTTTCGGCGCCTCGATCCACACCATCTCGGTCCGCGGCACCATCACCTCGCGGGCGATCGTGTCACCCAGCGCGAACACCGAGTGGATCATCTCGCGCTCGCCGTGCTCGACGACGCCCCGCTCCTCGGCCAGGTCGACCAGCTCGCGCAGCTCCACCTGGCTGCCGAACGGACCCTCCTTGAACCCCTTGCCCGGGGTCACCGCGTTGCCGATCAGGATCAGCAGCGAGGCCAGCGGGTTCAGCACCCGGCCCAGCCAGCGCACCAGCGGTGCCGCGGCGCGGCCCACCGCGTACGCGTGCTGCATGCCCAGCGTGCGCGGCGCGACACCGACCACCACGAAGCTGACCAGGGTCATCGCGCCGGCGGTGACCAGCGCGGCCCGCCAGCCCACCCCCCAGCTGTCCACCGCGACCAGCGCCACCAGCGTGGTGGCGGTCAGCTCGCAGAGCAGCCGGAGCAGGAGCAGCAGGTTGACGTAGCGCACCACGTCGGAGGCGACCGCGGTGAGCGCGCCGGCGCCCCGCTTGCCCTCCCGTTCCAGCTCGCTCGCCCGGGCCGCGGAGACCGTGGCCAGCGCGGCGTCGGTCATCGAGGCGAAGCCAGCCAGCAGCACCAGCCCGACCGCGAAGGAGATCAGTTGGAAGTCCGGAAGGCCGGCCGAGGCGGGATCCACGATCAGCCGGCTTTTCGGCCGGCGCGCCAGCTCTGCAGGAGTTTGGCCTGCAGAGCGAACATCTCGCGCTCCTCGTCCGGCTCGGCGTGGTCGTAGCCGAGCAGGTGCAGCGCGCCGTGCACGGTGAGCAGGTGCAGCTCGTCGGCGGGCGCGTGCCCGGCGGCGGCCGCCTGCTTGGCGGCCACCTCCGGTGCCAGCACGATGTCACCCAGCAGGGCCGGCTCACCGGCGCCGGACTCACCCGGGCCGTGGTCGACACTGCCCTCGTCCATCGGGAACGCGAGCACGTCGGTCGGCCCGTCGCTGCCCATCCAGCGGTGGTTCAGCTCGGCCATGTAGTCGATGTCGACCAGCAGGATGGACAGCTCGGCGAGGGGGTTGACCCCCATCTCGTCGAGGGCATGCCGGGCAACCGCGAGGATCGCGTCGGTGTCGACCTCGACTCCCGACTCGTTGGCGATCTCGATGGACATAGTGGTGCGATTACCCCTTGCGAATCAATGCCGTCGCTGCGGGCGGCCGGTCGCGGCCCGCCCGGGCACGGCATGGACGGAATTAGCGGACTGTTGCTCCTGCTCGGCGTCGAACCGCGCGTACGCGTCCACGATCTCCGCGACCAGCTGGTGGCGCACGACGTCGGAGCTGGACAGCTCGGCGAAGTGCACGTCGTCCACGCCGCGCAGGATCTCCCGGACGACCTTGAGCCCGCTGCTCGTGCCACCGGGCAGGTCGACCTGGGTCACGTCACCGGTGACCACGATCTTCGCCCCGAACCCGAGCCGGGTCAGGAACATCTTCATCTGCTCGGGCGTGGTGTTCTGTGCCTCGTCCAGGATGATGAAGGCGTCGTTGAGCGTGCGGCCACGCATGTAGGCCAGCGGGGCCACCTCGATGGTGCCCGCCGCCATCAGCCGCGGGATGGACTCCGGGTCGAGCATGTCGTGCAGGGCGTCGTAGAGCGGCCGCAGGTACGGGTCGATCTTCTCGGTCAGCGTGCCGGGCAGGAAGCCGAGCCGCTCACCGGCCTCGACCGCGGGCCGGGTCAGGATGATCCGGCTCACCTGCTTGGCCTGCAGCGCCTGCACGGCCTTCGCCATCGCCAGGTACGTCTTACCGGTACCGGCCGGGCCGATCCCGAAGACGATGGTGTTCTGGTCGATGGCGTCGACGTAGTGCTTCTGCCCCAGCGTCTTGGGCCGGATGGTCTTGCCCCGCCGGGACAGGATGTTCAACGTGAGCACCTCGGCGGGACGCTCGGAGGTGTTCGCCTCGAGCATCCGCAGGGTACGGCGGACGGCGTCAACGCTGAGCGTCTCGCCCTTCTCGATGAGCTCGACGAGCTCGGAGAAGAGACGCTCGGCGGTGGCGTTCTCCGCCGGCTCGCCGGTGATGGTGATCTCGTTGCCGCGCACGTGCAGGTCACTGCGGAGGGTGCGTTCGAGGAGTCGGAGGATCTCGTCCTTGGCGCCGAGCAGGTTCACCATGATCTTCGGGTCGGACACCGAGATCTTGGTCTGCGCCCGCACCGGGCTGGACGAGCCAGTGCTGGAAGGGTTCGGCGTACCGGTCATAGGGCGGCCCAACGGGCCTACGCCACCTGCTCTCGTACTAGGCGTCGTCCCGGCTTGGGGCGGCGTGCTCAAGGATCGTGCCATCCTATCCGCTCGCCCGCCCCACCGCCGATGCCATTATCGGCGGGCCGTACCGCAGATCACCCCGCAGCGTGTGAAGTTACGGCGCGCTCCGCACCCAAAGTCCCCACACACACCGCGAACCCCCGCAGCGTGTGAAGTTACGGCGCGCTCCGCACCACAACTTCACACGCAGGCCCTGGGCGGTCAGAGGCGGGGACCGGGGCCGTCCGAGGCCGGACCGCCGTCGAAGCCCTCCTGCAGGCGGGTGAACCGGTACGTCGCCCAGTGCATCCGCACCACGGCACCCCGCTCGTCCCGGGTCATCCGGAGCAGCTCGCCGGACTCGCGCCCGGACGCCGTACGCAAGACGTCGGCCTGGTCCGGCAGCGGCCGGAAGATCGCCGGAGGTTTCTCCGCGGACGCCTCGGCGGCCCGGGCCTGCAACTGCCCGTCGTGCCAGGCGAAGACGAACTCGGAGCCCTCGCTCCACCAGCGGCCCAGCATCGACCGGTAGGCCGGCGGCGCCGGTGCGGCCGCCCGCCACGGCCGGATCTCCGCCGGGTCGGCCTCGACCGCGAGCCGCAGCAGCTCGTGCGCCAGATCGATGGTCTGCCCGGCGGTGCCGGAGGAGCCGAGGACGGCGCAGCCCAGCCCGCCCGGGTTGCCCTCACCGCCGCGCCGGCCGTAGACGCCGGCCAGGAAACCGGGCATGGCGCCGTCGTGACCGACGTGCACCACCCGGTTGCCCTCCGGGCAGAGGATGAGGCCGAGACCGAAACCGATCGCCCAAAGCGACTCGTCGGTGGTCGTCGACGGCCAGCGCATCTCGTCGAGGGTGGCCGCGTCGAGGACCCGGTTCACCCCCGGGTCGGCCAGGAAGGCGGCCCACCTGGCCATGTCCGAGGCGGTGCTCCAGAGCTGCGCGGCCGGCCCGACCCCGCCGAGGTCGACCGGCGGTTCCGGCCGGGCCGCGTCGGAGTACGCGTCGACCAGGTAGCCGACCGCCGCCTCGGCGGGCCGGTCGACGGTGGTGTGGCCTAGGCCGAGCGGGGTGAGGATCCGCTCGGTGAGGATCTCCGCCCAGGTGCCGCCGCGGAGCTTCGCGACCAGGTGGCCGAGCACCGCCAGCCCGAGGTTGGAGTAGTGGTAGCGGCGGGCGTTGGGCAGCACCCGCTCGGCCCGGTCCAGCTCGGCGAGCAGGCGGCCGGCGTCCGGGGCGACCAGGGTGTCCCACACGTCGCCGTACGGTTCGCGCTGGTAACCCGCGGTGTGCGAGAGCAGCCGGCGGATCGTGGCGTCGCCGTGCGCGGGCACGTCGAGATAGCGGGAGACCGGCTCGTCGAGGTCGAGCAGCCCGTCGTCGCGGGCCTGCATGACCAGCACCGCGGTGAAGGTCTTGGTGACCGAGCCGATCCGGAACCGGCTGTCCGGCCCGAGCGGGTGGTCCGGGTTGCCGGACTCACCGACCGTGAACGTCCAGGGTTCCCGGTCGGCGCGGTGCAGCGCCACGGTGAGCGCCGGGATGCGCCCGTCGGACTGGGCCCGGCGGACGGCGCGTTCGTAACGGGTCTGTGGCACGGTCACTTGCCGGCCAGCATCGGGCCGAGCGGAGCGCCGCCCACGACGTGCGCGTGCACGTGGAAGACCTCCTGGCCGCCGTGTGCGCCGGTGTTGAAGATGACCCGGAAGCCGTCGCCGGTCAGGCCCTCGGCCTCGGCGACCGCGGCCGCGGTGGCCAGCACGTCGGCGGCGGCGGACGGGTTCGCGGTGGCCAGGGCGACCACGTCGGCGTGGTGCTCGACCGGGATCACCAGGACGTGGGTGGGCGCCTTGGGGTCGATGTCGCGGAACGCCAGGGTGGTCTCGGTGCGGTGCACGACGGTCGCGGGAATCTCGCCGGCGACGATCCGGCAGAACAGGCAGGAGTTATCCACCTGTCGGATCTTATGCGGGCCGGATGTGGGCTTGAATGGTCCCGGACCTACCTCTCTGCCGTTGGGAGCGCTCTCACATGACCGACATCGATCACCTTCTCGACCGGCTGACGCTGGACGAGAAGGTGTCCCTGCTGACCGGACAGGACTTCTGGTCACTCCCCGCGATCCCGCACATCGGACTGCGCTCCCTGGTGATGTCGGACGGCCCGGTCGGCGTCCGGGGCACCGGCTGGGCGCCGGAGGACCCGTCGATCGCCCTGCCCAGCCCGACCGCGCTGGCCGCCTCCTGGGACCCGGAGCTGGCCGCCGAGGCGGGCCGGCTGCTCGGCCAGGAGGCCCGGCGCAAGGGGGTGCACGTGGTGCTCGGCCCGACGGTCAACCTGCACCGCACCCCGCTGAACGGCCGGCACTTCGAGTGCTACTCGGAGGATCCGCTGCTCACCGGCGAGATCGCGGTCGGCTTCGTCCGCGGCGTGCAGGAGCACGGCGTGGGTACCACGGTGAAGCACCTGGTGGGCAACGACTTCGAGACCGACCGGATGACCGTGGACGTGCGGATCCCGGAACGGGCGCTGCGCGAGCTCTACCTGGCGCCGTTCGAGCGGGTGGCCGAGGCCGGCGGGTGGGGCGTGATGAGCGCCTACAACGCGGTCAACGGCGAGTCGATGGCGCAGAACGGCCGGCTGCAGGACGAGATCCTCAAGCGCGAGTGGGGCTTCGACGGGGTGGTGGTCTCCGACTGGCGGGCCGCCCGGGACACGGTCGGCGCCGCGCTCGGCGGCCTGGACATCGCCATGCCGGCGATGGACAACCCCTGGGGCCCGGCACTCGCGGAGGCGGTCCGGTCCGGGCAGGTGCCGGTCGAGGTGATCGATGACAAGGTACGGCGGGTGCTGCGCCTGGCGGCCCGGGTCGGAGCCCTGGACGGCTTCCCCGCGGTGACCCCGCCGGCCGCGGTCGACGGCGCCGCGGTCGCCCACCGGGTGGCCGCCCGGTCGTTCGTGCTGGCCCGCAACGACGGCGTACTGCCGCTCGCCGGGCGGCACCTGCGGGTGGCGGTGATCGGTGCCCTGGCCCAGGACGCCCGGGTGCTCGGCGGCGGCAGCGCCCAGGTGGTCCCGCCGCACGTGATCTCCCCGCTGGACGGGATCCGGGCGGTGTTCGACGAGGTCGGCTACGCGATCGGTGCCGACCCACGGCCGTTCCTGCCGGCGGCACAGGGCCCGGAGTGGTCCGCGTTCCGGATCGACCTCGGCACCTACCGGTTCGAGGTGCCCACCGCGGCGGTGCGCTGGCTCGGCGACCCGCCCGGCGGGCTGGCCGTGCACGACATCACCCAGCTGGAGCTGTCCACCACCTACACGCCGCCGGTCGCCGGCGAGCACGTGTTCGCGATCTCCGGCTTCGGCACGTTCGAGCTGACCGTCGGTGATCAGAAGCTCTACCAGGGTTCGCTGCACCCGCCCGGCACCGGCCGTGCCGACCTGCTGCTGCACCCGCGCGAGCAGCGGTTCACGGTCACCCTGCCGGCCGGCGAGCCGGTCGCGGTGACGCTGCGGCAGAGCTTCGAACCGGGTACGGCGCACTCGGCCGGCACCACGCTCGGCCTGCGCCCACCCGGCCCGGACGCGGACGGCCTGATCGCCGAGGCGGTCGCGCTGGCGGCCCGCTCGGACGTGGCAGTGGTGGTCGTCGGCACCACCGAGCAGGTCGAGTCGGAGGGCTTCGACCGTACGTCGCTGGCGCTGCCCGGCCGGCAGGACGAGCTGGTGGCCCGGGTGGCGGCGGTCAACCCGCGCACGGTCGTGGTGGTCAACGCCGGCTCGCCGGTGCTGCTGCCGTGGGCCGACGAGGTGGCCGCGGTGCTGCTCACCTGGTTCCCCGGGCAGGAGGCCGGCGCGGCGCTGGCCGCCGTACTGCTCGGCGAGGAAGAACCGGGCGGACGGCTGCCGACCACCTGGCCGCGGCGCGAGGCGGACTGCCCGGTGCTGGCGGTCGAGCCTCGGGACGGCTTCCTCGCGTACGAAGAAGGGGTTTTGATCGGTTATCGAGGGTGGAAAGAGCGGCCGCTCTACGCGTTCGGATCCGGTCTCGGCTACACCACCTGGGCCTATGACCACCTCGTCGTGGAGGCGGACGAGGCGGTGGTGACGCTGACCAACGGCGGGGAGCGGGCCGGGCGCGAGGTCGTACAGATCTACCTGGCCCCGCTCCAGGACGGTCCGGTGCCGCGGCCCGAGCGGTGGCTGGCCGGGTTCGCCCCGGTGGAGGCCGGCCCGGGCGAGACGGTCACGGTCCGGATCCGGCTGCCGGAACGGGCCTTCCAGGTGTGGGACGACGGCTGGCGCACCCTGCCCGGCCGGTACGCGGTGACCGCCGCGCACGCCCTGGACGATCCACGGCGGACCATCGAGATCGAGAAGGAGGGGTCAGCCTGACCTCACGGCCGGACGCGCCGGGCTCGTCAACCGTCTAGTTCGGAGCGATCTAGGTTGAGGCGATGACCACGAGTGAGCGCGGACAGGTCTTCGGCGAAGTGGCGGACGACTACCACGAGGTGCGGCCCGGCTATCCGGCGGAACTCGCCCCCGAACTGCTGACACAGGCCGGGGGCGGCCCGGTGCTGGAGGTCGGTGCCGGCACCGGGAAGGCGACCGCCGCGTTCGCCGCCCTCGGCGCCGATCTGACCTGCCTGGAGCCGGACCCGCGGATGGCCGCGGTGCTGCGGCGGACGGTGCCGGGCGTGCCCGTCGTGGAGACCACGTTCGAGGACTGGGCGCCGGACCGCGCCTACCGCCTGCTGATCAGCGCCCAGGCCTGGCACTGGGTGGACGAGGACCGCCGCAGCGAGCTGGCCCACGCGGCGCTCGCCCCGGGCGGGCTCTTCGCACCGTTCTGGAACGTCTTCGTGGTCGTCGACCGGACCCTGCACGCCGCGCTGGCCGAGGTGGACGCCCGGCACGGTCTCACCGAGGAGCACACGCCGCACCGCCTGTTCGCCGGCGACGTGCCCGCCGAGCCTCGCCCGGCCGCCGAGGAGTGGGCGTTCCTGGCCCTCCCGGACGAGCTGTTCACCGAGCCGCGCACGCTGCGGTACCGGTCACGCCGCAGCTACCCGGCCGCGCTCTACCGCCGGCACCTGGAGTCGATCTCGGTGTATCGAGCGCTGCCGGCCGCCGCGGCCGAGGCCGTGCTGGACGACACGGTCGCGGTGCTCGAGGCGCACGGCGGCACGATCGACTTCCACGTCTACACCGACGTCGCCCTGGCCCACCGCCGCTGACCACTCCCCGGCTGGCCCACAGGGGTGTGTCGAGGGCCCCGAGGCACCCCTGAGAGCCAGCCGACGACCCGGCGCCCGACCCGCGACCCGGCTGGGCCGCAGGGGTGTGTCGAAGGGACTGAGACACCCCTGAGAGCCAGCCGACGACCCGGCGCCGGACCCGCTACCAGCGGTGGAGGCGGGTGGAGAGGACGGCCAGGGCGGCTACGCCGGCGGTGGAGGTGCGCAGGACGGCGCTGCCCAGGCGGACCGGGACCGCGCCGGCGTCGCGGAACGTGGCCACCTCGGCGTCGCTGACGCCGCCCTCCGGGCCGACCACCAGCACGATCTCGCCGGCGGTGGGCAGGGCCGCGGTGGTGAGGCGTTCGGTGGCCTCCTCGTGCAGGACGAACGCGGCGGCCGCGGCGGTGAGCCGGGCCGCGACCTGCTTGGTGGAGCAGTCCGGATCGCCGGCGACCAGCGGCAGCCACGAACGGCGGGCTTGTTTGGCGGCCTCGCGGGCGGTCGCGGCCCACTTGTCGCGGGCCTTGAAACCGCGGTCGCCGCGCCACTGCGCGACCGACCGGGACGCGGCCCACGGGACGATCTCGTCGACGCCGGTCTCGGTCATCGCCTGGACGGCCAGCTCTCCCCGGTCACCCTTGGCGATGCCCTGCACCACGACGAGTCTCGGGTCGGTGGCCGGCTCGGCGGCGCGCTGCCGGACCGCCACGTCGATGCTCCCCCGGCCGACCGCGGTGACCTCGGCGGTCGCGGTGCCGCCCCGGCCGTCGGCGAGGATCAGCACCTCACCGACCCGGAGCCGTTGCACGGTGGCGGCGTGATGCCCCTCCGGACCGTCGAGGGTGAACGACGACCCGGCGGGCAGATTCTCGACCAGAAACAGCGGTGCGGACACCCCCGCACGCTACCGCCAGGCCGGAGCGGGCAAGCGTGCGCCCGCAGTGCCCGGCGAGCGTGTGAAGTTGCGGCGCGCAGCGCACCGAAAGTCCCCACGCAAGCACCACACACGGCGAGCGTGTGAAGTTGCGGCGCGCAGCGCACCGAAAGTCCCCACGCAAGCACCATGCACGGCGAGCGTGTGAAGTTGCGGTGCGGTGCGCACCGAAAGTCACCACGCTGGGGTTGGCTCTGACCGGGACCACACGCGGACGTCGCCCCGGAGGGCTTCGCGTTCTGGACGCGCCAGCGGCCAGCGAAGCCCGCAGGGGTCCCGGCGGGAGCGACGATCCGCACCACAGCGGACGCACGACAAAAAGATCTTGAAGTTGATCTTTCTAGTGGCCGTTGAAGGCGTCGCGCATCCGGCTGAAGAAGCCGCCCTGCTTGCTCAGCTCGGCCACGTCCTCGCCGCGGGTCTTGGCGAAGTCGCGGAGCATCCGCTCCTGGTCGGCGGTGAGCTTGGTGGGCGTCTTGACGTCCAGGTGGACGAAGAGGTCACCACGGCCCTGACCGCGCAGGTGCGGCACGCCCTTGCCACGGATCCGCAGCGTGCTGGCCGGTTGCGTGCCCGGTTTGACCTCGATGTTCTCTTCGCCGTCGAGGGTCTTGATGGTCATCCGGGTGCCGAGCGCGGCCGCCGTCATCGGGAGCGTGACGCGGCAGTGCAGGTCGTCGCCCTTGCGGGAGTAGACGTCGTGCGGGCGCTCGTGGATCTCGACGTAGAGGTCACCGGCGGTGCCGCCGCCCGGGCCGACCTCGCCCTGCTGCGCGAGACGGATCCGCATGCCGTCCTCGACGCCCGCCGGGATCTTCACCGTGAGCGAGCGGCGGGTGCGGATGCGGCCGTCGCCGGCGCAGGTCGGGCACGGGGTGGGGATGACCGTGCCGTGACCCTGGCAGTTCTGGCACGGGCGGGACGAGACCACCTGGCCGAGGAACGTGCGCTGCACCGACTGCACCTCGCCACGGCCACCGCAGACCTCGCAGGTGGCCAGGTGGGTGCCGGGCGCGGTGCCGGCGCCGGAGCACTGGGTGCAGAGCACCGCGGTGTCGACGGTGATCGGCGCCTCGACGCCGAACGCGGTCTCCACCAGGTCGAGCTCGAGGCGCAGGATGGCGTCGGCGCCGGGACGGGTCCGCGGGCGCGGGCCACGGCTGCCGCCGCCGGCCGCGGTGCCGAAGAACGCGTCCATGATGTCCTGGAAGCCGACGAACGGGCCGGCGCCGCCGGGGCCGCCACCGGGCGCGCCGCCACCGGGCGCGAGGGGGTCACCGCCCAGGTCGACGATCTGCCGCTTCTGGTCGTCGGAGAGGACCTCGTACGCCGCGTTGATGTCCTTGAACTTCTCGTGCGCCTCCGGATCGGGGTTGACATCCGGGTGGTACTGCCGAGCCAGTTTGCGGTAGGCGCGCTTGATCTCGTCGTCGGTGGCTTCCCGGCTCACGCCGAGAATTCCGTAGTAGTCCTTGGCCACGGGGTTTGGAGTCCTCAATGTCTGCGCGAATCCGTCAATTCTGTGCCAACAGGTCGCCAACGTAGCGTGCGACTGCACGAACCGTGGCGATGGTGCCGGGATAGTCCATCCGGGTCGGCCCCAGCACGCCGAGCCCACCGACGATCGTGGCGCCCGGTCCGTAACCGGTGCTGACCACGGACGCCGACCGGAGATTGTCGATCTCGTTCTCGTCGCCGATCCGGACCCGGGTGGTGCTGGGCTCGAGGTCGCCGATCAGCTTGAGCAGGATGACCTCTTCCTCCAGCGCTTCGAGTACGGGCCGCAGCGTGCCCTGGAAGTCCAGCACACCGCCACGCGTGAGGTTGGCCGTCCCGGCGAGTGCGAGGCGCTCCTCACTCCGCTCGACGAGCGTCTCGAGCAGCACGGTGGCGAGGCAGATCATGCTCCCACGGCGCTCCGGCGCACACTCGTCGACGAGTATCTGCACCAGCGGCGGGGTGTCGGCGAGCTTCTGACCGGCCAGTTTCTCGTTCACCCGGCGGCGCAGCTCCCACACCTCGCCCTCCGGCAACGGGGCCGGCAACTCGACCAGGCGCTGCTCGACCCGGCCGGTGTCGGTGATCATCACGAGCATCAGCCGGGTGGTGGAGATCGGGACGAGCTCCAGATGACGCACGGCGGACTTGGAGAGACTGGGATATTGCACGACCGCGACCTGGCGGGTCAGCTGGGCGAGCAGGCGGACCGTGCGATGCACCACATCGTCGAGGTCGACCACGCCGATCATGAAGCGCTCGATCGCGCGGCGCTCGGCCGGGCTGAGCGGCTTGACCCGGGTGAGCCGGTCGACGAAGAGCCGGTAACCGAGGTCGGTGGGCACCCGGCCGGCACTGGTGTGCGGCTGCCGGATGTAGCCCTCCTCCTCCAGCACCGCCATGTCGTTGCGCACGGTGGCTGAGGAAACGCCCAGCTGATGCCGCTCGACCAGGGCTTTGCTGCCGACCGGCTCGCGGGTTTTCACATAGTCCTCGACGATCGCCCGCAGGACTTCGAGCTTGCGGTCATCCAGACTCATATGACCCCTCCCTCTGGCACTCCCGCGGACAGAGTGCCAGTCTACGTCTCCACTGCCTGCAGCGCGATGATCGAAAGGACCGACCGCCGCGGTTCTTGGTCAGGGACGGAACCGAACAGTACGGTCCGCCGCCACGAGCGGGCTAGAGAGAGCGCCGGGTTGGCATGGTCACGGGAGCACGTCCCGGATCACCGCGTCGGCCAGCAGCCGCCCGCGCAGCGTGAGCACGAGCCGGCCGGCCGAGAACGCCGCCGGGTCGAGCAGGCCGTCGGCGAGCGCCTGAGCGGCGGCCGCGCCCTCCACCCGGTCCAGCGCGATGCCCTCGCGCAGCCGGACCCGCAGCATCACGTCCTCGACGTGCTGGTCCTCGGCGCTGAGCAGCTCCCGCCCGTGCCCCGGTGAGACGCCGTCGGCCAGGCGTTTCGCGTACGCCGACGGGTGCTTCACGTTCCACCAGCGCACCCCGCCGACGTGGCTGTGCGCGCCGGGGCCGAGCCCCCACCAGTCCGCGCCGGTCCAGTAGAGCAGGTTGTGCCGGCACTCCCCGCCCTCGCGCGCCCAGTTGGACACCTCGTACCAGCCGAAACCGGCCGCGGTCAGCGCCTGCTCGGCGGCCAGGTAGCGGTCGGCCGCGACGTCGTCGGACGGGTACGGCAGCTCGCCCCGGCGCATCCGGACCGCCATCCGGGTGCCGTCCTCGACGATCAGGGCGTACGCGCTGACGTGATCCACCCCGGCGTCCACCACGGTCTGCAGCGAGCGCGCGAAGTCGTCGGCGGTCTCCCCCGGCGTTCCGTAGATCAGATCCAGGTTCACGTGCTCGAACCCGGCCTCCCGGGCCTCCAGCGCGGCCTCCGGCGCCCGGCCCGCGGTGTGTTTGCGGTCGAGCACCCGCAGCACGTGCGAGGCCGAGGACTGCATGCCGAGCGAGATCCGGGTGAAGCCGGCTGCTCTCAACTGCTTGAGCGAGGCGAGGTCCACCGACTCGGGGTTCGCCTCGGTGGTCACCTCGGCGTCCGCGGCCAGCCCCCAGGTGCGGTCGATCCCCTCCAGGATCCGGCCCAGGTCGGACGGGCTGAGCAGGGTCGGTGTGCCACCGCCGACGAAGACCGTGTCGACCCGGCGCGGCTGCACCACCTTGGCGGCCAGGTCCAGCTCGCGCAGGACGGTCGCGGCGTACTCGTCCCGGCTCGCGCCGCCGCCCAGCTCACTGGCCGTGTACGTGTTGAAGTCGCAGTACCCGCAGCGGCTGGCGCAGAACGGGACGTGGACGTAGACCGCGAACCCGTTCGCGCCCACGTCACGGGTCGCCTCGTCGGGAAGTGACCCGTCAGCGGGTACGGGTTCACCATCAGGGAGTGCGCCGGCCATCCGCCAAGTGTGCCTGGTGCCGGTTAGGGTCCCGGACATGAGTCTGGTCCTTACCGCCACCGACGCCGGGGTGACCACCCTGACGCTGGACAGCCCGGCGAATCGCAACGCCCTGTCCCGTGCCCTGATCACCGAACTGCTCGCCGCGCTCGGCGCCGCGGCCGCCACCCCGGAGACGCGGGTGGTGGTCCTGTCGCACACCGGCCCGGTCTTCTGCTCCGGCGCCGACCTGAAGGAGACCGCCGCCACCCGGCCCGGCGAGCGGCTGCCGGTCGAGCTGATGGCCGACCTGCTCGCCGCGATCTGGGAGTTCCCCAAGCCGGTGGTGGCCCGGATCGCCGGGCCGGCCCGGGCCGGTGGGCTGGGCCTGATCGGCGCCGCCGACCTGGCGGTCTGCACCCGGGCCGCGACGTTCGCGTTCACCGAGGTGCGGCTCGGCGTGATCCCCGCGGTGATCAGCGCCACCGTGCTGCCCCGGCTGGCGCCCCGGGCCGCGGCCGAGCTCTACCTCACCGGCGACGTCTTCGACGGGGACCGGGCCGCGGCGATCGGGCTGGTCACGGCCGCGGTGCCGGAGGAGGACCTGGACACGGCGGTCGCCGCCTACTGCGCCTCGCTCATTCGCGGCGGTCCGCTCGCGCTGGCCGGGACCAAACAACTTCTCCGGCGTACGAGGTCGGAGTCGATCCGCACCGAACTGGCCGAACTGAGTGACCGTTCAGCCGGATATTTCACCTCGGCGGAGGGCCGGGAGGGAGTTTCCGCACGTCAGGCCAAGCGCGACCCGAATTGGGTGCCATCGCCCTGAACAACACGCTCCGCACAGTCACGGTGATCTTCGTGCGCGCGTTGATTAGTGTTGGCGTCCGGCGGCGAAGGAGGTGTGGTGCGGGTGAAAACGGTCATCGGGGTTTTGGCCTCGCTCGCCCTCATCGCCGTGGTCAGCGTGATCATCGTGCTGCACAAGGTCCCGGGCGCGATCACCCTGCCCCGGATCGGCCCGGAGTGCACGGTGCGCGCCGACGGTGAGGTCACCCTCGACTCGGTGCAGATGGCCAACGCCGCGACCATCGCCGCGGTCGGCATCCGCAAGGAGATGCCCGAGCAGGCGGTGGTGGTCGCGCTCGCCACCGCCTTCCAGGAGTCCAAGCTGGAGAACCTGGACGACGGCGACCGCGACTCGGTCGGCCTCTTCCAGCAGCGCCCCAGCCAGGGCTGGGGCACGTTCGACCAGATCAAGAACCCGAGGTACGCGGCCAGCAAGTTCTACACCGCCCTGAAGAAGGTGAAGGGCTGGGAGGACATGCGGGTCACCGACGCCGCGCAGAAGGTGCAGCGCTCGGCGTACCCGAACGCGTACGAGAAGTGGGCCGACGAGTCCCGGGTCCTGGCCCGCGCGCTGATGGGCCTGGCCACGGGCGCGGTCGAGTGCACCGTCACCGGCGACCCGGTGGTGCGGGGCGCCGCCGCCGCGACCGCCCTGGTGGCCGGGCTCAAACTGGACTGGGGTAAGAAGCTCGACCTGGTCGGCAAGGAAGCGGCCGGCTTGACGGTTTCGGTCAGCAACGCCAGCAGCGGCTGGCGCTATGCCCACTGGCTGGTTTCCCACGCCTCAGGCACCGGCCTCGAACGGGTACGTTTCGGTGACTTGGAGTGGCACGCCGGAGACGGAAAGTGGCAGCAAGTAACCACCGCCGTGGCGGGCGACGACCGGCGCGTCGTCGCCGAAGTCTTCAGTTGACAACACTCTCCGCAACTTTCGGTGACTTTCGGTAATTCACCCTGCTGAGAACGCGAATCGCGCTGCGTATACATCGACATGGACACTGCGCAACCACCCTGGTACTAAGTAGGACGTGTTCTGGGGAGCGCTCGAATGGATCCTGCTCGGGTCAGGCGGCGTCGGCGCGATCATCTACGGTGTGCGGCGCCATCGACCGGCGCGTAAGGCGCCGTGGTGGTTGCTGGCCGCGTCACTGGCTGTCCTCGCCGTGGGCGACGTCTGCTACTCGTACGGCCAGCGGGATCTGGCCGACGCCTTCTACTTGTTCATGTTCGGCCTGGTCGTGGTCTGCCTGATGCAGTTCACCCGGGGTGGCGCGCTGCTCGTCGACCGGGCCCGGCTGATCGACCTGCTGGCCTTCGCCTGCTCGACGCTGCTGATCGTCTGGGTCTTCGTGATCGGCCCGAACGGCCGGCTGGGCGACGTGTCGGCCGCCGACGTGATCGGTGACGTCCTGCTGCTCTGCGTGGCCGGCCGGCTGGTGGCCGGCGACCGGCGCAACGTCGCGGCCTGGCTGCTGCTGACCGGCGCGACCGGGATGCTGGCCGGCGACATCGGCTATCCGCTGGCCGAGGGCCCGCTGACCGAGTCGACGTACGTGCTGCTCTACGTCTGCTGGGGCCTGTCCGCGCTGCACCCGTCGATGATCCGGCTGACCGAACCGGCGCCGTCGCGGCACAGTCCGTGGAAGTTCCGCTGGTCGGTGCTGCTCGCCGCGTCGGCCGGCGGCCCGCCGACGGTGCTGCTGATCGAGGCGCTGCAGGGTCAGGTCGTGGACGGCGTGGTGATCGCCGTCACCGCCGCGGTCACCCTGCTGCTCACCATCACCCGGCTGGCCGACTCGATCCGGCAGCACAGCCAGGCGCTGACCCGGGAGCAGGGCCTGCGTACCGCGACCGCGGCGCTGGTCGCGGCCGCGGACCGGCCCTCCGTCGACGCCGCAGTGCGCGCGGCGGTCAGTCAACTGCTGCCACCGCACGGGGTACGCCGGGTCGCGCTCGCCGACGAACTGTCACCGGCCGACCTGCCACCCGCCTCGGCCGGCCCGGCCGGTCGCAGCTGGTGGTTGCCGGCCACCGAGCCGGACGACCGCACCCTGGTCTGCCCGCTCCGGCTGGAGCCGCTCGACGTGGTCCGGCCCAGCGGCGGCGCGCTGATCATCACCGGTCGCCGGGAGGACCTGATCGTCGGCCACGACGCGCTCGAGGTGCTCGCCGGCCAGGCCGCGCTCGCCCTGGACCGGATCACCCTGGTCGAGGCGGTCGGCCGCCGGGACAGCGACCTCTACCTGCGCGCTGTGATCCGCAACACCGCCGAGATGATGGTGGTGATCGACGTCGACCAGCGGGTGCGGTACTCCAGCCCGGCGCTGCGCGAGCTGATCGGCCAGGACGAACTGCCCCCGCTGATCACCCTCGACGAGCTGGTCCACCCGGACGATCGGCCCATGGTGCGCAACGCGCTGCGCTCGCTCGGCGACGGCACCGTGCACTGCGCCCTGCAACGCGCCGACCTGACCCAGGTGCTCGTCGAGATGACCTACCGCGACCTGCGTGACGACCGCCTGGTCCAGGGGCTGGTGCTGACCCTGCGGGACATCACCCGCAACCACGACCCGGCGGAGCAGCACCCGTACGCGGAACACAGCGGCGAGATGCCGGCCTGGGTCAACCGGCGGTCGGCCCAGCAACGTTTCCGGTTCTGACCCTTCCTTTTTCGGACCCGGCTGCTTTCGGACCGGAGCTGCTTCGGGGCAAAGCGAAAGCGCCGGCCCTCTTTCGAGGTCCGGCGCTTTTCGGCTTTTGGTGTTATCGGGTCAGGCCCCGGCGACCAACAACGCCGACCGTGAGGGCGACACCGATGGCGGCGAGCACGACCTGGAAGAAGAACTCGATCCAGTCGAAGCCGTTGGTGCTGGCGACGCCGAAGGCCCGGGCGAGCACGGTGCCGAGCAGGGCGGCGACCACACCGATGACCATGGTCAGCCAGATCGGGATGTTCTGCTTGCCGGGTACGACCAGGCGGCCCAGGGCGCCAATGATCAGACCGACGACCAGGGCGGTGATGATTCCGGTGACAGTCATTGGGGAGTCCTCTCGGGGGGTGAAGCTCGTTCGTTGCGTCCGTCGAGCAACAGAGTTCCCGGCCCCCCGAGAAATCAAACCGCCCTATTTTTTTGTGGCTTTCGGGTCGGCCGCCTCGGAGGTGGAGAGCGCGGCGATGAAGGCCTCCTGGGGCACCTCCACGCGGCCCACCATCTTCATCCGCTTCTTGCCTTCCTTCTGCTTCTCGAGCAGCTTCCGCTTGCGGCTGATGTCACCGCCGTAGCACTTCGCGAGCACGTCCTTGCGGATCGCACGGATGGTCTCGCGGGCGATGATCCGGGAGCCGATGGCCGCCTGGATGGGCACCTCGAACTGCTGCCGCGGGATGAGTTTCTGCAGCTTGGCGGCGATCGACGTGCCGTACGCGTACGCCTTGTCCTTGTGCACGATGGCGCTGAACGCGTCGACCGGCTCGCCGTGCAGCAGGATGTCCACCTTGACCAGATCGGCGACCTGCTCGCCGGAGGGCTCGTAGTCCAGCGACGCGTAGCCCTTGGTCTTGCTCTTCAACTGGTCGAAGAAGTCGAAGATGATCTCGGCGAGCGGCAGCGTGTAGCGCAACTCCACCCGTTCGGCGGACAGGTACTCCATACCGAGCAGGGCGCCGCGCCGGCTCTGGCACAGCTCCATGACCGCGCCGACGTACTCGTTCGGCACCAGGACGGTGGCGCGCACCACCGGCTCGCGGATCTCAGCGATCTTGCCGGTCGGGAACTCGCTCGGGTTGGTGACCGTCGCCTCGTTCGCGTCCTCGGTGACCACCTGGTAGACCACGTTCGGCGCGGTGGAGATCAGGTCGAGGTTGAACTCGCGCTCCAGCCGCTCGCCGATGATCTCCAGGTGCAGCAGGCCGAGATACCCGACGCGGAAGCCGAAGCCGAGCGCCGCCGAGGTCTCCGGCTCGTAGGTGAGCGCGGCGTCGTTGAGCTTGAGCTTGTCGAGCGCGTCACGCAGCGCCGGGTAGTCCGAGCCGTCGATCGGGTAGAGGCCCGAGTAGACCATCGGCTTCGGGTCCTTGTAACCGCCCAGAGCCTCCTTGGCCGGCCGGTTGTGGCCGGTGATGGTGTCACCCACCCGGGACTGGCGGACGTCCTTCACGCCGGTGATCAGGTAGCCCACCTCGCCGACACCGAGGGCGCCGGCCTTCTCCATCTCCGGCGACACCACCCCGATCTCGAGCAGCTCGTGCACGGCGCCGGTGGACATCATCTTGATCTTGTCGCGGGCGCTGATCCGGCCGTCGATGACCCGGACGTACGTGACGACGCCGCGGTACACGTCGTACACCGAGTCGAAGATCATCGCGCGGGCGGGCGCGTCGGCGTCGCCGACCGGTGCCACCAGCTCCCGGACGATCTCGTCGAGCAGGTGCGACACCCCGATGCCGGTCTTGCCGGAGACCCGGAGGACCTCCGACGGGTCGACGCCGATGAGCTTGGCCAGCTCCTCGGCGTACTTCTCGGGCTGCGCGGCCGGCAGGTCGATCTTGTTGAGCACCGGGATGATGCGCAGGTCGTTCTCCATCGCCAGGTACAGGTTGGCGAGGGTCTGCGCCTCGATGCCCTGCGCGGCGTCGACGAGCAGCACCGCGCCCTCACAGGCGGCGAGGCTGCGGGAGACCTCGTAGGTGAAGTCGACGTGCCCCGGGGTGTCGATCATGTTGAGGACGGCGGTCTCGCCCTGCCGGGCGCCCTCGCGGACGGTCCAGGGCATCCGCACGGCCTGCGACTTGATGGTGATGCCGCGCTCGCGCTCGATGTCCATCCGGTCGAGGTACTGCGCACGCATCTGCCGCGGGTCGACCACGCCGGTGATCTGCAGCATCCGGTCGGCCAGCGTCGACTTCCCGTGGTCGATGTGGGCGATGATGCAGAAGTTGCGGATACGGCTGGGATCGGTCGATCCGATCACGTTCACGCCGGGGTCGAGCGGTCCAGGCACGGTCGTCCGTTCTTCTCGGGATGGTTCTGCGGATGCGGGTGTCGCCGGTCGAACGCCGGCGCCCCCTATCGTCCCACGCCCGCGGGGGCAGGTCCGATCACACCCGTTCCGGCGCCTCCCGCGCAGCCGGGATCCGTCCGGCCGCTCCAGGAAGAGCGCCTCCCGCACAGCCGGGAACAGTCCGGCCGCTCCAGGAACAGCGCCTCCCGCGCGGCCGGATCAGTCCGGCGGCTCCAGGAACAGCGCGGAGAGCCGGGGCAGCCGGCGGCGCATCTCGTCCTCGTTGTCGAAGTCCCACAGGTCGGCCACCTCCGGCCGGTGCCGGGGCCGGTCCTCGGCGGGCAGCGGCGTGCCGGTGGCCTCCTCATAGGCCCGGGCGGCGATGCCGAGCACCTCCTCGGCCTCGAAGACGGCGCCGGTGTCGGCGCCCTCCTTGATCGCCACCACGTTGGCCAGCACGTCGGGTGCCGGGACGGCGGCGGCCACCGCCTTGCGCCCGTGCGCGATCAGCCAGCCCCGGAACGCGTCGAAGCCCGCCTCGTCGGCGCCGCTGTTGATCAGATAGGCCGCGGCCCAGAGGTCCTCGGTGCCGGAGGCCACCATCACCTTGTCCAGGTGGCGGCCCCAGGCGACGATCTCCTCCGGGTCACGGGTGGCCAGGTCGGCGACGGCGCGCTCGGCCACCTCGGCGGGGGACGCCGGCCGGGCGGCGGTGGCGCGGTCGATGACCGCCCAGAAATCGTCGGTTCGCATACGACGATCCTGCCAGTGCGGTACGACAGTCCTTCGCTGACACGGTCGGTGACGGCAAGATGGGCCCATGCGGCCGATCACCCTGCCCGAGATTCCCTACGACGCCACCGCCGTACGCCCGGATTGGCCCGACCTGCCGGAACCCGTGCGCCGGGCGATCACCGCGCGCCTCGGCTCCCCGGTGTCCGCCGCGCGCAGCGCCGGCGGCGGTTTCACCCGGGCCTTCGCCGCCGTGCTCGACACCGAGGCCGGCGCCGGCGTGTTCGTGAAGGCCGCACCGCTGGGCGACCCCACCGCCGAGTGGTACGCCCGGGAAGCCGCCATCACCGCGGCCCTGCCCCCGGAAGTGACCGCCGCCCGTCCGCTCTGGACCATGACCGACGCCGGCTGGTACGTCCTGTGCCTCGAGGCGATCGACGGCCGGATCCCACCGCTCCCCTGGTCCCGCGACGATCTCCAGTCGGCCCTGCGCACCTGGTCGGCGGCGGCCACCGCGCTGGCCCACCCGTCACCGGCGCTGCTCGCCGTCGGCCTGCCCGGGCTGCCGGAGATCGTGCGCGGCGAGATGTCCTGGTGGTCGCTGATCGCCAAGCGCCGCGAGCCGATGCCGGAACCGGCCACCACCACGATCGCGCCGCAGCGGCTCGCCGAGCTGGCCACGCTGGAACGCGCCCTGCCCGACCTGGTCGCCGGCGACGCCCTGATGCACGGCGACCTGCGGCTGGACAACGTGATGATCGACGCCGGCGGCCGGGCCTGGCTCTGCGACTGGACCTGGCCGTGCCTCGGCGCACCCTGGTTCGACACGGTCACGCTGCTGGTCAGCGCGTACGCCAGCGGCCTGGACACCGACGCCGTGCTCCGGGCCTGGGGCGCGCCGGACGAGGGCGTGGACGGCGCTCTGGCGGCCCTCTCCGGCTACTGGCTGGTCCGGGCCGGCGGCGGGCCGAGCAGCGCGTCGCCGCACAGCCGCCAGCACCAGCGGTTCAGCGGCGAGCAGGCCCTCGCCTGGCTCGCCGAACGCCGGGGCTGGGACACCGCCCCGGCCAGGCGCGGCTGGCTCCGCCGCTGACGCCGTTTTGGCGGCTCGGAGGCGTGCTGGTAGTCTGGTCCATCGCGTGTGGTGACACGCTGTGGTCATTCTCTCCGGCCCTGCCGGAGCGGTGTTCAGAGCGCGGCAGCCATTCGTTTAGACCATTTTTCCGAACTAGTCAGGACAAGGCTGTCGCGTGGCGAACATCAAGTCCCAGATCAAGCGCAACCGGCAGAACGAGAAGGCCCGTCTGCGCAACAAGTCGGTCAAGTCTTCGCTGAAGACCGTGATCCGCAAGCTTCACGAGGCGAGCGCGTCCGGTAACAACGAGTCGGCTACCGCTCTGCTGCGTGACGCCTCGCGTCAGCTGGACAAGGCTGTCAGCAAGGGCGTCATTCACAAGAACCAGGCGGCCAACCGTAAGTCGGCTATCGCCAAGAAGATCGCCTCGCTGTCCGCCTGATCCTTTCGGATCACATTCAGCGGCCGCAGCGATGCGGTCACTGGCTCCGCCCGCCGGCGGGCGGGCAGAGCGAAACCGGGCACCGCTGGACTCTCAAGGTCCGCGCGGTGCCCGATTCGTTTTTCCCGCTGTGGTACGGACAAAGCAAAGCCCCGGGCGGGATCCGCTCGGGGCTTGCTTGATCCGTCGTCACTCGTAGCGGCGCACCGCGGACTGCCGGGCCATCTGCTGCCGCACGTCACCGTCGTCGGTCCACGGCCGGCGCACCGGCGCCGTGTTAACCGCCGGACCGGCCGCCCGCTGCTCGGCGCCGGCCGGGTAGCGCCCGTCCCGCACCGGCTCGCCCCCGGAGTAACGGCCGCCCTGGATCGGCCGGCCGGGCCCGTTCTCCGGCGGGAACCAGACCACCCCGGTCGACCGGCCCTGCGCCGGCTCCACCGGCAGCGGCGTCACGACCGGCGCCCGCACCCGCGGCGGCGGCCACTCGGTCGCATGCCCCCCGCCGCGCGGCCGGTACGTGTCCCGCTCGGCCCGCTGCACGGCGACCCGGGCGGCCACCGGCTCGGCGGGCGGCGGCGCCAGCCACCCGGCCATCAGATCGTTGAACTTCACCATCACCGCCACCGCGAACGGCAGCACCAGCACACCCCACCAGTTGACCAGCTCGGCCAGGGCGAGCAGCAGGCCGAGCGCGATCGCGCCCTCCAGGAAGACGAAGCAGAGCAGCCCGCTCGGGCTGAGGTGGCGCAGGCGCAGCATCCGGGCGTACATCGGCTGATGTGCCGCGCCGGCCCGCCGGGAACGCACCGTGCGGGTCATCGGGCACCGCCGGACCGGCGCGCCGCGGCCACCGCGAAGACGGCCTGTTCCAGCGCGTACCCACGGTCCTCGGCGCCGCCCTTGACCGCCGCGTTGCAGACCGCGGCGGCGCGCATCGCGTCGACCAGCCCGTCCGGCGTCCAGCCGCGGCTGCGCTCCTGTGCCTTCTGGATCTTCCAAGCCGGCATGCCGAGCGTGCTGGCCATCTGGTACGGATTGCCCTTGCCGGCCGACGCCACCCGCGCGACCGTCCGCACCCCGTCGGCCAGCGCGTCCGCGATCGGCACCGGGTCGACCCCGACGTGCAGTGCCCAGCGCAGCGCCTCGAGCGCGCCGGGCAGGTCGCCGACCATCGCCGCGTCCGCCACCGTGAAGCCGCTGACCTCGGCCCGGCCCTTGTAATACCGGGCGACCACCGCCTCGGTGACCTTGCCGTCGGTGTCGGCGAGCAGCTGCGAGCAGGCCGCCGCGATCTCCCGCAGGTCGTTGCCGACCGCGGCGAGCAGCGCGGCCGCGGTCGCCTCGTCGCACCGGCCGCCGGCCCGGCGGAACTCGTCCCGGACGAACGCGGTCCGCTCCCGGTCGTTCTTCAGCTTCATCGCGGGCACCACCGTCGCGCCGGCCTTCTGCAGGCCGTCGGCGAACGCCTTGCCCTTGGCGCCACCCGGATGGGTGACGATCAGCGTGACCTCCGGGTCCGGATTCTTCGCGTACGACAGCAGCGCGGCGGCCAGTTCCTTGCGCGCGTCCTGCCCGTTGCGCAGGACCAGCACCCGCCGCCCGCCGAACAGCGACGGGCTGAGCATCTCGGCGACCTCACCCGGACTCAGCTGGCCGGCCTCGTATTCCCGGACGTCCGCGCCCGGGTCGGCGGCTCGAGCCGCTTCCACCGCCGCGGTGACGGCACGGGCGGCGAGCAGTTCCTCATCGCCTTGGACGAGCAGCAACAAGGGTGGTGGCGCGGCGTTCACGCCCGACATCGTCGCACGTCCGGCGGACACTCCGGCGAGGCTCACTCTTTGGCGCAGCTCTATCGATCACGGAACGCGAAACCAGACATATCGGCACGCAAGGATATGTCAGACAATCTGACCTGCGGGATCGTCCGGCGAGGTGGCGGGCCACCGCCGACGGTCCCGGGTCGCACCCGGTGCCGGAAATACCTCCTCGCCCTCCGGCATGTCGTTCTTGCACCGGGCGGCCGGCCCGCGGGCCACCCGCTCTTGGGCCGCCGCCGCTCTTGCGGCCCCTTGAGGCAGCTGCTGCTTCGGGGGCGCCGCTTCGGCCGGCTCACCCCAGGTGTTCAGCCGCTCTCCGCCCCGCGCGTGGTCACGGCCAGGTCGCCGCCGGCCGCGCTGAGCACCGCGAGATCGCCGGAGAGGTCGGTCCGCAGCACCCGCGCGCCGTCGGTGGCCAGGCGGGACATCAGCGCCGGGTTCGGATGCCGGTAGTCGTTGCCCACCCCCACCGAGACCAGCGCCACCGCCGGGTCCACCGCGTCCAGCAGCTCCGGCGACTGCAGCGCGCTGCCGTGGTGCGCCACCTTCAGCACGTCGGCCCGCAGCGCCGCCGGCCCTAGCCGCTCGACCAGGTCGGCCTGCTCCTCGGTCTCCGCGTCACCGAGCAGCAGCACGCTGCGGCCGGCCACCGTGGCCCGCAGCACCAGCGAGTTGTTGTTCGGGTCTGAGTTGGTGCCCCGCAGCGGCTCCAGCGGGCCGAGCGCCTCGAGCCGCAGCCCGTCCCGCTGGTAGGTCCACCCCGGGCCGACCGCCTGCACCGGCGTGCCGGCCCGCTCGGCGGCGGCGGTGACCTGCGCCCGGCCGCCCTCGGGCTCCGGCCAGTCCGGCGCGACCACCGCCGCCACCGCCCGGCCGCGGAACAATCCGTCCACCCCACCCACGTGATCCGCGTGGTAGTGGCTGACCGCGAAGAGCGCCACCTGCCGTACCCCGAGCCGGCGCAGGCACCGGTCCACCGGGTCCGGCTCCGGCCCGGCGTCGACCACCACCGCCCGGCCCCGGCCGGCCGGCAGCACCAGGGCGTCACCCTGCCCCACCGAGCAGGCCACCACCAGCCAGTGCGGCGGGGGCCAGCCGGTGGCGAGCAGTCGTACCGGCAGGGCGCCGAGCACCGCGCAGACCGCCACCACGGCGGACACCTTGCGGACCACCGCCCGGCGGGCCGCGATCAGGAACACCACCGTGAGCCCGCCCAGCAGCAGGGCGCCGGCCGTCCCGTCCGGCCAGGGCAGCGCGCCGGCCGGTACCCGCGCCCCGGTCCGCGCGACGAGCACCAGCCAGGCGGCCGGCCAGTGCGCGAGCCAGCCGGCGAACTCGGCGCCGGCCGGCCACACCGGGGAGAGCAGCGCGGCGGCCACCCCGAGCAGGGTGGCCGGGGCGATCGCCGGGACGACGACCAGGTTGGCCGGCACCGCGACCAGGCTCACCGTGCCGGACAGCCCGGCGATCACCGGCCCGCAGGCCACCTGGGCGGCGGCCGGCACGGCCAGCGCCTCGGCCGCGCCGGGTGGCCAGCCCCGGGCCCGCAGCGCGTCCCGCCAGACCGGGGCGAGCAGCAGCAGACCGCCGGTGGCCAGCACGGAGAGCGTGAACCCGGCGTCCGCCGCCAGCTCCGGGTCGGCGAACAGCAGCACCGCGGCGGCCGCGGCCAGCGCCGGCACCGCCGCCCGGGGGCGCCCGGAGGCCAGCCCGAGCAGGCCGATCGCCCCCATCGCGGCGGCACGGACCACGCTCGGCGACGGCCGGGCCAGGATCACGAAGCCGGCCAGCGCCACCGCGCACACCGCCGCGCAGAGCGCCGGCCCGGCCCCGGTCCGGCGCACCACGAAGAGGACCACCCCCAGGATGATCGCCACGTTCGAGCCGCTGACCGCGTTCAGATGGGTCATCCCGGTGGTCTGGAAGTCGGCCTCCAGGGCCGGGTCGAGCCGGCTGGTGTCCCCGACGACCAAGCCGGGGAGCAGGCCGCCGGAGTCGTCCGGCAGCGGCGCGCAGGCCCGTTGCAGCCCGGCCCGGAGCCGGCCGGCGGCCCGCTGGGCCCAGGACGGCTCGCCGATCAGGTGGGGCGGCTTGCGGACCGAGACGACGGCCGCCCGCAGGTCGCCGGGCCGGGGCGGCATCAGCTTCCCGGTGGCGGTCAGGTGCTGGCCGGGCAGCAGGCCGCGCCAGCCCGGGTCGCTGCCGAGCACCAGGGCCCGCGCGGACAGCCGGATCGGTTCGCCGCCGTCCGTGCGGCGGACCCGTTCCAGCTCGACCGCGACCAGGTAGGTGGGCGGCCCGGCGGTCCCGCGCAGCGCCCGCGGATCGTCCCGGACCACCGCGCGCACCTCCACCGGGTCACCGGCCTCGATCAGCGCCACCAGCGCACCGGCCTCCCGCACGCTGACCCGGGCGGCGGTGGCCACCGCCCCGCACCCGGCGCCGAGCGCCAGCGCCACCCCGATCCACCGCAGCGCCCCGGGAAAGGCAGCCGCCCGGGAAGAGACCGCTGCCCGGGAAGAGACCACCGCCCGGGAAGAGGCGGCGGCCCCGAAGAAGGCCGCCGTCCCGGAAGAGGCCGCCGTCCCGGAGAGGACCGCTGCCCCGGAAGGCCCGTGCCCGGGGGCAGCACGCCGGCGGGGAGACGCGCGCCGCAGGCCGATCAGTGCGCCCACCCCCGCGACGATCAGCGCGGTCGCCCCGGTGAGCAGCCCGCTGCGCGCCGCCTGGTGCAGCGCGCCCAGCGCGGCCAGCCAGACGCCCACCGTGAACCCGGCCAGCCGCAGATCCGGCGCCGCCCGCGGCTCCCGGCCGCTCACACCGTCACCAGGTCCTTGAGCTGCTCGAACCGCGCGTCCCCGATCCCGTCCACCTTGCGCAGGTCGGTGACCGCCCGGAACCCGCCCTGCGCCGTCCGGGCGTCCAGGATCCGCTGGGCCAGCACCGGACCGACCCCGGGCAGCCCGTCCAGGTCCGCCAGGGTCGCGGTGTTCAGGTTGACCAGCCCACCCGCCAGCCCACCCGCCGGACCGGCACCGCCCGACGGGACCGGGCCGGCCGTGGGCACGGCGCCCGGCGGCAGGCTCGCACCCACCATGATCAGCTCACCGTCGGTGACCTTGCGGGCCAGGTTCAGCCCGGCAACGTCCACCCCGGGGTCGGCGCCGCCGGCCGCGGTCAGCGCGTCGGCCACCCGGGCGCCGGGCGCGAGCCGGACCAGGCCGGGCTTGCGCACCTTGCCGCCGACCGCGACCACCACCTCGGCCGAGGCACTGGCTACGCCGGCCGAGCCCGCACCCACCGGGCCCGCACCGGCCGGCGCCGCACCGACCGTGCCGACCGGGCCGGCCGCCGGGGTCACACCGGGGCCCGGCGCGACCGGCTCCACCCGGGGCCGCGACTGCCAGGCCAGGAACGCCGCGACCAGCACCACCACCACGGCGACCACGGCCAGCGCCCGCACACCGGGCCGCCCCGGGTCGAAGGCGTGCAGCCACTTCCGAGGTCCACCCGGGTCATCACCGAACGCGCCGGCGCCGGGAAGCGCCGGCCCGGGCTCATCGCGGAACGCACCGGCACCGGGAAGCGGCGGGCCCGGGTCACCGCCGAACCCTCCGGCACCGGGAAGCGGCTCTGGTGCCCCCGCCATCTCCCAGGCATAACCCTCCACCCCGGCAGGCAGCGGAACCGCGCCGGCCGCACCAGGTCCGTCAGGCAGACCATGCTCATCACCCCCGGAACGCCCGGAGCCGGGCGCCTCGTCGGAACGGCCGTCGACCTCGGCCCAGGCCGGCACGATGTCCGACCACCGCAGTGGCCCGGCCGGTCCGCCCGGGGCCACCGGCCCGGCCGCGTCTGCGTCGTGCAGCGCCCGCATCCGGGTCGCCACGACGTCGTCGGTATCCTTCGCGTCTCGCACGGGTCGGATTCTGTGAAAACGGCCCGCTCGGGACCGGCCCGGCTGTGGACGTTCCGGCACTGTGGACGTCCACCACGATCTTTCCCGCTCTGCTAAGGACCACTTTCGTGACCAGAGAAGAGGCGATCCTCCGGCTCCGCGCGGCCGGCTGTGTCTTCGCCGAGGACGAGGCCGCGGTGCTCGTCGAGGCGGCCGCGGACGACACCTCCCTCGACGCCATGGTCGAGCGCCGGTGCGCCGGCGAGCCGCTGGAGCAGGTGGTCGGTTACGCGGACTTCTGCGGCGTCCGGGTCCGCCTGCGCCCCGGCGTCTTCGTCCCCCGCGTCCGCAGCGAACTCCTGGTCCGCACGGCCGTGGCGGAACTGACGAGCCAGACCACGGATCCCCTGGTCGTGGACCTGTGCTGCGGTTCCGGCGCGCTCGGCCTCGCGGTCCGCCACCGCCTCCCCGGGATCACCCTGCACGCCGCCGACCTCGACCCGGCCGCGGTCGCGGCGGCCCGCGACAACCTGGGCGCCAACGTCCACCAGGGCGACCTGTTCGCCGCCCTGCCGCCCGAGCTGCGCGGCCGGATCACCGTCCTGCTGGCCAACGTCCCGTACGTGGCGACCCGCCACCTGCCCTTCCTGCCCGCCGAGGCCCGCGACCACGAGCCCCGGACCGCCCTGGACGGCGGCGACGACGGCCTGACCGTCTTCCGGGCCGTGCTCGCCCAGGCCGGTGACTGGCTCGCGCCGGGCGGGCTCCTGCTCTCCGAGATCACCGAGGCGCAGACCGGCCCGGCGATCACCGCCGTCGATGGCTATGGATTGACGCCGGCCGTGACCACCGACGATGATCTCGACGCCCGTGTGATCACCGCGAGACGATAGGCAGCGTTGTGGGGCTGTTTCGCAGGGTTGCCCGTGCCCGGCTGGCCGGCCGGGTGGTGCGGAGGCTGCGCCATTCCGGCATTCCGGGCGCCCGCTACCACTCGGCTGCTTTCGAGGTCCGGTTCACCCGGCCCGGCGACGAGCAGTCGACGATTCTGCCGCTCACCCCGCTGCTCGGGCGCAGCCGTCGTCAGCTGGGCGCGTATCTGGCCGGCATCGTCCGTACCGGAAATCTTCCGGAGGATTGGGCGAGCGCCGCGCCGAGGTTGCGGCCGGTGCTGCGCGGCAGCGCCGCGGGCTCACCGCTGTGCCGCCCGGTGTTGCCGTTCCTGTCCGAGTTCGTGGTGGTCGATCATCCCGACACCATCACGTACGTCACGCCGGACCAGCTGGCGGCCTGGGAGGCGACCGAGGACCAGGTGTTCGACGCCGCCCGGGCGAACCTCTCCGGCGCGGTGCTGCACGGCGCGCCGACGACCAAGCCGGTGGTGGTCCGGTTCGTCGACGACGGGAACGCCTACTGGACCTCGCACCTGCTGCTGCCGGGCTGGCTGGACCGGCTCGCCGAGCAGGTCGGCGGCCCGCCGGTGGCGTTCGCCCCGGAACGCGGCACCCTGCTGGTCGCCGCCGACGACCACGACCTGCTCCGGGCGCTGTTCGCCCAGGTGGAGGAGATCTACGCGCGCTCGTCGCGGTCGTTGACCCCGATGGCGTACGTCAGCGGCCCGGACGGCTGCCCGGTGCCGTACCCCGCCCCGCCCGGCCACCCGCTGCACCCGGCGGTGTCCCGGGCCGAGCGGATCCTGGCCGTCGAGGAGTACAACCGGCAGGCCGCCGAGCTGCTGGACGCCGCGGAACTACGGCTGACCGGCTCGGACACGGACGGCTGGCGTACCCGCGCCCTGTGGGAGCGGGACGCGCCGATCCTGTTGCCGGCCGCCGACGAGGTGCAGGCCGGCGACCGGGTGCTGCCCTGGACCGGCCTGGAGCTGACCCCGGCGGAGGACCTGACCCCGGCCCGCTGGCGCGCCCGGAAGTGGCCCGACCCCGGCACCTAGTCGCGGCGGTGCACGATCACCCCGGCCAGGCCGGGTCCGGTGTGCGCGGCCACCACCGCGCCCACCTCGGTGAGGTAGCAGTCCCGGAGCCGGTCGCCGAGCCGCATGGTGACCGCGTCGACGAGCGCGCTCGCGCGTTCCGGGGTGCCCAGATGGTGCACGGCGATGTCGGCCTCACCGGGCCCGGCCGCCTCGACCGCGAGATCGACCAGCCGGCTCAGCGCCCGCCCGGCGGTACGCACCTTGTCCCGCACCACCACCGCGCCGTCCGCCACGTGCAGGATCGGCTTGACCGAGAGGGCGGTGCCGAGCAGCGCCGAGGCCGCCCCGATCCGGCCACCGCGGCGCAGGAACTCCAGCGTGTCGACGTAG
Organism: Actinoplanes palleronii; assembly: GCF_016862315.1. Classification (GTDB taxonomy): domain Bacteria; phylum Actinomycetota; class Actinomycetes; order Mycobacteriales; family Micromonosporaceae; genus Actinoplanes; species Actinoplanes palleronii. Next base: position 41,655 of record NZ_BOMS01000013.1, on the reverse strand, counting down.
AAGAACGTGCTGACCCGGGCGGCGTGCTCGACCGCGGTCCGGTAGACCGCCGCCAGGTCCTGCCCCTGCCTGGCCGCGGCGGCGGCGGCCAGCGCCGGGAAGCCCAGCCCCATCGCCGCGGTGCCGCTGTCCACCACCCGCACCTGCGGGCCGACCTCGGCGGCGGCCAGCTGGGCCGCCTCGAACGTGCCGGAGAGCTTGGCGGACAGGTGCACGGAGACGACGCCGTCCGCGCCGGCGTCCAGGAGCCGGCGGTACTGGTCGACGAACTGGGACGGTGCGGGCCGGGACGTGCTCACCGAGGTGCGGCGAGCACCGAGCGCCCTGGCGACCTCGGCCGGGAAGATCTCCAGGCCCTCGAGCCCGTCCCAGCCGTTGATCACGACGGTGAGCGGCACGATGGTGAGGTCGTACCGCCCGTTCAGCTCAGCGGGAAGATATGCCGTGGAGTCGGTGACGACCGCGATGGTCATGCACGAACTGTACTGATCCCCGCCCGGTCCGGGATCAGCCAGGCGTGACCGAGGACACCAGGAACGGCTCACCCTGCTGGCAGGTCGTCATGGTGCCGGGCTGCGGCGTGCCGGTCACCCGCACCTTGCTGCCCACCACGGCCGACGCGCGCAGCGCCTCGTCGTCGAAGACCAGCAGGTGGAGGGCCTTGCCGGCCTGCAGGATCAGGCAGTTCGGCTCGACCCCGGCAGTGACCGTGCCGGTGACCGTGGTGGTGCCGGCGGCGGGCTTACCGGACTTGGTCACCGAGGGCTCCGGCTGGGCGGAGGTGGACTCCGGGAGGACCGAGACCGAGGGAGCGGCGCCGGGTTCGACCGACCCGGTGTCGCTCTGCGAACGTGCGCAGCCGGCGATCACCAGCGTGAGCAGGACGGCGGGGACGACAGTTCGACGGATCATGGCAGTTGGACGCTCCGGAAGGATGATCGGTTCCGTCGGACCGACGAAGAAGAGACAGTCCGACGGAGAAGAGGCAGTCCGACCAGGAGAGGCAGGCCGACGAGGAAGAGTCAGACCGCCGGGGGAACCGGCCGGTCGGCGAAGACTCCCACGTTGTACGCCCCCAGCTGCCAGTCCCGGTCCTCGTCGTAGGTCAGCTCGGCCCAGTGACAGTTCTGCAGCGCGCGCAGCGTGCGGTTCTGCTCCCGGGACCAGCCGAGCAGGTGGGCGAGACCCTGGCGGGCCGCGGCGCCGTGGGTGGCGACCACCACCGTGCCACCGGCCGGGACCAGCGCGGCCGCGTCCTGCAGCGCGTCGCTGACCCGTTTGCCCATGACGTCGAGATCCTCCACGTCACCGCCGACGTCCTTGCCCGCCTTCCAGCGCGCGAACTCCAGCGGCCGCTGCGAGGCCACCTCGGTCATGGTCAGGCCCTGCCAGGAGCCGAAGAACCGCTCCCGGAGCCGCTCGTCGTGGCTCACCGTGAGCCCGGTGCGAGTGGCCAGCGCAGCCGCCGTGTCGGCGGCCCGCTGCAGGTCACTGGCGACGATCGCATCCGGCCGCATCGTCAGCAGCAGCTCCGCGGCCTCCGCTGCCTGCCGGCGGCCGAGGTCGTTGAGCGGCACGTCGGTCTGCCCCTGGACGCGGTGTCCCGCGTTCCAGTCGGTGTTGCCGTGCCGCCAGACGATGAGGCGGGTGGTCACGACGCTTCGGAGCCGGCCGCGCCCGCGTCGACCATGTCCCGGTCGGCGAACGGGATGGTCGGGCAGTCCTTCCACAGCTTGTCCAGGGCGTAGAACTCGCGCTCCTCGGAATGCTGCACGTGGACCACGATGTCGACGTAGTCGAGCAGCACCCAGCGGCCCTGCCGCTCGCCCTCGCGGCGCACCGGCTTCGCCTTCTCCGGCAGATTGACCAGGGCTTCCTCGATGGCATCGACGATCGCGACGACCTGACGCTCATTCGACGCCGACGCGATGACGAACGCGTCGGTGATGTAGAGCTGCTCGGCGACGTCGATGAGGGTGATGTCCTGCGCCTTCTTGTCGGCGGCGGCCTGTGCGGCCGTCAACGCCAGTTCAACAGCGCGTTCAGTGGCGGGCAAAAGAGTCCCCTCGGTCGGGTGTCAGAGGCCCCAAGTGTCTCACGCGCGTCCGACAATCCCCGAGTCCCGATACAGCCCCCGCTTGTTGATGTACTGCACGACACCATCCGGGACCAGGTACCACACCGGAAGACCGGCTCCGACCCGCTGGCGGCAGTCGCTGGACGAGATGGCCATGGCCGGCACCTCGACCAGGGTGACGCTCTCGGCGGGCAGGTTCGCCGCGGAGAGTTCGAAGCCGGGACGGGTCACGCCGATGAAGTGCGCGAGACCCAGCATGGTCATCGCGTCCTTCCACGACATGATCCGGCCGAGGGCGTCGGCGCCGGTGATGAAGTACAGCTCCGCCGACTGGCCGTAGACCGCGCGCATGTCGCGCAGCGTGTCGACCGTGTAGGTAGGCCCGTCCCGGTCCAGGTCGGCCCGGCTCACGTGGAAGCGCGGGTTGGAGGCGGTGGCGATCACCGTCATCAGGTACCGGTCCTCGGCGGGCGAGACCTTGCCCTTCTCGTACGGCTGCCCGGTCGGGACGAACATCACCTCGTCCAGCGCGAAGCGGGCCTGCACCTCGCTCGCCGCGACCAGGTGGCCGTGATGGATGGGATCGAACGTCCCACCCATGATTCCGATCCGCCTGCCTGACATCGCAGCAGAATAGCGGTGCGGCCGACCCCTGTTCAGCCGTCTAGGCGTTTCCGGACGGCGGTGAGCAGGTCGTCCGCCGTGAACGGCTTCTCCAGCAGCACGACACCCGGGTCAAGGTTCCCCTGGGAGGCCAGGATCGGCTGGGCATAACCAGACATGTAGAGCACCCGAGTGGACGGCCGTACGTCCACCAGCCGCTCGGCGAGCTCCTTGCCCAGCATCCCGGGCATCACCACGTCACTGACCAGCAGATCGATCTCCCCGGCGTGCCGGGCGGCCAGCTCCAGCGCCTGCGAGCCACCGTCCGCGGAGATCACCTCGTAGCCGGCACCGCTGAGGATCCGGCCGGCCACGTCGCGCAGCCCGGCCTCGTCGTCCACCACCAGCAGCGTCTCGCCGTTGCCGCCGGTGGCGGCCGGCGCCTCGTCGCGCTTCTCCGGCACCGCCTCCTCGCCGGCCGGCAGCAGCACGGTGACCGTGGTGCCCAGGCCCGGCTCGCTGGCCAGGCTCACCTCGCCGCCGGCCTGGGTGACGATCCCGTACACGGTGGCCAGGCCGAGACCGGTGGCCTCGCCCTTGGGCTTGGTGGTGAAGAACGGGTCGAAGGCGCGTTCCCGCACGTCGGCCGGCATGCCCTCGCCGGAGTCGCAGACCCGCAGCCGGACCTGGTCGCCGAGACGCCAGGTGTCGATCACCAGGTTGCCGCCCTCGGGCATCGCGTCCCGGGCGTTGGTGGTCAGGCTGGTCAGCATCTGCTCGGCGCGACCCGGGTCCCAGTTCACCGGCGGCAGGTCCGTCCCGGGCCGGACGATCAGCGTGATCCTCTCGCCGAGCGTCTCGCGCAGGGTCTCGCACAGCCCGTCGATCACCTGGTTCAGGTCGAGCGGCGCCGGGCGGACCACGTCGCGCCGGGCGAAGGCGAGCAACTGGTGGGTGAGGTCGGTGCCGCGGGTGCCGGCCCGGACCACCTGGCTCGCGTCGGCGGCGATCGCCTTCAGGTCCGGCGTCGGGCTCTCCGCCTCCTCGATCACGAAGCTGGCGTAGTTGAGGATCACCCCGAGCATGTTGTTGAAGTCGTGGGCGATCCCGCCGGCCAGCTGGCCCAGGCTCTCCAGCCGCTCGGCGCGGTGCCGGTGCGCCTCGGCGCGCAGCCGATCGTGCTCCAGCGCGGCCTGGTCCCGGTCGCTGACGTCCCGGATCACCGCGACCGCGAACCGGCCCTGCGGGGTCTCGACGATCGTGGTGGACGACTCGACCGGGAACTCGGTGCCGTCGCGCCGGCGGGCGGTGGTCACGATGGTGCCGATCGAGCCGGGCCGGGCCGACTCGATCAGGTGCTGCCGTTCCGGTACGAGTGCTTTCGACTCCTCGGTGAGCAGCACGTCGACGGACTGGCCGACCAGTTCCGTGCCGGGCCACCCGTACATCTGCCCGGCACGGTCGTTGGCCAGCACGATCCGTGAGTCGTCGAGGACCAGGATCGCGTCCGGCGCGGCCTGCAACAGGCCGGAGGACAGTTCAGCGGACCATTCCACGCATTCACCCCCGTAGCATCAGGCTACGGGGTGCAAGCACATAAAGCCGGAATTTCGGTCACCTGCCGGTCACTCGCGGGTCAGCAGCGCCCGCCGCATGTCGTCGTCGCTGTCCTGCACCACCCGGTTCAGGATCGGATTCAGGTCCGGCGCGGCCAGCAGACCGGCCGCCAGCTCCCGGGTCCGGGCCGAGACCATCACAGCGGGGTACGCCGCGAGCGTCGTCTTCTCCGCGCTCATCCCGGAGCGCAGCCGCATCATCTCCGGCATCTCGGTGAAGTACCGCTCCACGTACGGCTGCAGCAGCTCGCGCTGCTCGGGGTGCCAGAAGCCGAGCGCGGTGAGCTCGATCAGCCGGTTGGAGAGGGTGGCGTCGCCGACGATCGCCGCCCACGCCGCCTGTTTGGCCGCCGGCTCGGGCCGCGCCGCGTGGCAGCGGGCCGCCCACTGCTCGCCGGTGGCGCTGCGGTCGGCGGCCAGCTCGGCCTCGATCGTGTCCGGACCGGCCGCACCCAGCACCACCAGCCGGTACAGCACCAGCCAGCGCAGGTCGGCGTCGACGGCCAGCCCGGCCGGGACACCGTCGCCGGCCAGCCAGGCGCGCAGCCGGGCGGTGTCGGTGGTCGCGCCGACCAGCCCGCGGACCGCGGCCAGCTGCCGGGAACTGCCGGCCGGTGACGCGGCCAGCAGCCGGTCGGCGGCCTGGGCGACCAGCTCCAGGGCGGCCGGGCGGGTCTCGGCGGTGGCGTACCGGTCGACCAGGCCCCGGGTGGCGCGCAGCACGTCCTCGATGATCACCGTCTCGGTCTCCACCGGCAGCGCGGCCAGGACCAGCGTGACCAGCTCGGCCACCGGGCGCTCGCCGTCCACCACGGCGTCCAGGGTCGAGGCCCAGAGCAGGGCGCGGGCCAGCGAGTCGCCGAGCAGCGGCAGCAGCAGCGGGACGGCGGCCGCCGAGGCGGCGTCGAGCCGGACCTTCGCGTAGGCCAGGTCACCGTCGTTGAGCAGCAGCAGGTCGGCCGCGCGCACCCCGGCCAGGGCCGGCAGCACGGTCCGGCCGGTCGCCTCGACGTCCACCTCGAGCAGCTCGCGGCGCACCACGGCGCCGTCCGTGTGGTCGTAGAGGCCGATGCCGATCCGGTGCGGGCGCAGCGTCGCGAACCCGTCCGGCGCGGTCTGCACCACCGCGACCTCGCGGTACACGTCCCCGTCGCGCTGCACCTCGAGCCGCAGCGTGTTCACCTGGGCCCGGCGCAGCCACACCTCGGCCCAGCCGGAGAGGTCCCGCCCGCTCGCCTTGGAGAGCGCGCCGAGCAGGTCGGCGAGGGTGGCGTTGCCGTACGCGTGCGCCTCGAAGTGCGCGTTCAGCCCGGCCAGGAACGCCTCGTCACCGAGCCAGGCGATCAGCTGCTTGAGCACCGCGGCGCCCTTGGCGTACGAGATCCCGTCGAAGTTCAGCAGCGCCTGATCGGTGTCGGACACCTCGGCCGGCGCCACCGGGTGGGTGGACGGCCGCTGGTCGGCACGCAGCCCCCAGCCCTTGCGGTGCAGCGCGAACGTGGTCCAGGTGCCGGTGAACCGGGTCGCGTCCGCGGTCACCCGGGCACCCAGGTACTCGGCGAACGACTCGTTCAGCCAGAGGTCGTCCCACCAGGCCATGGTGACCAGGTCGCCGAACCACTGGTGTGCCATCTCGTGCGCGATCACGCTGGCCCGGTGCTCACGCTCGGTCTCGGTCATCGCCGAACGGGGCACGAACTCGTCGCGGAACACCACGAGGCCCGGGTACTCCATCGCGCCGAAGTTGAACTCCGGGGCGAACGCCTGCTGGTAGTGCCCGAACGGGAAGCGGATCTCGAACATCTGGTGGAACCGGTCCAGGCACTGCTTGGTGATCTCGAAGATCTCGGCGGCCTGCGCGTCCAGCGGCTCGGCGAGCGCGGCCCGGGCGTACAGCGCCAGCGGGATGCCGTCGTGCTCGTCGGTGCGCACGTGCCAGGGTCCGGCGATCAGCGAGGCCAGGTACGTGGAGATCCGCTCGGTCGGCGCGAACTCCCAGCGGCCGCCGTCCCGGCTGACCAGCCGGCCGTTGGTGGCCACCGTCCACTCCGCCGGCGCGGTCACACTGACCCGGAACGACGCCTTCAGGTCGGGCTGGTCGAAGCTGGGCAGCACCCGCCCGGCGTTGTTGATGAACAGGTGCTGGTAGAGGTAGACCGAGCCGTCCGCGGGGTCGGTGTACCGGTGCAGGCCCTCGCCGTTGTTCGAGTACCGCATCGTCGCGTCGACGACCAGCTCGTTCTCCTCGGCCAGCCCGCTGAGCGCGAGCCGCTGCCCGTCCGCCGCCGGGTGCGGCACCGGCTGCCCGTTCAGGGTGATCGAGGCGACCGTGACCGGCTCGAACTCGAGGAACGTGGCCGCGCCGGACCGGGCCCGGAAACGGACCACGGTGCGGGACTGGAAGGTGTCGCCGGTACCGGTCAGGTCCAGGTCGACGTGGTAGCTCTCGACGTCGACGAGGGAAGCCCGGTCAGCGGCCTCGGCGCGGGTCAGGGTCGGCATGACGACAATCATGCCGGTAGCCGCGCGGCCGCCGGGAAGGGCACGTCGATGATCACTTGCCCGGGTGCCGCCGGCGCGCTAATTTCGGGGCATGCGCGTGTTCCGGACCAACTGGTGGCTGCCCTGACCGGGCGGCCTCTTCCCACGCGCGATTGATTTCCGCGGCTGCCCCGTTCCAGGCAGCCGTGCTGTGTCTCACGGGCAGGTCTGCCGGGCGGGCGGTCATCCGTACCCCGTGATCGGAGACATCTCATGACGACCACCGTGACCACCGCGCCCGCCCGGACCCGCCGCCTCAGCGGTTTCCAGCCGACCGGCCACCTGCACCTGGGCAACCTCCTGGGCGCGCTGCGCCCGCTGATCGCGGCGCAGGGCGCCGCCGAGTCGATCGCGCTGATCGCGGACCTGCACGCGATGACCGTCGAGCACGAGCCGGCGAAGGTCCGGGCGTTCGCGCTGGAGCAGGCGACGATCATGCTGGCCGCCGGGGTCGACCCGGAACGCACCCCGATCGTGCTGCAGTCCCAGGTCCGCGAGCACACCGAGCTGCACTACCTGCTGGAGTGCGTGGCCGCCTACGGCGAGGCGGCCCGGATGATCCAGTTCAAGGAGAAGTCGGCGGCCGGCGGCCCGGTCCGGCTGAGCCTGCTCACCTATCCGGTGCTGATGGCCGCGGACATCCTGCTCTACGACGTCACCCAGGTGCCGGTCGGCGAGGACCAGAGTCAGCACCTGGAGCTGGCCCGCACCCTGGCCGTCCGGTTCAACACCCGCTACGGCGAGACGTTCGTGGTGCCCGAGGGGGTCCGCCCGGACTCCGCCGCCCGGATCATGGACCTGGCCGATCCGCTCACCAAGATGGGCAAGAGCGGTGGCGCCGGACGGCTCGCCCTGCTGGACCCGCCGGAGGTGCTCCGCCGGACCGTCGCGCGGGCCGCCACCGACACCGTCGGGCAGGTCCGCCGGGACCGGGAGCGCCAGCCCGGCATCACCAACCTGATCGACATCCTGACCGAGTGCACCGGTCGCCCGCCGGCCGACCCGACCTCCTACGCGGCGCTGAAACGGGAGGTCACCGACGCGGTGGAGGCGCTGCTCGCGCCGATCCGCGCGCGGCACGCCGAGCTTTCGGCAAACCCCGATTTTGTACGCGGGGTGCTCGCCGCGGGCGCCGACCGGGTCCGACCGGTCGCCGCCGCGACGGTGTCCCGGGCCCGCGAGGCGATCGGCCTGCTGGACTGAGCCTTCACACCAGCGCGGGCAGCAACTTCTCGAAGCACACGCTGCTCGGGTTGCCGGCGTAGCCGCCGAAGGCGGGGATCTGCCGGTAACCCGAGGACTGGTACAGCGCGATCGCGGCGGGCAGCGACACCCGGGTCTCCAGCCGGATCACCGACCGGCCCACCGCGAGGGCCTCCTCCTCGACCGCCACGATCAGCTCGCGGGCGAGGCCGCGGCCGCGGAACGCCGGGCGGACGTACATCCGCAGCAGCTCCGCGACCCCGTCCTCGAGGTCCCGCCAGGCGGCACAGGCGACCGCCCGGCTGTTCACCACACCGATCAGATACGCCACGTCATCGTGCGGTTCGAATATCTTTCCCGCCCGGGCCTCCGACTCGGCCAGTTCGCGCTGCTGAGCAGTCACGAGAGCGGCGAGTTCGGGGTCCAGGGCGGGACGCGATTCGATCTGCACCCGGGTGACTCTAGGTGACGACCGTTTCCGGAGGGTTGCGGCGATCTGGCCGATCGACTATTGGTCGGTGTCGTCCTCGTCGGTCGTAGCGGCCTCGGCCTCGGTGATCTCGGCGGCCTCGTCCTCGTCGTCGTCCATGACCAGAACCGGGGACTTCGAGCCGGACACGCTGGTGACCGTGCCGTCCGACGCCATGTGCAGCATCTCGTCCTCGCCACGGACCCGGCGGGCCTTACGCGCGGCGAGCCGCTGCGCGGCGGAGGGCCGGACGTCCAGCTCCTCCAGGCGGGCGTCGGTGCCACGCGGGCCGGAGACGAACTCACCGGCGTTGGGGTGCCAGTCGAACACCCGGTCGCCGATCCGCACCGGGTCGCCGCCCTTGGCGCCCAGCTTGCCGAGCTTGTCCTCGACGCCGACCCGCTCCAGCCGGTCGCCGAGATAGCCGACCGCCTCGTCGTTGTCGAAGTTGGTCTGCTTGATCCAGCGCTCGACCTGGGTGCCGCGGATCACGAACACGCCTTCTTCGTCCTGCTGGATCGTGAAGCCGGTGTCGTCCACGGCGCGCGGGCGCAGCACGATCCGGGTCGCCTCGACCACCGGGCGCGCGGCCCGGGTGTCGGCGACCAGCTTGGCCAGCGCGAAGTTGAACTCCTTGAGACCCTCCCGGGTCACCGCGCTCACCTCGAACACCTGGTAGCCGCGGGCCTCCAGGTCGGGCCGGACCATCTCGGCCAGGTCCCGGCCGTCCGGGATGTCGATCTTGTTGAGCACCACGATCCGGGGCCGGTCCTCCAGCCCGCCGTACGCGCTCAGCTCGGCCTCGATCGCGTCCAGGTCGGCCAGCGGGTCCCGCTCGATCTCCGGGGTCGCCGCGTCCAGCACGTGCACCAGCACCGAGGTGCGCTCGATGTGCCGGAGGAACTGCATGCCGAGGCCCTTGCCGGTGGCCGCACCCGGGATCAGCCCGGGCACGTCGGCGATGGTGAACGTGGCGTCGCCGGCCTGCACCACACCCAGGTTCGGCACCAGGGTGGTGAACGGGTAGTCGGCGATCTTCGGCTTGGCCGCGGAGAGCACCGCGATCAGCGAGGACTTGCCGGCCGATGGGAAGCCGACCAGACCGACCTCGGCGACGCTCTTCAGCTCGAGCACCACATCGATCTGGTCGCCCGGCTCGCCCAGCTCGGCGAAGCCCGGCACCTTGCGGCGGGCGTTCGCCAGCGACCGGTTGCCCCGGCCACCGCGGCCACCTCGGGCCACCTCGAACTCGGTGCCGGCGCCGACCAGGTCGGCCAGCACCTCACCCTCGGCGGTGTGCACGACGGTGCCGTCCGGCACCCTCAGGATCAGGCCCTTGCCGCTCGCGCCGTCCCGGTTGGCACCGGCGCCACCGGCGCCGTTGCTCGCCTTGACGTGCGGGTGGAAGTGGAAGTCCAGCAGGGTGTGCAGCTGCGGGTCGACGACCAGCGTGATGCTGCCACCGTGCCCGCCGTCGCCACCGTCGGGTCCACCCAGCGGCTTGAACTTCTCCCGGTGCACGGAGGAACAGCCGTGCCCGCCGTCACCCGCCTGCAGGTGCAGTACGACCCGGTCGACGAACGTGGTCACTTCAGCACTCCTCTAACCGCGAAAACCTCGAGAAAAACCACAGCGGGCCGCGGACCCGAGGGTCCACGGCCCGCTGAAGAGAAAAACTACCCCGCGACCGGCGTGATGCTGACGGTCTTGCGGCCACGCTTGGTGCCGAACAGCACATTGCCCGCGGAAAGCGCGAACAGCGTGTCGTCGGAGCCCCGGCCGACCAGGTCGCCCGGGTGGAACTTCGTGCCACGCTGGCGGATCAGGATCTCGCCGGCGTTGACCAGCTGGCCACCGAACCGCTTGACACCGAGCCGCTGGGCGGCGGAGTCGCGGCCGTTACGCGAGCTTGATGCACCCTTTTTATGAGCCATCTCGGCGCCTACTTCCCGCTCTTGATGCCGGTCACCTTGACGCGGGTCAGCGGCTGGCGGTGCCCCTGGCGCTTGTGGTAGCCGGTCTTGTTCTTGAACTTGTGGATCCGGATCTTCGGACCCTTGGTGTGCTCGGCGATCTCGCCGGACACCGTAACGTTGGCAAGCTTGGCCGCGTCGGTCACCAGGTTGTCACCGTCGACGAGGAGGATCGCGGCGAGCTTGAGGGCGTCGCCGGGCGCACCCGCGAGCTTCTCGACCTCGATCACGTCGCCCTCGGCAACCTTGTACTGCTTGCCGCCGGTCTTGACGATCGCGTACATCGACGCGGACTCCCTGAGACTTGCGCAGCCGAAACTGAAGCTGCTTGGCGGATGTTGCTGAAGGCCCGGCGGCGCTGAATCCAAGCCGCACGCACGGAACTGGCGCCGAAAAAGCGCCGTCGGCAAGCCTACTTCATCGGCGTGCCCACAACCAAAACGGGGTTAACTCTTCCCGCAGGCCTTGTCCAGCTTAGCGTGCAGTTCGGAAAGCTTCTCATCGTCGATCTTCCCAAGATCACTCTTGAGCGCGGTGACCTGAGCTCCCATCGCCGCCAGAGCCTTCTTCACGGTCGGGTCCGCGGCCAGCTTGGACATGTCCAGCAGCGCGAACGCGTAGCCGTCGACGGTCCGGTCGACCTTCTCAGCCGCCCGGCTCTTGGCCTCGGCGCCCTGCTTCCCGGCGGCGCGGAGCACCTGGTAGTCGGCGGCGAAGTTGGTGCCGAAGCTGGTGCTGGTCCGGGCCGCCTGCGCGCAGATCGCATCGGTGTCCTTGGACAGCGCGGCGTCACCGGCGGCGCCTGCGGCCGCCGTGGGCGCGCTCACCGCGGGAGCGGCGGACCCGTCCGCGGAACCGGCCGCCGGAGCGCTGGTGACCGGCGTGGGGGCCGCCGTGGTGGATTCCTGGGCGTCCCCGGAGCAACCGGCGGCGAGCAGGGCGAAAGAGAGTGCGGCCGCGGCCGCGAGGTGGCGTCGCATGGGGATCTCCTCGGGGGACGGAAATCGATCCCGCCGAGGGTAACGGAAAACCCGGCCCGGCAGTTAACTTTCCTTACAGCTAACTGCGGGCCGGGTTCTCACAGGTCAGGGACGGGTACGCCGGCGCGTCCCACCTCGACGGGACCGGCGGCGGCCGGTACCGGCGCTCACCGACTCGTCGTCGTCCTCTTCCTCGTCGTCCTCAGCCGCGTCCGGGTCGTCAGCACCCGTCAACTGCAGCGGCTCCGGCTCCGGCGCGGCGGGGTACTCCGCGCCGTTGGTCTCCGGGGCCTCGTAGCGGGACAGGTCGTACCCGCTGATGTCGTACTCGTCGTCACCGGCCGTGCTGGTCGGCGCGGGCTTGCCCGGCCGGACGATCCCGGACCCGGCGATCGGCGCCGCCGGCACCCCGGCCACCTCGGCGGCCGGACCGGTCCGCTCCGGCTCGACCGTGACCGGCGGGGTCACCACCGGCGGAGTCACCACCGGCACGGTCACCACCGGCGTGACCACCACCGGCTCGACGACCACCGGCTCGACGATGACCTCGGTCACCACGGCCTCGACCGGCTGCGCCACGGGCTGCTCGAACGGCAGCTCGGCCGGCGCCTCGCCACCACCACGCCGCCGCCGCGACCGGCCACTGGTGGCCGGCTGCTGCTGCTGGTGATGCTGTTGCTGGTGATGCTGCTGCTGCACCGGCGCCTCGGTACGCACGGCTGCCGCCACCGCCTTGACCTGGGTGACCGCACCCCCGCCACCGTTGCCGCCGCCGCCGCTGGACCGCTTCTCCGGCACCGGTTCGGTGTGGATGATCACGCCGCGGCCCTTGCAGTGGTCACAGTTCTCGCTGAACGCCTCGAGCAGTCCGGCGCCGATCCGCTTCCGGGTCATCTGCACCAGGCCGAGCGACGTGATCTCGGTTACCTGGTGCTTGGTCCGGTCCCGGCCCAGGCACTCGGTCAGCCGCCGCAGCACCAGCTCGCGGTTGCTCTCCAGCACCATGTCGATGAAGTCGATCACCACGATGCCACCGAGGTCGCGCAGCCGCAGCTGACGCACGATCTCCTCGGCCGCCTCCAGGTTGTTCCGGGTGACGGTCTCCTCGAGGTTGCCGCCCGCACCGGTGTACTTACCGGTGTTGACGTCGACCACGGTCATCGCCTCGGTCCGGTCGATCACCAGGTGACCACCGGACGGGAGGAAGACCTTGCGGTCCAGGCCCTTGAGGATCTGCTCGTCGATCCGGTGCTCGGCGAAGACGTCACCGGCACCGACGTGCCGGTGCAGCCGCTCGACCAGGTCCGGCGACACCGAGTGGAGGTAGTCCTCCACCTCGAGGTACGCCTGCTCGCCCTGCACGATCAGCTCGCGGAAGTCCTCGTTGAAGAGGTCCCGGACCACCCGGATGACCAGGTCGGGCTCCTCGGAGAGCGCCCGCGGGGCGTTGCCCTCGGCCGCCCGCGCCTGGATGTCCTCCCACTGCGCCTGCAGCCGCTTGACGTCCCGGGCCAACTCGTCCTCGGTGGCGCCCTCGGCCGCGGTGCGCACGATCACACCCGCGCCGTCCGGCACCAGCTTCTTCAGGATGTCCCGGAGCCGCTTGCGCTCGTTGTCCGGCAGCTTGCGGCTGATCCCGGACGCGTTGCCGTTCGGCACATAGACCAGGTGCCGGCCGGAGAGCGCGATATGGCTGGACAGCCGCGCGCCCTTGTGACCGATCGGGTCCTTGGTGACCTGCACCAGCACCGAGTCACCGGAGCGCAGCGCCTGCTCGATCGAGCGGGCCCGGCCCTCCAGGCCGGTGGCGTCCCAGTTCACCTCGCCGGCGTAGAGCACCGCGTTGCGGCCCCGGCCGACGTCGACGAACGCCGCTTCCATGCTCGGCAGCACGTTCTGGACCTTGCCCAGGTACACGTTGCCGACCATGGTGCCGGAGGTGGCCCGGGCGACGTAGTGCTCGACCAGGACACCGTCCTCGAGCACGGCGATCTGCAGCCGGTCGGTCTTCTGCCGCACCACCATGACCCGGTCCACCGCTTCACGGCGGGCCAGGAACTCCGACTCGCTCAGGATCGGCGGACGGGTCCGGCGCTGCTCGCGGCCGTCCCGGCGGCGCTGACGCTTGGCCTCCAGCCGGGTCGAGCCGGAGACGCCCTGCACCTCGTCGGTGGTACGACGGGGCTCACGCACCCGGACCACGGTGTGCACACCGTCTTCGATGCCACCGGTCTCGGCGTCCCCGCCGGCGCCCTTGCGGCGACGACGGCGGCGACGGCGCGTGACGCCACCCTCGCCCTCCTCGGACTCCTCGTCCTCGGCGTCGTCCTCGCTGACCGCTTCGGCGTCGCCCTCGGGCTCGTCGGCGTCACCCTCGACGTCGTCGGCCTCGTCGGACGGGCCCTTGCCGCGGCCACGGCCACGGCGGCCACGGCGGCGACGCCGGCGGCTGCCGTTCTCGTCATCGTCCTCGGAGTCGTCGTCGACGCCGTCCTCGACGTCGTCGGCGCCCTCGTCGACCTCGTCCAGCACCGGCGACTCGGCCACCACGGCGACCGGCTCGGCGGCCGGCTGCTCGTCGGCGGCGCCCCGGCGACGGCGGCGGCTACGACGGGGGCCCTCGGCGGGCTCGTCGGCAGCTGCCTCGTCGGTGACCTCGGCCACCGGGGCCGGGGTCTCGACCGGCTCGGCCACCGCGACCGGGACCGGCGCGAGCGGGTCGGCGATCGGGCGGCGACGCCGGCTCACCGGCGCGGGCTCGTTCTCGGTCGCCTCGGGCGGCATGAAGAGCACCGCCGGGGGCAGCGCGGCGCGACGGCCCCGGGCCGGCGCGGCCGGCTTCTCCTCGACGAAGTCGTCGTCCAGCGCGAGGATCCCGACCACCGGAACCTCGGCGGTCTCCTCGACCGCCTCGTCCTCCAGCGGCTCGGGCTCCACCGGCGCGGGCACCTCGACGAGCGCCGGCTGGGCCGGCTCCGGCTCGACGGCGGCGACCTTGCGGCGGGTACGGGTGGCCCGCTTCACCGGCGCGGCCTTGACCGGCGCGACGGCCTCCTCGGCGACCGGCGCCTCGGCGACCGGTTCCGGGGTGACCTCGGCGGGAGCTTCCGCAGTGGTCTCCGCGACGGCCGGAGTCTCCGGCGCGGCGACCTTACGGCGGCTCCGAGTGGCCTTTTTCACCGGCGCGGCCTTCACCGGCGCCTCGGACGGATCCGAGGCGGCCGGGTCGGCGGTAGCCGGCTCAGCGGCGACCGGCTCGGTATCAGCCGGTGCGGACGTGGCCGGATCGGCCTCGGCCACGGGCGCTGCCACCTTGCGGCGCGGTGCCCTCGTCCGGCGTGCGGGCGTGGTAGCGGTGGCGGCATCGGCGGGCGGCGTGACTGCACCGTCCCGTTCACCGCCCTGTTCTCCCAGGTGGACTGGGGGCTCGTTATCGAGCATGGGCGCTCTCCAGTTCTGGCGTCCCCGGGCGCGGGTAAGCGCTGCCACGCAGGGTCGCTGCAAGTGTTTCGGGCCCGTCCGAGACGGACGGGCTGCCGAAGTCTGCCAAGTGAACGCCGACCGGATGCCGGTCAGTGTCCGCCGATGCCGACGCCCTCGCGATCCGCCTCCAACGGATCGACGATCTCCCCCTGCTCGGTGAGTGTGCCCTGGGCCAGCCGGGTCACCCTTGGGGGTACCGGCGGCTCCAGGCCAGCCACGACGCGCAGACCGGATAGGACGTCATCGGGCCGCACGGAAGGTATTACCTGCCGTACGACAAGGTCGATTATCGCACACGGTACTCCACCGGCCCCGGAAGGTAGGTCCGGCTCTGCTTCCACCATGCATCCGACCACGGCCGCGCGCGCGTCGAACGAGCGGAGGCCCTGCTTGGTCATGCGTTCGACGAGCACTTCGGGGGCTTCCAGGAACGCGGCAACCGCAGCTCGGGCGGCCTCCGGCTCGATCTGGAACAGCTCAAGACGCCACCGGGACGCGTCGATCCGCTCGGCGAGGCTGCCCTCGCCGGCCACCACCGCCTCCAGCACGTCCAGGCCCGGTGACAGCGCGGCGTCCAGGGCGACCCGCAACTGCTCCGGGTCGACAACGGCGTTCAGGCCGATCTCGAGGTACTCCGCCTCGCTGCCGACCCCGGTGGGCGCGGCGCTGGCGTACGAAATCTTGGGGTGGGGGGTGAAACCCTGAGAGAAAGCGATCGGGACGGCGGCGCGGCGCAGTGCGCGCTCGAATGCCCGCGCGAAGTCCCGGTGCGAGGTGAATCGCAGCGGTCCGCGCTTCGCGTAACGAAGGCGGATCCGCTGCACGACCGGGGCCTGACCGCCCACGGGCTGGTTCTTCGGAGGAATCGTCCTACTCCTAAGCGGGGACCCGCAGTCCGTTCACCGGGGTCAGGGGGAGAAGCTTCTTACCGGTCGGGCCGATCTGGATCTCGGTGTCCATCGACGGGCACACGCCGCAGTCGAAGCACGGGGTCCAGCGGCAGTCGTCCTGCTCGAACTCGGTCGTCGAGTCCTGCCAGTCCTGCCAGAGCCAGTCCTTGTCGAGCCCGGAGTCCAGGTGGTCCCACGGCAGGACCTCGGCCTCCTCGCGCTCGCGGGTGGTGTACCAGTCCAGGTCGACGCCGAAGCCGGGAAGCACCTCGGTGGCGGCCTCGACCCAGCGGGCGTAGTTGAAGTGCTCGGACCAGCCGTCGAAGCGGCCGCCCTTCTCCCAGACCCGGAGGAGGACCTGGCCGACCCGGCGGTCGCCGCGGGACAGCAGTCCCTCGATCAGCGACGGCTCGCCGTCGTGGTAGCGGAAACCGATGGCCCGGCCCAGCGAACGGTCACTGTTGATCGCCTGCTTGAGCAGCTTGAGGCGGCCGTCGATGACCTCCGGGGTGTCCATCTTGGCCCACTGGAACGGGGTGTGCGCCTTCGGCACGAACGCGCCGATCGACACCGTGCAGCGGATGTCCTTGGTGCCGGCGGCCTCACGACCGGCCCGGATCACCTCGTGCGCCATGTCGGCGATCTCCAGGACGTCCTCGTCGGTCTCGGTGGGCAGGCCGCACATGAAGTACAGCTTCACCTGCCGCCAGCCGTTCGAGTACGCCGTGACGACCGTCCGGATCAGGTCCTCCTTGGTCACCATCTTGTTGATGACCTTGCGGATCCGCTCCGAGCCGCCCTCCGGCGCGAAGGTGAGCCCGGTGCGCCGGCCGTTGCGGGACAGCTCCTTGGCCAGGTCGATGTTGAACGCGTCGACCCGGGTGGACGGCAGCGACAGCGACACGTTGCTGTCCGCGTACTGCTGGGCCAGGCCCGAGCACATGTCGCCGATCTCCGAGTGGTCCGCGCTGGAGAGCGAGAGCAGGCCGACCTCGCTGTAGCCGGAGAACTCCAGCCCCTCCTTGACCATCTGGCCGACCGTGGTGATCGACCGTTCCCGCACCGGGCGGGTGATCATGCCGGCCTGGCAGAACCGGCAACCCCGGGTGCAGCCGCGGAAGATCTCCACGGCGTACCGCTCGTGGACCGTCTCGGCGAGCGGGACCAGCGGCTTCTTCGGGTACGGCCAGGCGTCCAGGTCCATCGTCGTGCGCTTGGACACCCGGAACGGCACGTCCGGCCGGTTCGGCACGACGCGCTGGATCCGGCCGTCCGGCAGGTAGTCGACGTCGTAGAAGCGCGGCACGTAGATGCTCTCGGTGCGCGCCAGGCGCAGCAGCAGCTCGTCCCGGCCACCCGGGCGGCCCTCGGCCTTCCAGTCCCGGATGATCCCGGTGATCTCCAGGACGGCTTCCTCGCCGTCACCGAGCACCGCGGCGTCGATGAAGTCGGCGATCGGCTCCGGGTTGAAGCTGGCGTGGCCGCCGGCCAGCACGATCGGGTCGTCGATCGTGCGCTCCCGGCTCTCCAGCGGGATCCCGGCCAGGTCGAGCGCGCTGAACATGTTGGTGTAGCCCAGCTCGGTGGCGAACGAGATCCCGAGGACGTCGAACGCCTTCACCGGGCGGTGCGCGTCGACGGTGAACTGCGGGACGCCGGCCGCCTTCATCAGCGCCTCGAGGTCGGGCCAGACCGAGTAGGTGCGCTCGGCCAGCACGTCGGGCTGCTCGTTGAGCACCTCGTACAGGATCTGCACGCCCTGGTTGGGCAGACCGACCTCGTAGGCGTCCGGGTACATCAACGCCCATCGGACGGTGGTGGCGTCCCAGTCCTTGACGACGGCGCCGAGCTCGCCGCCCACGTACTGGATCGGTTTGCTGACCAACGGCAGCAACTGCTCGAGCTGCGGGAAGACGGAACTCACGCTCATGGGTGTCCAGGGTACGCGAGAGGCTAAGGACCCAGCTCCTCAGCCGCGTGGTCCAGATCTATCGCGAACAGGTCGTTGCGGAACGCGCAGAGCTGCAGCGTCATCCGGGCCGCGCCGCGCTCGCCGACCACCAGCCGGATCGGCTTCCCGCGCTCGTCCAGCTCACCGACGATCAGGTCGAGCAGCCGCACCCCCGCGCTGTCCAGGAACGAGACCGCGGTCAGATCGATGAGCACCGCGTCGGCCAGGGTGGTCCGGGCGACGATCGCCCGGCCGATGTCGTTCGCGTTGGCCAGGTCGATCTCACCCTTCAGGTGGACCGTCTCGGCCACCCCGTGCTTCGAGAACGTCACCCACTGGTCGGTCGGGATCCGGTCCGTCGTGCGCCGTTCGGTCATGCGGCATCCCCTCGGTGGCGGCGCATCGTCACCGTGGTCCCCTCGCCGCGGTCGAACAACACCTCGTCCATGCATTCCTCGATCAACGTGAGACCTCGCCCGCGGGACTCCCCCGGGCCGCGCCAGCTGCCCCGGTCGGCCACCCGGATCTCCACCGCGTCACCGGTGAGCGTGGCCGAGACGTCCACCACGCCGAACGGGTCGTTGCGGTAGCCGTGCTCGATGGCGTTCGCCACCGCCTCCGAACAGGCCAGCAGCACCGCGTTCAGGCAGTTCTGGTCGACCTGGTGGCCGAGCAACCAGGCCCGCAGGTCGGAGCGGAGCAGGGTGATCTGCAGCGGGTCGGCGCCCAGCGAGCGCTCCAGCCGCTCCTCGGCACCCAGGGTCAGGCAGAGCAGGCAGACGTCGTCGGCGTGCTCCCGGCCGACCAGGGTGTCGGCCAGCCCGGCGGTGAGGCCCTTCATCGGTGCGCCGCGCAGCCGGCTGAACGTCCGGTTGAGCACCTCGAAGCCCCGGTCGATCGGGCGGTCCCGGCGCTCGATCAGGCCGTCGGTGTAGAGCAGCAGGCGGCTGCCGGGGCCCAGGCTCACCCGGTGCTCGGTGCGGCGCAGGTCGGCGGCGCGCGAGCCGAGCGGGCCGGACCGGGCGTGCATCAGGAACTCGGCGGCGCCGGCCGGCTGGTGCAGCAGCGGCGGCAGGTGGCCGGCGCACGCGTAGACCAGCTCGTTGGCCTCCAGGTCGACCTCGGCGTAGACGACGGTCGCCATCCGGGCCGACTCGACCCGCTGGCAGAACCGGTCCAGGCCCTCGAGCAGCCGGGCCGGGCCGTTCTCCCCGGTCGCCAGCGCCCGGATCGCGCTGCGCAGCTGACCCATCGTGCTGGCCGCCTCGAGACCCCGCCCGACCACGTCGCCGACCACCACGGCCAGCTTGCTCGGGGTGATCAGGAAGGCGTCGAACCAGTCGCCGCCGACCTCCAGGTCCTGCCCGCCGGCCTGGTAGTAGGTCTCCACGGTGAACCGCGGGTCGTTGCCCGGCACGTCCGCGGCGAGCAGGCTGCGCTGCAACGACTGGGCGATGGCGCGTTCCTGCTCGTAGAGCCGGGCGTTCTCGAGCGCCAGCCCGGCCCGATCGGCCAGGTCGACCAGGAACGCCCGCTCCGCGTCGACGCCGCGCCGGTCGGCCGCCATCCGCACCGCCAGGGTGCCGAGCACCCGGCCACGCGCGGTGAGCGGCAGCACGGTGCAACCGAGCGGGTCGCCGTCGGTGGCGAAGACCGGTTTCACCGCGGCCGTGGCCTCGGCGATCCGGTCGGCGAGCAGGTCCGGGTCCGGCGGCGGGCCACCGGCGTCCTCGCGCAGCCCGGCCGAGCCGACGTGCAGCCGCACCCCGGCCCAGTCGGCGATCGACGGTGCCACCCGTTCGACGAGGCGGCGGCTGCGTTGCAGCAGCCGGTGCTCCTCGTCCAGCGCCCGGGTGGTGGCGGCCAGGAACTCGGCCCGCTCCTCGCGGCGGCGCAGGTCGTCATAGAGCCGGGCCCGGTCCAGCGCCTGCCCGGCCTGCTGGCCGAGCAGCCGGATCACCCGCAGCTCGCCGTCGCTGAGCCGGCGCTCCTCGGTGAAGCTGAACGCCAGCACGCCGAGCACCGTCACCCCGGCCTGGTCCTCGGCCGGGCCGGTGGTCAGCGGCAGCAGCACCACGGTCTTGCGGCCGGACCGGGTCATCGTCGCGGCCAGGTCCGGGAAGTGCTCGGCGGCCTCGGCCAGGTTGTGCACCACGTGCAGGTCGCCGCGGCGGGCCACCTCGGCCACCGCGCGCGCCGAGCCGCGCGGCATGTCGTCCCAGTTGCCGGTGGTCGGATCGGTGGACGCCACCGCGACCAGCTCGTCCCGGTCGGCGTCGGTCAGGTAGATGCTGGCACTGGTGGCCTGGAAGGCCGGTTGTGGCGCCCGCACCACGGCCTCGGCCACCTCCGCCTCGGTCGGCGCGGCGGCCAGGTCGGCCACTATCTGCTGCAGCACCTGGACGCGCTTGTCCGAGGCCTCGGCGTTGTTGCGGGCCAGCAGCAGCTCGTTCTCGTAGCTGCGCCGCTCGGTGGCGTTGAAGACCATCGTCCGGATCACCCTCGGCGCCCCGCCGGCGGCCCGCTCGAGCACCGAGTTGACCAGCACGGGCACCCGGGAGCCGTCCGCGCAGACCACGTCGAGGGCGATCTCGTGCACCTCGCTCTGCATGGTGAGCAGCGGCGCGTAGTGGGTCTCGTGGTAGATCTGGCAGCCCGGGGTGAGCAGGTCGCGGAACCGCCGGTGACCGACCAGTTCGGCGCGTTCATAACCGGTCCAGGTCAGGAACGTCTCGTTGACCCGGACGACGGTGCCGTCCGGGAGTGTCGTCAGATAGCCGCAGGGTGCATGTTCGTACAAGTCCTCGGGATCGTCGTCCCAGGGCAGTCGTAACTCCTGTGTCACGTCCGGCCCACCAGATTCGCTCACGCCAATGCTCCGCCGATCATGCCCGCTGTCTACAACCAGGACTTGATCGCGTCAACCGTCTCCTCCGGTGCGCTCAGGTTCGGACAGTGCCCCGTAGCGTTCAGCGCGGCGAACGTGCTCTGCGGGGTGTTCTTGTGGACGTACTCACCGACCACGCTCGGGGCGATCACGTCGTCCGAGCACTGCAGGACCAGCGAGGGCACCCGCATCTTGGGCAGATCGTCCCGGTTGTCGGAGAGGAACGTGACCCGGGCGAACTTCTTGGCGATCTCCGGGTCGGTCCGGCAGAACGAGTTGGTCAGCTCCTCGCCCAGCTCCGGCCGCTCCGGGTTACCCATGATCACCGGCGCCATCACGCTGGACCAGCCCAGGAAGTTGCTGTCCAGCGACACCAGCATCTGGTCGATGTCCTCGCGCCCGAAGCCGCCGACGTAGCCGGCCGCCTCGTCGTTGATGTAGCGCGGGGACGGGCCGATCATCACCACGCCGGCGAACCGCTCCGGCTCGCGGACCGCGGCCAGCAGGCCGATCATCGAGCTCACCGAGTGGCCGACGAAGACCACGTCGTGCAGGTCGTGCTCGTGCACGATCTCCAGGACGTCGGTGGCGTACCCGTCGAGGCTGGCGTACTTCGCGTCGTCGTACGCGGTCAGATCCGACTTGCCGTTACCGACGTGATCGAAGCTCACGATCCGGTGTGTGCCGGCGAACGCCGGGGTAACCAGCCGCCACATGTTCTGGTCACAGCCGTACCCGTGCGCGAAGAGCATCGGCTGGCCGGACTCCCGGCCGGACATCGTGACGGCGTTTCTCTGCGTGGTCCCCATGCGGCGCGCGCCCTCCCCAGAACACGTGACGGGTCCCGCGCGTGAGGAGTGAGAGGTGTCACCCACGGGGCCGGATGTGAAGTCCGGGTAACCATACGACTCCGGAGCGTTTCGCACATCGCCCCCGTTGTCCGCCATTCGTGCAAGCTGGTCGGATTCGCATCTCGTGCCCACCTGGCACACCGTCCCTAACCTGGTTGAAGACGCTCGCTCCCGGCCGGCGGAAGGAGATCGAAAACAATGGCTGACGTTCACTCCGGAGACACCACTCCGGCGGTCGGTCTGACCGACCCGACCCGTGTGCCCGGCTCCTCCGACGAGCCGCCGACCGGCGCGCTGCCGTCGCGGTGGAGCGGCGCCGCCCCGGTGCCGAAGGTCGGGCCGCGCAGGTCGTTCTGGCATCGTGTGGCCGATCGGATCAGCGGGGAACCGCAGCCGGTGGAGGACTACTGGGCCACGGTGCCCGCGGTGGACCCGTGGGCCGGGCAGGACACTCCGGTCTGGACCACCGAGCACCTGACCGCGCCGGCGCCCGCCGACATGCCGCCGACCCGCTGGGACACGCCGCCGGTCGAGCCGATGCCGCCGACCCGGATCGACGCGCCTACTGCCGCTTCCGCGCCGGCCGCCGCTGCTCCGGGCGCTGCCGCTCCGGCCGCCCGGCCCTCCGCCGAGCCGGTGAAGGTGGAGCTGCCCGAGAAGATCCGGGCGCTCGTCGACGCGCTGGCCGCGAAGGCCAAGGCCGGCCAGGTCGCGCCGACCGCCGTACCCCCGAAGTCGCCTGCCGGTCCGGCTCCCGGGAGTCAGCCGCCGCCGGTGAGTGGCAGCGGTCCGGCATCGGCCGTGCGCCGCGGCTGGTTCCGCAAGCCGACGACCGCGCCGGCGCCGAGCCGGGTCCCGGTCCAGCCGCGCCCACCGGTCGCCGCACGCCCGGCGCCGCCGTGGTCACCGCCCCGGCCGCGCCGCAAGCGCCGCCGTCTTCGCCGCTTGCTGCTGGTCGTCGCGGTCCTGGCCGGTCTGTGGTTCGGGGCGCCCCTCGCGTACGACAGATGGCCCACCCTGGCCCAGTTCCCGGCCACCGCCGAGCTGCCGGACCGGATCGGCGACCTGCGGCTCCGGATCGACGACGCCAGTCAGCGCGCGATCGAGCGGCTGGCCGGTCAGCTGGACGCGGCGGACTCGATCGGTGACGCGTTCGCCGGCGTCTACGGCGACGACAGCGGCAAACGGGTCACCGTCTACGGCGTCACCGGCTGGCGTTTCACCCCCGACTCGGACGTGACAAGCCAGCTGGGCCGGATCGCCGGCGACGCGAAGCTG
Source organism: Actinoplanes palleronii (assembly GCF_016862315.1). Lineage (GTDB taxonomy): Bacteria > Actinomycetota > Actinomycetes > Mycobacteriales > Micromonosporaceae > Actinoplanes > Actinoplanes palleronii. The sequence continues at coordinate 18,853 of NZ_BOMS01000013.1, read as the reverse complement.
ACCGACGTCCAGGACTACCCGATCGACGAGTTCGGCGCGCACGAGAGCTGCGGCACCGGCCGGCTGAACGGGACGTCCACGGTGATCTGCACCTGGGCCGACCACGGCAGCATGGCCACCGTCCTGCTCACCCGGCGATCGGTCGCGGAGAGCGCGAAGCTGGTGGCCAGGTTGCGCGGCGAGATGCTCAGCCCGCAGTTCGGGGCCTGAGCGTCATTCGGGGCGCTTGGGGGCGTAACGCGGGATGTACTCCTGGCCGGTCAGCCGCTGGATCTCGCCCATCACCTGGTCGGTGAGCTCGCGCAGCGAGGTCCGGTCGTCGCCCCGGCCGATCGTCTCGATCGGCTTGCCGAACTTGATCGTCACGGTGCCGCGCATCAGTTTCGGTGCCAGCCGGCCGATCGGCTGCACCACGTCGGTGCCGAGCATGCCGACCGGGATGATCGGGACGCCGGCCGCGACCGCCAGCCGGGCCACGCCGGTGCGGCCGCGGTAGAGCTTGCCGTCCGGTGACCGGGTGCCTTCGGGGTAGACCGCGACGAAGTCGCCGCCCTTGAGCGCCGGGATCGCGGCGTCGAACGCGGTGAGCGCGGCCCGCCCGCCGGCCCGCTCGACCCGGATCGCGCCGAGACCCTCCATCAGTTTGCGCGAGAAGAAACCCTTCACGCCTTTGCCCACGAAGTAGTCGGACTTGGCCCAGAACGCCAGGTGCCTCGGCACCGCGGCGCCGAGGAAGAGCTCGTCGGCGACCGACAGGTGGTTCCCCGCGAAGATCGCCCCGCCGGTCTTCGGCAGGTGTTCAAGACCTTCGATACGCGGCTTCCATCCCACCATCAGCGTCGTGCCGACAGTGAGCTTGCCGATCGTGTAGATCAGCGGCAACTCGTCCTCCGAAAGACCAGTACAACGAAAGATGTGGGGTGAAGAGAGGTTAACGGACGCGAGCCCGCCGTGGACTATTGATCTTGCCGGTCGCCCGGACATTCGCCGCTTCCGACGAACATCCGGGCCAGTCGGTTATGTCACATTGCGAGGACGGACACCGTCACCTGCTCACCGTCGCCGACCTCGCCGGCGAACCCGGTGGTGTCGCCGTAGGTCAGGGACGTGGCCAGGGTCTCACCGGCGACGAACTCGTGGTGCGCCTCGACCGCGTCCCGGACCGCCGGCGACGCCGACAGCACCAGCGCGATCCGGTCCGAGACGTCCAGGTCGGCGTCCCGGCGGGCCTGCTGCACGACCCGGATCACGTCCCGGGCCACGCCCTCGGCGGCCAGTTCCGGGGTGACCGTGGCGTCCAGCACGACCACACCGGCGCCGGCCGGCAGCGGGGCGGAGTTCGCCGCGTCCGAGGCGACCAGCTTCAGCTCGTACTCGCCCTCGGCCAGGGTGATGCCGGCCGCGACCGGCGCGCCGTCGACCAGCTCCCAGTCACCGGACTTGACCGCCTTGATCACCTGCTGGACCTGCTTGCCGACCCGCGGGCCGAGCGCCCGGGGCACCACGGTCAGCACCTGCCGGCAGTACGCGGCCACGTCGTCGGTGAAGACCACGTCCTTGACGTTCACCTCGTCCTTGAGCAGGTCACCGAGATTTTTGAGACTCCCGCTGTCTTTCGAAGCAACGGTCATCGTGGCCAGCGGCAGCCGGACCCGCAGCCCCTTGGCCTTGCGCAGCGACAGCGCCGCCGACGCCACGTCCCGGATCGCGTCCATCGAGGCGACCAGCTCGCGGTCGGCCGGGAACGCGTCCGCGGCCGGCCAGTCGGTCAGGTGCACCGAACGGCCGCCGGTCAGGCCGCGCCAGACCTCTTCCGCGGTCAGTGGCGCGAGCGGCGCCACCACCCGGCAGAGCGTCTCGAGGACGGTGGCCAGGGTGTCGAACGCGTCGGCGTCGCCGGCCCAGAACCGGTCCCGGGAGCGGCGGACGTACCAGTTGGTCAGGGCGTCGAGGTAGCTCCGGACGCTGCCGGCGGCACCGGAGATGTCGTAGCCGTCCAGTTGCTGCTGGGTCTGCTCGATCAGCTCACCGGTCTTGGCGAGGATGTACCGGTCGAGCAGGTGCGGGGAGTCCGTCCGCGTCGTTGCGACGTGGTTCGCCGCGTTGGCGTAGAGGCTGAAGAAGTACCAGACGTTCCAGAGCGGCAGCAGCACCTGCCGGACCGAGTCCCGGATGGCCGTCTCGGTCACCGGCATGTCGCCGCCGCGCAGCACCGGTGAGGACATCAGCATCCAGCGCATCGCGTCGGATCCGTAGGTGTCGAACGCCCGGTGGACGTCCGGGTAGTTGCGCAGCGACTTGGACATCTTGCGCCCGTCCTCGCCGAGCAGGATGCCGTGGCTCAGGCAGTTGCGGAACGCCGGCCGGTCGAACAGTGCGGTGGCCAGCACGTGCATGGTGTAGAACCAGCCGCGGGTCTGCCCGATGTACTCCACGATGAAGTCACCCGGGTAGTGGTGCTCGAACCAGTCCTTGTTCTCGAACGGGTAGTGCACCTGCGCGAACGGCATCGAGCCGGACTCGAACCAGCAGTCCAGCACCTCGGGCACCCGGCGCATGGTGGACTGCCCGGTCGGGTCGTCCGGGTTGGGCCGGGTCAGGTCGTCCACGTACGGCCGGTGCAGGTCGGTGACCGCGACCCCGAAGTCGCGCTCCATCTGTTCGAACGAGCCGTAGACGTCCACCCGCGGGTACGCCGGGTCGTCCGACTTCCACACCGGGATCGGCGAGCCCCAGAACCGGTTGCGGGAGATCGACCAGTCCCGGGCGTTCGACAGCCACTTGCCGAACGAGCCGTCCTTGATGTGCGCCGGCGTCCAGGTGATCTCCTGGTTCAGCTCGACCATCCGGTCCCGGAACTTGGTCACCGCCACGAACCAGGACGACACCGCCTTGTAGACCAGCGGGGTGTCGCAACGCCAGCAGTGCGGGTACGAGTGCGTGTACCCCTCGTGCCGCAGCACCACGCCGCGCGCTTTGAGCGCCGCGGTCACCGGCTTGTTGGCGTCGAAGACCTGCAGCCCCTGGAAGTCCGGCACCAGCGAGGTGAACCGGGTCGCCTCGTCCACGGTGACCACGGTCGGGATCCCGGCCGCGAGGCAGGCGTTCTGGTCGTCCTCACCGAAGGCGGGCGCCATGTGGACGACACCGGTGCCGTCCTCGGTGGTCACGAAGTCCGCGCCGAGCACCTGGAAGGCGTTCTCCCCGGCGGGCTCGAGGAGGAAGTCGAAGAGCGGGGTGTAGCGGCGGCCGACAAGATCGCGCCCTTTCACTACAGCGACCTGCTCGAACCCCTCCAACTCCTTGGCGTAAGCGCCCACTCGCGCCTCGCCCATCAGCAGCTTTTGCCCTGATCCATCGGATAAAACCGCGTAATCGATGTCCGGGCCGACAGCCAGCGCCAAGTTCGACGGCAGCGTCCACGGCGTGGTCGTCCACACCGCGATGTCCTCGCCGGTGTCGAGCCGGAACTTCACCGTCAGCGCGGGATCCGTCCGGTCCCGATAGACGTCGTCCATCCGCGTCTCGGTGTTCGAGAGCGGCGTCTCACACCGGTAGCAGTACGCGAGGACGCGGAACCCCTCGTACACCAGGCCCTTCTCGTGCAGGGTCTTGAACGCCCACATGACCGACTCCATGTAACTGGGGTCGAGGGTCTTGTAGTCGTTCGCGAAGTCCACCCACCGGGCCTGGCGGGTGACGTACCCCTCCCAGTCCTTGGTGTAGGCGAGCACCGAGGTCCGGCAGGCCTCGTTGAACTTGTCGATGCCCAGCTCGACGATCTGCGCCTTGCTCGTCAGGCCGAGCTGCTTCTCGGCCTCGATCTCGGCCGGCATCCCGTGGGTGTCCCAGCCGAACCGGCGCTCCACGTGCTTGCCGCGCATCGTCTGATAGCGCGGCACCAGGTCCTTGACGTACCCGGTGAACAGGTGGCCGTAGTGCGGCAGGCCGTTGGCGAACGGCGGGCCGTCGTAGAAGACGTACTCGTTGGCGCCGTCGTCGCCGGCCGGGCGCTGCTCGACCGAGGCCTCGAAGGTCTTGTCCTGCGCCCAGAACTCCAGGACGGCGCGCTCGACCGCGGGCAGGTCCGGCGACGCCGGCACGCCGGACGCGTCAGTGTGTTGCGGATACATCAGGTGCTCCTCGAACAGTCATCGTGGTGACTGCGAGGACGAGCGCATGGCCCGCGGTACCACCTCGCTTGACTCCCCCGGTGAGGGAAGCCCGCTCATTCGCCGGCTGTCGCGCGTGCCGGTCCGCCCGGTTCTACTGGAGCCGTAGCTCGTTCCTCCGGTGGCTCCCCGGTGATGGCCGGTTCGTCGCCTGCGTCCCGACAACGATACCGGCCACCCCCGGATTCCCTCATCCGCATTCCGGCCACCGGGTCGCCGGCTGGCTCTCAGGGGTGTCTCACGCGACGTGAGACACCCCTGAGGCCCCGCCGGAGCGGTTACGGATGCAGGGTCGTGGACCAGAGGGCGGCGCCGTCGCGGTCACGCAGGTGGACCGTGAGCGCGCCGGACCGCCCGTCGATCTCCACCTCGCCGAAGTGCTGGTAGCCCTGTGCCGGCGAGGTGTTCGCCACCGGCGGGGCGTGCACGTAGACCGCCTCCGGCCCGAACGTCGCGTCCAGCGTGTTCGGCCCGAACGCGCCCGCGTGCGCCGGTCCCGAGACGAACTCCCAGAACGGGGTGAAGTCCTGCACCGCGGCCCGAGCCGGGTCGTAGTGGTGCGCGGCGGTGTAGTGCACGTCCGCGGTCAGGAACACGATCCCGGTCACGCCGTGCCGGTGCGCTGCCCGGAGCACCTCGGCGAACTCGATCTCGCGGCCGGCCGGCGCGCCCGGGTCGCCCTGGCCGACACCCTCCTGCGCGGCCGCACCGTCCGGCACGACCAGGCCGATCGGCAGGTCGTTGGCGATCACCTTCCAGGTGGCCCGGCTGTGCCGCAGCCCGTCGATCAGCCACCGCTGCTGCTGCGCGCCGAGCAGGCCACGGTCCCGGTCGGCGTACGTGTTGCCGTCGTTGACGTCCTTGAACGTCCGCATGTCCAGCACGAACACGTCGAGCAGCGGCCCGTACGCGATCTTCCGGTACACCGGCCCGCTCGCCGACGGGATCGGCGTCCACTCGTGGTACGCCCGGTGCGCCCGCGCCGCCAGCACGTCCACCCGCTTCTCGGTGTACCGCGCGTCGTCCAGGATCTCGCCCGGGTACCAGTTGTTCGTCACCTCGTGGTCGTCCCACTGGTTGATCTGCGGCACCGACGCGACGAACCGCTTGTACGCGTCGTCCAGCAGGTTGTACGCGTACTGCCCGCGGTACTCGTCGAGCGTCTCGGCGACCTTGAGCTTGGCGTCGGTGAGCTGATTGCGCCAGATCCGCCCGTCCGGCAGCGTGACCGTCTCGGCCAGCGGGCCGTCGGCGTACACGGTGTCGCCGCTGTGCAGGAAGAAATCCGGCCGGCGCAACCGGGCCGACTCGAACAGCTTCATCCCGCCGTGGGCCGGGTCGATCCCCCAGCCCTGCCCGGCCACGTCACCGGTCCAGACGAAGCGGATGTCGGCGCGCCGGGTGGGCGCGGTGCGCAGCGTCCCGTCCACCGGCAGCCCGAACAGTCCCGGCCGGTCCAGGCTCTCCACCTTGGCCCGGTAGAAGATCTGCTCGCCGGCGGGCAGGCCGCGCAGCCGCACCTTCCCGGTCAGGCCGGTCTCCGGGGTGACCAGCGGGCCGCGGACCACCCGCGAGCCGCGGAAGTCGGGCCGCCGGCTGGCCTGCACCCAGAGCCGTCCGGGCCGGTCCGCCCGCGCCCAGATCACCGCCGAGTCCGCGGTGGCGTCACCGCTCTGCACCCCGTGGGTGAGCACCGGCCGGCTACCGGCCGAGGAGAACGCCGGGGCCTCGAGCAGCACCCCGGCCACGCCGCCGGCCATACCGGCACGCAACAGATTCCGTCGTGAGATCGCCGTCATGACTGATGCCTATCGATCCGAAGTGGCCTCGGGATGGCCGTTCCCTAAACTTCACCCGGTGATCCGGATCGAGCTGGACGAGCCGACGCTGTCGCGCACCCGCATCGCGATCAGCCCGCTGGGCGAGCTGGTCTGCGGGCTCTACCTGCTGCGCCGGCACGCCGAGGCGCCGTGGCCGTACACCTCATGGGCGGTCCGGGCCCGAGAGGTCCTCCGGACCGAACCGGCGACCGCGCCCCTCGCGCTCTATTTCCAGCTGCCGCCCAGCTCACCGGACTTCCTGGACCCGGTCCCGGAGACCGCGCTGCCGACGTTCGCCGAGCAGCTGGACCGGCTCCGGGCCACCCCGGCCGAGGTGATCGCCGAGCAGTTCGCCACATACCACCCGGACGGTGACCTGCCGGAGTTCCTGCGCCCGTTCCGGGACGACCGGCAGGCCGCGCTGGACCGGCTGGCCGGCGGGCTCGCCGCCTACTGGGACGCGGCGATCGCGCCGCACTGGCCGGCCATGCGGGCCGCGCTCGACGAGGAGGTCCTGCTGCGGGCCCGGGCGCTGGCCGCCGACGGACCGGACGCGCTGCTGGCCCGGTTGCACGACCGGATCCGCTGGGAGCCGCCGGTGCTCACCCTGGTCAAGCCGCTCGACCAGTCGCACGTGGCGGTGGACAAGCGGCTGCTGCTGGTCCCGCTGATCTTCTCGCGCGGCGCGCTGACCTGCTCCACCGATCATCCGGACGTGGTGATGGTGACCTACCAGTCCCGTGGCTCGGCGCTGCTCGCCGAGACGCCGGCGCCGGTGACCCGGGCGCAGACCGACCGGCTGGCCATCCTGGTCGGCCGGGGCCGGGCTGCGGTGCTGCGCGCCCTGACCACCCCGGCCACCACGTCCGCGCTGGCCACCGTGCTGGGCCTGGCCCCGAGCACGATCTCCGAGCACCTGTCCGCGCTGCTCGCGGCCGGGGTGGTGCACCGGCGGCGGGCCGGGCGCCGGGTCCTCTACGGCCTGGAGCCGGCCGGGACGGCACTGGTCAGCCTGATCGGCGGGGATTCGGGCATCTCTCTCGGCGGGGATTCGGGCATCTCCGAATTCGTTTCCTGATCGGGCTCCGCTTCCTAGGTTCTCCGGCATGGACAGCGAATACGCCATCGAGGCGGAGGGCCTGCGGCGGGTCTACCGGACCCGCACCGGCTGGATCCGCCCCCGGCGGGAGACCGTGGAGGCGGTGCGCGGAGTGGATCTCACGGTCCGCCGCGGCGAGCTCTTCGGCCTGCTCGGCCCGAACGGCGCGGGTAAGACCACCACCATCAAGATGCTCAACACCCTGTTGATCCCGACCGCGGGCACCGCCCGGATCCGCGGATTCGACGTGGTCCGGGAGACCCGCGAGGTGCGGCGCCGGATCGGGTACGTCTTCGGCGGCGACCGCGGCCTCTACGACCGGCTCTCCGCGCTGGACAACCTGCGCTACTTCGCCGAGCTGTACGCCGTGCCGGCCCGCGAGCAGCGGCACCGGATCGCCGAGCTGCTGGAGCTGGTCGGGCTGACCGGCCGGGAACGCGAGCGGGTCGAGGGCTACTCCCGGGGCATGCGGCAGCGCCTGCACATCGCCCGGGGCCTGCTGCACCGGCCGGAGGTGCTGTTCCTCGACGAGCCGTCGATCGGGGTCGACCCGGTGGCCGCCCGGGAACTGCGCCGGACCGTGGCCGACCTGGCCGCGAACGGCACCACCGTGCTGCTGACCACGCACTACATGGCCGAGGCGGACGAGCTCTGCGACCGGATCGCGGTGATCGCCGACGGGCGGATCCAGGCCCTCGGCACCCCGGCACAGCTGCGCCGGCGTGCGGACGGACGGCGGGTGGTGGAGGTCGAGGCGTACGGCGTGCCGGCCACCGCGCTCACCGCCCTGCGCGACCTGCCCGGCGTACGGGAGACCGCGCTCGAGGAGCGGGGCGCGCTGCAGCTGCTGACCGTGCAGTCGGACGCGGGGGTCGACGTGCAGGGTGACGTGCTCCGCGAGCTGGCCGGGGTCCGGCTGGGCCGGGTGAACAGCCGCGAACCGACGCTGGAGGACGCGTACGTGGCGATCGTGAACGCCGCATGAGCGCGGTCCGCACGTTGGGGATCGGCACGCTGATGCACGCCAAGCACCTCAGCCGCTCGTCGTTCGAGATCGCGCTCGCCCTGATCATCCCGCTGGTGCAGGCCACCCTGGCGGTCTACCTGTTCCGGGCCGGCGACGAGCCGCACCGGCTGCTGGAGGCCGCGGTCGGCGCCGGCCTGATGGGGGTCTGGTCGTCGGTGCTCTTCGGCTCCGGCGGCGCCATCCAGAACCAGCGCTGGCAGGGCACCCTGGAAATGATCATGCTGGCGCCCCGGCGCCCGGTGCTGGTGGTCCTGCCGATCACCGCCGCCACCGCGCTCACCGGCACCTACGCGCTGCTCGCCACCCTGCTCTGGGGCCGGCTGATCTACGGCATCCGGCTCGACTTCGCGCACCCGCTCCGGTTCCTCGCCGCGGCGCTCGCCTGCGTGGCCGGGCTCGGCATGTTCGGGCTGCTGCTGGCGTCCACGTTCGTACTGATCCGCAACGCGAACGCGCTGGCCAACCCGCTCGACTACCCGATCTGGCTGCTCTCCGGGATGCTCGTGCCGATCAGCGTGCTGCCGTCCTGGACCGCGCCGATCGCCGCGGTCCTGCCCACCACCTGGGGCGCACGGGCGCTCCGGGAGGCCACCAGCGGCGGCCCGGTCTGGCCCTCGATCGGGATCTGCCTGGCCATCAGCACGGCCTGCCTGATCCTCGGCGCGTTCCTGCTGACCTCGTTCGAACGCCGCGCCCGCGCGGCCGGAACCCTGGCGCTGTCATGACGACTCTGCGACTCATCGGCGTCGGTGGCCTGCTCGCCTACCGAGCCCTGTTCAACTGGACCACGCCCGCCATGTACGTCGGCACGCTGCTCGCCGGCCCCACCTTCCAGCTGCTCTTCTTCGCCTACCTGGGCCGGCAGCTGGGTGTCGCCGACGACGGGTTCTTCATCCTCGGCAACGCGGTGCTCGCCGCGTCCTCGGCCTGCGTCTTCGGCGGCACCATGGCGGTCGCCAACGAACGGCGCTACGGGACGCTCGGGCACGTGCTGCTCTCGCCGCGCAGCCGCACGGTGATCTTCTGGGGGCGGGTGCTGCCGTACGCCGGGAACGGGCTGCTGATCGCCGCGTTCACCCTGCTGATGGGCACCCTGATGCTCGGCCTGCGCATCCCGCCCGCCGCGCTGCCCGGGATCGCGCTCGCCCTGGCGGCCGGCTCGCTCGCCTGCGGGTTCTTCGGGCTCACGCTGGGCGCGCTGGGGCTGCGGTTCCGGGACGTCTGGGTGGTGTCGAACGTCTCAGCGGCGCTGCTGCTCCTGCTCACCGGTGTGAACGTACCCCGGGAGAACCTGCCGCCGTGGATGGCCGACATCGGACAGTTCCTGCCGATCACCCACGCCGCGGAAGCCGCCCGGCTGCTCGCCGCCGGGCACGGCCTCGCGTCAGCCGCGCCCGCGCTGGGCACGGAGCTGCTGGTCGGCGCCGGATACGCCCTGCTCGCCGCGGTGCTGCTGCGGGTCTTCGAGGCGGAGTCGCGGCGCCGAGCCAGTTTGGAGACTAGGTAAACCGGCTGGTCAGAGCGCCGGGAACCAGAGCGCGAGCTCGCGCTTCGCGCTGTCCGGCGAGTCGGACGCGTGCACCAGGTTCTCCCGGTTGGACAGCGAGAGATCACCCCGGATCGTGCCGGCGGCCGCCTTGCGGCCGTCGGTCGCGCCGATCATGGCACGCACGACGTCGATCACCTCGTCGCCGGAGAGCACCACCGCGGCGAGCGGGCCGCTGGTCATGAACTCCTTCAGCGGCGGGTAGAACGCCTTGCCGACGTGCTCGGCGTAGTGCCGGTCGGCCAGTTCGGCATCCATCGTGCGCAACTCCAGCGCCTCGATGACCAGGCCCTTACCCTCGAAACGGGACAGAATCTCGCCGAGCAGGCCGCGGCTGACCGCGTCGGGCTTGATGAGGACGAGCGAACGCTCGGTGGTGCTGGACACGTAGTTCCTCCGTGAAGACGACAGGCCGACACGCCTGAGGTTCAGCCTATCGGTACCACCGAGACGGCGAGCGACGATGCCCGGACTGCCGTACTTTCGCGGAACATCCGGCGGGCCATAACCTGACGGGGAGAAGCGGGAGGTCCACAGTGGCGAACCAGACCGGCAGGCCCATCGCCCCGGCACGCAAGTTGGTGGCGGCGGTGATCGGCACGATAGCGGTCTTTGTGATCGTTTACGGTCTCGGCCTGGCGAGCTGGCCGGTGGCGATCTTCGGCTTGGTGGTGCTGGCGATAGCCATCGCACTCACCATGGTCGGCAACGTGCGCCGGGGCGGCCGCGCCACGGTGGCCGGCAACGCGGAGGTCGTCGACATCAGCGCGCCGCCGATCTCCGGGGCGTACGGCCGTGCCGAGATCCGGGCCATCGTGGTGGCGCCCGGCCTGGGCACCTCCGAGTCGGTGATCAGGGACGGCCGGGTGCCGGTCGCGAAGTGGCCGACGATCGGCTCGACCGTGCCGATCACGGTCGACGTCGACGACACCCGTCGCGTCCGGGTCAACTGGAAGGACGCGCCGGCCCGCGACGAGGGCGCCGACCCGCCACAGCAGGTGCAGCCCGACCTCGGCGAGGACCCGGACGACGCGGACGACGCCGGGCTCAGCGCGGTCGCGCCGGGCCCGTGGGAGGGCCGCGACAACGACTTCGAGACCGAGCCGACCAGCACGCCGGTCGTGGTCCGGGACACCCCGGACGGGCCGATCCTCGAGGGACAGCTGGTCGGGACCGGGGAGCAGGCCACCCCGCTGCCCCGCCGGGCGGCCAACGGGACCCGCTCGGGCTTCGACACGGCAGCCACCGATCCGGTCGGTTTCGACCCTCTCGACCCGGACCCGGCCGACCCCCGCGCCACCTCGCCGGTCTCCCCCGGCGCTCCCGGCTCCCCGGTGTCCCCGGGCGCTCCCGGACCCACCGGTTCACCGGCCGCGGCTTCCGAGCCTGCGCCGGCCACCGCCCAGGTGCGGAACGTCGACGCCGACGCGCCGGTCTCCCCGTCCCGGGGTCATTCCTCCACCGAGTCCGGTGCCGACTCCCGCGACCGGCCGTCCAACGGCACCGCCACCAGCCGTCCCGGCTCCGGCGCGTCGTCACAGGCCTGGCCGTCCGCCAGTTATCCGCCACCGCCCGCCACGGCCGGTCCGGCAGCCGGCGACGACTACCCGCCCCCGCCCGGTCCGTCCGTTCCCACGCTGGGCGACGACTACCCACCACCGCCGGGACCGACCTCGGCCCGCCGCACCACCACCCCGGACGGCTTCGACTTCCCGCCCCCGCCCGGACCCGCGGCACCCACCGCCGCGGTCCCGGACGGCACCGACTACCCACCGCCACCCACCGCCGGGCCCACCCCACCCCGCAGCTCCAGGTCCGCTTCACCCAGCACCCCTTCCGGGTACGAGCAGCCGGCGTCGTCCGGTGCCGCCTCCGGTCCGGTCACGCCGGGACGGCCGTCGACGCGGTCAGAATCGGTCACGTCCACCGACTCGCCCGGCACCGGGTATTCGCCGCCGCCCGGTCCTGAGGCGCCCGGCCACCAGCCCGAGGCGACCGGCCGACAGCCTCAGGCGCCCGGCCACCAGCCCGAGGCCGCCTTCGCCGCCGGTCTGGCCACCGGTGCCGCCGCGAGCCGGATCACCGGCCCCCGCCCGCCCGGCTCACGACCCAGCCCCCGCAAGCGCTCCGGCGCCGCGACAGCAACGGTCGACCCCGAAACCACCACTCCGGCGTACGAGTCCACCCCCACCGGCCGTCCGCCCGCACAGCGCAGCTCAACCGAGTCCAGCCCCGACCCGGACGCCCTGATCGACCTGGCCCTCGACGACCCGTCCGACTCCGCCAGGTCAGGACCGTCCCCGGCAACCCCGTCCGCCTCCGCTCCGTCCACCGGGACCGCCAAAACCTCCGCGCCCACCGTCCCGCACCAGGCGGGCCCCGGCGCCGAGCCCGCAGCCCAGGCGACCCCGAAGCCCGAGCCCGCAGCCCAGGCGAGCCCGAAGCCCGAGCCCGCAGCCCAGGCGAGCCCGTCGGACGCGGATCCGGCGAGCGCCGGCCGCCCGGCACCGAGCCCGACCCGCTCCGGCCGCACCCGCTTCATCACGCAGCCCGGCGAGCCCGACGACAGCCCGCCACCGGCCGCACCCACCACCTCGGCAGCCCGCACCACCCCGCCACCCCCGGCCGAGCCGACACCCCGGACCGAACCGGCACCCGGGACCGAACCGGCACACCAGGCAGAAGCGGCACACCAGGCAGAAGCGGCACCTCAGGCAGAAGCGGCATCTCAGGCCGAGCCGAAGTCCCCGCCGAGCCGGACGTCTCCGTGGGCCCGGCCGGAGAAGCCGGCTCCGGCCTCGTCCACCCCCGTGGCCCAGCCCGACGAGCCGGGCCACGCCGACTACCCGCCGATGGCGTTCCCGGCCAGCGCCTACCCGCCGGCCGCCACCCGCCACGAGCCCACCCCGACCACCCACCGGGCGCAGCCCCGCCCCGAGCCCACCACGCCTCCGGTGTCGGTCACCCCGACCCCCCTCACCGCACCGCCGACCGCGCCCGCCCCGGACCGCCCCTTCCCCACCGCGCCCGAACCGACCGCGTCCCGTTCGTCCGGCCCGGTCTTCCCCGCGGACGACATCGACATCCCGCTGGACCCGAACCCGGAAACACCCCCGGAAGCCACCCCCGCCGCCGCACCCGCCATGGCCGCCGGCATCGTGGCTCCCCCGGCCGACGAGCCCCCGGCCACCGAGACCGAGACGGATCCCGGCCCCGAGCCGGATCCCAGCCCCGAGACGGTGGCGGCCACGGCCGCACCCGAGACGCCGGCGGCACCGGCCGCAACCAAGGCAGAGGCCGGGGCCGAGGCAGAGGCCGACGGCGAAACGGACAAGGGCGAGAGCACCAAGCCCACCGGCAGCCCCTGGGGCGACTTCTCCGGCCGCCGCGAACCCGACGAGCACGCCGGTGATCTGATCACCGCCTACCCCAGCGCCCGCCCCGGCCCGGCCGGCGCGATCCACGGCGTGGGCATCACGATCCTGGTCACCCAGCTGGCCCGCTCGATCGTCTTCTACCGCGACACCCTCGGCTTCTACGAGATCGACACCGGCGAGGGCAGCTCGGTGCTGGCCTCCGGCGACACCCGGGTCGTGCTGCGCACGGTGCCCAACCTCTCCTCGGAGGCCGGCCGCCTGATCTACCTGAACCTCGAGGTGGGCGACATCGAGGCGGTGCACGACGAGCTGAAGGCGAAGGGCGTCAAGTTCGTGCACTCCCCGCGACCGGTCAACCGCGGCGACAAGCTGGAACTCTGGTCCGCCACGTTCCGCGACCCGGACAACCACAACATCGCCATCACCCAGTGGCGCGCCATCCGCCCGGAAGCCTGAAACGCGTAAGGGGAGCCACCGAGTGGCTCCCCTTACTTTCCGCTCACGACCGCGGTCAGCCGAGAATCGACTTCCGTACGTACGTCGCATACGCCCACGCGAGCCCGAAGATCACACCGAGTGCCGCCAGCGACCAGTGCGCGAACCCGCCCGCGAGCAGCACCACCTGCAGTGCCGTCCCCGCGTTCCACGCCCAGCTGCGCCGCATGCTCCCGGCGAGCACCGCCGCCACCACGGCCAGGGAGATCACCAGCCCGATCCCCCAGCCGCTCAGGTGACCGCCCAGGATCTTGATCGGCTGGATGGCCAGCAGGAGCACGATCGCTTCCAGTGCGAGCGTCCCCGAGCCCAGCCCTCGTACCGCTGCTTCGGGGTTGCGAAGCCCGGAACGCCGCACCGCGCCGCCCTCCTCGCCCCCGGCCGGCGTCGCGTTCTCGTCCGGCGCAGCCGGCATCGTGGTGTTCTCCGGCTCGCTCATCGCTTGAGCAGCCTTCGCGCGTCCGCGACGGTCACCACCGAGCCGGTGATCAGCACGCCGACACCGCTCAGCTCACCGGACGAGTCGTCCTCGGCGAGGAAGACGGCCTCCTCGATGGCGTCCGGCATGTTCTCCGCGATCGAGACCCGGTCCTCACCGAACACCTGGATCGCCAGCCCGGCCAGGTCGGCGACCGGCATCGAGCGCGGCGAGCTGTTCTGCGTCACCACGATCCGCGCGGACACCGGCTCGAGCAGGTCGAGCAGGCCGGGCACGTCCTTGTCGCCGAGCACCGCGAGCACCGTGACCATGTGCCGGAAGTTGAACTCGTCCTCCAGCGCGGTCACCGTGGCGGCCATCCCGTGCGGGTTGTGCGCGCCGTCCAGCAGGATCGCCGGCGCGCTGCGCACCCGCTCCAGCCGGCCCGGCGAGTCCACCTGCGCGAAGCCCTCGCGGATCAGGTCGATATCGATCTGCTTGTCCGGCCCGGCGCCGAGGAACGCCTCGACCGCGGCCAGCGCGAGCGCGGCGTTCTGCGCCTGGTGCGCGCCGAACAGCGGCAGGAAGACCTCTTCGTAGACACCGCCGAGCCCCTGCAGGACGAGCACCTGGCCGCCCACCGCCTGGGTCCGCGTCACCACCCCGAACTCGCTGCCCTCCCGGGCCAGGGTGGCGTCCATCTCGGCGCAGCGTTCCATGATCGGCCGGAGGGCGTCCTCCTCCTGGAGCGCCGTGATCACGGTGGCGCCCTTGTGGATGATCCCGGCCTTGGCCCAGGCGATGTCCTCGATGGTGTCGCCGAGCCACTCGGTGTGGTCGAGACCGATCGGGGTCAGCACGCAGATGCCCGCGTCGATGACGTTCGTGGCGTCCTCCTCGCCACCCAGGCCCACCTCGACCACCGCGACGTCGACCGGCGCGTCCGAGAACGTCGCGTAGGCCAGCGCCGTGGTCATGTCGAAGTAGGTGAGCGGCTCGGTGTTGCGCGCGTCGATCAGGTCGGCCAGCGGCGCGACCTCCTGGTACGTCGCGACGAACCGCTCCTCGGAGACCGGGTCACCGTCCAGGCTGATCCGCTCCCGGACGGTCTCCAGGTGCGGGCTGGTGTATCGCCCGGTGTGCAGGCCACAGGCCCGCAGCAGCGCGTCGATCATGCGCGCCGTGCTGGTCTTGCCGTTGGTGCCGGTCAGGTGGATCGCCGGGTACGCCCGCTGCGGGCTGCCCAGCACGTCCATCAGATCCCGGATCTTCTGCATGTCGAAGACCATGCGGGTGAACCCGCGCTCGTTGAGCGCGGCCTCGACCTCGGTGTACTCGCTCATGCCGCGGGCAGCGCGTCGAGGGCGGCGGCGATCCGGACCAGGTCGGCCTCGGCGATGGCCAGCCGATCCTTGATCTTGGTGACCACCTGCTCCGGCGCCTTGCCGATGAACGCCTCGTTGCCGAGCTTGGCCCGGCACTGCGCGGCCTCCTTCTCGGCGCCCACGCGGTCCTTCACCAGCCGGGCCCGCTCGGCGGCCACGTCGATGGTGCCCCGGGTGTCCAGGTCGACGGTGATCCCACCGGTCACCGCCAGGGTGGCGGTCGCGGTGAAGTCCTCGGCCGGCGTGTTCAGCCGGGCCAGCGAACGGATCAGCGGCTCGTGCGTGTCGATCCCGACGTTGCCCAGGCCGGTCAGCGCGGCGGAGACCCGCTGGCTCGGCTTGAGGCCCTGGTCGGCACGGAACCGGCGCACCTCGGTGACCACCTTCTGCAGCGCGGCCAGCTCCTCCTCGGCGGCGTCGTCGACGAGCGCGTAGTCGACCGACGGCCAGGTCGCGAACGTCAGCGTCTCACCGCCGGTGAACGCGATCCACAGCTCCTCGGTCACGAACGGGATGACCGGGTGCAGCAGGCGCAGCAGCTGGTCCAGCACGTGGCCGAGGACCCGCCGGGTGCGCGCCGCCTCCGGGGTGTCCTCCTGCGCCAGCACCGGCTTGCTGAGCTCGACGTACCAGTCACAGACGTCGTCCCAGGCGAAGTGATAGAGCGTGTCGCAGACCTTGGCGTACTCGTAGCTGTCGAACTGCTCGTTGACCTCGGCCACGACGTGCTGCAGGCGGGACAGGATCCACTTGTCGATCGCGCTGAGCTCGCTCGGCGCGGGCAGGTCGCCCTCCACCGTCGCGCCGTTCATCAGCGCGAACCGGGTGGCGTTCCAGAGCTTGTTGCAGAAGTTGCGGGAGCCCTGGCACCAGTCCTCGCTGATCGGCACGTCGGAGCCGGGGTTGGCGCCGCGGGCCAGCGTGAACCGGGTGGCGTCGGCGCCGTACTTGTCGATCCAGTCCAGCGGGTCGACCACGTTGCCGAACGACTTCGACATCTTCTTGCCGAACTGGTCGCGGACCATGCCGTGCAGGTTGATGACGTTGAAGGGCTGCACGCCGTCCATCGCGTAGAGGCCGAACATCATCATCCGGGCGACCCAGAAGAAGAGGATGTCGTACCCGGTGACCAGCACGCTGGTCGGGTAGAACTTCTCCAGCTCGGCGGTGCGCTCCGGCCAGCCCAGCGTGGAGAACGGCCACAGGCCCGAGGAGAACCAGGTGTCCAGCACGTCCTCGTCCTGGCGCCAGCCCTCGCCGGTCGGCGGCTCCTCGTCGGGTCCGACGCAGATGACCTCGTCGTTCGGCCCGTACCAGACCGGGATGCGGTGACCCCACCAGAGCTGGCGGGAGATGCACCAGTCGTGCATGTTGTCGACCCAGGCGAAATACCGCTTGGAGAGCTCGGCCGGCTCGATCGCGACCCGGCCGTCCCGGACCGCGTCACCGGCCGCCTTGGCTAGCGGGGTGGTGTTGACGAACCACTGCAGCGAGAGCCGCGGCTCGACGGTGGTCTTGCACCGCGAGCAGTGGCCGACCGAGTGCTCGTACGGCCGCTTCTCGGCGACGATCCGGCCCTGCGCACGCAGCGCGGCGACGACCGCCGGACGTGCTTCGTACCGGTCCAGGCCCTGGAACGGGCCGGGGACGGTGATCACCGCGCGCTCGTCCATCACGGTCAGGCTGGGCAGGTCGTGCCGCTGGCCGATCTCGAAGTCGTTCGGGTCGTGCGCCGGGGTCACCTTCACCGCGCCGGTGCCGAACGCCGGGTCGACGTGCTCGTCCGCGACGATCGGGATGCGCCGGCCGGTGAGCGGCAGCTCGACCTCGGTGCCGATCAGGTGCTTGTAGCGCTCGTCCTCGGGGTGCACGGCCACCGCGGTGTCACCGAGCATCGTCTCGGCCCGGGTGGTCGCCACCACGATGGCGTTCTCACCCTCGCCGTACCGGATCGAGACCAGCTCACCCTCATCGTTGGTGTGCTCGACCTCGATGTCACTGAGCGCGGTGAGACAGCGCGGGCACCAGTTGATGATCCGGTTCGCGCGGTAGATCAGGTCGTCGTCGTACAGTCGCTTGAAGATCGTCTGGACGGCGCGGGACAGGCCCTCGTCCATCGTGAAACGCTCCCGCGACCAGTCCACCGAGTCACCGAGCCGGCGCATCTGGCCGAGGATCGCCCCGCCGGACTCCGCCTTCCACTCCCAGACCTTCTCCACGAACTTCGCCCGGCCCAGGTCGTGCCGGGACATCTGGAGATCGGCGAGCTTGCGCTCCACCACGTTCTGGGTGGCGATGCCGGCGTGGTCCATGCCGGGCAGCCAGAGCACCTCGAAACCCTGCATGCGCTTGAGGCGCACCAGGGTGTCCTGAATGGTGTGGTCGAGGGCGTGGCCGACGTGCAGCGAGCCTGTCACGTTCGGCGGCGGGATGACGATGGTGAACGGCGGCTTGTCACTCTTGGGGTCGGCGGTGAAGTAGCCCTCCGATACCCACCGCTCATACCGCCGCTGCTCTACCTCGCCCGGCTGGTACTGAGCGGAGAGTCCACCGGTGGGCCGGCTGTCGGGGGTGCGGGTATCGGATGCATCGGTCACCCCGCAAGTCTACGGATTCCCGGCCCGCACCTGGTATTCGCACTCCCACCTGTGGATGACGGTAGGCTCACCTGATGTCGGACCGCGGCCAGCAGACGCCCCCTCCCGTCGCTCCCGTCCCCGATCTCGCCGGCGCACCCGAGGCTCCCGCAGCCGATGTCGAGCCCGCAGCGGACCCGATCGAGATCCAGGAAACCCCGTTCAGCCTGCTCGACAACCAAGATCAAGATCAGATTCAGGGGTACGACCAGCAGGAAGACGCCGGCCCCACCCCGATGACCAGCGGCCGCCGCCGAACCCGGACCCTCGTCCTGAGTTCCCTGCTGGCCATCGGTGTCGCCGGCATCGCCGCCCTCGGCTGGTTCTACTGGCAGATCAGCTCCGAGTCGGACGCCACTCTGAAGCTCCCGCCCCAGATCGGTGAGCTGACTCTCGACACCAGCCAGAACGCCCAGGACACCGCGGACTATCTGCAGACCGCACTCTCCGCCGAGGTCGACCTGGACGAAACCGTCGGCGCCGTCTATACGGCCGGCGAGAGCAAAAACGTCCTCTTCTTCGGCGGCACCACGCTCTTCTGGAGCCCCGGCAAAGACCTGGACACCTCGTTCAGCCTCATCTCCGACGAGCAGGGCGCGGTCGTCAACCTGCACGAGGTCCCCGCCGGCAAACTGGGCGGCACCATGAAATGCGGCACCACCAAAACCGAATCCGGTGACCTCCCGGTCTGCGGCTGGGCCGACCACGGAAGCCTGGCCCTGGCCATGTTCCCCGACCGCCCCGAATCCGAAGCCGCGACCCTGATGCGCCAAATCCGCGAAGCCACCCAGACCCGCGGCTGATCTGGCTGCTCTCTCTGGCGAGTGGAGCTGGCTTCTCTTCGTGGCTGGCCGGGGTGGTGGCGCGACGGGGGGGGG
>NZ_BOMS01000012.1 GCF_016862315.1 Actinoplanes palleronii | reverse complement strand
AAACGGAAGCCCCGGCAACGCCGGGTGTTTGATGGCAAGGGTGTCGGCCGCGAGGAACGGAATGCCTATTATCGCGGAATACCCGGAGAAAAGGCCCGGCCTCGCGGATTGCACAAGCCATTGACGCTGATAGCCCAGACCGCCTGCGACCGCACCATTGACCGGCTGGCTTGCAGGGGTGCCTCGACATCGGGAGACACCCCTGCAAGCCAGCCGGTGCCGCACCCCGCGGCCACAGCCTTGTGCCAAAGCAGATCTTGCGCAGCCAGGCAGGTGCCGCAGCGTGCGGCCGCAGCTTTGCGCCGCAGCGGTGGCCGGCTGGCTTGTAGAGGTGTCTCGCAGTGCTTGAGGCACCCCTGGGAGCCAGCCAGTGCCGCAAGCCGCGGCCGCAGCCTTGCACCGGCGCGGATCTTGCGTAGCCGAGCTCGGTGCAGCTGCGTGCGGCCGCAGGCTTGCACCGAGGCGGTGGCCGGCTGGCTTGCAGGGGTGTCTCGCAGTGCTCGAGGCACCCTTGGTAGCCAGCCAGTGCCGCAAGCCGCGGCCGCAGCCTTGCACTAGAGCGGATCTTGCGTAGGCGTGGTCGGTGCCGCAGCTTGCGGCCGCAGCCTGTGCCGAGGCGTTGGCCGGCTGGCTTGTAGAGGTGTGTCCCCGTGCGTG
>NZ_BOMS01000011.1 GCF_016862315.1 Actinoplanes palleronii | reverse complement strand
CTAGCGCCACCCGACGGCTCACCTCCCCGATTGGTCGTGAGCGGACCCGGGCCGTCCGCAGAGCCTGCTGCGAAGCGCTGAGACAGTCACTCCAGGAGAGGTGGGTTTGTATATGTCCAGGTCAGATACCATGATGGTGGACATGGAAGGGCGCCCGCCTTGGACCCCTTTACTCGGCCGAGTATACTTTTTAGTGACCTGGTAAAACGTTTGTTAGCACGTCGCTGGGGCTCCCAAATGCTGGGGGTCAAGGGGTCGCAGGTTCAAATCCTGTCAGCCCGACCAATCAAAACAGCAGGTCAGGGCCGGTGTCGCGGTAACGCGATCCGGTCCTGAATTGTTTCCGGGGTCCCTTTGGGAGAATTCTGGGAGACGATCTTCTCCCGGAGTAGCCGATCGAGTACCGCGACCGGCGAGCCGGGGGAGAGCAGTCGCCGGGCGTCGAGAGCGTCCTCCCACAGCTGTGTGAGCCCGGTCGTCAGCCGTCCGATCATCTCGGGTGTGACGTGCGCGTAGAGCGCCTGCACGGAGCTGTCGGAGTGCCCCATCTGGGCGTCCATCAGCGGCGACGGGGTGCCCATCAGGATCATGATTGTCTTGTAGGAGTGCCGCAGTCCGTGCGGTGTCAGGCCTGACGCGAGCGGGAGCCAGCAGGCATCCGCCCGGGTGGACGCTGCTCGGCCCCGGACCGGAACACCCGGCCACGGTTCGCCCACGACCGGCACCGGGCGGGCGACCTTCGGAGCTTTGGCCGGGTACCGGCCTGTCGCCGCAGGTTGGAACAGCCAGGTCGCAAACCCGTTCCGCCGGTAGTGCGCCGCTGCCGCACCTGTCGGGGCACTGCGTACGAAGCCCAGCCGGGCGATCACGTCCGTCACGGCGTTGCGGGTCACCTCCGCGACGGTCTCCGGACGGTTCAGCACGTTCGACACCGTCCCGGTCGACACCCCGGCAGCCCGCGCCACGTCGACCAGCTTCGGACCGGTCCGTCGCGCCGCTCCGTTGGCGGTGCCGTAGCCGCCGAACGCGTACCGCAACCCGTGGCAGGCACAGGGCTGCGGCGCAGTTCGAGAGATGAGGTCCGCCTGCAAGTCGCTCAGCCAGGTCGGCACGTGCACCGTCCGGTAGGAGTCGTCCTTGGGCGGGCAGCGGTGCAGCACGCCGTTGTCCAACTCGTAAAGCTGCCACTCGACCTGGACCACGCCCGGCCGCAGGAACCCCGTCTCCAGCCCGACGAGCTCACCCCAGCGCAGCCCGGTGAAACCGAGCGTCACCGCCGCCACGAACTCGTCGTCTCGCCCGGACAGCAGCGCCAACCGCTCCGCCAGCAGCACGATGCCGAGAGCCGTCGTGACCGTCTTCTCCGGCCCACGGCTCGGCGATCTGCCCGCGCGCTTCCCCCGGCCCCGCCGCTGGGCGGCCGGGTTCGACTCCCGCAACCCCTCATCCATGGCATCGGCCAGGATCAGGTGCAGGATCCTGCGCCACAGCCGCACGCTGGACTCCGCGTAGCCGAGCGACCGCTCGTGTTTCTGCCAGCGGGCCACGTCGGCGCTGGTGATGGCCGCCACCGCGTACTCCTGGAACGCTGGCAGGATGTGGTCCTCGATCGCGCGGCGGTAGTTCTGCAGAGTGGAGACGGCCAGGTCGAGCCGGTCGAACCATTCGTTGACGTAGTCGGCGAACAGCGTCCGCCCCGCCGCCCGGGGTGGCCGGCCACCGTTGCGGACGCGAGCCTCCGCGTCGTTCGCGGCCTGTTCGGCGTCGCGTCTGCTCCGGAACTTGACCGTCGCGCCGGTTTCATCGACCACCGTCAGGTAGCTGCCGGGCCCGGCCTTGTAACGGCCGCGCCAGTAGCTTCCGCGGTTCTCTGCGAATCCCATGTCTCTCCTTCCCCCTCGCTGTCTCTAGGCCGCTTCGCCGGACCCGCCGCCCGCGCCCGGCGAGGAACCCGGGCAACCAGGCGGCTGGTGCTCTCCGGTCTGGCTGGGACGGCCGTCCGCCTGGTGCGGCCCACCACGGGCGTCTCTGCTGGCTGAACCTCGGTCAACCGGGCGATCTCGGCGACGTGTTCCTCGGTGAAGCGGCAGCTGCCGCCTATCCAGCAGTACGGGATCCGGCGGTTCCGTGCCTGTTCCTTCACCCACCAGTGGGAGCAGCCCAACCGCTCCGCCACGTCAGCGGCACGGTAGAACGTCAGGCGCTCCGTTGCTCCCCCAGCCATGGGTTCGCCTCTCCTCTCCGGTCCAGTGTCAAGGTGGCCTTGACGGTCGATGGCCGTTCACGCGGCCAGGCTGGTCAGGTAGTGCCTGGCGGCGTTCTGGTGTTCTCGGGCCATCGCGGCGGAGGTGTTGGCGAGCATCGCGTCGGCGGGTGTCTGCCATCCGGCGCCCACGAACTGGAGGAAATTGACGACCAGCGTGGTCGGCGTCTCGCCCACGTCGACGTGTTCCGGCCCGGCAATCCGGGCACGTTGGAAAACGACGCGCCGGTTGCGCAGCAGGGCGAACGTGATCGAGTAGTGGCGGGATTTGGTGAGGAAGTGGCCGCCGAAGCCGAGCATGTGCGCCCACCGTCCGAGCCGCCGGAACGGGCTGCTCTCCGGTACCGGCCACAGTGCCTCCCGGCCGCGCGCGGCGCAGGTCGGGCAGACCCAGCGGTCGCTGTGCTGGCCGCAGCGTTTGCAGGTCCAGCGGGCGTGAGCGAGTCGCCAGCAGGCGTCGACGAGGCGTTCGACATGGGTGCCGCGCTGGTCGGCGTACAGGTCGATGGTGTCGGTGGTGATCCGGCCGGAGGTGTGTCCGGTGACCTCGGTCGACTTGGTGGCGTACTTGGCGAGGTACGCGGCGACCTGAGCGTCGGTGACCTCTCCCAGCGCGGCAACCGTGATGACCTTCGTCAGGACCTGGTCGCCCCAGCCGATGCGCCAGCCGCCCGGCTCGTGCGGGTGCGGGACGGTGGCGAAGACGACCGTGGTGGCGGCATGGTCGACGGCCGCGACGAGGTCGTCGGCGTCGAGGGCCGCCGGTGGCGCGACGGTGGAGTCGGGCCGGTCGGGGTCGAAGCCGTCGAGGCGGATGATGGCGTGGAAGTGCGCGACGCCGCGCCGTTGCATCTCGGCTGCTTTGCCGAACGACAGCCGCACCGGCAGCACCCAGCGGGTGCGGATCGTGCCGTTGCGCTCGTAGGTCATCGAGACTTTCGCCACGCCGCGTTCCCGGCACAGCTGCTCGATGTAGCGGCGGATCGTGATGGTCGTGCGCCGCCACAGTTCGCCCGCGTACAGGTTCCAGACGACCTGCCCGGCATGGTCGTAGCAGTCCAGGCACAGCGGCGTGCCGAGCCGGGGGTCGGCGAGGTCGTGGCGGGCGAAGCAGGCCAGCCGTGCCCCGTGCGGGCAGACGGTCAGGTCGCGGCGGGCGTGGCACGGCTCGGCCCGGCAGTCGCACTCGGTGCGGCGGGCGCAGGTGTGCTTCTTGACCCGCCGGGTGTGGACCTCACCGAACGATGGCGCGGTGAAGGTCGGGAACACCGCCGGGTGGCGCGCTACTTCGGCCGGTACGCCTTTGCCGCCGACGAGTCCGGCGCGGACCAGCTGGTAGGCGTCGTTCTGGTAGCGCTTGGAGCAGGCGGGGCAGACGCTGGCGCGGCGGTTGCCGCAGGGCTTGTAGATGGTCCCGTCCGGCATGTCTGCGGTGTGGCGCAGGTCGAGGATCCGGCCGGTCGCGGCTTCGATGGTGGTGAGGGTTCCGGCCAGCCGGACCGGCCGCGTGCACGCGGCGGCGGGTTGCACGTGCGAGAGCCAGGCGGGGAAGTCATCGCGGGCAGCGCGGGCGACCGCTTGCAGGCGCAGTTCGGGGGAGCGGCGGTACAGGACGAGGGTGGCCAGGTCGGCGCAGGCCGCAGCAGGTGCACATTCCGGGTGCGCCCTCATATGTCAACGACACGACCCCTGGCGACAACGACACGAGTGGGCCGGACTACGCCACGGAGGCGACCCGATGATGAGACGAGTAATGACCGGCGTCGCCGTCGCGCTTCTGCTGGCGGCCTGCGACTCACCAACCGAACCCGGCCCCGGCGCCTCGACGTCGCCACCGCAGTCGCCACTCCCTCCAGCGTCCACTGTCCAGCGTGCGACAGAGGCCGAACTCGCCGCGGTCTGTGACGCGCTGGACAAGGCGCTGACGATGCCGGACGACGAGGCTGTCCAATACGGTGCCAAGTTCAAGAACATGGCGCCGCCAAACTGAACCTGTTGACCAGCAACAACCCCAATGAGATGCGGTCTAAAAGACCGGCGAGCGTTCAGGCTCATCGTCGCTGGAGGGCCAACTGTCGGCTCCGGCAGGGGATCGCGGGTATCGGTGCGCCTGGCCCGGACGATCTGGCCGCTATCGGGCCTCAGTTACTAGCTGGTTCGACGGGTAGCGGCAGTGCAGTATCTAAGGGCTCTGGGCGAAGCTGCTGGGGTGAAACTGCGGACCCTTAGCTGCTTGCTGACTCGTCAGTTCAATCACGTAGAGGTCTACTCAGCTGGAGAGGGTTGATGCCGATCATGGCGACGTCGCGCAGCGTAGCGACTTGATGCCGTACGAGTGTTCCAGCGCGTCGTGTTCCATCCCTAATTCTCTTGCGCGCCTAAGTTCGGTAGGGTTGCGTGACTCAGAACAGAGAAACTACGACTTTGCTGTAGAGCCGGGTGGCGTAGTTTCTGTATGGAAGGCGGATGAAGCGCATGTCTGATGCGAAGCGGAAGGCGGTGGTCCTGCTCAGTGGTGGCCTTGACTCCGCGACTGTGCTCGCGATGGCCCAGCACGAGGGGTACGAGGCCTATGCGCTGAGTTTCCGGTACGGCCAGCGTCATACCGTCGAGTTGGACGCCGCTGCTGCGGTCGCGAAGCAGTTCGGTGTCCGTAACCACGTCATCGCCGATATCGACCTGCGGGCCTTCGGCGGTTCCGCCCTGACCGATGACAGGATCGAGGTGCCGCACTATGGCAGCGCCGATGACCTAGGTCAGGACATCCCGGTCACCTACGTGCCGGCGCGTAACACCATCTTCCTGTCCTTCGCTCTTGCCTGGGCGGAAACTCTCGACGCTTCCGACGTGTTCATCGGTGTGAACGCGCTCGACTACAGCGGATACCCGGACTGCCGGCCGGAGTTCATCGCCGCTTACGAGACGATGGCGAACCTCGCCACGAAGGCGGGTGTGGAAGGCCGCCAGCGGCTCCGGATCCACACACCGCTCATCACACTGACCAAGGCAGAGACGATCCGCCGCGGGCTCGAGTTGGGCGTCGACTATTCCCTGACGCACAGCTGCTACGACCCGGTCGATGGGCGGGCGTGCGGGACGTGTGACTCGTGCCTGCTTCGGGGCCGCGGGTTCGCCGAGCTTGGTCTCACAGACCCGGCCCTGGCGCCCGCTGCAGAGTGATCAGTGGTGTACCGGGTCAAGGAGATCTTCTACACCCTGCAGGGTGAGGGTACTCACGCCGGACGACCGGCTGTGTTTTGCCGGTTCACGAGTTGCAACCTGTGGACCGGTAGGGAGAAGGACCGGCGTCGGGCTATCTGCCAGTTCTGTGACACCGACTTCGTCGGCACGGATGGTCCCGGTGGGGGACGTTTCCGCACCGCGGCGGATCTGGCCGCCGCGGTGGCACGGGCTTGGGAGGGCGAGCCGCACGAGCGGAGTAAGCCCTATGTCGTCTGCACCGGTGGCGAGCCGCTGCTGCAACTCGACGATGATGCCGTGCGTGCTCTCCATAACGTCGGGTTCGAGGTGGCGGTGGAGACCAACGGAACGCAACCGGCGCCGGCCGGTCTCGACTGGATCTGCGTCAGCCCGAAAGCCGGGGCACCGCTTGTGCTGACTCGCGGGCATGACCTGAAGCTGGTCTTTCCGCAGGTGGGTGCCGAGCCTGAACTGTTCGAGAGCCTGGAATTCGAGCATTTCATGCTTCAACCGATGGACGGGCCTGACCGGGTGGCGAACACCGAGGCGGCCGTCCGTTACTGCATGAAGCATCCGCAATGGCGTTTGAGCCTGCAAACGCACAAGTACATAGGAATCGCCTGATGGAAATTTTCCGGGAATTTACCTTCGAAGCCGCACACCGGCTGCCTAACGTGCCGGAAGGCCACAAATGTGCCCGGTTGCACGGCCATTCCTACAGGGTTCAGTTACACGTCACGGGCGAGGTTGACCCGCAAGCCGGCTGGCTGATGGACTTCGGTGACGTCAAAAAGGCGTTCAAGCCGTTGCACGCCCAACTTGACCACTATTACCTCAACGAGGTGCCGGGGCTGGAAAACCCGACCAGCGAGGTGCTCGCCCGCTGGATCTGGGACCGGCTCATCGGCCAGTTGCCGCTGTCCGCCGTGATGGTTCGCGAGACGTGCACCTCCGGCTGCGTCTACCGGGGAGAGCAGTGATGTTGCCGGACGTGCAGGGGCTACCTGACGAGCGGGGTGTAGCCCTGGACGAGGTCGGCATCGAAGGGCTGCGGTACCCGATGCTGATCGCCGACGGGCAGGGGGTTAAAAGGGAGACGGTCGCCACGGTCGATATGTCAGTCAGTGTCGGGGCGGAAGTCAAAGGCGCGCATCTGAGCCGTTTCGTCGAGGTGCTGCACGCCTGGCGGGATCAACTCGATCAGGCAAGTGCGCTGAGCCTGGCCGAGGATGTCCGGAACCGGCTCGGCTCAAGCAGCGCCCGGGTCCAGATGTCGTTCGCCTACTTCGTCGAGCGTCAGGCGCCGGTGACCGGGGCCCGATCGTTCTCCGAGTATCAGTGCACCCTCTCGGTCGGCGCGAGTGATAAGGGCACATCGTTCCTGCTGAAGGTTCGGGTCCCGGTGACCAGCGTCTGTCCCTGCAGCAAGGCGATTAGCGACCGGGGAGCACACAACCAGCGGGGCTACGTCACCATCGAGGTCGAGCCCGAGCCCGGTGCGCAGATCTGGTTCGACGAACTCATCGATGTCGCGGAGGCGTCCGGCTCGTCGCCGGTGTACGCACTTCTAAAACGACCCGACGAACGGCACGTCACGATGGCGGGATACGACAACCCGGTCTTTGTCGAGGACATGGCACGCCATGTTGCAGTCGTACTGCGGAGCGACGTACGTGTCACCCGCTTCCGCGTGCGCGTCATCAACGAGGAGAGCATTCACAACCACGCCGCCTACGCGCAGTTGGGGTGGACGGCGACCACCGACCACAGGGACGTGTGATGTCCGAAGTGGCGCCGGCCGCCTCACCGATCCACCTTATTGTCACCTGCGCCAACCGAAAGAAAGTAGTGATACCGGAAGGCCTCCGGCTCGGAGATCTGCGGGAGTACCCGCCGGCAGAACGCTTCCCGGTGTGGGCGGAACGCCTCGCCACTACCACCACATTGGGCATTCCTGCGTTCGACCTTTACGCCGGAGAGCACTGGCAGGCCGTTCGAACCCTCCAGCAGACTGTGAACGACACCGCCAGTCTCTGGGTCTGCTCCGCGGGATACGGCTTGGTGCCGATGGACGCCGACCTCGCTCCGTATGCGGCTACTTTCGCGCCTGGTGAGCGTGACTCCGCAGGCTCGTCGCTGTTCGCGATGCGGGAATGGTGGCGACAGTTGACCCGATGGCAATGGCCAGCCGAGTATGCGCCACGGTCGTTCGCTGATCTGGCCAGGCAGGATCCGCGGGCCACCATCATCGCAGTGCTGTCCGAGTCATACATGCGGGCATGTGCCGACGATCTCCGGGAAGCGGCCACCTGCTTGGCTGATCCGGAGCAGTTCGCAATTCTGGGCCCGCCCAATCGGTGCGCGGAACTTGATAAGTTCGTCGTGCCGGTCACCGCCACGCTACGCCCTGTGGTCGGCGGCAGCATGCAAGCGCTCAACGTCCGCGCTGCCACGCACCTGCTGACCTTAGCGGGCAGCAACCTGGGATTCAGCGCTCTGCGCAAACTTGCCCAGGAGAGCACTGAGTCGGCTCCGCCGGATCCTGGTCGGCGGCCGGCGGGGAAGAAGTTGAACGACCACGAGGTGCGTAACTACATTCGTCAAGCCCTTGGTGACGGTGACGGGGTTGGGACAGCCACTCAATTACTCCGTCGGCTGCGTTCCTCAGGGCAATCCTGCGAACAGGCTCGTTTCCATGCGCTGTTCGCCGAGATCCGAGCGGAGGCAGTGTGACCGCGGATCCCTCGGCCAAGAAACTGGTCCGACGCGCGCTCCGGATCGAGCAGACCGGTAAATATCCGATGTTCATGTTCGCGTTGCGGGCTGACGAGGTTCTGCAGATCGCCGAGATATCCCGTGTGAGCCGGGACGAGGCCGGCAACCTTATTGGGTATCAGCGGCCGGAAGTACGCCGGCACGTTGCCGAGATCATCGAATACCTCAACACCGAAGGCTCTCTGTTTCCCAACCCCATAATTCTCGCGTTGTCGTCACGAAGCCGTTTCGAGTCGAGCCGGGGCCCAGGGGCCAGCGACGGACTTTCCACCTCCGGCAGACTGACGATCCCGTTGTCAGCGGAGGGAAAGCCCAAGCCCGCTTGGATCGTGGACGGTCAGCAGCGCGCTCTAGCTCTATCGCGTACCGACCGCAGCGACTTTCCGGTTCCGGTGACCGCCTTCGTGGCCGACAGCGTCAGCTTACAGCGCGATCAGTTCCTGCGGGTCAACAACACCCGCCCACTGCCCCGCGGGCTGGTCACCGAACTGCTTCCCGAGGTCGACAGTCCACTTCCGCCACGGCTGGCGATTCGAAAAGCGCCCGCGGCACTGTGTGACGTGCTCAACACGGATCCTAGTTCGCCGATGCACGGGTTGATCAAACGGGCTTCAACGGCACGGGATCAAGCGCCCCACGCAGTCATAGCCGACACCGTGGTCGTCAATATGCTGAACGAGAGTCTGGTCTCGCCGTCCGGTTGCCTATTTCCCTACCGAGATGTCAGCCGAAACGAGACCGACTTCGACGGCATTCTGCAGGCTCTCTTCACCTACTGGTCGGCCGTCCGGGACACTTTTCCGGACGCCTGGGGTAAGCCGCCGAGTAAGAGCAGGCTGATGCACGGTGCCGGAATTCGTGCGATGGGTCGGCTCATGGACCGCATTCTCGGGGTAGTCGATCCGCGTAGTCCTAAAGCTCCCGAGACTATTCGTCAACACCTTGCGCTTATCGCACCGTATTGCCATTGGACTGAGGGTAAGTGGGATGAACTCAACATGCACTGGAACGAGATAGAAAACATGCACCGGCATATTCAAGAGTTGTCCAGTTACCTGATTAGAATCCACCGGAATTCTCGGGTGGAATTGGCATGAGGTTCTTCTTTCCTGACAGTCAAGACCAAGTCAATCCCAGCTTTAACTTCCTCACCGAGGAGCATGATCCGTTCCGCGTTCGACAGCGCGACGATCTCTATGCTCACGAGGTACTGACCGGTGCCCCCTTTGATGGCCTGCTCGTCTCCAAGGCCATCGTCGATGGCCGGGTCGGCAGTAGCGCCGGCAAGTACACCGTTGCCCAGAGGCACCGCCTCTATCGGGAGGGCGCACGTCGATTCTTCCGGCTCGACCACGGCCACACCCCCCTCAAGATCATGGGGGACTGTGGGGCGTTCTCCTACGTTTCCGAGGTGGAGCCGCCGTACACGGTGGACGAGGTGATCGACTTCTATCACGGGTGCGGGTTTGACTACGGGATCTCCGTTGACCACGTCATCTTCCAGTACGACCCAGCCGCTAGCAGCGAAGCGGCCAAGAAACAAGGCTGGGTGGATCGCCAGCGGATCACGCTCGAACTCGCGGAAAAGTTTCGTGACCGCTCTGATGCGCGCGGAGTCAAGTTCACCGCGTACGGAGTGGCACAAGGCTGGAGTCCGGAGTCGTACGCCGCAGCGGTGGAGAAGCTGCAGGACCTCGGTTACCAACACGTCGCGCTCGGCGGGATGGTGCCGCTCAAGTCACGGGACATCCTGGCGTGCCTGGATGTCGTGAAGCCGGTACTCAAGGACGGTACGGAGGTCCATCTGCTCGGCGTGAGCCGATGCGACGATGTGCCGAAGTTTGCCGAGGGTGGCGTTACCAGCTTCGACAGCACCTCGCCGTTCCGGCAGGCGTTCAAGGATGACCGGGACAACTTCTACACGCCGTGGCGTACCTATGTCGCCCTGCGGGTGCCGCAGGTGGACGGCAACGCCAAGCTGAAGGCACGCATCAGGTCCGGTGAAATCAGCCAGGGCAAGGCGATCGACCTGGAACGCAAGGCGCTGGACCAACTCCGCCGCTTCGACAAAGACGATACGGACGTGGAATCTGTCGTGGAGGCGCTGCGAGAGTACAGCGACCTTTGGGACGGCAAGTCCGACCGCAGCAGCCAATACCGTGAGACACTCACCGACCGTCCCTGGCGAGACTGCTCCTGCGACCTCTGCAAGCAGCACGGCATCGAGATCGCGATCTTCCGTGGATCGGAACGCAACAAGCGACGTGGGTTCCATAACCTTTACGTCTTCGAACAGCAACTCCGCGCACGACAAGCAAGGAAGGACCCCGCGTGACCGAGACCTCCGAGCGTGACACCACCGGTACGGTGACCGAACTCCGGCTTCCCACGCTGAAGATCGACCAGGGACGCGGGCGTAGCCTTTTCACCTTCGCCGTCGACGGCAAGCTGGTGCCGCAGATCGCCACGGTCTCCCGAATCCGTCGTGACGCGAACACTGATCTGCACGGCTACCAGCGGCCCGAAGTGCTCAGCCATGTGGCGGCGATCCGCCGGTACATCGAGACCGACGAGAGCCCTCTGCTACCCAACGCCATCGTGATCGCGTTTGACGAGCGGGTCCGTTTCGAGCCGGCCGCCGGCGACAGCGCCGGCGTGCCGACCTATGTCCAGGCCGGCACGCTGGTTATCCCGCTGACCGACGGCCCCGACCACGAACGGCCCGGCTTCATCGTGGACGGACAGCAGCGCTGTGCGGCGATCCGGGACGCCCGGGTGGACCGATTTCCGGTCAGCGTCAACGCGTTCATCACTAGCGAGACCGCCGACCAGCGTTCCCAGTTCATTTTGGTCAACTCAACGAAGGCGCTACCCAAGGGCCTGATCCACGAGCTGCTGCCGGGCGCATCCGGCGCCCTGCCCACCTCGCTGCGGGTTCGGCAACTGCCAGCCACCCTGCTTGAGCGGCTCAACTTCGACCAGGTGCGTTCCCCGCTTTACCGCATGATCCAGACACCCACCAACCCCGGCGGGTACATCAAAGACAACTCCATGCTGCGGATGCTGGAGAACAGCCTCTCCGACGGTGCGCTGTACCGCTACCGCAACGACGATGGCCTACCCCGCACCGGTGAGATGCTCTCGCTGCTGTGCAATTTCTGGGCCGCGGTGGAGCAAGTCTTCCCCGATGCATGGAAGCTACCGTCCCGAAAGTCCCGCCTGATGCACGGCGCTGGCATCATCAGCATGGGCTACCTGATGGACGCGATCAGTCACGTCCGGGACAACGGCCACGAGCTCGTCAGCACCGAGGAGTTCGCCGCAGACCTCAAGACTGTGGTCGAGGACTGTCACTGGACCGAGGGTGAGTGGACCTTCCTCGACGGTGTCGTCCGCAAGTGGAACGACATCCAGAACACCCCGCGCGACATTCAGCGGGTAGCAGATCTGCTGCAGAATCGCTATCGCGTACCCCAGCTGCGCTGAAACCACACCGCGGGGGCCGCACTGCGAGCCCCCGCCGTGCGGTGTGGTTTCAGCGCGCTGCTCCGGCCCGAAGCAGCGACAACGAGTCCACGCCCGCCACCATGCGGATGACTGCGGTCGCCGGCGCCTCGGCACGGATAAGAGCGACCGCCAATAGGTGTCCAAGATCCGGACAGGGTAGGCAGTCTGGGATAGCAAACAGGCACGGGAATCGATCATCAGAGTTCCTATGCTCAGTGATCGATGGAGTCCCGTGCCTGCTCTGCCATCTTCGTTGCTTGAGGCGATCTTCGTCCAGTTCGCCGCGCTGTGCCCGGAGCGACCCGGGTGCGACCCGGGCCATCCTCTCGGTTGTCACCGCCGGGCGATCCCGGACCGGGTCGTGTTCGAGCTGGTCATCGCCGCTCTGATCCACGGGTCCGGCTACGAACGGGTAGCCACCGCCCAGTGCTCGGACCGTACGATCCGCCGCCGCCTGCACCGGTGGGCGCAGGCCGGGCTGGGCGAACAACTGCATGAACTGGCCCTGGATGCCTACGACCGGATGATCGGCCTGGACCTGTCCGACGTCAGCGCCGACGGCGCGATCACGAAGGCGCCGTGTGGCGGGGACCGGGCCGGCCGGTCCCCGGTCGACCGCGGCAAAGGTGGGATGAAACGCTCGACCGGCGTCGACGGCCACGGCATCCCCTCGGGATCGTCGGCGCCCCGGCCAACCGGCACGACTCGCCGCTACTGCGTGACACCTTCGAGCGATGCAGCGCCCGACTGCGCCATCACTGGCCTGATCAGGTCACCGCGCACCTGGACCGCGGGTATGACAGCAAACGCACCCGGGACCTGCTCGACGAGATCGGCTACGACGCGCAGATCGCCCGCAAGGGCATACCCGCACCGATCCAGATCGGCTATAGGTGGGTGGTAGAGCGCACGAACTCGTGGATGAACGGTTTCGGCAAGATCCGCCGCTGCACCGACCACAACGCCCAGGTCATCGACTTCTACCTCTACCTGGCTGCCGCCATCGTCACCGTACGTCAACTCATCCAACGAGCACGCACCCTCTACCGCTGGGACACCCGGCCCACCACCCGCCGCCTCAGATGACGCCTATTGCCGGTCGCTCTTAGCTCTGCTGTGTCCGTGTGGGTGACACAGCAAGTGGCCATGTGCCTTTACAGAATCATGATCACCAACGGTTCGCGCCGGTCCGGCATAGGCTTCCGAATCTCGCCTCTGAGGCATCCAAGATCCCAGCTCAACAGCACTTCAAGTGACTACGCACAGCCCCGGTGCGGGTGCTCGTCCTGACCATTAGTGGCGACGAGTGGGTTCGCCCATGGGATCATTCGCCGGATCGGCCCGATGTGCGCTTTGCACCATTTGAATTTTTTGTCATGATCGACAACCTCGCGAGGTGCAGTTGAGGCGAACTATCACCGAGACGGCCGACGAAAACTGTCAGACCTCCTGCGTAGCATTCATCGCCTCAGGAGGTGGCATGCAAGCAGGAGCACAGTGGACACCGCCCGGCGTCGTATTCGTCGAGGTGGGAGGCTGGCGTGTCTAGGGCGTCGGCAAGCAGGGGAGTGTATGACTTTCCGAAGAACCGGTTCACCACGTTCGCCCGGGATGCGGAGTTGGGGTGGGGCCGGCTCTCTCGGGACGGCTCTTGGATCCACTTCTTTGATTCCCCAACCCGCCCTGAGCTAGCACACCCGGCGGAGGGCCGTCAGTGGTTCGTTGAACCACTGACGGCCCAGCAGCGGGTCTGGTGGTTCGACGGAACAAGGTGGCTGGTCGGTCGCATCTTCGCACCCGCCGACGCGAGTCGGTCGGCTTACGTAGTGGAGTTCCCGAACCACACCAACATCGCCGTTCCGTCTGACGAGTTGCGAGTGCGATGGAACCGCCCATTAAAGCACCCGCTGGATCTACTGGTCGCAGGCACGGTGGAGACACGCTTCTTCCATGCGCATCGGACGGCTTTCCTGAGCCAGGTTACTTGGCAGCGAACCGCAAGTATGTCCTTAGGTGGACTACTTTCGTCTGCGGTCGAACTGCATGATCACCAACTCGGTGCCGCGAGACGAATCCTTGCCGATCCCATACCGCGATATATCCTGGCTGACGAGGTGGGTCTGGGTAAGACCGTAGAAGCTGGAATGGTTCTCCGGCAGCTACTGCTTCATGGCACAGAGGGCGACCATGAAGCACTCGTGCTTGTACCCGACAGCCTGGAAGAGCAATGGCGTGTCGAACTGAAGTCGAAGTTCCGGGCTCATCGCTTGCCGGCCAAGGTGAGGGTTATGCCCCACTCGCGGATAGCTGAGGTTCCGATCATCGAACGCAGTCTAACAATTGTTGATGAAGCCCATCGATTGACTTACGGAGTGCTGAAGGAAAGAGACGACGAACGCCGTCTAGACTATGAAATTTTGGTGCGGGTAGCAAAAGCTTCGCGGGCGTTGCTGCTTCTCAGCGCGACTCCGGTCCGGAGCAACGAAGACGGCTTCCTTGGCTTGCTGCACCTGCTAGATCCTGTTACCTATAAACTCGAAGATATTGAAGGTTTTCGGCGCCGGGTGGAAATGCGTGACGTACTGGCCGAGACCATGTCGGCGGTCGACCCCGAGGAGTCGCCGAGGTATCTCCGTGAGCCGCTTATGGAACTTCGGGAGCTTCTTGCGGGAGACGAGACAGTGGCGGCGTACGTTGCACGTTCGCTAAAGGCAATCGCGGGTGAGGACCGTTCCGAGCTAAGGCGTTCAGTCGCCTCTTTACGTTTCCATGTTTCCGAGGCTTACCGCATTCACAGGCGTATGATCCGAAATCGGCGGCCGCAGGCAATCAAGGCCGGTTACCCGGCCCGCGGGCGGGAACACTCCCCGCAATGGCGTTTGTTGGATACAGATGCACGGCGCAGGCTTGTCTTCGAGGCTTTGGAGGACTTTCGGCTTGAGTTGGAGGCTGATTGTACAAACGAAGAGGAGCAACTGGCAGCGGCTAATGCACTGCAGTGCGTCCTTGGCCGTGCGTTAGCACCCGCCGAAGCACTACGCGACATCGCGATCGTTGCGCGAGGCCTTACCGGGCATGACCTGTCAACTGCAGAGCTTGATGCCATGCTGCCTGTCCTTCAGTCTGCTGCTGGGCAGCGACTGGCGACGTCAGTTGAGCGTATTCTTGAGTTGTCCACCACCGACACCATCGTTGACCTGACCGCCGACTGGGCAGTGCTGCGTATAGGGTCAAACAAGAAGTTCGCCATCGCTTGCTCCTTTCCTCGTACGGCGGCAATTTTGTCCGAATCACTAGCGAAGCGCTTCGGAGCACATCGCATCTCATCATTGCTCGAGGGCCAAACGTACGATGATCGGGCGTCGTTGATTCGGGGTTTTGCTAGAAGCGGCGAGAAAAATCTATTGGTGATGGACCGCTCCGCGGAAGAAGGAACAAATCTCCAGTTCATCCACGAAGTGCTCCACGTTAATCTACCTACTTCTATTTCTCAAATCGAACAGCGGCTCGGCAGATTTGATCGGTGGGACGAGTATGGCGTCCCGATCCTCTCGACGGTCGTCACCGGTTCTGATGACCTGATCGGTCAGCACCTTGGGGCTTGGCTTCAGTTGGTCGACGAGGCCTTCGCGGTCTTCAC
Organism: Actinoplanes palleronii; assembly: GCF_016862315.1. GTDB lineage: Bacteria > Actinomycetota > Actinomycetes > Mycobacteriales > Micromonosporaceae > Actinoplanes > Actinoplanes palleronii. Next base: position 42,534 of record NZ_BOMS01000011.1, on the reverse strand, counting down.
CGAGTCGACAGCCACCCTCCAGTACATCCTCGCGGATTTAGAGCGCGACTTCTTCCGATCAGCGTTGACAGATTCCTTCGCCGAAGCATCGAATTCGATCTCGGACAGAGCGAAGAATCTTGAAAAACAGCGCAAACGCATTATTGGCCAAGAGGCGCTTGATAGCATCGAAGACCGATCCCACGACAGGAAGTTGGGCGACTTACTCGGTAATGTCGACAAGCAATCCGCGAAATTTCAGGCCGCAGTCCACGGGTACATTGTCACCATGTTGGGGTTCACCGAAGTATCGGAAGAGCCCGGAACCATGAAGTTCGGAATATCGCGGAGACATCCCCCACTGCTGCCTGAGGAGGAAGCAGTGCAGATGCGAGACAAACTTTTCGACCTTCCTTACGTGGCAGACCGGATCGAAGCTGCCGAGGCATCTTCCCCCCGCGGACTTCTGCGATGGGGCGAGCCGCTAATCGACACCTTCGCCCAGTACGCAGAAGTTGATGACCGCGGTCGAGCCTTCGCGGTGGAACTGGTTCGGCAACACCCACGTCCTGAATCAGATCCCCTCATCCTGCTTTGTTTTGACTTCGTCGTCTCCGCCCGTCAGTCATTCAATCTTTCGCCTCACCTCACCCGCGCTGCTACCACCCGGATTACATCGTTGCTACCGACAACGATAGAGCGAATTTGGTGGATGCCAGGCTATGGTGAGTGCCCAGCGTCGATGATCGCCAACGTTGAGCGCACCAGACGTGACGGTATGCCCGAAGGTGTCAACCTCGGGAGTCGCCCTGAGCGATTCCGTGAGCTCACCGGCGGTCTTGACTGGCAGGAGACTTGTGAGCGAAGTCTTGCTGAGGCGTTGGCTGCGGTCCGCAACCGAGACAACGTAGTACAGCGATCCGCGGTTGCGGCTGACGCGGCTTGTACCAACGCTGAACGAGAACATGCCATCCGCGTGGCGCGCAACGAGCGGCAAGGAGATGGTGCCGAGGAACAGGAACTTTCGGCCGCAGTAATGGCGGCAGTGCGAAACCCGGAAATCGAGCTAGACAGTTGCGGCACAGTGATTATTACATGGGTCCCAAAGGTATGAATCATTTCACCCTTCGTGAACTTGCTGCTGATGACAGGCGCTTAGCACGCCGATTGACGGGTGCCGGCGTTACGCACGCTGAACTGCTTGTCCTCGTGCGTAGCGCGCTCGTGGCTAAAGACTACGGCGCGGTTCGGAGGAACGAACTGCCGGCCGTGACCGACGAGGAGTGGCGTGTCCACGGCTTCAGGCGAAGGGACGACGGAGCCTGGCAGGTCGAACATTGGTTGCCGACCTGGCTCGATCATTGCGGAACGCCACCGGACGAGGCTCCCTCCCGCTCCCTCCCGCGGAGGGTTGCCACCAAAGTCAGTGCAGACGAGTTCTACCGCCAGTCAGTAAAGTTCGATGAGTACACAACTGTGGGCCAACGTGACTGCGTTCGGGCCGTAGCCGTAGCCGGCCCGGGTGAATCGGTGATCTGTGTCCTGCCGACAGGATCAGGAAAGACTGAGGTGGTGCTCAGCAGAGCTGTCAGGAATCGCCCCAGGCAGACCGTGCTCGTGACACCGACCGTATCCCTCGCGATTGATCTTGAGCGTCGCGTGCGAGACCTCACCGGCGAGCAGTTGACCTTCGCATACCACGGCAGCCTGCCGGCGGTTGAAAAGACTGCTGTCGCCCGTGCGTTCGGGGACGGGGACCAGTGGCTGATCATCACTTCCCCTGAGGCCGCGTGCACGGTGCTTGCACCGCATATCGAGCGATCCGCAGCCGAGGGCAGGCTGGATCTCATCGCGATCGACGAGGCACACATGGTGGCGGAGTGGGGCGACGACTTCCGCCCGGCATTTCAGATGGTCGCCGGCTTGCGAAATCAGTTGCTCTCTACCGCGCCACCGAGTCGCATGCCCAGGACGGTGATGTTGACCGGCACGCTGGACAAATACGCCGCAGACGCCCTTTTCCGATTGTTTCCAGGTCCGAAAGGAACCACGCTAATCACCGCTCAGGCCACCCGGCCTGAACCTGCTTGGTGGGTGGCCTTCTGTACTAGCGAGGAGATCAAAAGGCAGCGTTTCATTGAGGCATGCCGACATCTTCCGCGTCCGATTATCGTGTATACGACGTTGCACTCGTCCACGAGGTCCACGACCGTTCGTGATGCCGAGCGATGGCTTAGTGAGGCTGGAATACGGGTTTCCACGGTCACGGGCTCGTCCTCCCTCCGGCAAAGAGCCGCTGCAGCAGATGCACTAGCGTTGCGAGGGGATCCTGATCAAGACCGGGACGTAGTGATCGCGACGTCGGCATTTGGGCTTGGCATTGACATCCCATCCGTCCGCTCTGTAGTACATCTGTGTTTGCCCGAGTCTGTAGACCGTCTCTACCAGGAAGTAGGGCGAGCAGGACGAGACGGTAGGGCATCAGCATCGGTCGTCCTGTGGACTCGTGCGGACGAAGAGGTTGCCGCAGATATGGCTGACGCGCGGCTTATTGGCGCGGAGAAAGCCTGGCTGCGGTGGCGGCAGCTACGTCTGGGAAGCGCGGTGGGCGACCGCCTACATATCGATCTTTCGGCAGCGCACGATGCTGTAAATCACCCGTTTAGTGACGCCAATATCTACTGGAACACGCAGACGTTGAGCCTCATGGAGCGATCGGGCATGCTAGAACTCGATCGTTCCTCTCTACCGACAGTGCCGCCGGACGCGAGCGAGGAAGAGGTAGATCAAATCTTCGCTCAGTACCGAAGGACGGCAACCGTGCGCCTCCACGACGGGTCGCTGACAGACGAGGCGCACTTCAAACGCCGAATCGTCGAAACCCGCGCCGAGAGCAAGCAAGCCGGAATGGCCTCGTTCGCTACCGCGGCTGCCCTGTTGCGCGAGTCTTCGTTGTGCTTGAATTCCACACTAGCCGATTACTACGGAATTAACATTGGCGGGGACCTTCTTGCAGTTGCCACACAGTGCGGGGGCTGCCAAAAGTGCCGACTGTCGGGCCGGAGTCCGCGGCAAAGCAAGACCGTATCTGTCATGAAACTCGGTAACTCAAGGCGTGAGGCCTCGCCCGCTTTGCGGCGGTTGGCCTCCACAGGGCGCCTGGCAGTTAGAGTGAAGGGGTACTCGCCAGCCTCGGAAACGGAACTGTTGACGAGGCTCGTCGGGCACGGCATTGTAAGACTGATCTTAGATACGGGAACTGTCACACGGCCTAGACCTGCGATCAATGATATTTGGTGGCATCTAACCCCACAGGAGTTCCTTCATGACTGGCAACAATTCACCCTGCCAACGGTACTTCGCGTTACGCCGCAGATGGGCCGATGGGCAGGCCTGACACTCCTGCTCGACCGGCTCGCCAAATCTCCGTTTGCCGTGGTCGTGACGCCTGAGGAGCAACTTTCGCCACACGATGACCGGCTACTTCTCCATGAGAATTGGGGCGTCACTTACGAGATCGATCACATTTTGAGGATGCTGTAGATGGCCCTATTAAACCCACCGGACATCGTGCCTGAGGCGATGCGCTACTTGATCCGTGCCTTGTTCGTGGTCCCAGGTCAGACGCTAACCGAGTCTGAACTGAAAGACCTTGTAGCTCCACCAGGGCTGCTTGAGGCGATGGCTGCCGTCGCGGTTCAGGACGATGAAGCGTCAGACGATGAAGACAGCCGCGGGACGAAAACAACAGGCGCAACCATTGTCGAGGCATCGCTCGGAGCGTTGAAAACTCTCGACATGGTAAGTGGAGGACGTGAACGTTTGGGACTCGGCCCCGACGCCTCCTCGCGCTGGAAGCAGGCCCAAGACGTCGCCGCTAGCGAGTTCGCTAGTGGAGTTCTTTCGAGTCTGCTTACTCGCTATGAATTGACAGGATCTCCTACCGCCGGCGCGGGTGACCTCGTCCATGGGCTTTCCCTGCTGTACGCGGCACCGGATCCACTTGAACCGTTCAACTCATTCGACTCTAACCGAGGACGAAGGTTCGTCGAATGGCAGAAAGAAAAGCTAGGTGACGACAATAGTCGATGGCCACTCTACAACCGTGAGCGCTGGATTCCCCTTCGTCGGTGGGCGGTATACCTTGGTGTCGGACGGCTCCTAGGATCTGCGCTTCTCCCGGACGCGAGCACAGCGGTTGAGCGATTCTTGCCGTTACAGATCCGCGAGTATACCATCGAAGAATTCGTGCAGCAGTGTCAGACGATGTTGCCATTTATCGATGCGAGTGGCTCAGTCTTTGGTCACGACGCCGAGGAAGGCGCAGATCACGCTGTTTTATCGCCAGGATTCTCGCTGACCTTGATGGCACTCAAAGCGAAGGGCATCGTAAAGCTTTTTGGCCGGAGTGACGTCGGTGGCCGAACGCTCAGGATTCGCTCGGACCGTGCCCTCGACCAACGAGTGACGCATGTGTTATGGGAAGGTGTCCAGACCGACACTCGGAGGTCTTCGTGAACAATATTGTCTGCTGGAAGCGTGACCGGATCCAGTACGCTACGGCTATCGATGTTGGTGGCCTTGAGGTTGACGATGCGCTCGGCGATGCAGTCTTCGCCGCGATTCATCAGGAGATCCCGGTGTTGCACTACCGCGACGTCGGCGTTGGCGGCAGCACGTCAAGTGCCACAGAAGATGATGTCTTGAATACTTTCACGGCGCCGCTCTCATCGAACGAACCACGACTGGTATTCATCCGTGGCGGTCGAGGTACTGGAAAGAGTCATTTGGTCCGGTGGCTGAAGTCGCAGACTGGAAACCCTGCCTCCTGGCACATCGTCTATATCGAGAAGCGTAACACCTCACTCAAGCGTGTCACCGAGAAGATTCTGGCCGGAATCACTGGCGAACGAGCAGAAAAACTCCGCAGGCAATTGGCTCAGGCGTCGTCCGAAGTCTCGAGTAACGAGGAGGCTGTAAGTGCTCTAATTGCGCGGCTCCATCATCTCGTTAAGTTCGACACGGATCAGTCAATCAAGGGCTTGAACGGGCTATCTTCGGCTGAGCTTGAAGATCTGCGTGCCACGAGTGATCGTCTTCTGGGTGATTACACCTTTCGAGCAGTGTTAAGTGATTCGAGCGGCCCTCTTCTCCGTCTGGTCAAACTTGCACTCGGCGGCGCAGACCCGGGACAGAACATCGACGAGGAGGACCTACATCTTACGGAACGGGATCTGTATATAGATCCGGCAGATTTCGAAGACCTGGGTTCACAACTATACGAACTCGTCCGCAGAGTTCGGTCGGTAAGGCAATTGCGAACCGAGCTGGCCGCACTTTGGGATCACTATCTGCCTCGGGCAAAGGCTGAGGTCTTCACCGGTGCTAGCACCGACCTCCTAGAGGTCTTTGAGGACGTGCGGCGCGAAATCGCGTCGCGAGGGCTCGAATTGTGCGTCTTCATCGAAGACCTCGTGTTGCTCCACGGTATCGACAAACAGTTGGCCCAGGCTCTGACCATCCCCGCGAGCCGCGAACTATGCAAACTCAGAGCGGCTATCGCGGTCACAGATGGCTATCTCAGTTCTATGGATACCTTCACGGACAGGGGTATCCATTTCACGCTCGATCTAGGTTTGACGATGGTCGGAGAGCAAAGGCTGCGGGATTTCGTAGGCCGGTACCTCAACGCCGGCCGTCTCGACCATACAACGTTGGTAGAAAAACACCAGACTGGCAAAAGTACTCCCAACGGTTGTGCCGGCTGTCCGGTCCAAGAGTCCTGCCACCAAACCTTTGGCGCCAGCGACAGCAAGCATGGCTTCTACCCTTTCAACCGCCCAGCCTTGGACCGATTGATCGAACTCGCAAGCCCAGCCGGCTTTCTCCCTCGTGAGATTATCCGCCAGGTCTTGCGGGCACCCTTGGAGACGGCCGAGGATGAGATTCCTAAAGGTATCTTTCCGTCGGAAAATTTCGCTCGGCGTTTGGATGAGGTCCGCAGTTTCGTCCGGCCACCCGCGGTACGGCAAGCGATCAAGCGGCTCAGCCCAGCGACGGGAGAAGCTGAACTCAGTCTCCGCAACTTCTACGCCGAGATACCGCCACATGCAGATAAGCAACTGCACGGCGTCGCAGCATATCTCGGTATCAAACTCGTCGATGACGCTGCATTAGATCTCGACGTGGGTGGACGCGACCGGACTACGACGGTTGAGAAGACGAAACCAACTAAAGATGCGCCGGTCGATGAGATTGAGTTGTGGACCACAGGCTCGCGCCTCGGTGCTGCAACAGCACGCAAGGTTCGGAAGTGGATCTGTGAAGCCGTTGTCGGGATCCTCGCTGGTGGTTCCCACGGAGTCGAGGTGTGGAGCCCGAAGGCCTCAACAGCAGAGTGGTACATCGGTTCCCATCGGTTACGGATGTCCGACGTCAGCATCCCACGCGCACAAGGTGGCACAGCGGCGAAAGTTGGCGAAGTGACCTTCGACTTCGGCAGCGACGACGACGCAGCAGTCATCCTCACTGGCATCATCGCAGTCGTCGACGGTAAGGAGATCAGTTCGTCGCACCGAGGCCAATGGTTTCTCGACCTGCTGCCTAAACTCGATCGCTTCGCTGCGGAACTCGCAGCGGCTGGGCGACAAGGGCGTGAAAGGGTCATAGCTGAATCGGCGTCAGCGCTCATGACACTCCGAAACGAATCTCCAGCCCCGGGTTCGACAGTTCGTGAAGCTCTGCCACAGATGCTTCGGCCTAAGGCCCGGATGCTTGCCGAAGCTAGCAACACCGATTTGACGGCATTTTTGAAATCCGTAAAAATTGCGCGGCGTGATGCCCTGTTGGCGCTTCGGAACCAGGTTGTCGCCAGCAAAGGAAGAGGCGCGCCAGTCCTTTTCGACGTCGCCAGTTGCTACAAATACTTTAGAGCTGATATCGACAGCAAAGTGCTGACGATAAGATCCAGTGAAAGCACCTTGCCGGCCCTGGCCGACGTAGTCGCCAACCAGAATCGAGCCGCCCAACGCATCGGCGAGAGTTTGTTGGGCATAGTGGGAAAAGTTCGCGATTTGCTCCCGCCTGAGGAAGACGTGACAACGGTAGCTCGGCTGGTGATCGACCTTGCGAACGAAGCCCAAGCGCATGGCGTACTTGGCACTGCCGACGCGCGAGATCGTATTGTTGACGCCTCACGTGCTATTGATTCAAAATGCATGATTGACTATCGACGTTTCGCCAAAACGGAAGCAGACGTTAGGCCAGAAGATGTCTGGGATCTGATCGATGACCCGCGGCCCCGACTTCAAGCCTTACTAATCTTTGCGACCCTCATCGACCGGATGTTTGTGAACGTAGAGACCTACCTGGCGGGGAGAGTAGACGACAGCGAAGGAGTGGACCTGATGTCAGCGGCACAGGAACTGCGCGCCTTAGCCGACTCGGTCGACGTCACCCTGGAGGACGACACAAAATGAGCGATCGCAATGCGAGTGTGGTGGCCCGTGCGGAAGTCAACCTTGCCCGCCTGCGCCAGGCGCGCGAACTCGAAAAGGATCAAGAAACGTATAGTCGCGTTCGAAAGATCGTGCAACGAGCTGTAGAGGCACGCGCAGCGCTCGAAGCAGCACACACGGCTTGCCACAATCTTTCATCTTATTCCGTTCGTCCAGGTATCATAGCGGGCAACCTGTTCACCGATAGTAAGAAGGCCCGAACTGATCTGCGTCAGGCGGCGACGAACTCGCTCCGAGGGGCGGGGGTCGGTCGGGTAGATCGCCTGGTGGCCCCAGCGGTTCATGATGCTTTGAAGACGGCAGAGAATCTCGCCAAACAGCGACTGGTTGATCTCAATAAAGCCGTAGACGCATGGCGTAATAACCAACAGCCGGTGGGCATCAAGGCTGAAATAATCGATCTTCCGAACTTTCCCGGAAGTGCGCGGATTCGCCTCCAACGATGCGCGGCTGCGCTAACGAGGCCAGTGGCCGGACTGCCTGCCGATCAATTGCTAGGCAAGATAGAAGAGTTGCTCACTGCCATTTCAGACTGGCAAGCACTAAAAAATGACTACGACGCCGCCCTGGAAAGGGAGGGACCCGAGATTCGAGCATTCTTGTCACGCGCTGGTTCTGCGGATGGGGCCAGTTGGTCGCTGGTGACGCCCTTGGTGCGACGCTGGCTCGACAACGCGGAGGACGTTGACGTCGTGCGGATCCGGCTGACGTGAGCCAAACCAACCAGCGCGCCCTCGAGGCGCTCGATCTACTTGAAGATCTTGAGTCGCGCAGCCTTGCCTGGGGTCTCGTAGACGAGTCGTGGACTCATGATCAAATATGCGAGGTTCTGCGCGAGCGTTGGCCAGATCGCGATGCCGAGGTTACTGTCGACACGCTGATCGCCGCGTCACTGCTCGTCCAGTTGCCACGTGAGTGGCCGAACCGCTACCGCACTCGGATGGCCGAGTCTGTTCGGCTCTTCACGCGTTTGCGCCAGCTCTTTCCTCGAAGGCCATGGCAAGCAGGTGCACCGCTTGTCTCCGACTTCAGGTTTCTCCGTAGGTCTAGGTCGTTCCCCCGCCGGGACATTGCTCCGGCGGCGGTGCTCGACACGCTCCGCGAACAAGCTCTCGCCGAGCCTGTGCTCGCTGAGGTAAGTCGTGTCCTCGGGCAGAGGGAACTCGCCAGCTTCCAGGTGCAAGCGACGGCGGCGGTGTTGTCAGCTCTCGAACGCGACGACGACGCCGGCATCGTCGTGGGAGCCGGTACAGGTAGTGGCAAGACCCTTGCCTTCTACTTGCCTGCGATGGCTGCCCTCTCCGCGTCCACGAGTCATCGCGTCGTCGCGATCTATCCCCGGAATGAACTACTTAAAGATCAGTTCGCAACAGCAGTTCAGGAGGCCCGCCGGCTCCAACAGAGCGGCGGCCGAGCTCTGACTGTCGGGGCCTACTTTGGCCCCACTCCAAACTCTGAACGATGGGAACCAGATCCCCGAAGCGGCTGGCGCCGTAGCGGCAAGGATTGGATCTGTCCCTTCCTAACTTGTCCGGCGGAAATAGATCGTCGAACCTGCGGTCAGCCAATGCTCTGGCGCCGGCCGACTCCATCTAGCACCACGGGGTGGGGTTTCCTCGTCTGCGGCACATGCGGTGGTCGTGTTACCTCTGACGAGATCACGCTTACCCGTTCTGCTATGCGGGACAATCCGCCCGACATTCTATTCACCACGACTGAGATGCTGAACCAGCAGATGAGCGATGGTTGGACTCGGCACGTGTTCGGACTTGGTCCACGTGCAAGCCGACGCCCGTCCATGGTTCTTCTCGACGAAATCCACACGTACAGCGGCACAAGTGGCGCTCAAGCAGCGTTCCTGCTGCGTAGATGGCGGCGGCTCCTAGGCCGTTCTGTGACCTGGGTTGGGCTCAGCGCTACCCTCAGTAATGCGCAAACATTCTTCGCGGATCTCTGCGGCCTAAGACAGGAGGATGTCACCGACATCCGTCCGGCCGAGAACGATTTGCGCCGACACGGCAGCGAGTATCAACTTCTTCTGCGTGGTGACCCAGCGTCCCAAACGGCGCTGCTGTCGACCTCTATCCAGTCATTGATGTTGCTGCGTCGTGTATTGAATGAGACCGGATCGCCGCTCGATGAGCCCTATGGAACCAAGGTTTTCGCCTTCGTAGAGAACCTGGATCTGGTCAACAGACTGTATCGGCAGTTGCTAAGCGCCGAGGGTCGAAATCCTATAGGCCGGCGGGATCAGCGTCTTGACGTACTAGCAGGGCTTCGTATTCCCATCTATGCTGAGAGCCGAATTGTGATTGATGACCCGGTCGAGTGGGACGAAAACGGGCAGCATTGGTGGCTATCCGAGCGGCTCGGGTTCAGTGACCGGTCGCTCGTAGTATCCCGCACTTCGTCCCAAGACAGCGGTGTCGATGCTGGGGCCGACATCGTGGTCGCCACTTCATCGCTCGAGGTCGGCTACGACGATCCACGCGTGGGCGGTGTGCTTCAACACAAAGCACCGCGAGACGTGGCACAGTTCCTGCAACGTCGTGGTCGAGCCGGGCGAGTACAGAGCCAGCGCCCCTGGACCGTTGTTGTCCTCTCCGACTACGGCCGCGACCGTCTCGCCTTTCAGGACTACGAAACACTCCTCGACCCGATCGTTCCGGCTAAACGCCTTCCGCTTGGGAACCGGTCGGTCAGGAAGATGCAAGCCGCAATGTGCCTAATCGACTGGCTAGCTTTGCGCCTCAATGTCTCTGGGCACTACCGATGGTCGACTCGGCGGGTGCTGGTACAACCTTCGCAGGACCAGCAGCAACAGGTTGATGCGTGTACTGCCCTCCTCAAGGAAGTTATTGATGGCGGCGCTGCACGTCAAGATCTTCTATCGTTCGTTGGCACTAGCCTCGGGCTGGCACCAGACGCGGTAGCTATTCTCTGCTGGGAACACCCTCGATCTTTGCTCCTGGAGGTAGTTCCCACGGCATACCGGCGGCTCCTCAGTCGTTGGAGCACAACACAACGGGGCGTGGCTCGTGAGGGTACGGACATTTCCGGGAGGCAACCCCTACCTGAATTCATCCCCCCGACGCTTTTCAGCGATTTAGAATTGCCAGAGGTGGACATTGAGCCACCGCAGAATTACGACCAGGCGGCAGATACCAGCATTGCCGTTGCGGTGGCGCTCGGCGAACTTGCCCCGGGACGAGTAACACTTCGGTGGGCTGTGCAAAAAGTACGCGGTCTCTGGATCGAGCCCGGTTCGGCGGGCGTGCTCGAACTGAGCGATGGACTTGCTGCTGAGGCTGAAATTTTGACATCTGTTCCAGGTCTCGATAACACGGCAGTTCCGCTGGTTAGGCCGAGGACGATTCGGCCAACTGTGCCTCCGCCAGAGGTCCGCCCGCAGTCCAGCGGACGGTTACGCTGGCGACTCCTTGTCGATAGCGAGACAGGTGGAATTTCTGTGCCGCGGCCTCGCAATAGCGCTCTTGGGGAACTTCTGCCACAGATGAGTGCCCACTTGAGTGTCGGCACTGGACCGTTGACAATGTGGCGCTACGCGCTTGATGCTGAGTCTGAAGTTGTTCGGCAGACTGGGCGGGAGCGACAGACGATCACATTTACACACGATAGCCAGCCGGCGGCTGTCGGATTCGAGACTCGGGTAGATGCGATATCTGTCGAGGTACACGTTCCGGCGTGGAAAGAATCTGTACTGTCCGACGACCCGGTGCGACTCCGTCAATTGCGTAGTGATCGGTTCCTCTATTGTTGCCAAGAAAGGTTAGCTCAACAACAAGTCGGTCCGTTCCTTGCGGGTTGGGTAGCGGAGGTTTCGCTTGCTGCAGCGTCTCGCAGCATCCTAGACGGTATCGGTATCGACAGTCTTGCAACCATCGGGGACGCAGCTTGGAGGTCGCTTGCTGAGTCCGTAGTTGACGCGGTACTTGTCTCGCTGCCACGCGCAACCGATGACGAGGTGCCCTTGCGTCAAGACGTGATCGACGTCTTTGCCAACGCGACTCATCTTCACGCTGTGAGGGAAGCGCTGCCCGTTCTTGGTCAAGCGCCAAACAGCAACTGGATGCCCTGGATCAGGGCTCGTTTCCTTCAGACTATGGCGGCTGCCCTCCACGCTGCATCTCAGCAACTCTGCCCGGATTTCAATGTTGACCTTGACATGTTGGTAGACGTTGTGGATGACGGCGACAAATCAGCGACCGTCCTTCTCAGCGACACCGTGCCCGGCGGAGGTGGACTCGTAGAGAACCTCACCAGGCGTATTGCTGACGATCCGCGACGGTTCGACCGCCTCGTCGCGTCGGCGGTTGAACCATCCGACGTCGAAGAAGTGGATCTTTCCCTCCGACGTACTCTGACTCTTCTAGATGTTAATTCCACCGTCGGGACTGCCGCAGCAGAGTTCAGGTCCGCAAGCGGAGGAAGACTTGATACCTGGCAAAAGCTTCTCGGGGTTCTCCGGGATGAAGGCGTTGCACTACCCCACGCTGCTGTGTCAGGTCTTTCGACACGAATCTTCCGCCCAGGGTCGGGAGCCGCAAGCGATGCCCTCATCAGGGCATTGTTAAAGCGATGGGACGAGATCGACGAAGCCGTCGGATTTGCCGTTGATCACCGCGTAGCATGCTTCTTCTTGGCGAGCGAGAACGAGATCCAAAATCTCCTGTCGCGGATTCGTTCCGCATCAACGGGAAGCCCGGAGGAGCACGTACATTCTGTTCTCCAAAGCTTGTTGTGGGTGCGCGGGGTTGCGCGGCGTGCGGAAGCTCTTCGCACCGGAAACAAGTTCGTTTTGAACCCGCCGCGCACGGAACGGACTCTTGTCAGAGGAGTCCTGCCAAGCGGTTCAGGAGAGGTGGACGTAGAGTCTCTCGAATGGCGCGACCGTTTGACCGAAGTTCTTCGGGTGTGGGGGGAGGCTAGACTTGCGAGTGCCACCGGAGACGGCAAATCCCTGGCGGAGGCAGTCCGCCAAATTTGCACAGTTCCTCTGGAAATTGACTGGTTGCTTGTCTATCCGCAAATAGCCGGAGTTCTTCGAGATAATGGGCGCACTGTAATCCTTTTGAAGCTACGCGAGGCCGCCCAATGACGGACAGGATTATCCACCGAACTGCAGCATCCCCCAGTCGTGAGATTGCCGACTGTCTACAGGCACTCCTGGTTGGCGAACTTTTGATGCCTGGTTCAAGGCTTCTAATAGTCTCGCCCTGGATATCAGATTTTCCAGCGCTCGATAACTCAAATGGCAACTTCGATACTTTCGACTCATCATGGATGGCGGCAAGAATACCCTTTTCTGCTGTGCTGGGGACATTATTGCGTCTGGGAGTTAATGTGCGGATAGCTTGCGGTGCGGGGAGTAGAGAGACTGAATTTGTTCAACGACTCCGGCAGCGGTCGGGCGCCGACGGAACTCAGGATAGTTTGGTAGTGCGCCAGGCTGACCGTGACCACCGTGTATTCGACCATGAGAAGGCTATCGTTGCCGACTCTTGGGTAATGTTTGGCTCAATGAACCTCACATATCGCGGCGTTACTCTTAATGGGGAAATCGTCACAGTGTCTGTAAATCCCTCAAAAGTCGCGAAACTTGCGACCGAACTGTCGGGGCTGTTTGCATGACAGCACAGGAGCAGATGGATTCCTGGCAGCGCTTCATCGCTTCGTTCTATTCGGGACCCAATACTATCGAGACAAAGCGGGCGACCGTGAGTTCGCTGATTGAGCAGGGTCGACAGGCATGGCTCGCTCAGCCTTCGCGTCCGTTGTTACTGCCCGCTGAACTGGGTAGTTGGCCATGTTGGTACGTCATATGTCCAGATAGAGCTCAGGCGACCTGGATCCGTGACCTCATACGCGCGGCGGCGGGGTCGTGGATCGATTTCGATGGCCGCCCGATACCACCCGATTCCCGGAAAGTGCTAGACCCCCCAGTCAACGAACTGCTCGCCGGAACGGGCGTGGCCTACCGCTTCCTGACCGCACGTGACTCCGTCTCCAACGAGAAGGTCCTGGCGGCCCTCACGCAACTAGGGCGGACGCTTACTCATAGGCCCTTCCGGCGCATCGAACTAACACCTCATTTGGGGCGACTTCTAACGGATTTCTCTGGCGCATGCGCCGCTGGCGCGGAGGGTCTTGCCGCCAGATCGCTCGGATTACTCGAGAATGACCACCGGATTTCTGGGATTAATCGTCTTTTTCTCAAGGTTCAGTTTCTGGCAGCGTTCGAGCGCTGGGAGGAGTTAGACGCCCTCCCGGAGTTGCGAGATCTTTTCAACATGGAAGATCGGCCGGCCCTCGTCTCGGACGCCCTGGCTCGGAGGGTGATTTCCGGCCTGCCCGAGTCGGTAAGTACACAGTATTTCCTGGAGAATGCCGAGGGAGCGCTGGTTCCTTCAGTAGCTGCTATCCGTTCGGCTGCCGGAGCCGCCTATTATGCTTTCTGGTCTCTGTCTAACGGAGAGAGTGATTCCCGGGTAACAGACCGTCTTAAGGTTTCCGGCTGGATTGACGCAGCAAGGCGTCGATCCGATCTGGCGGAAATCCTGGCAGGAAATGCTCAGCCAGTTGACGTCTCGGCGGAGCCTTTCAACACAGGTGCAGTGCGTCAGGCGCTTGGTGAGGGAAGAGTGGACGCCGCTGTGGAAATCCTCCAGCGCGCGTCTCCGGCTGAAGATCTTTTGCCCCTGTTGCTTCAGGCGTTCGTAAAAGGCATGAGTGAACAGGCGTTCACACTGCTGCGAGAATGGAAAAATGCTCTCGGCCCTGCGCTAGTCGAGAAACACCTTGCGCAGGTTGGTCAATCTCCGGCATCCGCCGCGCTCGACCTAAGCCTGGCCTCCGCTGTTACTAGAATTTTTGGCGGCAGCCTGCCGGCGACCGACCGCGAACGGGAAATGGAGATCCTTCGAGGTAACTGGTTGGCGGAGGTGATGCGGCCGGGGCAGCTTCAAAATGTCATCGAGGTAGCGATGGAGCTATTGAACAGCGGCCATGAGTCGGCCGTCGAATTGGTCGATGCCTTGCTCGATCTTGAGATTGATATCGTTAGAACTGGGCAATTTATGGTCGGCTTGGAGGGTCTCCGAGAGTTGGTTATAACGGCATGGGTCATCGTAGATGAGTCCGGCCAAAAGCGCCGGGCGGAGAGAGTTCTCGATCTCATCAGTCGAACCTTAGACGCAGGCATATCTCCGTCGGATTACAAGCGCATCGTTGAAGATCTCCTCGGGCGGTGGGAACCTTTCCTGACCGCAGCCGGCTTCTCGTTCAGCCTTGAGACAATCGAAGTTCTCGCCGCGTACCGCCCAGCCGGCATTGATGTACTGGACACGTTCGCTGCTGTCATTCTGAGTCGGGTTAGCATTCACGATCTTAGGCGTCTAGATCGCTCGTCCATTGACACGGCCGTATCATTGGCGCCTGAGTTTGGCCTACAGGTTCCCGTTCTTGAACAGGCAACATTTGCTGTCGCCGATGAGCTACCCGCAGCGGACCTGCAGGGGTCCGTCGCGATTTACAGCCTGATGGAGGCTGCTACGCGCCGCGCGCGTGACATTCTGATCCAGCGCTTCCCTGGTCTGCGGGTCGTCATGGTATCCGACAAAGTAGCAACTGATGCTCTCAGGAATGCTGCTGACACCTCAGACCTGCTGGTCATCGCCGACCGAGCGGCGACACATGCTGCGACCGACGCCTTACGCCGTGCGCGGGGAGGCCGGCCACTCGAATACGCCACCGGTAAGGGAACAGCGAGCCTAGTCGATGCTGTCCTACGCGGTGCGCAGGCGCTGAGTTCCGCATCACCGTAACCTTGCGGGACCTTGTTGCGTAATTCGCGGCGCGCCGTTGGTGGTCCGTGACGTTGCTGTGGTGTTGCGGGTGCCGATAATGTCATCCGTGCTGGTGAAGTAGCATGCTCGTATTCGTGGAGGAGTTCGTCGAGTCGATCATGTCGGTGGACGCGTAGACGAGGGAGGGCTGCCGGCTCGGTGGTCGGATCGGGCAGTGCTCGCAGGGAGCCGGGTGAAAAGCCGAGCTCATCGGCGTGACTTCGAAATTTCCCCAGCAGCGCAGTCGTCGATCGGCGAGCCCGTAGCAACGCACTCATCTCAGCTATGTGAGTATGTGTCGCCGCAAGGGAGACTGTGGCGAGCCCAGTCGTCTTCGACGTACGGGAGATCCTGAGTTCCGCGCTGGAGCCCGTGTCCACGAGCGTGGCGGCGGCAGCCTAGTGACGTGAGTCGTTAATGCGGGTGCAGTAGCGGGCGATGGATTCGAGGATCTGGTCGGCGGTCTTGGTCCAGACGTAGGGCTTGGGGTTGTCGTTCCAGGTCTCGATCCAGGCTCGGATGTCGGTGTTGAGCTCGCGGACGCTGCGGTGGGTGCCGCGTTGCAGTTTCTTGGTGGTCAGTTCGGCGAACCAGCGTTCGACCAGGTTGAGCCAGGAACTGCTGGTCGGGGTGAAATGCAGGACGAACCTCGGATGCGCGGCCAGCCAGCGTTTGATCGCCGGGGTCTTGTGGGTGGAGGCGTTGTCCAGCACGACGTGCACGTCCAAGGACGCTGGGATCTGCTGGTCGAGGGTGACCAGGAACTTCTTGAACTCGATCGCCCGGGTGCGGGCGTGTAGCGAGCCGATGACTTTGCCGGTGGCCAGGTTGAGGGCGGCGTAGAGGCTGGAGGTGCCGGCCCGGACGTAGTCATGGGTGGCCCGCTCGGGAGTGCCGGGCATC
The DNA here is from genome assembly GCF_016862315.1 of Actinoplanes palleronii. Lineage (GTDB taxonomy): Bacteria > Actinomycetota > Actinomycetes > Mycobacteriales > Micromonosporaceae > Actinoplanes > Actinoplanes palleronii. The sequence continues at coordinate 26,270 of NZ_BOMS01000011.1, read as the reverse complement.
ATCGGCAGGATCGGTGCGGTCCGGTCGAGGGCTTGGATCTGGGATTTCTCGTCCACGCAGAGCACGACGGCGCGTTCGGGCGGGTTCAGGTAGAGGCCGACGACGTCGCGGACCTTGTCGATGAACTGCGGGTCCTTCGACAGTTTCCAGGTGTCCTGGCGGTGTGGTTGTAGGCCGAACGCCCGCCAGATCCGCGAGACCGTGGTCTGGGAGAGGCCGACGTGAGCGGCCATGGACCGGGTGGACCAGTGGGTGGCGTCCTTCGGGGTGGTCTCCAAGGTCGTGGTGATCACCCGTTCCACGTCGGTGTCCGCGATGGTGCGGGGCCGGCCCGGGCGTGGTTCGTCGACGAGTCCGCCCAGGCGGTGCGCGGCGAATCGGTTACGCCATTTGTGGATCATGTTCCGGGAGACCCCGAGCTGGTCGGCGACCTGCGCGTTCGTGTCGTCCGGAGAGTCGGCGCAGGCCAGCACGATCCGGGATCTCGCGGCAAGGGCCTGGGCTGAGGACGGCCGACGTGACCAGGCGACCAACTGGTCACGCTCGTCGTCGGTGAGCACGATGGGAACTGCTACCGGAGCAGGCATCCGTCACACGTACCCACCGACATCGATTTAAAGACTCAGGACACTAGCGCCGGAGCGAGCCGAGAACGGCCCCGCAGGAGACCGCGCGGGCCCGTTTCCAGCATGCCTCGTCACTCGGCGGGCGCGCCCAGCTTGATCACCACCGTCCGGCCTTGCAGCAGGTTGGTCTCGAACGACCTGCCTTTCCGTAACTCCTCCAGGTGTCCGGTGACGGCGGCGACGGGGTTGGTGAAATGGATCGTGTAGTAGTCGGTGGGTGATCGTGATTCGACGAGCCAGGTCAATGTCCGGGGGTCGGGATGCGGATGCTTGCGCCCGTCGGTTGAGATGACGTAATGCGAAGCGTGGATCCTCCTGAAGAACTCCGGGGAGACGTTCTTGGCGCTGCCGTGATGTGGCAGCTTCAGGACGTCTGCCAGCAGCGGGCCGTCACCCAGGAAGCCTCCGGACGCCAGGCCGCTCAGCACGTGATCACCGCGGGCGTCACCGGTGAGTAGGACGGTTCGTTCGCCGTAGGTGACGAGTAGGCAGATGCTGGACAGATTCGGGGCGCTGCGGTCCTCGATCGCCGCGGCGATTACCGCCGGATTCTTCGCCTGTTCCGCGGCTCGCCACTTCTTGGCGAGCGCGGTTAGCGCCGGCTGATCCGGGGCGATGACGTCGACGTGGACGTCTCCCGGGAGTTGCACGCTGTCGCCTTGCCGGACCACTCGGTCGAAGGGGGCGTTGCCCGTCAGTTGGAGCGCGGACCGCAGGCGATGTACTTCGCGACCTTGCCGATAGCTGGCTCCCACGGTGCCGGACGGTTGCCCCCTCTCCGTCGCCAGCCAGGGCGCTGAGCTGACACCGGGGGCGACGGCCTCCGCGACGTCGTCGACCGAGTTGAACCAGAGCCGCTCGATGCGGACCAGGGGTGCCTCCCCGTCGCGTCGGGACCGGTTCAGCTCGTTCAACAGGCGGATCACCCCGGCGACGTGGTCGTCGTCGACGTGGGTGACACAGACGATCTCCACCGAGGCGGACCGGGGCAGCGCCGCCAGTCGTGGCCGTAAAGCCTGGTCATAGACTTTTGAGGGGCCGCCGTCGACGAGTATCGCGTGCCGGTCGCCGGCCCAGGTGAGGACCACGCAGTCGCCGTGATGGGCGTTGAGGAACTCGACCGCGAGCACGGCGTCAGATCGACTGGAGCGCGCGGAGGACGTCGACCAGACCGTGGCCTTGGAACGCGCGTTCCCGCGCCAGATCGGTCGCGGTCGCACAGAGGATTTGTTTGACCCGCTCCGGGCGGCCGACGAGCTCCCGGTGGCGCGCCATCAGCATCGCCGCGGCACCGCTGACGTGCGCGGCTGCCTGGCTGGTGCCGTGCATGGCGATCAGACCCTCGTCGGGGATGGGCCCGTCGATGTCCTCCCCTGGCGCGAGCAGGTCCGGCTTGGGACGGCCGTCCGCCGTGGGACCCCGGCCGGAGAAGTAGCTGACCCCGTGGCGGTGCGGATCGCTGCGGTGGGTCGACCCGACGGTGATGACGGCATCAGCGTTGCCGGGGTCGGAGATGCTGGTCGAGCGGTAGCCGGTGCCGGTCGTACGATCGTGTCCGGCGTAACCGGCGTTGCCTGCCGAGGCGACCACCACGACGCCGGAACGGACTAGACGTTCGGCCTCCTGGCACACCGGGGTCCAGCCGCACGAGTGCGTCGCCACGTCGTGCGGTACCGACAGGCTCAGATTCACCCCGGCGATCACGAGCCGGCCAGCCTGATCGTTCAGGTATCTGATCGCCTGCAGAGCCGCGACGATCGAGAATTCGGCGCCGATGCCGTCGTCGTTCAGTACGCGGAAGTCGTAAAGCTTGATCGTGGGACACAGTCCCCGGAAGTTCCGTTCGGACCACGAGCCACCCAGGATGCCGGCCACATGGGTGCCGTGAGGATTGCCCGGCACTCGGAAGGGCACCTGCGGTGACATCGACGAGGTCGTTCTGCGGTCGGCGTCGTTACGCATATTGATCTCCACGAAGGGCAGTGCCGTTCGCCAGTCGATCAGGCCCCACCGCATGGCCCTGTCGGCGAGCACTCGGCGCGCGTCGACAAAGTCGAAGGCCCGCAAAACTCGGTGTGCCAGCGAGAATGGCTCGTCCTGAGGGCCGGCGAAGGCGGGATGGGTAGCGTCGATACCACTGTCGACGACCGCCCAGCCGATCGCCGTGGTGTCCACGGAGAAGAGCTGTTCCGCCGCGTCGGCTTTGACCGTGGCCCGTGACCGGGTGGCCTCGCCGAAGGCGGGACGATTCGTCGTTACGGCCGCGACCGGATAACGCCGGCGCCGGTCGACCACGGCGTCTGCCCGGCTGGCCGCGTCCCGCCGTGGTCTCTGCCGGTCGACGATGGCCGTCTCCACCATCTCGGCCACCGACGCCGCCACCCACGCCTCGCGTGCGGGCCCCTCGAAGACCTCGTCCGGGCTGGCGCCGACCGGTTCGGATGCGGACCGCACCACCCCGGACAGCAGGTTCAGGAACCATCCGAGGCGCGCATTGTGCTCCCGGCGACGCTCCGGTTCGTCGGGTTCCCAGGCGAAATCGGACGGGTGCCATCCGTTCAACACAGCCAGCATGATGGGTTCCATCCCATAGTCCTGTGCCAGCCGGAGCAGGTCTGCGAGGTTCGTCACCGGCAGGATGCGACGCACCAGATCGGGCAGGCTGAGAGACGCGACGACGAAGCCGCCGGTGGCGATCGGCCGGGCCCTGTCGAGGTTCTGCAGCCGCTCGACGACGTCCCCGGTGCCGTGGTCCTCGTGGATGCTGAGGATGAGGTCGATGCGTCGGTTGAGTCCCCATTCCGACGGTTTCGAGAATTCCAGCCACACGTCGAACTTGACGGCGCAGTCGGTGGCCCAGGGCGGGGGGACACTCTCGTCGCCGTTGAACAAGGCGGTCAGTTCTTCTCTGGTCAAGCGGGACTCCAGCGCGGGAGGGACGGTCGCTCCTACATCCTGCCCTGTCGTGGGTACCTGCTCACGTTTCGGTGTGATCGAGTTGTCCGCTTCGATGGCCTCGGAGTCCTGGCTCATGGGGAGCGTGTTGGGAGCACGACGCTGACCAGACCACGTCGCTGAACTCGGCTGAGGTACCAGCGGTGGGAGAGCAACTGCTCCTCGCCGGTCATGATGCTTGCCCTGTTCAAGGCTGTCCTCAGTGATGGTGGGGAGCACCACCACGATGAAATCGGGCTGTTCGGGATGTGCGGTACAGCGCTGCTCCCAAAACCGGTGATCGGGCGGGGAGCAAACGGAGTTGAAATCAGCAGCGTCGAACAGCGCCGCATGGCGTTCAGCAGCGTCGGGCGACGGCAGCTGAGCAGGCCAGATCCGTATTGTCGCTGTTCAGTGGCTTGATCGGGCTACGTTCACACAGGAGTGTTCCTGGGCGAGCATTCGGCAGGGCGGACTGTTGCAGGGTGGTACGCCGACCTGGGCGGCGCGAGGCCAGCGCAGTAGGCAGGCGACGCAAGCCGCGTTATCCGGACCGGTCGTGTGATGCCTGATCGATAGCGATGCGGGGCGCCTGGGGTGGCGGCGGCCCCCCATTTACCCCCCGAAAAACCCGGCTTGTGGTTCACAATCAGTGACAAGCGATGATCACCGCTGTGCGTCGTATGTGCAGCTCATTGCCAGTGCGCGACAACCGATGACAACCTCGGTATGGTTGCGGTTGGTAACAAGGGGTCGCAGGTTCAAATCCTGTCAGCCCGACAGAGTAAATTTGCAGGTCAGAGAGCTGGTCCGTTTCATCGGACCGGCTCTCTGTGCATTCTGGGGACCACGGCGGTCAAGTGCGCTGGCCGTGGTGCGCCTTGACGCGAGCCAGCGCGACATGGCGGGTGTCGTAGCCTCGCGGGATGATCGACAAGACGGCGCCTGCGGAGGGTTCCTGGGTAATTGATGCCGTGCCCTGCGCGCAGCGAGACGATGGGGTTTTGTTGGCGCGCTCATGCCGTCTTCTCCGTTGAAACCGGCGGGGTCGTTCTTGGTCAGCGTCGAGGGTGAGATCCTGATGATCCCTTACCCATCTACGGTCCCGAGCTTGGCGCCGGTGACCTGGCAGTGCTGTCGGAGAACCAGCGGACCCTCATGCACTGCCTCTACACGCGTCACCATGACGGTCGGGTCCGCCAGCGCCACGTGAGATCAATAGTCGGCGAAGTCAGTCCGTGGGTGGCGCCGTTCGTCGTTCAGCTGGTCGGCGAGTACGTCTTGAACATCTTGATGGACATCCGAAGTGGTCTTGTAGAGGTCGACACTCCTGGAACGCAGATGCACGCCGCGTATGGGCGATTCGGCGCCGCCAATCCAGAGTTTATTGCACGTACCCGTCAGCGAGTCGCGAGCTACTGGCACTGCTATTACCGCAATGTCTGGACTGATAGGAAGTTCTATCCGGGTACGACCGTCATCGACTCTGTGAGGGCGGCGGTCCGTCACTTCCAGCCCGTAGGGCGTGTCGCCGGCCCGACGAGAGCTGCTGGCGGGCATCCGGCCGACGGGGGAGTCGCCCACTTACCCATGGAAGCATCCGGGACATGACCCGCGACATACCCGCCGACCTGTTGGAGATCGTTGAGGCGGTCCTGCCCGGCACCCCGCTCCGCTCGGCGCGCCTCGCCGCCCATGGCAACATCCATGACGTCGTCCTGCTCCCCGGAACCGCCGCGGTCCGGATCAGCCGCCGGCAATCAGCCGTCGAGGCCATGCCGCGCCGGATGCGGCTGCTCCAAGCGGTCGCCGGCGCCGGGCTGCCGTTCGCCGTCCCTGAGCCCCTGACCCCGGTGATGACGTTCGGCGAGCGGGCCGCCGTCGCGGTCTCCTGGGTCGGCGGGGCCGGGCTGCCCGAGGGGAAGGGGAATCCGGAGCGGATCGGCGAGCTGCTGCGTGCGCTGCGGGAGGTGCCTGTCACCCCGGAGCTGAGGACCGAGCTGGACGGGAGTGAGGGAACGGCCGGCTGGGCGGATCTGCTGGAACGCGACGTCCTCCCTCGCCTGCCCGGGAAGTGGCGTACCGAAGGCCGCGACCGCCTCGATCGGGCCCGGGCGCTCGAACCGGTCGCCGGGGCGCTCGTGCACGCCGACTTGGGCGCCGAGAACGTGCACTGGGATGAGGCCGGCCGGCTGGTCGGGGTCCTGGACTGGGATCTCGCCCTGGTGTTCGACCCGGCGATCGACGCGGCCTGCATGGCCTGGCACGGCTGGGAGAACGTCCGCGGAGCGGTCGACGACGCCACCTACCGGCGGGCCCGGGTCTGGGACGCGCTGTTCGGCGTGGAGCACCTCGTGGCGGCGCTCAGCGGCCGGCCGCTGGCGAACGTCGACAGCTACGTGACCCACGTGGTGGCGTGGCTGGAGCGCAACGGCGTGGCCGGCCCGAAAGAAAGCAGCTGAAGCGCAACAGTGTGGCTGGCCCGGAAGAAAGCATCTGAAGCGCAACGACGCACGACCCGCGCCGCGCGGAGAAAGAACTCCGCGCGGCGCGGGTCAGGACTACTTGAGGAAACCGATGTTCTCGTAGGCGACGCTGGCGAAGCCCTTGGCGCCGAAGTTGGCCAGGTCCTTTTTCGTCGCGATCAGCTCCGGGCGCTGGTAGAGGGCCAGCGAGTGGACCTCCTGCCAGATCTGGGCGTCGGCCTGGTTGGCCAGCGTGGCCGCCTTGGCCGGGTCCAGCTCGGCGGTCGCGTCGTCGAACGACTTGTCCAGCTCGGCCGAGCCGACCCGGGCGTAGTTCTGCTGGATGTCCAGCTCACCCTTGGCGTTCTTGACCGGGTTGGCGTAGATCGACTTGGAGGAGCTGACCGGGAACTGGGTCCCGATCCAGGCGAAGACCGTCATGTCGAAGTTGCCGGGGGTGACGTACTTGTCGAAGAAGTCGTCGATCGGCACCGAGTTGATTTTCACCTTGACGCCGGCCAGGGCCAGCATGTTCTGGACGAGCTGGGACTCCTGCTGAGAGGCCTTGGCACCGGTCGGGATGACAAAGTTGATCTCGAGGTTCTTGCCGTCCTTCTGCCGGACGTCGCCGTTGAGCTTCCAGCCCGCGGCGTCGAGACCCGCCTTCGCCTTCTCCAGGTCGTACTTGCCGACGTCGCCGGTGTTGTCCTGGTAGCCCGCCTGGTTGGACATGAAGATGTGGTTGTTCAGCGCGGTCGGCGTGATGCCGAGCGGGCCGAGCAGCGCCTTGGCGATGGCGGTGCGGTCGATGGCCTCGGCGATCGCCTGGCGCACCTTGACGTCCGAGAGGGTGGCGCTGGTGCCGTTGATGGTCAGGTGCCGGAAGTTCGGGCCGGCGGCCTGGCGGATCTCGGCGGTGGAGATCTTCAGCGCCCGCTGGTAGGAGTCCACGTTCGAGCCGATGTCGACGAAGTCGATCTCGCCGTTGGCCAGCGCGTCGACCTGCGCGTCGGGTTCGATCGCCCGGTAGACGATCTTGTCGAGCTTGGCCGGGTCGCCCCACCACTTGTCGTTACGGACGACCGTGATGGTCTTCGCCGTCGCGTCCACCGAGGCGAACTTGAACGGGCCGGCCGTCGTCGTGAGCGGCTGCTTCGCCCAGCCCTCGTTGAAGACCTTCGCGTCCTTGTTCGTCGACGCCGGGTAGAACGGGACGAACAGCGACTTCCAGTCGGCGAACTTCGTCTTGAAGGTGACGATCGCCTCGCGGTCGTCCTTGCCCTTCACGATGCTCTCGATGTTCTCGTAGCCGTTGGACGCCGAGATGTTGTAGGCCTTGTCCGTGCCGCTGGTCGACTTCCACTGCCAGTAGAGGTCCTCCCAGGTGATCGGAGTGCCGTCGTCCCAGGCCGCCTTCGGGTTGAGCTCGAACGTGACGACCTGCTTCGGGTCGGTCGTGAGCACCGGCTCGGAGGCGAGGTAGTTCTTGTTCCACACCGGGGAGGCGTCGGCCTCGTAGGTGTACAGCTGCGGCAGCATGCTCAGCATGACGTTGCTGGCGTCGACGTCGGTGCCGTCGAGCTCGTAGTAGTTGAAGTTCGCCGGGAAGCCACTCGTCGCCCAGGTGAACGTGCCGCCGTCCTTGAGCAGGTCGCGCGACTTCGGGTTGATCTGATTCTCGCTCGCCTTCGGCGGCGGCGCTCCCTGATCGGTGCTGGTGCTGCTCGCCCCACTGCAGGCGGCGGACCCGAGCAGGGTCGCGACGACGATCGGCGCAAGGAGTGCCTTAGCACTCCGGAGTGTCCTCACCAGTTCCTCCACACATTAGCGTCGGAAGTCGACGCGATAAATTCATTTCCATCGGTACGCACGGACAGCCGCGTGACCGTCAGATCACCGCGGCGGGTGCCGGGTAGTGACACGCCACCTCGTGGTCCTCGCCCGTGGTCTCCGCGCCGGTCAGCTCCGGGGACTCGTCGAGGCAGCGCCGTCGCCGGTCGTCGTCGAGCTGGTGGGCGAACGTGGAGCACCGGGTCCGGAACCGGCACCCGGAGGGCGGATTCGCCGCGCTCGGCAGGTCGCCGGTCAGCAGGATCCGCCGGCGGCTGCGCTCCTTGACCGGGTCCGGCAACGGGATCGCGGAGAGCAGCGCCTGGGTGTAGGGATGCGTCGGATTCTCGAAGACCTGGTCGGCCGTGCCGATCTCGACGATGCGCCCGAGGTACATCACCGCCACCCGGTCGGCGATGTGCCGGACCACGGACAGGTCGTGCGCCACGAACAGGTAGGAGAGCCCCAGCTCGGCCTTCAGCCGGTCGAGCAAGTTGATCACGCCGGCCTGGATCGAGACGTCCAGCGCCGAGACCGGCTCGTCGAGCACCAGCACCTTCGGTTCCAGGGCCAGCGCCCGGGCGATGCCGATCCGCTGCCGCTGCCCGCCGGAGAACTTGGCGGGGTACCGGTCGGCGTGCTCGGGACGCAGCCCCACCAGGCGCAGCAGGTCCCGGATCCGCCGGTCGCGCTCCGCGGCGGGCACGCCGTGGGTGATCATCGGCTCGGCGAGGATGTCACTGACCGGCAGCCGGGGGTCCAGCGAGGCCATCGGGTCCTGGAACACCACCTGCAGGTCGCGCCGGATCGCGAAGCGTTCCTTGCCACTCATCGCGGCGGTGTCCTTGCCGAGCACCGCGATGGTGCCCGACGTGGGCTTGGCCAGCTCGAGGATCTCCATGATGGTGGTGGTCTTGCCGCAGCCCGACTCGCCGACCAGGCCGAGCGTCTCGCCCTCGCGGATGTCGAAGCTGACCCCGGCGACGGCCTGCAGGCTGCCGGCCTTGCGCCGCAGCAGGCCGCCCGTGGTCAGCGGGTACTCCTTGACCAGGTCACGGACCTCGAGAACCACCGGACGCTGTTCCCGGGGCAGCCGCGCCGCCGGAGGCGCCTCCGGCACCGTGGTGGCGACGAAGACGTCGGTGTTGGTCAGTCCGTCCCGGGCGATCTCCTCGCTGCGGTGACAGGCGGCCAGGTGCCCGGCGTCGTCGGAGACCACACCGAGCAGCGCGGGCTCGGTCTGCTCGCAGCTGTCGATCCGCATCGGGCAGCGCGGCGCGAACGGGCAGCCGACCGGCAGGCTCACCATGGACGGCGGGACACCTTCGATCGGCGTCAGCGCCTGCCGCTCGCCCGCGTCGAGCCGCGGGATCGAGCCGAGCAGACCCATCGTGTACGGCATGCGGGGTTGCTGGTAGACGGTCTCGACCACGCCGGACTCGACCACCCGGCCCGCGTACATGACCATCATCCGGTCGGCGAACCCGGCGATCACCCCGAGGTCATGGGTGATCATGATGATGGCCGCGCCGGTCACCTCCCGGGCGGTCTGCAGCACCTCCAGGATCTGCGCTTGGATGGTGACGTCGAGCGCTGTGGTCGGCTCGTCCGCGATGATCAGCGCCGGGTCGTTCGCGATCGCCATCGCGATCATGACGCGCTGGCGCATGCCGCCGGAGAACTCGTGCGGGAAGCTCTTCGAGCGCTGCCGGGGGTTCGGGATGCCGACGAGGTCGAGCAGCTCGATCGCCCGTTCGCGGGCCGCGTCCCGGCGGAGCCCCTGGTGGACCCGGATCGTCTCGGCGATCTGGTCACCGACCGTGTAGACCGGGGTCAGCGCGGAGAGCGGGTCCTGGAACACCATGGCGAGCCGGCTGCCGCGGATCCGGGAGATCTGCTTGTCGCCGAGGCCGAGCAGCTGCCGGCCCTGGAACGTCGCGGAGCCGGTGATCGTGGCGGTGCCCGGCAGCAGGCCCATGACGGCCAGCGACGAGACCGACTTGCCCGATCCGGACTCGCCGACGATACCGAGCACCTCGCCGGGGCGTACGTCGTAGCTGATCCCGCGGACCGCGGTCACCGGGCCGGCGCCGCTGCGGAACGTCACCGACAGGTCCTCGACCCGCAGCAGCGGCTCGACGCCGTCGGACTCGCGGCTCCCGGCCGGGCCGGGCGCGGGCACCGGGGCCACCATCGCGTCGGTCACTTCGCACCTTCGATCTCGGAGTTCGGGTCCAGCGCGTCCCGCAGGCCGTCGCCGACCAGGTTCACGGCGAGGACGAGCAGTACGAGGACGCCCGCGACGAAGTCGAACTGCCACCAGTTGGTGAGCGCCGCGCCGGCACCGTCGGCGATCAGGGTGCCGAGCGAGACGTCCGGCGGCTGCACGCCGAAGCCGAAGAAGGAGAGCCCGACCTCGGCCAGGATGATGCTGCTGACGCCGACGGTCGCGTCGATGATCAGCAGTGATGCCATGTTCGGCAGGATGTGCCGGAGGATGATCTTCCAGCCGGGCACGCCCATGAACCGGGCCGCCTGGACGAACTCGCGCTCCCGCAGCGACTGCGTCAACCCGCGGACCACCCGGGCGGTGATCATCCACTGGAAGCCGGCCAGCAGCACGATGAACAGCAGCCAGCTGCCGTCCCGCAGCGCTGACGAGAAGATCGCGATGATCAGGAAGCCGGGCAGAACCAGCATCAGGTCGGTGACCACCCGGACCACCGTGTCGGTGGCGCCGCGGAAGTACCCGGCGAAGGCGCCGGCCGCGGCGGCCAGGGCGGTCGAGAACAGCGCCCCGAGCAGGCCGATGACCAGCGATTTCTGCAAACCCCGCAGCGTACGGGCGAAGACGTCCCCGCCGGTCTGGTACGTACCGAACCAGTGCGCGGGACTCGGCGGCGACTGGAACGCCTGGAAGTCCAGCTGGTCGTACTTCCACGGGTAGAAGATCGGTCCGAGGTACGCGAGGGCGATCAGCAGCAGGACCACCACGACGCCGGCCACGGCCAGCCGCTGGCTCAGGAAGCGCCGGAGGACCAGGCGGTTGCGCGAGACCGAACGGCTCACGACGTCGGTGTCGGTGACGGTATCGGTGACGACAGTCATCTCGGCCCCCTCAACTCGCCCGGACCCGCGGGTCCAGCGCGGCGTAGACCACGTCGGAGAGCAGGCCGGCGATCAGGACCAGCACGGCGACGAAGAGCGTCACCCCGGCCGTCGAGTTGGTGTCGTTCTTGGTGATGGAGTCGACGAAGTACTCGCCCATCCCGTGCCAGCCGAAGATCTTCTCGGTGAAGGTCGCCCCGACGAAGAGCAGCGCGAACTGGTACGAGAAGAACGTCGCCATCGGGATGAGCGCGGTGCGCAGCCCGTGCCGGGTCAGCGCGGACCAGCGCCGCAGTCCCTTGGCCTGAGCGGTGCGCAGGAAGTCGCTGCCCAGCACGTCGAGCATCGAGTTGCGCTGGTACCGGCTGTAGAACGCGAACCCGTTGACCCCGATCGCGAGCACGATGGTCGGCAGGACGAGGTGCCCGACGCGGTCGCCGATACCCGCCCAGGACCAGGTGTCCATCCCGGGAGTGATTTCACCGGTGGTGAACAGCAGGGGTGTCGACTCGTTGCCCGACACCTGGTTGAACCAGATGCCGGCGTTCTTCACCAGGACGGCGAGCACCACCGTGGGGACCGACAGCAGGACGAACGAGATGACGGTCAACGTCTGGTCCGACCATTTCCGCTGTTTGATCGCCCCGTACGCACCGGCCACCACGCCGAGAAGAGTGCCGAGGATCGAACCGATCAGCATGAGCCGCAGACTGACCCACATCCGCCGGCTCATTTCCGTGTTCACCGACTCACCGTCGACGGTCTTACCGAGATCGCCGTGCGCGACGCCCTTCGCCCAGGTGCCGAATCGCTCGACGAGCGGTGTTTTGTCGTTCATGTTGAGCTCGGTGAGCCGCTGATCGACGACCGCCTCCGCGGGGGCCGGGTTTCGCCCTTCATACCTGCTCCGCGGATGTAGTTGCGTGGCGGCGAGAAGGTACGCGACCACCGTCGCGACCATCGCCAGTAGCACGAGGTAACCCACCCTGTGCAGGAGGAACTTGCCCATTACGCTGTTGCCTCCGAGCCGGGGCGCCGATATCTGGGCGGGACGTTAGCAGAGCGATTAATGGCCGCCAAGATCGCTACAGAAGTCGTTGCCGCAATGACATTCGATATGACCCCGATACTCTCGGGTGACCAAATGTTTCGCGCTCGATTCGCAACCATTAACGATACGGATGACACTTCCGCCGGAACGCCGGACGTGTGATGATCACCGGTTTCAGTTACTTCCCTGAATATCCGAGCCACCGGCACGCCGGGCCTCAATTCTACAATGGACGAAATGGTTTTCAGGCGCGGCGTGGCGCATTAATCGGCGAGTATCACTGGATGGCCGGTCGGCGACGGCCGGGTGGATCCGGAGCCGCCCAAGCAGTGGGCGCCCCTCGCCGTCCTGCTGATCAGTGCCGGTCACCCTCTGTAACTGTGTGGAATCGTGGCGATGTTGTGGGGCGACGTTCCGCCGGACACCGCGGACAAGCCGGTGCACCGCTACGTGGGTGCGCTGCGCCGGCTGTTCGAGCCCGGGCTGACCGGCCGGGGCGCCTCGTCGGTGCTGATCCGAGGTTCCGGGGGGGCTACCGCCTGGACGCCGAGCCCGCGGCCGTGGACGTGCTGCGATCCCGCGAGTTGCGCCGGGCGGCAGAGAAGGACGGAACCGGGTGCAGGTCACTACCGCAGATGCAGGCCTACACGATCGCGTCGGTCGGTTCCTGCAGCGCCGGGTCCGGCACGTCGATCACGCGCACATCGCCGGCACGTACATGAAGGTGGCACGCATGGAGAAAAATCCGTTTCCTTGAGGGCGGAGTGGGTCGCCGCCGCGGGGGCGACGACGACGCCCACGTGGACCCCGGTGCCCCGGTGTAGGCCGAGGCCACCCATAGCCAGCTTCAAGCTAGGGACCTGCGGTCTGATCATGACCGGCCGCCGTCACCCGCTGCGCCGATGTCCAACCGCGTGGCGGTTGGCCTGCTACTCGGAAAGTAGCTGGTCGGGCACCATGCCTGCGAGATGGAGCGGGCGTCTCCGATCACGGGCGTGTTCGCCGGCACGATGAGCCTCGCTCAGGTCGAACTCCCCGACAATGCCATCTACGAGGAGATACCGAACGTCGAAGTCGGGACCTTCGGCCCGGGTCGCGGCGGGTCCACTGGTTGAGGATTTCGCTTGCCGGGTTTCGCATTCGAGTGCGGTAACCGCGTCCCCGCGACGATCGTGTGGACAAAGGGGTTCCGGCTCGGGAATGAGCGTTATGTCGCGGACGGCCGAACAGGCGGGACGGGCGCTGCTGTCCGTCGGGGGTTTGCCGCGGCGCGCGGAGGTGTCCGACGGCGGGCGCGGCCCTGCACCAGATCAGCGGGTGCGGAGCCGGCAACCTGAACCATCCGTTCACCAAAGGACAGGAAGCGACATGAACCCCACCTCATTGATCACCCTGGTGGACGAACATCTCGCGCTGGCCCGCCAGGCCTCCAGCGGTCGCAGCGCCCACACCGTGTACGGCGGCCATGCCCGCACCCTGCGCCAGACGCTCATAGCTCTCGCCGCGGGCCAGCGCCTCGACGAGCACGAAAATCCTGGCGAGGCGACGCTGCAGGTCCTCCACGGCCGGATCCGGCTCACGGCCGACACCGCGTCGTCCGACGGCGTCGCCGGCGACCTGCTCACGATCCCGGACGCCCGGCACGCTCTGGAAGCTCTCGAGGACGCCGCCGTGCTACTGACGGTGGCAAAAATATGGAAGGTCTCGTGAGCGGGCTGCGACGTCGGCGTCGGAGCAGAATCCTGTTCTTCGTTGTTTGAGGCACATCAGGCCGACCAGCGATCCGTCTGCGGTGACCACGGCCACGCGTCGGATTCTCCGGCTGATCATCAGGCCGCGCACCACAGCAGTCGGAGTGTCCGGTGACACCGTACGGTCCACGAGCGTCGACCAGGCCAGGGCCGGACCGAGGGTTCCCGGTGGCGGGAGGTCGGTCCGCGTCAAGGTCCCGGCTAGCCTCCTGCCCTCGGTCAACAGCACCAGGTGCACATGGTCGTTGTTCAAGGCCGCCCGCGCTTGCATGATCGAGGCATCGGCAGGAAGTGTCTTCGGACGCCGAAGCATGACCTCACGGACCGTCGTCTCGGTCTCGGTGGTGCTCCCGTGAAGGTCAAAGGTGCTCTCGTGAAGGTCAAAGCCGTGCTCGTCGGCATCAGGCAGGCGCGTCTGGGGATTCATGGGGAGATGCGGTCCCAGCCGCGCCGCGGCCGGTGGCTGCCCAGCTGTTCGTCACGGGTGCGGTAGACGATGTAGGGGCGGGTCAGGTAGCCGACGGGTGCGCTGAACACGTGGACGAGCCGGGTGAACGGCCACAGCGCGAAGAGGCCGAAGGCGAACAGTGCGTGCAGCTGGAAGCCCAGTGGCGCCTGCGCCATCAAACTGGCGTCAGGTTGGAAGGCCAGGAACGAGCGGTACCAGACCGAGACGCCCTCGCGGTAGTTGTACTCGCCCCCGATGGTCATGATCGAGCCCGCGATGGTGTTCCACATGCCGAGCGTGATCACGATCGCGAGGAACGCGTACATGACCTTGTCCATGCGAGTGGTCGCGGAGAACACGGGACCGACCGTGCGGCGGCGGTAGATCAGGATCACCATCCCGACCAGCGCGGCGACGCCGGCGAGCAGACCGCCCGCGACGGCCACCACGTGATAGGTGTGTTCGCTGATCCCGACCGCGTTCGTCCAGGACTGGGGCACGAGCAGACCGATGACGTGGCCACCGACGACGCCGAGCATTCCGAAGTGGAACAGTGGGCTCCCGATGCGCAACAGCCTGCTCTCGTAGAGCTGGCTCGACCGGGTGGTCCACCCGAACTTGTCATAGCGGTAGCGCCACACATGCCCGACGACGAAGGTCGTCAGGCAGACGTAGGGAACCACGATGAAGAGGAACTCGTTCATCGGCGTGCTCCTGGGAATGAGGGCATGGACAAGAAGGTCGGTTTCGGTGCGGCGCCCGCGCTGAACTGCGGCGCGGCGAACGGCGCCAGCCCCACTTCCTCTTCCGGAGGGCCTTCGGCGGCGAGGCGGCGTACGGCGTCGCGCTCATCGCCGCGCAGGGCCGGCAGGGTCGCGGTGACTGCGTCGATCAGGGCCGCCCAGGGGGAGCCCAGGTCGGTGAGCGAGGCGCGCAGCAGCTCGAGACCGGCCCGGTGATCGAGCATCAGGCCTCGACCTCGCTCCTGGTCCACGGTCGCCGCGAACTCCAGCACCACGCAGAGGTGATCGGGTAGCTCCGCGTCGTCGAGCTCGTAACCGGCGCTGAGGTAGGTCTGCTTGAACCGCAGCAGGGCAAGCCCTCGCTTGCGGGTGTCCCCGTGGGCGAAGTAGGTCAGGAACAGGTTGCACCGGCGACGGTTGTCGAACGTCTCGACGTACTCGGCCTGCAGCTGCGGTAGCGGAGTCTGTTCCAGGTGGTCCGCGAACCCGAGGATCGAGTCGGCGATGGTCGCCGGCAGGCTCCGGGCGGCGCCGCGGATCAGGTCGAGACGCGCCAGCGTTGCGGGGTTCGGATAGTCGAGAAGCAGCGACACCGACTGCCAGACGATGGTCAGCTCGTGCGGCGCGAGGCCGGCTTTCGGTCGACGGCTCACGAGTCGGTCTTCTTCGGCGGGAACAGTCCGGCGGGCGAGCCCTTGCCGTCCCAGTTCAGGAGGTTGACGCGCTTGTCCTTGTCGGCGGGCGACGCGAGCGTGTCGGCTGTCTGGCGTTCCTGGAGCATCTGGAAGTTCTCGACGGCGATCGGCGTCGGTGCACCGGAGCCCTCGCCGAAGAGGTCCTGCTGCCCGCCGCCGTACGCGGAGACCGAGCACTCGGTCGCCAGTTCCTCCAGGGAGTGCGCCTGTTCGGCGTGCGCGGCAGGGATGACGTAGCGCTCGTCGTACTTGGCGATCGCGAGGAGCCGGTACATGTCGTACATTTCTTCTTCGCTCATCCCGACCGCGGCCGGGATGGCGCCGTTCGGATCCCGGCCCATGTTGATGTCGCGCATGTAGCAGCGCATGGCGGCCAGCTTTTTGAGTACGGCGTCGACCGGACCGACATCGCCCGCGGTGAAGAGTTCCGCGAGGTATTCGATGGGGATGCGCAGGGCGTCGATCGCCGCGAACAGGTTGCCCTTGTCCTCGGCATCCTCGCCGGTCTCCTGGACGACGTCCACCACGGGGGACAGCGGTGGGATGTACCAGACCATCGGCATCGTGCGGTATTCCGGGTGCAGCGGCAGTGCGACCTTGTAGGTGTTGATCAGGGCGTAGATCGGGGAGCGCTGGGCGGCCTCGATCCAGTCGCGGGCGATCCCGGCCTTCTCCGCCTCCCGCATCACGTCGGGGTCGAACGGGTCCAGGAAGACCTCACGTTGCGCCTCGTAGAGACCGTGGTCGTCCTCGGTCGCCGCCGCCGCCAGCACCTTGTCCGCGTCGTAGAGCATCAGGCCGATGTAGCGCAGCCGGCCGACGCACGTCTCGGAGCAGACCGTCGGCAGACCGACCTCGATGCGCGGGAAGCAGAACGTACACTTCTCGGCCTTGCCGGTCTTGTGGTTGAAGTAGATCTTTTTGTACGGGCAGCCGGACACGCACATCCGCCAGCCCCGGCACTTGTCCTGGTCGACCAGGACGATGCCGTCCTCGACCCGCTTGTAGATCGCCCCGCTGGGGCACGACGCCGCGCACGACGGGTTGAGACAGTGTTCGCAGATTCGCGGCAGGTAGAACATGAAGGTCTGCTCGAACTCGAACTTCACCTTGTCGGCGATCTTTTTCAGCATCGGGTCGCGGTGCGCGGTCGCGGTGGATCCGCCGAGGTCGTCGTCCCAGTTGGCCGACCACTCGATCTTCATGTCCTTGCCCGAGATGAGCGACTTGGGACGGGCGACCGGCGTGTGCTCCTGAGCCGGGGCGTCGGTGAGCGTGGAGTAGTCGTAGGTCCACGGTTCGTAGTACTCCCCGATTGAGGGGAGCTTGGGGTTGGAGAAGATCGTGAAGAGCTTCTTGAACCGCCCGCCGCCCTTGAGCACCAGCCGGCCGCGTTTGTTGAGCTCCCAGCCGCCCTTCCACTTCTCCTGATCCTCGTACGTCCGCGGGTAGCCCAGGCCGGGGCGGGTCTCCACGTTGTTGAACCAGATGTATTCGGTGCCGGTGCGGTTGGTCCACGCCTGTTTGCACGTCACCGAACAGGTGTGGCAGCCGATGCACTTGTCGAGGTTCATCACCATCGCCATCTGGGCCATGACGCGCATGTCAGTACTCCACGTTCTGTGAGCGCTTGCGGATGACCGTGACCTCGTCGCGCTGGTTGCCGGTCGGGCCCAGGTAGTTGAACGCGAACGTGAGCTGGGCGTAGCCGCCGATGATGTGTGACGGCTTCACCAGGATCCGGGTCAGAGAGTTGTGGATGCCGCCTCGTTTGCCGGAGGTCTCGGCGATCGGTACGTCGATCAACCTGTCCTGTGCGTGGTACATGTACACCGTGCCCTCGGGCATCCGGTGCGACACGATGGCCCGGGCGACCACGACCCCGTTGCGGTTGACCGCTTCGATCCAGTCGTTGTCCTTGATGCCGACCTTGGCCGCGTCCCGGTCACTCATCCAGATGTTCTGGCCCCCGCGTGAGAGCGACAGCATGAACAGGTTGTCCTGGTACTCCGAGTGGATGGACCACTTGTTGTGCGGGGTCAGGTACCGCACCGTGAGCCCCTCCACCTCGCCGGCTCCCGCCCCGTCGGAGACGTTGCCGAGCGACGGTTCCGAGAACAGCGCCGCCATGTTGAGCGGTGGCCGGTAGACGGGCAGGCCCTCACCGAGCTCGGTCATCCAGTCGTGATCGAGGTAGAAGTGCATCCGGCCGGTCAGGGTGTGCCAAGGCTTCTTGCGCTCCACGTTGATGGTGAACGGCGAGTAGCGTCGCCCGCCGGACTCGGAGCCCGACCACTCCGGTGAGGTGATCACCGGCACCGGGGGGCCCTGGGTGTCGGCGAAGGTGATCTGCTTGCCCTCGTGTTCCTCGGCGAGGTCGGCCAGCCGGACCCCGGTGCGCTTCTCGAGCGTTGTGAACCCCTGAGTGGCCAGCTGCCCGTTGGTGGTCCCGGACATGGCCAGGATCGCCTCACAGACGTTGACGTCCTTCTTCAGCGACGGTCGCCCGTCGGCCACGCCACCACGCACGGCGCCGTTCTTGCGCCGCAGGTAGTCGACCTGCGCTCCCAGCTCGAAGGTGACGCCCTTGGTGGTGGCGCCGAGGGTGTCGACCAGGGGGCCGAGCGCGTTCATCTTCTCGGCGATCGCGCCGTAGTCGCGTTCGACCTCGACGAGTTTGGGCATGGTGACGCCGGGGATCGGCTCGCACTCGCCCTTCTTCCAGTCACGCACGACGCCGTGCGGGTTGGCCATCGCGTCCGCCGTGTCGTGGGTGAGGGGGACCGCGACGACGTCCTTGCGTACGCCGAGGTGGACGGCGGCGAGCTCGCTGAACTTCGCCGCGATGCTCTGCCAGGCGTCCCAGTCGGTCCGGGTCTGCCACGGCGGTGCGATCGCCGGGTTGAAGGAGTGCACGAAGGGATGCATGTCGGTGGTGTTGAGGTCGTGCTTCTCGTACCAGGTCGCCGCTGGGAGAACGACGTCGGAGAAGATCGTGGTGCTGGTCTGCCGGAAGTCGATCGTCATGAGCAGGTCGAGCTTGCCCTCGGGCGCCTCGTCGCGCCAGGTCACGTCGACCGGGCGCTGGTGCGCCGGCGTCTCGGTCGCCCGCACCGACGAGTCGGTGCCGAGCAGGTGCTTGAGGAAGTACTCGTTGCCTTTTCCGGACGAGCCGAGCAGGTTGGCCCGCCAGATCGACAGGATGCGCGGGTAGTTCTGCGGTGCGTCCGGGTCCTCGCCGGCGAAATCGAGCTCGCCGGACTTGAGCTGCTCCACGACGTACGCGCCCACCGGTTTGCCGGCGGCGGCCGCATCATCGGCGAGGTCGAGCGGGTTGCGGTCGAACGTGGGGTACGACGGCATCCAGCCCATCCGCGCGCTCTGGGCGATCACATCGGCCGTGGACTTGCCTGCCAGCTGCCCCTTGCCGGTGGTGGCGGAGAGGGTGTCGGCGCCGAACTGGTCGTACCGGAACTGGTTGGTGTGCAGGTACCAGAAAGCCGTCTGGATCATGTTGCGGGGCGGCCGGTTCCAGTCGAGGGCGTTCGCGATCTGCGTGTAGCCCGTGATCGGGCGGACCTTCTCCTGCCCGACGTAGTGCGCCCACCCGCCGCCGTTGACGCCCTGGCACCCGGTCAGGTTGGTCAGGGTCAGAAACGCCCGGTAGATCGTGTCCGAGTGGAACCAGTGGTTCGTGCCGGCCCCCATGACGATCATCGAACGGCCCCGTGACTCCTCGGCGTTCGCGGCGAACTCCCGCCCGATCCGGGCAGCCGTAGCGGCCGGGACACCGGTGATCACCTCCTGCCACGCGGGGGTGTACGGCGCGTCCGCGTCGTCGTAGCCGCGGGCCCATTGCCCCGGCAGGCCGTCACGGCCGACGCCGTACTGGGCGAGCAGCAGGTCGAAGACCGTCGTGACCAGGTGCCCGTCGACACGGCGGACCGGGACGCCGCGGGGCAGGTCAGCGGCCGCTCCGTCCGCGGTGTCGAAGCGTGGCATCCGCACCAGAACGGTCTGCTCGGCGCCGTCGAGCAGCGAGAGCAGCGGATCGACATCACCGAGTTCGAGGTTCCACCGGCCGATCCCGGCGTCGCCGAAGCGGTGACCGAGCGAACCGTTCGGGACGACCGGCTCACCGGTGCGCGCGTCGATGAGAACGGTCTTGAAGGCGGCGTTCTCCTGTGCCGCGTCGGCGGAGGCCAGATCGGCGGCCGTCAGGAACTTGCCCGCGGTGAACGCACCGTCACCGGCATCGTCGAGCCGCACCAGGTACGGCAGGTCGGTGTAGGTCTTCACGTACTCGGTGAAGTACGGCGTCTGCCGGTCGACGAAGAATTCCTTGAGTACGACGTGGCCCATCGCCATGGCCAGCGCGCCGTCGGTGCCCGGCTTGGCGGGCAGCCACTCGTCGGCGAACTTCACGTTGTCGGCGTAGTCGGGAGCGACCGCGATCACCTTCTGGCCGCGGTAGCGGGCCTCGGTCATCCAGTGCGCGTCGGGGGTGCGGGTGACCGGCAGGTTGGAGCCCCACATGATCAGGTAGCCGGCGTTCCACCAGTCACCCGACTCGGGAACGTCGGTCTGGTCGCCGAAGACCTGCGGGGAGGCGACCGGGAGGTCGGCGTACCAGTCGTAGAAGCTCAGCATCGAGCCACCGACCAAGTTGATGAAGCGTGCCCCCGACGCGTGCGAGACCATCGACATCGCCGGAATGGGCGAGAAGCCGGCCACCCGGTCGGGGCCGTACTTCTTGATCGTGTGCACGTGCGCGGCGGCGATGATCTCGCACGCCTCCTCCCAGGTGGCGCGCACGAGGCCACCCTTGCCGCGGGCGGACTTGTAGGCCTTCGCCCGCCGCGGATTCTCCACGATGTGCTCCCACGCGCGTACCGGATCACCGTCGTGCTGGCTCTTGGCCTCGCGGAACATCTGGAGAAGGACGCCGCGCACGTAGGGATAGCGGACCCGGGTCGGCGAGTAGGTGTACCAGGAGAACGCCGCACCGCGGGGGCAGCCGCGGGGCTCGTACTCCGGGGAATCCGGACCGACCGACGGGTAATCGGTCTGCTGGGTCTCCCAGGTGATGATGCCGTCCTTGACGTAGACCTTCCACGAACAGGACCCGGTGCAGTTCACCCCGTGAGTCGAGCGGACCACCTTGTCGTGACTCCACCGGTCCCGATAGAAGTCGTCGGCCTGCCGGCCACCCTGCTTCGTCAGCGTCCGGAGGTCATCGGAGACCGTGCCCTTGGTGAGGTAGCGACGGGTACGCACCAGGGCCTCGCTCAGCGGACCGTCCAAACCCGGCTGATCAGGGTGTCCCGAACTGCCGGTGTTGTCGCGGGCGTTCTGGCTGGGCGTCATGAGCTGGACATCTCCTCGTCGCGCCGATGCGCGGTTCGGCGTACGACGGTCAGGGTCAGTGGCAGGGAGCGGGCAGCAGAGTGCCGACCCTCGTGCGGATGGTGTCGATAGCGTCCCAGTCGTCCGGGTTCAGATTGGCGAGCGCGGCCGGGAAGACGCCGTCCTGCTCTTTGAGGATGTGCTCGCGGAGCAGTTCCAGGGTGGCGATAAGCCGGCCGGCCCAGGCCGGGTCGGTGGGCGTTCCGTGCGCGGCTTCACCGAGCACCGCTTCGATGTGCCGGTGGTCGGCCAGCAAGGCCGTGACGTGATCAGGGAAATCAGCGGCCAGCGCCGGGAACAGGCCGTGCTCCTCGACCTGCGTGTGCGGCTCGAGGACGGCCGTGATCCGGCAGGCCAGTTCTGCCATGCGCGCATTGTCGGTCGCCGCATGGGCGCCGCGGATTTCGCCGATGAGGTTGACGACCAGGTCATGTTCGCGGGTCAGATCGTCGATGGCGGTTATGGCCTGGCAGCCGCAGTACTCACACATGGGCGGTGCTCCCGTTGACCGTGGTGCCCCGGTCGGTCGATAGGCCGACGCTTTTGGCGACAGCGGTCACCGTCAATGCCAGCGCGGCGAGGGCGACGAACGCGAGGGCGGCCAGGCCGAAGGCGTACGAGTCGTACTGCTCGTACAGGGCACCCATGATCAGCGGTGGGACGAACCCGCCGAGGCCGCCTGCGGCGCCCACGATGCCGGTGACCGAGCCGACCTTGTTCTGCGGTGCCAGCAGGGCGACCAGCGCGAAGGTCGCGCCGCTACCGGTGCCGAGCGCCGCCGCCATGGCCAGGAACGCGATCGTGCCCAACGGCGCGAGGTTCGGGGTGAACGCCGCGGTGGCCGCCCCGACGACCACGACGGCGAGCGCCGAGGCAAGGACACGGGTGGGGCCGAGCCGGTCGGACAACCAGCCGCCGACCGGGCGCATCACCACGGCGAGCAGCACGAACCCGGCCATCCGGTTGGCCGCGTCGGCCGGGGCCAGCCCGTAGGCGGCCTTCAGATAGGCCGGAAGGTAGACCGAGAACGCGACATAGCCGCCGAACAGGACCGCGTACAGAGCTGCCGCCTGCCACGTGATCCGCAGCCGTGCGGTGTCCGCCAGCCGCTGCACCAGCGCCTCGGTCGGCACGATTCGGCCGGGCGCGTCACGTAACAGCAGCGCCGTCAGCGCGGCGTAGCTGGCCAGGGCGATCGCGGTGACGATGAACGGGGTGGCGATGCCGTGGGCGGTGACGAGTTTGACAGTGGTCAGCGCGCTGATCGCGGTGCCGCCCATGCCGACGCCGAACAGCCCGATCGCCAGACCCCTGCGCTGGGGCGGGAACCAGGCGTTGACGACCGGTACGCCGATGGCGAACGCGGTGCCGCCGATGCCGAGGAAGAACCCGCCGACCAGCAGTCCGGTGAACGACGAGTGCCCGGACAGGCCCAGATAGAGCACCGGGACGATGGTGGTCAAGGAGACCAGCGGGAACATGACCCGTCCGCCGAACCGGTCGGTCAGCGCACCGACCGGGATCCGACCCACGGAACCGACGACGACCGGCACCGCGACCAAGAGAGCTTGCTGGAACGCGCCGAGTTGGAGAACATCCTTGAACCTGGGTGCCAGCGGGCTCAGCAGCGCCCAGGCCCAGAAATTGACCGCGAACCCGACGGCGGCCAGGACGAGCGTCACCACCCGCTGCCGTCCCGTCCCAGTCGCTGGTACGGCGCCGTGCGTACCAGCGCTGGGTTGTCCTCTACTCATCGTCGTCTCCACGTCTCGTTCGCGTCGCTGGTATCGATGTCATCGACTCAGGCCGTCCGATATGACGCCTCGGTCAGGATTCAGGCTCTCAAGCCCCGGGAGCAGGGCCGTTGGTCCCCAGTCGCGTGGGTCGGATAGCCCGGCACCAGGTGAGATTCGGTTCGCCGAACGAGGTTCAGGCTGGCTCCGCAACCCGTTCCAGGCGGATCTGCCACATCTCAGGCCCGGACTGCAGCCACCGGGCGTCGATCTGTGCGCCGAAGCGGTCGCCGATCTCCGCGAGGACCGGGCGGAGCGCGTGTGAGGCGACCAGGACGACCGTGTCGCCGGGCACCAGGGCGGCTACCGTGGACAGTACCAATCCGTGCCGCTGGTCGTGCTCGACTTCGCGCACGTCAAGACGGCGGTCGACACCCTGTGCCGTGCCAGAACCCGGTACATGCGTGGCAGGAGTGACCAGCCGGTGAGCCCGGACACGGTACTGGTCCTAAGCGGCGTCCAAACACTGATGAAGCCGGGCCAGTCCCTCGTCGATGCGGCGCGCGTCGATCATGCCGTACCCGAAGACGATGCCCGGCGAGTCGGGTGCCGCGGTGGCGATTTCCGAAAAGCCCGCCACCCCGATGCCGGCTGCCTGGGCCCGGACGAGCGCGTCGGCAACGGTGGCCTCCCGCACCGTCGCGCTCAGGTGAAGGCCGGCCGTGGACGGCACAGCCGTGAAATGCGCCGACAGCGGGCCGGCGAGCGCGGCCGCGATGCGTTCGTGGCGCTGCCGGTACACGCGGCGGACCCGCCGTAGGTGCTGGGCGAAGACGCCCTGCTCCACGAAATCCGCCATGGCGGCCTGAATCGGCAGGCCGGTGTGCCAGTCGGTGAGGAATTTGGCGGCGTGCAGGGCATGCCGCAGCGACGGCGGATGCAGCAGGAAGCCGAGCCGCAGCGTGGGCAGCAGTACCTTCGAGAACGACCCCACGTAGAGGACGCGGCCACTGCGGTCGAGGCTGCGCAAGGGCTCCAACTGCTGTTCGGTGTAGCGGAACTCGCTGTCATAGTCGTCCTCGACGATCGCCGCGTCGTGCCGTTGCGCCCACGCGAGCAGCTCGACACGGCGCCGCAACGACAGGGCCACACCAGTCGGGTACTGGTGCGACGGCGTCACGTAGACCAGCCGTGCGTCGGCGGGCAGCGCGTCGACGATCAGGCCCTGCTCGTCGATCGGTACACCGATCACCCGGGCGCCCTGCGCCTCCCACACCAGCCTCGGCGGCGCGTAGCCCGGTTCCTCGACCGCCGCCGTGGCGCCGGGTTCGAGCAGCACCCGCCCGATCAGGTCGAGTGCTTGCTGCACTCCGCAGGTCACCAGCACATCCTGCGGATTCGTCTCGATGAACCGGGCCGTCCGAAGGTGCCGGGCAATGGCGGTACGGAGCCCGAAATGGCCGGCCGGCTCGACGGGCATTCCGGTGCCCACCGCCGACAGCCGGAACTGGTCGGCCAGAAGGCGGCGCCAGGCCGCGTACGGGAACAGCCGCGCGTCGGGCGCACCGACCCGGAAGTCGAATTCCGGAGCCGTCCCGAAATCGGGCGGCACCGGCATCGACTGCAGCGCCGCGCGGGGGGTGAGCGGGCCGGACGGCAGCTGAGACAGGACCGGTTCCATCAGGGACAGTGTGGTGACGAAGGTCCCAGCACCGGCCCGGCTGGTCAGGTAACCCTCGGCGACCAGCCGGTCGTAGGCAGCCGTCACGGTGTTGCGCGAGACCTTCAGCTGCTCGGCCAACTCCCGGCTGGACGGCAATGCCTCGTTGCGGCGCAGTCGCCCGTCCAGGACGGCGTCGCGCAACTGCCGATAGATCTGGCCCGCCAGCAGCCCCGCGGCCCGGTCCAGCCGGACGGCTACATTCACGCCCGTAGATCCTAACTGGCACCGTCAAGACGCCCCCGAATTGGCTCTGGGATGTGAATACCAGGACTTTTACGGTGGTCGACAGCAGGCCGAGAGCGGTCGGCACTTGGTGAAACGACGGGGGTATCAAGTGAGACGACGTGCATGGAAGACACTGATCGCCGTGGCGGTCCTCGCCGGACTGACGGTTCCGATCGGCGGGGCCGCCCAGGCCGCACCGAGCCAGGACGCGGCGCTGGCGAAGGCGCCCAACGCCGCCGTCCGGCAGCAGATGCGCGACCAGCTCGACCGCGCGCCGGCCGGAAAGGTGACCGGGCCGGCCCAGATCACCTACGGCAACGGGGCGTTCGTCGTCGACTTCGCCCCTGAGGTCGGCGCCACCGGCGCGGCAGCGCTGGCCGCACCGAACTGTCCGCAGTACTGGGTCTGCTTCTACGACCTGACCAACTATGGCTATCCGCGCGGCAAGCTTCAGGACTGCGGCCAGCAGGACCTGGCGACGTGGGGTTGGCGCAACCGGGCCAACTCCGCCCACAACAACCACACCGTGTCGTCGCAGCTCTGGGACGTCGACGCCTACATCGGCTACGTCGACCTGGCGAGGGGTGAGGCCTTGGCGGACTTCGGCACCGCCAAGAACAGAGTCGACCTGATCAACATCAACTGCGGCTAGATCCGGCCGCCAGAACGTGGCCGGCCCATCGAGATGATCGGCCCATCCCGCAGTCCAGGACGCCACCGGCTTCCTGGACTGCGGGAAGCTCCCGAATGGGGGAGCAGCCCCTTTCTTCCTCCTCCCCACGGCGAGTAGGCGACCCCCGGAAACCCCCTGTGGCTTCTGTGCGCCACGCGCCGCCTGGTTCGCTTCTTCCACCCCCAGGGGTACGGCGTGAAGGTTCCGCCGCGACTCCCCGCGATACCGGCGCTCAACGCGGTCCGCGCCTGCTGTCCGCGTGTGAACACGGTGCGGACGGCAGCGAGAAGCGCCCGCTGCCCGCGACTGATCGCCTGGATCATGCCGGCGATCCGTCCAGTGAGGGGGTCATCCGCTCGGTCGCGGCGGTGTAGGTGGGACGTCTGAGCTGCCCCTGAGGTCGGCCACAGTGATTCCACAGGGCTTTCGTCTGCTCCGGTCCGGACACTCATCGGCAAGCCCGTCCTGGTGTGCCCGGCTTCGGCAACTGCTTCCCATCGGGACTGCCCCACGGGGGGACAGTCCCGGCTGAAAGCGGTTGCCGGGTCCGGCAGATGAACGTGCGAAATACCAGACACCGGTAGATCGGGCCTACGTGTTGCCGTTGTCCACATCGACTTTTCGCAGCCTGTGAAGTCAGAGTCAATAAAGGATCTAGCAGCTTGAACCTACGTAAATGGGCGGCACCCTTCATCGCGCTGGCGATGGTGGCAGCCAGTGCCCTTGTGGTAACTCCCGCCGAGGCCGGCGTCGCGACCCACACGACCACGATCGAGGACACCGACGCGAGTCACATGGTGTTCTCGGCCGGGTGGAGTGACTGTTCCGGCAACTGTGCCAACGCCGCGGACAACCATTT
>NZ_BOMS01000010.1 GCF_016862315.1 Actinoplanes palleronii | reverse complement strand
AACGCCGCGGACAACCACTTCAAGTGGACGTCGACGGTCGGCGCCACCGCGACCGTGACGTTCACCGGTACCCAGGTTGTGTTGTACGGGATGAAGGAGCCGTTCGCCTACATCGCCACCGCCAAGATCGACGGCGCGGCCGCGACCGACGTGGACTATTACGCGGCGGGCACCAGTGCGACCACGGTCCCGGTGTACACGTCGCCGGAGCTGGCCTCGGGTAACCACACGCTGGTCCTGACCATGACCAATCGTCACAACGCCGCCTCCGCCGGCGGCATGTCGATCACCCTCGACCGCGTCGAGGTCAACGGTTCCACGACCGCGCCGCCGACCAGCGCACACGCCTCGGGGCTGCCCTGGTCCGACGGGGGTTTCTTCATGCACGACGCCGACCAGGCCGCCGAGTTCGCCGCCTGGCGGGGCCGCCCGGTTGACAACATCGTGGCCTTCGCCAGCCGCGAGACCTGGCCGCAAATGCTCAACAACTGGTGGGCGTCCACGGTGCCGAGCAGCTTCGACGCGACCCGTGACGACTACATCCTGTCCGTGCCGTTGTGGACCGACGACACCAGCGCGGGCGCTGACGCCGACTGGACCACGTTGGCCCACGAGATCGCCGCGGTCGACCCCAACGGCTACGTCCGGCTGGGCTGGGAGATGAACTGCTGCTTCTCGCTCGCCACCAACGCGACCACCTGGCGTAACCAGTTCTCGCGTGCGGCCACCCTGATCAAGGCGGCCGAACCCCAGCTCAAGATCGTTTTCAACCCCAACGAGGGTACGAGCAACAACGGTACGATCGCTGACCCGTCCACCCTGTTCGTCGCGGGCAAGGTGGACGTGGTGGCCATCGACGCCTACGACTGGTACCCGGCCTACAACACGGACGCCAACGCCAACGAGCACTTCACCAAGAAGTACGGCTGGAACTACTGGTACGACTTCGCCCGCTCGAAGGGCCTGCCGTTCGCCCTGGCCGAGTTCAGCGTCTACACCGGCTCAGGTGACTCGGGCGGCGACAACCCGGCGTACTTCACGTACGTCTACGACTGGCTGGCCGCCAAGAACACGGCTGTGCCGGGCTCGATCGCCTTCGTGTCGATCTTCAACGACTCACAGGCGTACTGCCAGTGCAACGTCTACCCGGCCACGCCCAACCCCGACGCGGCTGCGCGGTACAAGTCGATCATCAACTCGCTGACCGACGTGGGCGCTGACCTCGACGATGTCGGCCCCGAAGACGGCGAGTTCGAGTTCGAGGTTCCCGCCGAAGAGCCTGACTTCAGTGCGATGTCCTGCCCGGAGACGCGCAACCCGGCGAAGTACAAGATCACCTGGAAGTCCAAGCACATCCCGGCCAAGAACGACCCGGTGAGCGACTGGCTCTCCCCGGGTGACTCGATCTCCTACACCACGGAGAAGTCGAACACCTTCGGATTCGATGTGACCGTCGGTGCCGAGGCCGAAGTCGGCATCGTGCTGACCAAGGCCAAGACCAAGATTGACGTCACGGTCTCCGGGTCGTGGACATCCGGCGTGGGCATCACGCGCTCCAGTACGAACAACACCAAGAAGGGCTACCGCGCGGTCCTGGGCAACCAGGGTTACCGGGTGAAGTACACCAAGACGAAGATTGTCGCCCCATGCAACGTCAAGACGACCAAGGGCACCATCATCTTCCCCAAAAAGGGTGACCTCACCTTCGGTCGATACTCCAAGTAGTCGCTTCTGACGTCATGGGGTAACGGCAGGGCGGCGGGTACCGGATCC
>NZ_BOMS01000009.1 GCF_016862315.1 Actinoplanes palleronii | reverse complement strand
CGGCGGGTACCGGATCCGGTACCCGCCGCCCTGCCGTTACGCAGCCGGTCAGCTCGCGTACCGGGCCCAGTCCACATGCGCTGTCACCTGGCTCGGCGTCTGGTGGTTCGGGGCCGGGATGGCGCCCTCGGGTCCCGGTTCCATTTGCACGTACAGGAACATCGGAACCGTCGGAATGGTCACCGGCTCGGAAAACGTCCGGGTGTCGAGGATGACCAGGCCATTCAGCGAGATGGTGACGAAATCAGCCCGCCACTCGATCGAGTAGGTGTTCCAGGTGGTGAAGTCCCCGGTCATCGCAGCGCCGTCGACGGGACCGGCCCCGACGCCGCGCACCACCGGGTACATGACCCTTCGCTCGCCGTCGTCGAGGCGCGCCAGCGTCAAGAAGCCCCAGCCCGCGGTCTCCTCAGGGACATCCGGATACAACCCCATGACCGGGGCGTACCCGGGGCCGACGTCGAACTTGGCCCGGATCTCCCACACGCCGTAGGTACGCACTACTCCACGTTCCAGGCACCAGCAGACGGCGCCCGCGACGTTGCCCCTGCCGCTCGGGTTCCGGCCCATGCCATTGATCTGCAATTCGCCACCGTTGACGCGCACCATGCCCGGCGACCAGGACGAACCGTTCTCCCGCTGCGTCTGATTGGCGGCCCACTGCTGCGGCGCCAACGCCGTACCGGAGAAGTTCTCTGTGGCGGTGAAGGAAGGAGCGGCGGTGACGGAAGTGTCGGCGGTGCGATCCGACGGCCGGAACATGGTGGCGGCGCCGAGCGTGATGGCCAGCGCGGTACCCAACGCGACGGTGACCATGACGCGGCGCCGGCCCCAACGGTGACCCTTGCCGGGAACGGACCCGACGGCCATCGGGATCACGGACCGCGATCCGCCGCTGCTGGGCGAGCCGGCACCGGCGCCAGCAGGCTCCGGCTCGGTCACCGGCCACGCACCCGACACCTCGTACCGCGTCGCCGGTGCGGCCGCGACCGGCTGCCGGTCGCCGCGCAGGACCGTCTCGTAGAGCGCCATCAGTTGCGGGCTCGGATCGGTGCCGTAGCCGTCGGCGAGCCGTTGTTGGTGCAGCCGGCACCTCTCCAGTGCCTCTGTCGGGCGGCCGGCGACGACCAGCGCTCGCACCAATGCCACGACCAGCGACTCCACGAGGGGGTTCGTGTCGACCAGCGTGGTGAGCGGCGCCAGCACCGCGGTTGCGTTGCCGACGGCCACTTCTGCCTCGGCCCACTCCGCTCTGGCTGTCAGCAGTTCCCCGGTCAGATGCTCGCGGGTGCTCGTCGCCCACGCCCCGTTCACCCCGGTCAACGGGTTGCCACGGTGCAGCACCACACTCTGCCGCAGTAAGGCAACACGAGTCTGCGGGGTGCACGACAGCGCCCTGGCCTGAACGACCAGGTCACGAAAGCGGAACAGGTCGACCTGATCGCTTCTGGTCGTCAACCGGTAGCCACCCGAATGGTTGACCACCGTCACCGACGGGTCGCTGAAGGCCTGTTCGAGCATGCGCCGGATCCGAGTGATGTAGGTGCCGAGCGTCTTCGCAGCCTGCCTCGGCGGGTCTTCGCCCCACACCCGGTCGATCAGGGTCGCGACCGGCACCACCCGCCCCGCGTCGACTGCCAGCGCCGCCAGCACCGCCAGGCATCGGGGTTCGCCCGTGAGAACGGAATCGTCGTGTGTGCGGACCTCGACCGGTCCGAGCAGCCGCAGTTCACCCACCGCGCCACCTCCCCCGTCGACCGACCACCGCCCGGCCCGGATGCTTCGGCAGACTCTATATCAACTCCACATAGGTCAATTTGGGGCACCGGAGCCGCCGTCGGAACCGTCTCGTAACTGCCGCCGTTGATCATGCTGGCACCGGGTCAGCCGGCCGGAGACATCGATGCCGACGCCGAGCCCGGTGATCGTCACCGCCGGTCAGGCAGGGGTGGCGGCTCGCCGTGCAGCTCGATGTAGGCGGCCCACTGGCGGACCAACGCTCTGGCTTCGGCACGCGGCAGGGGAGCGGTGCGCCGCCGCTGGCCCTCGACGTCGAGCGGGGCGAGCACGTAGGCGACCACCGGCCAGCGGTTGGTCACGATTCGCCAGGGGAGCACCACGATCGTGGCGAGCAGGGCGGCGATCCAGGACAGCGTCTCGACGGTCTCGTTCTCGCGCATGCCGAACGGGTCGTACTCGTGCAGGGCGGCCCGGCGGGTCGGACGCCAGGCGAGGCGCTGCCGGCCGACCCGCCACTGCATCCACTCGCCGCCCCGCGGCCGTGTCATCACCAGCACACCTCATGCTCCTCCCCGGGCGCAAGCTCCGCCTTGTTCTGACGGTCTCGCTCCCGAAGGAGGTCGAAGTCGGCGCGGAGGCCGGGCGTAGCGACCCCGGAAACCCCCTGTGGCTTCTGCGCGCTGTGCGCCGCCTGGTTCGCTTCTTCCACCCCAAGGGGTACGGCGTGAAGGTTCCGCCGTGACTCCCGGCGATACCGGCGCTCAACGCGCTCCGCGCCGGCCGTCCGCATGTGGACACGCGGTGCCGGTCGTCTTCTGGGCCGCGAGCTCTGAGCGGGACGGGTCCTCAACGAGTTGCCCCAGCTGGCGTTCTACCTGCTGTTGCTGACCACCGTGCTGACCGTCGTGGGTGGGGACGTCACCTCGCCGGCCGGCTGGGTCCTGGTCGTGGTGGCGGTGTTCTGCCTGGCCGGCCTCGCGGTGATGTTCGCTCGCGGCCTGCAGGCCCGTCCGGTCGTCCGGGACTTCCTGCGGGCGGCCGGTCTGGCGGCCCCGGACCGGCGCTGGCCCTGGGCGCGGATCATGCTGACCCCGTTCCTGCGCCGGCGCGGCGACGTCGAGCACATCCGGAACCTCGACTACGGACCCGGCGGCCGCCGCCAGCAGCTCGACCTCTATCGCCATCGGTCCGGTCCGGCCGGCGCGCCGATGCTCGTCCACTTCCACGGTGGCCACTACGCGACCGGTCATAAGGACAGCCAGTCCCTGCCACTGCTCTACCAACTGGCCGCGCGCGGCTGGGTGTGCATCAGCGCGAACTACCGCCTCAAGCCGGAGTTCGGGTTCCACGACCATCTCAGCGACGCCAAACGGGTGATCGCCTGGGCGCGCGAGCACGGCCCGGAGTACGGCGGCGACCCGGCCACCGTGGTGGTCGCCGGCAGTTCGGCGGGCGCGCACCTGACCGCGCTGTGTGCGCTCACCCCCGGTGATCCGCGGTTCCAGCCGGGCTTCGAGCAGGCCGACACCAGCGTGACCGCCGCCGTCTGCCTGGGCGGCTATCTCGGTGCGCTGGACCAGGATCTGGACGTGCCGACCTCTCCGGATGACTACCTGCGCCCGGACGCGCCACCGTTTCTGATCGTGCACGGCGGCAACGACCTGGCGATCCCGGCCGACACCGCCCGGGGTTTCGCCGAGCGTCTGGGCGCGGCCTCCGCGAACCCGGTCCACGTCCTCGAACTGCCCTACGGCCAGCACACTTTCGACCTGTTCCATTCGCCGCGCTTCGAAGCGGTGATCGACGCTGTTACCGCCTTCGGCGCCGCGGTCTCTCCCAAGGAACGTCCAACCGGGAAGAAAGCTTGATCGCTGAAGTTGAGCGCCATGGCGCGCCGTATGGGTGCGTGGTTGACGTCCTCACCATGCATTGGGGCTGGCGGGATCACTGACGCCTGGCCAGTCCGGGGGCGTCTCGGCAGCTCCGGGCGTACAGAAGGGGCTGTTTGCGTTGTTGCCGCCGGAAGGCGCGTTCTGATCTGGAGCTCAGCATTCTCGCGGCCTTGACCGGGCGGTTCGGCGGGGTCGGTAGAGGGTGGCCGGACTGGGGGCGGCGCCCGGTGTGGGCCGCTGTTAGGCTCCGCCGCAACGTTGTCCCAGAGATATCCACAGGGGGTCGATATGTCAGGCTGGCCCGGCATATTGGACCCGGACGGCGCCAGGGAGCATCTGGCGGCGTGGAAGGGGAACATCGATCGGCTGGCTGTGGACACCCAGACGATGAGCGATCGTCTCCAGGAACTGCGGGTGACGGTCACCGACACCAACCGGATGGTCGAGGTCACCGTGGACTCCTCCGGCAGCCTGGTCGACCTGTCGCTGGGAGAGCGCACCCAGCGGGTCGCGCCCGAGGTCGTCGCCCGCACGATCATGGCGACGATCAGGGAGGCCAAGGGACAGCTCGCTGAGAAGTCGAAGGAGATCATCGCGGACACGCTCGGCACCGAGTCGGTGGCAGCGCGGGAAATCGCCGATCGGGTCGAGCAGCAGCTGACCCCGCCCGACCCGGCGGTCGGCGACCCCGGCACGTCGCCACACCGGTGGTGATCGGTCGTGGCTGACGGGATAGCGGTCGAGATCGAGCAGATCCGGGCCCACGCGGCCAACATCGAAGCGCTGCGTGGCCGGTTCGCCGCGGTCAAGGGGGCCAGCGCGCAGATCGCCGGCGACAGCGCCGCCTACGGGCTGCTGTGCGGGTGGATCGCGGGGATTCTGGAGGGCCGGCACACCCGGCAGGACGAATTGATCGCGTTCGTGGAGGAGAACCTGTCGTTGGTCGCCGACGGGCTGCACAAGACTGCGGACAGCTACGAGGCGGCCGAGTCCGAGAACAACGACTCGATGATCTCGATCCACGGTCGGCTCGACGGGTGAGCCCGCGATGACCGACATCTCGCTGGTCGCCGGCGTCGAGTCGTCCCGGCAGGCGTGGACCGGGGCGTCGCTGGCCGACGGTTTCCAGGGACTGGTCGACTCGATCCGCGGCGGAAGCTGGATCGACGGCGTGCTGGCCGGGGCCGGGCTCGGTATCGACGTCGCGGCGAGCGTGATGGACCCGTTCAGCGCCTTGCTGTCGAACGGCCTCGGCTGGGCGCTGGAGTACTTCGAGCCGCTGCGCCACATGCTCGACGAACTCACCGGCATGCCGGACCTGGTCGCCTCGCACGCGGCGACCTGGATGAACATGGCGTCCGCACTCCAGGGCATGGCGAACGACCTGCAAGCACGACTGGGCGCGGATGTGCCCGGCTGGCAGGGACAGGCCGCCGACGCGTATCAGGCGTTGATGGTCAACAACGTGGATGCGATCAGCGGGCTGGCCGGCACCTCCGCGGCGATGTCGGCGGCCACCGAGGCGGCCGGGAATCTGGTGTCGTTCGTCCGGGACCTGGTCCGAGACCTGATCTCCGACCTGGTCGCCCGGGTGATCGTGTGGGCGGTGGAGGCGATCTTCGTGGTCACCCTGCCGGTGATCGCCGCGCAGATCGCCGCGGCGGTCGTCAAGTGGGCCGGGCGGATCCTGAGCTACACCAGCGCTCTGATCACCAGCCTGACCAACCTGACGAAGCTGCTCAACGGTTAACCGCGGACGATGGCGAAACCCAGGACCCACCCGCACGCCGGCGGTTCGTCTCACCCGTCGGGCGGGGGAACGCCGGAGACCGAGAACGGCGGCGGCACCTCCCGGCCCCGGTACAGCACCACGGTGTCCGCGCCGGAGCACGTGTCCGCGGGCCAGGACACCATCGAGGGCAGTGCGAACGGCGGCCGGCCGAACATCGGTGGCACCCCGGCCCCGAGCGGGAGCACCGGCGGGACGGACTCGTCCACCGGACGTCCCAAGATCGACGATTCCGAGCTGGCGCACGACGCGATCCACGGTGACGTGTCGACCGATCCCGGTGAGGCGGTGTTCTGGTCGGGCCGGACGCAGACCGGCTCCGACCCGGACACCTTCGAGTACGCCGGGCCGGACACGGCGATGCAGATGGCCCGGGATCGCGACATGACCACCCTTGAGGGCCTCATCGAGGAGCGCAAGCTTCAGATGCCGGACTGGGACAAGGACGATCCGGCGATCGTCGAATCGTGGACCCGGATCTCCGAGCGTTACGCTGCCGGGGTCAGTGGTGAGGTGCACGTGATCCTCGGTGAGCAGGTTCGTCCCGGCGCCGTCTGGGAGACCGAGTTCGAGACCCTCATGAAGAATCCGAACATCTCGAGCATCACCGCGATCGATCTCACGACCGGCAGGGAAGAAAACCTGTACAGCCGCGGGCCTCAGGCACCTAGCAGAAGTGGTTCTCGATGACTGAGATGCACGACCAGCAGGCGATGGTGGGCCTCGCCCTGGAGCACGCGCAGCGGGGCGAGCACGCTGAGGCCTACGACCTGCTGCGGCGTGCCGCCGAGGCCGGCTCGGCGGAGGCGATGTTCGTCACCGGCGTGCTGCTCTCCGACTCAGGCCACCGTGATGAGGCCCGGCAGTGGTTCTCCGCTGCGGCCCAGCACGGCGAGAACCGCGCCATGTTCAACCTGGGTGTGCTGGAGGCCGAGGCCGGAAACGCCGAGGCGTCGGAGAGCTGGTACCGCCGGGCCGCCGAGGCGGGGAACGCGGACGCCGCGTTCAACCTCGGCAACGACGCGCTGCGTGACGGTGACCGGGTGGAGGCGCGGCGTCTTCTGCAGCAGGCGGCCGAGGCCGGCCAGCAGGGTGCGGTCACCAACCTGGCGAATCTGCTGGTCGAGGAAGGCGACCTGGACGCCGCCTCGCTCTGGTTGGACCGCGCGGCGGAGGCCGGCGATGTGACGGCGATGTTCAACCTCGCTCTGGTGGCCGGTCGTCGAGGTGACACCGGCAAGGCCACCGACTGGCTGTGGAAGGCGGCGGGCGCCGGGTACGTGCCGGCCATGACCCGCCTGGCCCGGGTGGACCTGGCCGCCGGCCGGGCGACGCAGGCCGAGTACTGGTTCCAGAAGGCCGCCGAGGCGGGCGATCCCGGTGCGGCCTTCGACCTGGGCATCTCGCAGGCGGAACGCGGCGACTACGCGGCGGCGGAGACGTCGATGCGGACGGCCGCTGAGCACGGCGACACCCGGGCGATGAACAATCTGGGTGTGCTGTCCGAGGGCCGCAAGGACCCCGCTGGGGCGCAGGAGTGGTATCGCAAGGCCGCTGCGCTCGGCGACCAGGACGCGACCAGGAACCTCGCCCGGCTCACCCGCGGAAAGGCCTGATCACGGGTGACGGAGCAGAACGCTGATCGCGGTTCCGTGACAATCACGCAGGTCGGCACGTCTCGCGGCGGGGTGCGGCTGTCGATCGACGGCCGGGACGCCACCGTGCCTGGCGAGATCATTCCGCTCGGGGTGGGGCGGGCCGACTTCGTGACCTACCTGAACAGCACCCGGTGGACCGATGACGGCAGCCGGTTGCCGGCCGACCTGCTCGCGCAGGTCAGGGTGTTCCTGCTGGGGCGCGACTACCTGGTCGAGTGACCGCCGCCGCTCCTCCGACATTGACATCTGTCTGTGCTGAGCCTAGCTTCGTCGTAACTTACTCGGTTCTAGGTTTTGTCGGGTGTTCCGGCCAGGCGAGGAGAGTTGATGAAGGTTCGTTCCCGAGCGGGGGCCGTTGCCGTGGTGGTGGCGGCCGCCGTTGCGCTGACGGCAGGAGTGAGCCTGCCCGCCTCGGCCGCGGTCGCCGGGCCGGTTGCCGGGCTGGCGGGCAAGTGCCTCGACGTGGCCGCGGGCGGCACCGCCAACGGCACCAAGATTCAGTTGTACGACTGCAACGGCACCGCCGCCCAGCAGTGGAACGTCGCCGACGACGGGACGATCCGTGCCCTCGGCAAGTGCCTCGACGTCAGTGGCGGCGTCAACGCCAACGGCACCAAGGTGCAGCTGTGGGACTGCCTCGGCAACGGCCACCAGCAGTGGCGGTACGACACCACGACGAAGGGTCTGATGAACCCGGAGACCGGGCGTTGCCTGGACGCGGCCGGGCAGTCCAGCGCCAACGGCACGCAGATCCAGGTCTGGGCCTGCAACTCCCAGACCAACCAGGACTGGGTGCTGCCGGGCGGCACCCCTGGCGGCTGCACGCGGTCGGTCGGCGCCGGCGAGCACCAGATCCCGGTGACGCTGGCGGGCCGGCAATACCAGGTCACCGTCTACGTTCCCGCCGGCACCTCGCCGGCCACGAGGCTGCCGATGGTCCTCGACCTGCACGGCACGCAGATGACCGGGAGCCAGCAACTGCAGTACAGCGTGATCAAGCCGGCCGCCGACGCCGGCAAGTTCCTGGTCGTGGCGCCCACCGGCGACATTCCCGCGGCCAGCGGTTTCGCCTGGAACGTTCCCGGTGTCGGCACCGTCCCGGCCGGTGCGCGCGACGACGTCGCCTTCCTCGACCAGGTCATCACCACCGCCACCGCGGTGCTGTGTGCCGACCCGAGCCGGGTCTACGGCACCGGCTACTCCGGCGGCGGCCGGATGATGTCGGCGTTCGCCTGCCAGCGTGCCGACCGCGTCGCCGCCATCGCCCCGGTCGCCGGGCTGCGTGCCGGCCGGCCCGACCCGCAGGACACCTCGCGTCCCGACCCGCAGTCGTGCGCGCCGGTGCGGCCGATGCCGGTGATCGCCTTCCACGGCGAGCAGGACGCCACCAATCCGTACCAGGGCGGCGGCACGGAGTTGTGGCGTTACTCGGTTCCGGTTGCGCAGCGGCGCTGGGCTCAGATCAACGGCTGCACCACCGGACCGACGGTCACCGCGATCAGCGCGCACGTCGTGAAAACCGTCTACAGCGGTTGCACCGCGGGGGCGGACGTCGTGCTCTACGCGGTGGCGAACGGCGGCCACACCTGGCCGGACACGTCCGTCGACAACGGCAACGGCACGGTCACCCACGAGATCAGCGCCGACACCCTCATGTGGGAGTTCTTCCAACGGTTCCGCCTGCCCACGGCCTGACCGCATTCGAGAGCAAGGACAGCGAGGTTCGGGCAGGCACGATGGAGCCGGTCAAGTCACCACGCATCGCCCCCTACCTGCCGCCCGAGCGCACCACCGTGGCCGGGCCGCCGTCCCCGGCGGCGCCGTTCGCCTGGCCGCGGATCTCCGACTACTGGCCCGACGACGCCGGTCGCCGTCGCCCGCCGGACGGCGACGAGCGGGTGTCCGATGCCGCCGGCCGGCCGCGTTCGTTCCGGACCCGGCCGGCCGGCGACACGGTGCGTAGCCCGCTGGCCCTGACCGTCGTCGCCGTGACGATGCTCCTTGCGGCCGGGTTCGCCCTGGTCCGGCTGGTGCAGCCGAATACCGGCAGGTCAGCCCCGTGGCCCGGCGCCGCCGCGCTGCCCCGGGAGTCACCCGGACCGGCGGCCGTGACCACGCTCGTCGCGAGCGCCACGGCCAACGCCGGCCCGTCCGTGACCGCGACCAGCACCCACCCGTCCAGGAGGGGCACACGTCCGACCGTGGTCACCACCGCCCCGCCGGGTCCCCGGACCGGGCCCATCGTCGGTGTGGGTGGCAACTGCGTCGACGTCCCGGGTGGCGTCACCGCCAACGGCACACCCGTACAAATGTGGGGTTGCCATGAATCGCCCCAGCAGCGATGGACCATCGGTGCCGACGGCACGATCCGGGCGCTCGGCAAGTGCCTCGACGTGACCGATCAGGGCACGGCGAACGGTACGCCGATCCAGCTGTGGGACTGCAACGGCTCCGGCGGCCAGGCGTGGGTGATCGAGTCCGGCTCTCACCTGCGCAACCCGCAGTCAGGCCGGTACCTCGACGTACCCGGCGGCAGACGCGCCAACGGAACCGGTCTGCAGATCTATGACGGCAACACCAACGCGTGGCAGGTCTGGCGCCTACCCACCTGATCACTCGATCCGGAAGCTCTCAGCCGCGGGCACTCCCGGCCGATACGGGACGGTATGGCCGCTGACCGGAAGATGGACCCCGCGGGCCGGGACAGCGTGCTGGCCGCCACCCTGGCGCAGTATCCCGGCGCGTTCATCGGGGCGATCGACGCGGCCGGGCTCTTCACGACGTTGCCGGAGGAACTGGCCGCTGCCGGCCTGCGGCCGATCGAGGGCCCGTCCTCCGCGCTCGGCCTGGTGATCGGCGAGGACCACCGGATCGCCGTCGACACCTGGCACCGGCTGATCGCCGAGGGCGTGGCCAACAACCTGGTCCGGCCGATCGCCGCGCCGGACCGGCAGGTCCGGTTGCACCTCATCGACATGACCCACCGGCTCGGCGTGCACGTCTGCGTCCTCAGCGGCATGGAGGACCACCGGGCGGGCCTCTCCCTGCCCTCCGACCAGGTCCGGCCACGTCTGGTCACGATGTACAAGGATCCGACCGCGGTCATCACGGAGGCCGGCCCGGAGGTGGTGCCGCTGCTCGGCTGGTCGGCCGGCGTTCGCTGGACCTGGTTCATCCCGAGGACCACGACCGGGCGATCGCCGGCTGGATGGAGTTGCTGAACACGCCGCCGGGTGCGGCACGCCGGATCAGGCTGCGGCACCTGCACCGCGACGGGCACCCCGTGTGGTTCGAGATCACCAACCACAACCATCTCACCGACCCGGACCGCCCCGGCGTGATCGCCGAGATGCTCGACATCTCCGACGAGATGGCCGCCCAGGAGGCAGTCCGTGTCGGTGAGCAGCTGATGCGCCGGCTCACCGAGACGCTGCCCCAGGCGATCCTGCAGATCGACACCGAGCGCCGGATCGTCTATCGCAACGAACGCGCCGCCCGCCGGATGGGCGTGCGGGCCGGCGAGGTGTTCGGCGGGGCGCGGTTCGACACGGTCGCGCCGGCCGATCGTACGTCCGTCGACGATGCCGTCGTCGCGGTGCTCGGTTCCGGCGACGACATCGACCTCGAGTACGGCCACCGCGAGCCGGGCAGGGGCGCGCGCCGGATCCGGGCGAACCTGCGGGCGCTCACCGACGAGGCCGGTGCGGTGACCGGCGCGATCATCTGCCTCGCCGATGTCACCGAGGAGGTCCGCCTGCGCGAGGAACTGCGGCACCGGGCCACCTTCGACGCGCTGACCGGGTGCCTGAACCGGAGCGCGACGCTGGCCGAACTGCAAGACGCGGTGACCGGAGCGGACCGGACTTCCGGCACGGCGGTGATCTTCCTCGATCTCAACGGCTTCAAGCAGGTCAACGACCGGTACGGGCACGCGACCGGCGACCGTCTGCTGGCCGACGTGGCGACCCGGCTGCGCCTGGCGATCTCCTCCGCGGGCGTGGTCGGCCGGCTGGGCGGCGACGAGTTCGTGGTCATCTGCCGCGACGTCCCCGACGCCGGCCGGGCCGAGCGGATCGGCACCGACCTGCTCGCGGCGCTGCGGGCCGGTGGCGTCGAGGCCGGCGGGCTGCTGCTGCGGCCCGAGGCCAGCGTGGGCGTCGCCTGGTCGCCGGACGGTGGGACGGAGGACCTCATCGCCCGGGCCGACGCCGCGATGTATCAGGCGAAGCGGACCCGGAACGGCCCGTACGCCTTGGCGATGGCCCGGTGACAAGTCACCGGGACGACGCCCGCAGGACGAGCGTCGCGTCCGGGAGTTGCCTGCTCAACGGTTGCCCGTCGGCGATGTGCGACAGCAGGGTCGTGGTGCAGGTGCGTCCGTAGCCGACGATGTCGCGCCGCAGGACGGTCACCGCCGGCCGGACGGTGCGGCAGAGCACGGAGTCCTCCCCGGCGATGATCGAGAGTTGCCCGGGGACGTCCAGGCCCATCTCCCGGGCCACGCTCAGGGCGGCCACGGCCATCAGGTCGTTGTCGAAGACGACGGCGGTCGGGCGCTCCCGGGCGCTGAGCAGCCGGCGGGTGGCGCGCGCGCCCGCGGAGCCGGTGTAGTCGGCGGCCACGGTCGTCCAGGTCAGCCCGGCGGCCTCGGCGGCCACCGCGATCGCCGTGGTGCGGCGCTGGGTGTGCAGCAACGACTCCGGGCCGCTGACCCGGGCGAAGCGGCGGTGCCCACGGTCGCGCAGGTGGCCGACGAGCTGCGTGGCGGCGGGGGCCTCGTCGGACCACACGTAGCTGAAGGCCGGATAGGCGGCCTCCGGCGGTGCCATGACCACCACCGGCAGGTCCAGGGTGGACAGCACCGGCAGCCGGGGGTCGTCGACCCGGTGGTCGAAGAGCAGGACGCCGTCGACCCGGCGCTCCGCGTCCCAGCCCTGGTAGATGGCCACTTCCTGGTCGGCGGTGTCCGCGAACTGCAGGGCCAGGCCGTAACCCTCGGCGGCCAGGGTGGCCTGGATACCACTGATCAGCTCCCGCCGGAAGACCTCGGCGCTCAGCTCCGGGGTGGGCCGGCGCATCACCAGGCCGATGGCGTGGGCGGCTGCGCCGTGGATGGCCCGGGCGGAGATGCTGGCGGTGAAACCGAGATCCAGAGCGATCTGTTTGATCCGGGCCCGCAGCTCGTCCGACACGCCGGGGCGGTCGTTGAGCGCGTACGAGACGGCCACGCGGGACACACCGGCGCGCTGGGCGATATCGGTCATCGTGGCCGGCCGGACCATGCCTCTCCCCGGATCTGCACCCTGTTTCCGCCGGCGTGCGCCGTCAGCGCCTCATCGTAACCACCGGCAGGCGGTCATCCGGCCGGCGGCGGCGCGGTGCTGCCGCGCGGGACGAGGCAGGCGGTCATCCGGCCGGCGGCGGTGCGGTGCTGCCGCGCGGGACGAGGTGCGCGGGCTCGGCCGGGCCGGTGGTGATCGGCTGGCCGGCCAGCAGGCCCAGCAGCCGGCGGGCGGCCTGGGCGCCGTAGGCACCGATGTCGTGGGCGAGCGCGGTCAGCGTGGGGTGCACGAGCGCACAGATCGGCGAGTCGTCCCAGGCGATCACGGACAGATCCATGGGTACGGCGAGGCCCAGCTCCTGCGCCACGGCCAGCCCGGCGACCGCCATGATGTCGTTGTCGTAGATCAGGGCGGTGGGCCGTCGCGCGGTGGCGAGCAGCTCGCGGGTGGCGTCGGCGCCGCTCGCGGCGGTGTAGTCGGTCCACCGCAGCATGGTCTCGGTGAGCCCGCGCTCGGCGCAGATCCGCTCGAACGCCGCGGTGCGGACCGCGGTGTGCGCGAGCTCGCGCAGCCCGGCGATCCGGGCGATCCGCCGGTGGCCGAGGGCGGCGAGGTATGCCACGGCCTCGGTCATCGGCCGGGCGTCGTCGGACCAGACGCTGGGTGGTGACCCGCCGGGGACGGGTGGCCCGATCACGACCGCCGGCAGGGCGAGCCCGGTGACCAGGGCCGGTCGCCCGTCGTCGACACGGGTGTCGCAGATGAGCACGCCGTCGACCCGGCGGTCGCCGGCCCACTGCTGGTAGAGGGCGGTTTCCGCGCGCTCGTCGGCGACCATCTGCAGCAGCAGCGTGAACCCGTGGGCGGACAGCTCGGCCTCCAGGCCACCGACCAGCTCCATGAAGAACGGCTCGACCGCGAGGGTCTGCGCCGGTCGCCGCAGGGCGAGCCCGACGACCCGGGACGGCCCGCCGGCCAGGGCACGCGCGGAGCTGTTCGCCCGGAAGCCCGCCTCCTCGGCGATGGCGAGGATCCGCTGCCGGGTCGGTTCCGCGACGCCGGGGCGGCCGTTCACCGCGTACGAAACCTGGCTCTTGGACACGCCGGCCAGGCGGGCGATGTCCGCGATCGTGGCTCTCTTCACGCTCGGTGGGGTCGCTTTCGCTCGTCCTGGATCGCGGGTCGCGGCGACCCAGGACGAGCGTATCGGAGCGTGGTCAGGCCGGGAGGTGCCAGACCTGCCAGGCGTTGGTGTTGGTGTCCCAGATCTGCAGGCGGGTGCCGTTGGCGGTGCTGCCGCCGGGGACGTCGAGGTCGCGGCCGGACTGCGGGTTACGCAGGTGGCCGCTGCTCTGCGCGACCCACTGCTGGGCGCCGGAGCCGTTGCAGTCCCAGAGCTGGATCAGGCTGCCGTTGGCGGTGCCCTGCCCGGTGACGTCGAGGCACTTGCCCAGGGACCGGAGCGTGCCGTCGGTGCCGACCGTCCACTGTTGCGCGGTGGAGCCGTTGCAGTCGTAGAGCTGGACGGCGGTGCCGTTGGCGGTGCCCGCGGCGGCGACGTCGACGCACTTGCCGCCGATGCCGGTGATCGCACCGGTTCTGGTGCCGGTGGGCGGCGTCGTCGGCTGGTTGCCGGTGGGGATGTGGACCTCGCCCTGGTTGAGCGTGCGGGCGTCGTAGTAGCCGGCCTGGATCGAGGCGTTGGAGTTGTAGTCCGGCATCGTCAGCCAGTCCATCCAGACGCTCCAGAAGACCCACTTGGGCTGGCTGTTCATCTGGCTGGGCTGGGGCACGCTGCCGACCTCGGCCAGCGCCATCGGCTTGCTGCTGCCGGCGATGGCCGCCAGCGCGTTGTACCAGTCGGTGGACGGGAACTTGCCCACCCAGACGTCCAGCGCGACGACGTCGACGTACGCGTCACCCGGGTAGTAGCTCCGGACGCTCGACGCGCCGCCCGCGACGTCCTTCGGCGCCCACACGTAGATGAGGTTGTTCAGGTTCTTGGACTCCAGGTAGTCGTGGGTGACCTGGAACAGCTTGGCGCTGCCGGCGGCGGCGTTCGCGTTGCCGCCCCACCAGGCCCAGCCCTCGTTCAGCTCGTGCAGCGGCCGGAACATCACCGGGATGCCGGCGTCCTTGAGCTGCTGGAAGTACGGGACGAACTGGTCCAGCTTCGCCTTGTAGGCGTTGTTCAGCGAGGTGCCGCTCGTGACGACCTGCGTCCACTCTGCGGCGGACAGCTTGCTGCCCTTCACCGGATTCGAGCCGCCCTCGAAGTCGCACGTCGCCACATCGGGCCGGCACGCGTGCATGGTGATCGAGCTGATCGTGCCGTTGGCCCATTCGGTCTTGACCTGGTTGATCATCGTCTGGCGGCTGCTGATGTCGTTCTGGCTGAACCCGAAGTCACCGCCGAACAGCCCGGGGTACTGCCCGGTGATGTCGTGCACCTTGGTGACCCACTGGGCCGGGTTGCCGGTGGAACCACCCTGCTGGCCGGAGAGGGTGTTCTTGCCGGTGAGGCTCTTGAGGTAGGTGATCACATCGGCCCGGGTGACGCCGGTCGGTGCGGGCGGCGTCGCGGCGGAGGCGGTGCCCTGGCCGACGGTGAACCCGGCGCCCAGGACCGCGGCCGCGCCGGCGGCTATCAGGGCGAACACTCTTCGGTGCTTCGACATCGTGGAAATGCCTTTCGAACGGGGATGGTGGGGGAGGGCGCGTAAGCGAGGCCTCGGATCCGACGCTTGAGTGGCGTCTCGGTGGGGCGCCCGGATGGATCGTCACGGGATGGTGATCGATCGCTGACTCGCCATAGTCTGTGCAGCTCAGCAGTGATGTAGTAGGCGAGAAGAGCGTGCGCTGCCATTGGCATCGATCATTGTTGTGCTTAACTCGCTTGTAACTTACTCGGTTCTGACCCGGCGCTGT
Organism: Actinoplanes palleronii; assembly: GCF_016862315.1. Lineage (GTDB taxonomy): Bacteria > Actinomycetota > Actinomycetes > Mycobacteriales > Micromonosporaceae > Actinoplanes > Actinoplanes palleronii. The sequence goes on along the minus strand of NZ_BOMS01000009.1, from coordinate 280,455 downwards.
CAAGCCTTACGGTAAATAAGGTTGTCGATGGCGGGGCTGGTCCTGGACGTCAGCCCGCTACGAACACCTCGAAGGCGCCGGCGCGAAACTGGACAGCCTTGTCACCGTGAAATTCCGACCGAGTCGGTTCAGGCCTTCGCCACGTTCTCTTCGAGGCGGTGCAGCTGTGCGAGCGTGGTGGCCTGCTCGGCCGGGGTCAGGCCGGCGACGGTGAGGCGTTCCAGCTCGGCCCAGATCTGCTCGATGCGGGGGCGGACGCTGTTGCCGGCCGCGGTCGGCTCGACCAGCGTGGCCCGGCCGTCGGCGGGATCGGGCACCCGGCGCACGTAGCCGGCCCGTTCGAGGCGCTGGATCTTGCGGGTGGTGCCTGCCGAGTCGCCGAAGCCGAGCTCGTCGGCGATCCCCGTCAGCCGCATCGGCCCGCGGTCCCACAGCAGGAACAGGATCATCTCCTGGCCCGGGTTCAGTCCGACCTCGCGGAGCAACCGGCCGGCCAGCAGGGAATGGCTCCGGGCCAGCCGGAAGATCGTGTGGCTGATCGGTCCGGCGGCCGCCGCCCGCGGTGCCTCGCTCATGCCGCCACTTTACCTGCCTTGGACAAGTGATGCCGCTCACGAGTGCTGGCAGGTACCCGTCGCGGCGAGCGAGTATCTAGCTGTCTACGACAGGTAAATTGACGGAGGCTAGTCATGAGCACTGCATTCGAGCCGATCCGTGTCGGTCGCTTCACCGCCCGCAACCGGGTGGTCATGGCCCCGATGACCCGCAGCCGGGCGTACGGGGACGGCGCCAGCCCCACCGCGCTGATGGCGACCTACTACGGCCAGCGGGCCGGTGCCGGCCTCATCATCACCGAGGGCATTCAGCCGTCCGCCGTCGGCCAGGGCTACGTGACCACGCCCGGCCTGCACAGCGCCGAGCAGGTAGCGGCCTGGCGGCAGGTCACCGCGGCCGTCCACGAGCGCGGCGGCCTGATCTTCGCCCAGCTCATGCACACCGGCCGGATCGGCCACCCCGACCTCTACGCGACGGACGGCACCCTCGTGCCGGTCGGCGCGTCGGCGGTCCGGGCGGCCGGCCAGGCGTACACGCCACAGGGGCCGCGCGACTTCGTGACCCCCGAGCCCTTGGACGCGGCGGGCATCGCCCGGACGATCGCCGACTACACCGCGGCCGCGAGCAACGCGATCGCGGCCGGGTTCGACGGCGTCGAGCTGCACGGGGCCAACGGCTACCTGCTGCACCAGTTCCTGTCGACGAACGCCAACCAGCGCGACGACGAGTGGGGCGCGACGGTCACCGGGCGCATCCGGCTCACCGTCGAGGTCGCCCGCTCGGTGGCCACGGCGATCGGGGCCGACCGCCTCGGCCTGCGGATCTCCCCGTCCAACCCGTTCAACGACATCGTCGAGGACGACCACCGGGCGACCTACCGGGCGCTGGTCGACGAGCTCAACCCGCTCGGCCTGGCCTACCTGCACATCGGCGAAGGGCCGGACACCGAGTTCACCGCCGAGCTGCGTGCGCGGTGGACCGGCACACTGATCCTCAACCCGTACACCCCGGAGGCCTTCACCGGGCCGGAGGCGCTCAAGCTGATCGAGGCCGGGGCCACCGATCTCGTCTCCTACGGCGCCCTCTTCCTGGCCAACCCCGACCTCGTCGAGCGCCTGCGAACCGGCGGCCCGTTCAACACCCCGGACTACACCAAGGCGTACGGCGGGGACCACGAGGGCTACACGGACTACCCGGCGTTGGTCGAATAGCTGTCGGCGGCAGCGAAAGCGTTGCGCGTAGGCCGGTCGGCCCTCACGGGATCAGGCCGAACTCCTTCAACAGCTGGCCGATCTCGTTGGTGCCCACCCGGCGCTGGTAGACGGCCCGGCCCAGCGGACCGCCCGGCACCGTGAACTCGCGGCCGTCGCGGAGCAGCTTGGTGGCGGCGAGCAGGGTACGCACGTCATAGGTGGAGTTGAACACCTCGGGCACACCCCGCTCGATGCCGAGCAATTGGTAGACGGCCTCCATCGGGGTGCGCACCGAGTATTCGACGGTGAAGATCGTGTCCCGGCCGGTCTCGGCGAACTGACCGATGAACGCGAAGTTGACCGAGCCCGCCGGCACCACGTCGGGCCGGTCACCGGTCGCGCGGGGCATGAAGAACGAGGTCACGTACGGCATCATGCTCGGCACGGTCCGCGCGCCGGTCGCGGCCAGCTCGTCGATCTGCTCGACCGGTACGCCCAGGTGGTAGAGCCACTCCTTGGTGATCTCCTCGCCGGTGCACTCCTGCATCGTCTTCTTCACGTAGTCGCCGGGAACGTCGGCGAAGAGCGCGTAGATCCAGGCCACGATCTCGGTCGGCTTCTGCGCCTTGAAATGCGGTTGCCGGTTGACCGTCCAGCTCAGCAGCCAGCTGGAGTCGCGGACGCTGACGATGCCGCCGGTGACCACCTTGCCGCTGAACGGATCGCGCTTGGCGATCTTCTCGATGTACGCGGGAATGCGCGCGTCGATCGTGGTGACCGTCGCCGACTCCCACTTCGTCTGCGGGATGTGCGCACCGAACACGTCCGGCCGGCCGAACGACGGGTCCTTGGCGGCGATCCGGCGCCACAGGTCCCACGCCGGTGCCGGGCCGTCGTTCAGCCGGGCCGGGGTGTGGTGGTCGCCGTTGTCGGAGTTCTCGGTGAGCGAGCCGATCGTCAGGAACAGCAGGTCGTCGGGGCCCAGATCGGTGCCGCCCGGTGCGCCGTCGCGGATCCAGTGCAGCCGCGTCGCCTGCTTGCGGTCCGCGGTGATGTCGAAGTCGACGTCGGTGATCTCGGTGCTGAAGTGGAACACCACGCCCTGCTCGAGCAGCCAGGTGTAGAGCGGCAGGGTCAGCGACTCGTACTGGTTGTACTTGGTGAACTTCAACGCGGTGAAATCGGGCAGGCCACCGATGTGGTGGATGAAGCGGTGCAGGTACAGCTTCATCTCCAGGGCGCCGTGCCACTCCTCGAAGGCGAACATGGTCCGCCAGTACAGCCAGAAGTTGCTGCTCAGGAAGTCCGGGCCGAAGACCTCGTCGATCCGTTTGCCCGCCATCTCCTCGCGGGTGGCGAGGAAGACCTTGATGATCTCTTTCTGCGCCGTGGCGCTGAGCCCGAACAGGCCGTCGGTGCGGGCGTCCTGCCCGCGGTTGACCGTGGCCCGCTGCAGCGAGTAGTTCGGATCGTCCTTGTTCAGCCAGTAGAATTCGTCGAGCACCGACGCGCCCTCGACCTCGAGTGAGGGGATCGAGCGGAACAGGTCCCAGAGGCACTCGTAGTGGTCCTCCATCTCGCGGCCGCCGCGGATCACGAATCCCCGGGCCGGTTCCTTGATGCCGTCGAGGGCGCCGCCCGGCAGCGTGAGCCGCTCCAGGATGGTGATCTTGTTGCCGGGCATCTGCCCGTCCCGGATCAGGAATGCCGCACCGGCCAGCGAGGACAGCCCCGCGCCGACGAACCAGGCCGTCTTGTCGTCCACCCCGGCCGGTTTGCGCGGCCGGGCGAACGCCTCGTAGTTCCCGCTGCTGTGATACATGATCTTCTCCCTCAGAGGGTGTGGAATCCGCGGACTACCTGAGCGACCTGGGCGCGCAGCTCCTCGACCGGGTCGGAACCCGGATGCACTCCGGTCCACGGCTCGACCAGCAGCAGGTTGAGGATCGCGAAGACCGTGCGCGCCGCCCGGGTGGCTTCCGGGCCACCACCGAGCAGGTTCGCGATCCGCTCCTCCAGGTCCCCGACGAGCGCGAGCCCTTCGGCCCGGTATCGCTCGCCGGGCGGCCCGAACAGCAGTTCGCGCTGATAGACGGCGGATCCGCGGGAATCCCGGGCGCGGGTCAGCACCGGTTCGACCTGGGCGATCACCGCCGGGCCGGGATCGGACTCGCGCGCCGCGGCCTGGGCGCCGATCGCGATCGCCGTGCGCAACTGTTCGTTGTGCACCATCAGGAACAACTCGCCCTTGGATGCCGCGTAGCGGAAGAGCGTGCCGGCCGCGATGTCCGCGCGCTCGGAGATCTGCTGAGTGGTTACCCCCTCGAACCCGTGCGCGGCGAACAGCTCCGCCGCGGCCCGCAGGATGCGCTCCCGCTTCTCCCGCATGTTCCGGGCTCGCCGCCCGGTCGCCTCGTCATCCACCGCGGTCCTCCCAATGAGTTCGCTCATTAATGAGGCTAATCATTTTATGGGCCGGGTCACGGGCCGAAAGGCCTGGTCCTTGCGAACATTTTCGGGCCGGCGTGGTTTCTTGCACCGGGTTTGACGGGGGCCAGAGGTTGCCTTGAGGTGACCCGCCGATCTGGTGGGGCATGAACGCCACCGCACTCGCCACCGCCCCCGCCGCCCGCCAGACCGGTGTCGAGCTGACCGTGGTCGTGCCGTTCTACAACCCCGGACCGGCGCTGCGCCCCACCGTCGAGCGCCTGGTCGGCTGCCTGCGTCAGGCCGGCGTCGCGTTCGAGGTCATCGCGGTCTCCGACGGTTCCACCGACGGCTCGGCGGCCACCCTCACCGGCCTGGCCGAGGTCACCGTCATCGACAACCCGATCAACCAGGGCAAGGGCGCCGCCCTGCACCAGGGCTTCGCCGCCGCCACCGGCGCCTGGATCGGGTTCGTCGACGCCGACGGCGACATCGACCCCCAGCACCTGGTCGACTACCTCATGATCGCCCGCGCCGGCGGCCACGCGGTCGTCTACGCCGACAAGCGCCACACCGACTCGGTCAGCGCCGCCACCCGCCTGCGCAAGCTCATCTCGATCAGCTACTCGACCCTGGTCACCACGATGTTCGGCCTCGGCGTCCGCGACACCCAGACCGGCTGCAAGATCATCCGCCGGGACGTGCTCACCGCGGTCCTGCCCCGGCTGCGCGAGCGCCGCTTCGCCTTCGACCTCGAGTTGTTCGTCGCCGCGAAGGAAGCCGGCATCACCGACCTGCACGCCGCCCCGGTCCGTCTCGAAGCCCGGACCGCCGGCTCGACCGTCAGCACCGCCAGCATCACCCGCACCATCCGCGACACCTTCACCATCTACGGCCGCCGCCGCGACAACCACTACGCCACCTACGCCCTCGCCTCCTGACGGCCAGGACATCGGCCCGTCGCGAAGCTCACCGAGCCGATCTTCCGGCTCCACGGCGGTGGAAATGCGGTCACAATCCCGTGAGGGTGCGGGTGGGGCGCAGGTGGAAGTTCAGCAATCCCCAGTCCCCACCCCAGTCGCTGCTGCTGGGGACGCTCTGCTTGCAGCGGTAGAGCATCCCGCTGTCGTCGACCGCGTGCAGTTCCATCCGACCGTGCGCCCCGTTCTTCTCCGCGGCGACGTGCCGGATCCGCAGGGTCCGCCCCTGGAACCTCGTCGGCAGCAGCTTCCACGGTGCCCAGCTCCCGCTGTGCGGTGTGGTCTCGAAACGCTGGTAGAGCCGCCCGTCGCCGTCGACGCCGAACAGGGCGAGCCGCCCGTCCATGTTCAGGGCCAGCTCGACGGCCTCGAACAGACCGTCCAACGGGAGCACCGGGCCCCATTCCTCCTCGGTCCGGGCGTTCGGGTGGTTCATCTTGCGCTGGACGAGCTGGCCGTCCTCGGTGATCCCGACCAGGACGGCACACCCGTCGCTGCCGGTCCGGACCGCCATCCGGGTCACCGCGCCACCGAGCTGGGTCCAGGGATTGCCCCAGCTGCCTCCGTCGGGTGCGTCCTGCCAGCGGTGCTGGATGAGCCCGGTGCTGAGGTTGGCGTACAAATGCAGGTTTCCCGATTGGTCGGTGGCCGCGGCCGCCGTGGCGACGACGCCGTCCAGCGGTTGGGGCGGGGTGTAGGTGCTGCTGTTGGGCGTGGTCTGCGAGCGGCGGGTGACGGCGCCCGAGCTGTCGACGGCGAAGAGTTCGATGCGCCCGTCCCGGTTGCCGGCCGTGGTGACCGACTGCCATCCGGAGCCCTGGTCGATCTTCGTCCAGGCCACCAGGTCCCCGCTGACGGTGCGCTGGTGGGTGTTCCAGAGGTTGCCCGCGGCGTCGACCCCGAAAAGCTCCAGCCGTCCGTCCAGGTTGCGGGCGGCCGCGATCGGGGAGCCGACCGGAATGGGTGCGTTGAGCGGGAAGGGCGCCGGCAGCAGGAGCTGGGTGTTGCGGTCCTCGAGCCGTCCCATCCGGCGGGTGATGGCGCGGGTGTCGCCCTCGGCGCCGACCTCGTGCGGGTCGTTGGTGGCCAGTTCGCGTCCCAGGGCGGCGAGCTGGATCGGGTCGTTGAGGTCCGCGCCGTGTGCCAGCGGCGCGTCCAGGTCGACCATGGTGGTGAAGATCGAGATCGTGGCCGGTCCGGCCGCGCCGCCGAACTCGCCCGCCTGCTGGGCCTCGGGGCTCGCGGCGATCTCGATGATGCGGCTCTGGATCGGCCAGTCGATGTGCGACGCGGTGCCGATCTCCCAGAACCCGCCGTTGAGCGCCTGCCCCCAGCCGGGGATAGGGCTTGATGTCGTTGCGGTGGGTGTGCCCGGTCACCAACGCGATCACGTTCGGGTAGGCCAGCAGGAGCCGGCGCAGCGCGTCGCCGGTCCACTGGACCGTGCCGACCAGGTCCGGTCGTCCCCTCGGCGGCTGGTCCGCGTTGTCCATCGTGTCCAGGGTGTGATGGCAGAAAATCACAAAGAGCTTATTTTGTACGCCGGGCTGGCTCACGATCGTCGAGCTCGCGCCGTCGGTGAGGCCCCGACCGGGAATGATCAGGTCCTCACCGGGACGGGTACCGCCCTTCGGCATGGTGATCGACGGCGGCGGGACGGTGGGGACGAGATAGGTCGAGCTGTTGGCCCGCAGCAGGGTCTCGAGCCAGGCCATCTGGGCCTCGGTGATCGACCCGCTCGCGCCGCCGTTGACGTTCACGGTGTTCAGCGTGATGAACTGGACCAGGTCGGAGTCGGCCGACGGGATGCTGTAGTGGGCCTCACCCCGCCCGGCGGTGAACCCGTGCCCGGCGGGGGTGCCGGTGGTGGTGAAGTGCTCCTGGACGAACGCACGCTGGCCGAGCAACCGGCGGTTGTCGTCCGGGGTGACGTTCACCCTGATCAGGTTCCGGGCGATGGCCAGCTTGTCGGTGAACCCGAAGTCGTCGTAGAGGGCCGGCAACGTGGCCGCGGTGTCGACGATCTTCTCGCCGCCGACCGCGACGTCCCGGGGGTCGCCGGTCCAGATCTGCTGAAGGTTCTCCGTCGAGAAGAAGTCGGGGTCCAGCGGCACGTTGCCCTGGACCTCTCCGTCGTGGTTGCCGTAAGCGGCATACCAGGGCATGCCCAGGCCGATCGACGTGTACGGCGCGCGGGCCGCCGCGAGCACACCGGGGATCCCGGGAAAACCGAGCTGTTTGTACTTGTCCGGCACGGTGGTGGCGGGAGCCCAGAACTCCGGGTCGTGGAAGCCGCTCGGATTCCCGCCGGCGAGGTTGGAGCCGACACTCTCGTCCACGCCGATGGCACCGGAGTCGGGGCGGATCATCTGCCCGCCGTCGAGCAGGTCGATGTACCAGCGGGTCTCGTTGTACTGGCAGTTGTCCGTCATGTCCCCGGTGACGATGGTGAAGCCGAGCGGAGTCCTGGTCCGCGGCCCGCTGGTCATCCCCCGGATGGCCTTGACCATGGCGTGCGTGAGATGCGTCGACAGGAATTCGTGCGGCCGGTACGCCGAGTCGAACGGGTAGGTGCCGAAGTGCGGAGCGCCGGAGTTCGCGTAGCGGTCCAGGAACTCGACCCGCGCGGGCGACTGGTCGTCCACGATGTGCAGGTCGGTGAACTGGACGAACGCCGTGATCGGCAACGTCACGTGGCCCGGGGTGCGCCGCATCTGGGTCTGGAGCAGATGCGGTTCTCCGTCGCCTTCGGTCAACTGCTGATAGCCGGCGGTCTTGTCGTAGCTCATCCGCTGAACCGTCCTGTCCCAGGACGTGATCGGTGGCGGGACGGGTGCCGCCACCGGAAGTACCGCGGCGTCGGTGGCATCGGCGGCGGTGGCCACGAGACCGTCCAGCAGACCCGAGGACAGGACGATCCCGGGACCGATGGCGGCCGCGCCGCGGAGCACTTGACGCCGGCTGAGACCGTGGCCGTCCGGTTGCGGGCCGGTCTCCGCGGAGTCTTCCTGGTGCTGACCCATGCCATGAGTCCCTTCGCTGACGCAGGTCCGGTGCCTACCGGCTCATCGACGAAGGCGTTCCATGCCGTTCCATCCATGCGGGTTCGCCGATGTTCACCGTGGTGCGACGCCGAACGGATCAGCCGGAGGGCCCGCAGTGAAGCGGCTCGGGAGCCGAGTGGGTCAGCCGCGGCGGCAGTTGTAGGCGACCTTGGTGCCGGCCTGGATCGGGGACGGCTCGATGAGGTTCAGCGTGGCGGTCTCGGTGGTTTTGCCGGTGCCGTCGAAGGTCCAGTGGAGCGTGAGGGTGGCGGTGCGCTGGCCGGTGCCGATCTGCTCGGTGAGCATGGTGCCGGGCTCCGCGTCCGTGCGGAACCACTGGTAGCGGAGCACGCCGCTCCGGCCGTTGGTGTGCACGGTGGCGACCACGTCGACGGTGACGTTGCAGCGGGTGCCGGCGGGACGGGGTACGGCCACCGTGACGCTCTCCACCTCCAGGGGCCGCAGCCGTTGCCAGAGGTAGAACCCGGCCACCACGACCAGTGCCAGGGTCAGCAGGCTGGAGAGCACCGACACCAGCCGGCGCCACACCGGGCGGGACCGTGTGGCGGGGGCGGCGGCCGGCCAGGCCGGGGTGGGCTGTGCGGCCACCGGCACGCCCGGCCCGAACCGCAATTCGCCGGCTGCTCGTACCGTCGGATTGTCATCGGCCGGGAGATGGACGGTCGAAGCGGACGGGCTGACCTGAGGGCCCGGGTCCGGCGCGGGCAACCGGGTGGTGCGGTTGGAGCCGCTGAAGCTGGCGGTCGCGTCCGGGTCGCCCAGGTACACCGTGGGGACCGGGCGGTCGACGGTCGCCCAGGGATCGACAGGTGGCGTCCGGTCGTCGAAGGGTCCGTCCGGGCGGGTCACGCCTGCCGTCCCCGCGCCGGCACCTGCTGCTGTGCAGTGGGCATGGCGTGCTCCTAACCGGGGGTGCAGATGTTGGTGAGGGTGACGTAGGCCGGCGACGCCGACCGGGCCGAGTTGCCGGCCGCGTCGACGGCGACCGCGGAGACCGGGACACGGGTGGCCGACCTCGGCATCGGCAGCGGGCCGAGCGTGCCGCGGAAGACCCCTCGGCCCACCGAATCCATCGCCACGGTCGAGGTGCTGCCGCCCAGGGTGTAGGCGAAGCTGACCTTCAACTCGCCCGGCTCGCTCACGTCGTCGGTGACGGTCACCGCGATGGTGCTCGTGCGGGTGCCGTACTGGCAGTTCTCCGCCTCCAGGGACGTCCCGCGCGCGCTGACCGTCCCCACGGTCGGGGCGGTGGTGTCCGGCGGGGGAGTCGGCGAGGTGCTGACCGAGGGGCTCGGCGAGGGCTTGGTGGGCGTGGGCTTGGTGGGCGTGGGCGCAGTGGTGGCTTCGACGGTGGGCGAGGTGGACGAGGCCGGGCTGGTGGTCACGGTCGGCGGCACCGTGGCGTCCGAGGCGGCGGGGGTCGGCGAGGTGCCCGGAAGGACCACGCTGGGCGCCGCGGCCACCACCGGATCGGCGGCGACCGGGCTGGCCTGGCCACCCGCGAGGGCCGGGGTCTCGTCGGCGGCGGCGTAGTGGTAGCCAGTCAGACCGATCAACAGGATCGCGACGAGGGCGCCGCCGGCCAGCACGGTCTTCTTGCGTACGCCGGAAGAACCGAGGGAACGGCCCGGGGTGTCGTCGGCGAGCGAGGTCGTGGCGAGGCTGGTGGCGCCCCCGCTGCCGTCGGGGAACGGCCACAGCAGGGCGAGCAGGGCGGCCCGGCGCGCCAGCTCGCGCAGCCCGCGGTCCTCCCAGTCCGGTCCGTACGCCGTGCCGGCCACCCGCTCCAGGTCGTCGAGGAAGGCGAGCGCGTGCTGTGGCCGGTCGGCGGGCTGCTTGGCCATGCCGTGCCGGAGCAGGTCGTGCACCGGGGCCGGTGCCGGATCGGTCGGGATGGGCGCGTTGGCGTGCTGATCGTGCAGGGCGAACACGTTCGGCCCGTCGTACGGCGGCTTGCCGGTGAGGCACTCGAAGAACGTGGCGGTGGCGGCGTAGATGTCGCAGGCGGGTGTCGCCGGCGCGCCCGTCCACTGCTCGGGGGCCATGTAGCGGGGTGTGCCGGAGACGACGGTGTCAGCGCCCTGACCGACCGGCGCGGCGATGCCGAAGTCGGCGAGCTTGCTCAGCCCGTCCTCGTTCACCAGCACGTTCTCCGGCTTGTAGTCGCGGTGCACGACACCGTGGGCGTGCGCCGCGGCCAGCCCGGAGAGAGAGCCTTTCAGTACGCAGAGCGCCGCCTCAGGGCCGGTCGGGCCGTGCTCGCGCAGCATGTGCCGCAGCGACACCCCGTTGACCAGCTCCATCACGATCGCCGCGCCGTCGGCCGACTCGACGTACTCGTAGAGCCGGGACACGTACGGATCGTCGATCTCCGCGAGCAGCTGCGCCTCGCGCCGGAAAGCGGCCCGGAACGAGGCGTCGTCGCCGAGATCGCGGATCAGGTACTTGATCGCGACCGGGGTGCCGGTCGCGTCGTGGGTGGCGAGGACGACGCTGCCCGACGCACCGGCGCCGAGCGGGCGAACAGGCGTGTAGCCGGACAGCTGCCAGCCGTTCATTCGGGGCACTCCACCATCCATGGGGGCGGATGTCTGGCTCCGCCGCGCGGACCATTCTGGTCGTGAGAAAACCATATTGGATCCGCGCAACGGCTGCTTCCGCCGACCGGTCGGGCGACCCCGCCCGCGCCCAGGGGTTTCTCGGCCTACTGGACCAGCCGGAAGTTGGGGATCTTCGGCTGCCGGTCCGCGCGGGGCTGCCGGATGTCCTGCACGACGGCGCCCTCGGGGATTGTCGTGCGGGAGACGCCGATGCCCTGCAAGCAGTGATCGCACCAGAAATGCGCGTATCCGATCATGCTGTCGAGGTCGCCGGTGAAAACCACCTGAAGGCATTGGTGCGCACAGTGGGGGCAGGGCATCAGCAGGGGCCCGGGCACGGTGTCGTAAGCCGCGCTGTAGGCGTCGAGCCACGCGTCGTAGTCCGCCATCATCGTCTCCTCGATTAGGGACGGATCGGCCGATTATTCCGTCGCGGCGACGAGTTGTCAGGGCTGTCAGCGATGCGGGGTCAGCTGCGGCCGAGCATCTCCGCGGTCAGGACATTGCCGCCCAGGCCCCAGCCGCCTTCGGCGACCTCGTCGACCAGGACCAGGGTGGTCGCGCGGGCGCGTTCGCCGTACACCTCGGCGTAGGCGTCGGTGACGGCGTCGATGAGCTTCTTCTTCGATTCCGGGGTCAAGGTGTCCGCGGGAACCTTCAGGTTGGCGAATGGCATGGTCATTTCTCCTTTGGTACGGACGATGACGTCAACAGATCCTCGATGCCGAGGCGGTGGTAGAACTCTCCGCGGATACGGTCCGCGACGGCCGAGACCACCTCGCTGCCGTCCTGGCTCGGGTCCACGTGGGTGCGGAACGGCCGCGCAGAGGCGGGCAGGCCGATGACCCGGACGATCTCGTCGGCCACCGACTGCACGTCGGCGTCCGGCGGGATCAGGGCGGCCAGCCGCTGGTCGATCTCGGAGCGGAGCACGCCGTAGAGGGGTTCGTAGGCGGCCTCCCGCTCCCGATCGGCCGGGTGGCCGGCGTGCAGGAAGTGGTTGGTGCCCGAGGTGAAGGCGCCGGGGACCACGATGGTGGTGCCGATCCCGAACCGGATCAGCTCGGCCGCGTAGCTCTCGGCCAGGGCGTCCATCGCCGCCTTGGCCGCGAAATACGGTGCGAGGAAGGGCGGGTGGCCGCCGCGGGTGGAGGAGCTGCCGACCCAGACGAGCAGCCCGGAGCCCTGCCCACGCAGCACCGGCAGGGCGGCCCGGTTGACCCGCTGGGTGCCGACCACGTTGACGTCGTAGACGTCGGTGAGCTGCTCGGGGGTGAACGCCTCGGCCGGCCCGAGCACCATGTGGCCGGCGTTGTGCACGACCACGTCGAGGCGGGTGTGGCGCTCGACGATCGCGGCGACGGCCGCGTCGGCGGAGGGCTGCGACTGGACGTCCAGGTCGACCGCCGAGACCGCCAGGCTCTCCGCGGCCGCGAGCTGGTCGAACGCCGCGGCTGCCGGAGCGTTGCGGCCGGCGGTGGCGCGCATGCCGGCGACGACGGTGTGCCCGGCGCGGGCCAGCGCCTCCGCGGTCAGCCGCCCGAAGCCGCTGGAGGCGCCGGTGACGAGCACGACGGCCATCAGATGATCCCGCCGTTGGCGCGGACGACCTGGCCGTTGACCCAGCGCCCGCCCGGCCCGGCCAGGAACGCGACGACCGCGGCGATGTCGGCCGGGGTGCCGAGCCGTTCGAGCGGGGGTTGTTTGGCCAGGTGCTCGATGGTCGCCTCGTCCTTGCCCTCGAGGAACAGGTCGGTGGCGGTCGGCCCCGGCGCGACGGCGTTGACGGTGATGTCCCGGCCGCGCAGCTCCCGCGCGAGGACCAGGGTCATCGCCTCGACGGCGCCCTTGCTGGCGGCGTAGCCGCCGTAGCCGGGGAACTGCAGGCCGACGACCGAGGTGGACAGCAGCACGACCGCGCCGCCCGGGCGCAGCCGGCGGGCCGCCTCGCGCGCCACGACGAAGGTGCCCCGGATGTTGGTGCGGTGCATGGCGTCGAGGTCGTCCAGGTCCAGCTCGGCGATCGGGGACAGCGCCATCCGGCCGGCGGAGTTGACGACGACGTCGACACCGCCGAAGGTCCGCGTGGCGGTGTCGAACAGGGCCGCCACGGCGTCCTCGTCGGCGACGTCGGCCCGGACCGCGACGGCCTGCCCGCCGGCGGCGGTGATCTCGTCGACGACCTGCTTCGCCGCGACCTCGTTGCCGGCGTAGCCCACGACGACGGCCTGGCCGGCCGCGGCGAGGGAGGTGGCGATGGCGCGGCCGATGCCACGGGAAGCGCCGGTGACGACGGCGACTCGGTGCTCTGTCATGGTTGCACTCCAAGATCAGTAGTGGCGATAGCGTTGTTGCGTATCGCTGATATGACGACCGTAGCACGGTGCTCGGATCGTTGCTAGCGATGTGACGTAGCATTGATTCATGAGTGACGAGGAAGACCCCGGACGGTCCCGCCGCCGACGTGGCACCGCCGGCCAGGCCGACGACACGAGCGTCCGGACGGCGCTCATCGAGGCCGCCGAGCGGCAGCTCGCCGCGTCCGCGGACGGCGACATCGCCACCCGGGCGGTGAGCGAGGAGGCCGGGGTCAGCCAGCCGGTGCTGTACCGGTTGTTCGGCGACAAGCGCGGCCTGCTCGACGCGGTCGCCGATGCCGGCTTCGACCGGTACGCCCGGCGCAAGGCCGACCTCGAGGCCACCGGCGACCCGGTCGCCGACCTGTATGCCGGCTGGGACGACCACATGGCCTTCGCCGCCGAGAATCCCGCTCTCTACCGGCTGATGTTCGCCCCGCGCCCGCAGTCGGCCGCGACGGCCTACCGGCGCATCCTGGACCTGCTGGAGAGCACCCTGCTGCGCTGTGCCGCTCGCGGAGCCCTCGCCACCACGCCGCAGTCGGCGGCCCAGCTGATCCTGCCGGTCAACATCGGCGTGGCTCTCAGCCGGATCGCCCAGCCCGCGCTGTTCGGCGATCCGGCGCTGTCACACACGGCCCGCGATGCCGTCTTCGCCGCCGTCCTGGCCGATCCCGCCGCGCCGAGCGGCCCGGATCCGGTCCGCGCCGCCGCCCGACAGCTTCGTTCCCAGCTCGCCCTGACCGGAACTGATCGGCTCGAACCGGCGGAGACGGCCCTGCTCGACCGCTGGCTCGACCGGATCGACCAGCCCGGCTGACCCGGAGCCTGTGCCTGCCAGGGGTACCCCCGAGCAGGTGTGGTTAGGTCCTCTCCCGCGCTCCATGCTTCTCGGCATGAAGCACCCGAGAATCACCCGTGCACTGCTGGTCGCGGCCGTCCTGGCCTCCGGGGCGTTCCCGCCCATGGCGGCGAGCGCCGCCCCGGCCCGGCCGGTCGCCAAGGCCGCCGCCGTGGTCCACTTCGACCTCGCCGCCGGGCAGATGCCGGAGAACATCGTCCCGGACCGCGACGGCGGCGTCGACGTCACGTTCGCCGGTGCGCGCCAGGTCGCGCGCATCGACAACCAGGGAAAGGTACGGGTGCTGGCCACGCTGCCCGCCCCGGCCGACCCGGCAGCCGTGACGCCGCTGCTCGGTTTCCCGCTCACCACCGGCCTGGTGCGCGACGGCCGCACCTTCTACGTGCTTTACGCGACCGGATCCGCGAAGGAGACCGGCGTCTGGACGTTCACCGAGGGCAACCCGCCCCGCAAGCTCGCCGACCTGCCCGCCGACGGCCTGCCCAACGGCCTCGCCCGGGACGGCCGGACCGGCACGCTCTACGTGACCGACTCGGCGAAGGGCGCCGTCTACGCCGTCACACCCAAGGGCCGCGTGGAGGTCTTCAGCACCGACGCGGCACTCGCGCCGGCCGGTTTCTTCGGTGTCAACGGCGCCAAGGTCCGCGACGGCCACCTCTACGTGTCCAACTTGGATCAGGGCGCCCTGCTGCGCACCCCGATGAGTGGCCGCACGGCCGGGGTCTTCACGACGGTCGCCTCCGGGCTGGCCGGCATCGACGACTTCGCCTTCACCGGCCACGGCGACCAGGTCCTCGCCAGCCTCGTCACCGAGAACAAGGTGGTCCTCGCCGGCGGCGGCAGGCCGGTCAGCACCGTGCTGACCGCCGCCGACGGCCTGTCCAACCCCACGTCCGTCCTGCTCCGCGGCGGCACGGCGTACGTGCCGAGCGCCGCCTACACCACCCAGAACGACCCCAACCTGCTCATCCTGCGGCTCGGCAGGGGCCGCCACTGAGGATCTAGCCCGCGGTGTAGCCCTCGAACGCGTGGACGCCGTCGTAGGAACCGTCGGCGTTCGCGCGGTTCGTGTTGAAGTAGAGCGTGCCGTCGCTGATGCCCACGCCCTCGATCTCGAACGCCGTGTACTTCGAGGACGTGATGCGGAACGAGAGGTCGGTGGCCGCCGGCGCGGTCCCGGTCGTCGCCGGTGACACGTTGCGGTAGACGAGCACGATGCTGCGGTTGTCCTTGGTCAGCGGGTTGTAGAGCACCTTGTCGGTCGCGTCGTAGAAGAAGCCCTGGCTGGCGAAGGTTCCCAGGTCCGGCACCGTGGCGCCGTTGACGAGGGCATCGTCGACCTGCAGGTCGAACGCCTTGGTCAGCTCGATGGTGCCGGAGGAGGCGCGCAGCGGCAGACTGCCGTTGTAGAGCGTCCTGCCGCTCTTGAACATGAACGTGATCGCCGTGCTGGTGACCGCGACCCGGCTGATCCCGGACGGTGACTTGGTCACCCCGTCGAGGCTGATCTGGTACGAACCGGCCTTGTAGTAGGTGGTCCCGTCGTAACGCAGCTTCACCAGCTGCGCGCCGGTCGCCGCCATCGTCACGACGAACAGGTGGTGCTCCCCGTCGATGTCGACGATCGTCATGTCGTTGCCGTGCCCGAGCCACGTGTTCGTCGACGTGTCGTCGGTGCCGTTGGTCATCACCACGGTGGTGCCGGTGGACTTGTTCGTCCGGTAGATGACCGAGACGTCGTCCTCATTGGTGTGGTTCTTGACCGAGTAGAGATAGGTGGCTCCGGCGGCGAAGCCCTGCACCCCGGTGCAGCAGCTGACGTTCGGCAGCAGGGCGATGTCGGAGTACGTGTTGTAGTAAGCGGCCTGAGCCGCGACAGCCGGGCCGCCGGCCACCATGGCCAGCGCCAGGCCGAAAATCACTGCTGCGCGAGACAGTCCCACCTTGAGCAATGGATTCCCCTTCGTCGATCCTGCGCGAATACCGTGATCTTGCCGGAGCCGGCCGCGTGCGCCAGATCCGGCCCCGATGCGAGGGTGCCGGGATCGCGGTTCCCGGGCCGCAGGCTCCCGGTCGTCCGTAAGAAGACGGTAAGCCGCGTGAGCGTGGTGATCATGAATCGGCAGCCGTTGACTGGAACGGTGATTCAGCGACTTTTCACCAGGCCGGCCGCCTGGGCCGTCATCGCGGTGTTCGGCATCGGCGGCGCAGGCGCGTTCTCCTGGTTCCAGCCGTGGCGGTTGTTCACCGACACCGTCGTGACCGACACCCTGGCGAGTGTCCCGTCCAGGGCGCCGCAACCGGCCGGGACCCTTCCCGGCCCGGCGGAGGTCGCCGCGACGACCGTGATCGCGCAGGGCTCGTTCGTCACTCATGAGCACGACACCAGCGGTGCGGCCCGGGTGGTGCGCAACGCGGACGGCTCCCACCAGCTGGAACTGGTCGGCCTGGACACCAGTGACGGCCCGGACCTGCGGGTGTGGCTCTCCGACCAGCGGGTGCGCGCCGGAACCGCCGGGTGGCGGGTGTTCGACGACGGCAGACACGTGGAGTTGGGCAAACTCAAGGGCAACCACGGCGACCAGGTCTACCGGCTCGCTGCCGACGTCGATCCCAGCGCGTTCCGCAGCGTCAGCATCTGGTGCAAGCGGTTCTCGGTCTCGTTCGGAGCAGCCGAGCTGAAACCGTAGCGGTGCCGGTGAGCTCGGCCGAGACCGCCGGGTGGCGGTCACCCGAGGCCAACGGTCGGGTACCCGTCACTTCTTGTTACTCGCCCGTATCGACTGGCGACCCTACTCTGGTCACCGATGGCGCTGCGATTTTCGGTGCTGGGTCCGGTCCGGGCCTGGTTGAACGACACCGAGCTGGAGTTGGGGCCGCCCAAGCAACGGGCGCTCCTCGCCATTCTGCTGATCAATGCCGGTCACCCTCTGTCACTGCATGAGATCATCGCGGTGCTCTGGGGCGGGGAGCCGCCGGATACCGCGGACAATCTGGTGCACCGCTACGTGGGGGCGTTGCGACGGCTGTTCGAGCCCGATCTGACCGGCCGGGGCGCCTCGTCGGTGCTGGTCCGGGGCTCGGGCGGCTACCGCCTGGACGTCGAGCCGGCGGCCGTGGACGTGCTGCGGTTCCGGGAGCTGCGCCGGGTGGCCGAGAGGGGCGAGCCCGCGGCGGCCGCCGGGACGCTGCTGTCCGCGCTGGAGCTGTGGCGCGGGCCGGTCGCCGCGGACATCCCGGCCGAGGTCCGGATGCGCCCGGCGTTCACCCTGGTCGAGGCGGAGCGGCTGGCCGTGGTCCGGTCGGCGGCCGAGCACGCCCCGGCCGCCGGGGCGGAGATGGCCGAGCGGGTGCTGCTCGTGGTCCGCCAAGCGGCCGCCGAGCACCGGCTGGACGAGCTGCTGCAGGCCCGGCTGATGCTGGTGCTCGCGGCGACCGGCCGGCAAGCGGAGGCGCTGGAGGTCTACCGCGCCACGCACCGGCTGCTCACCGAGGACCTGGGCCTGGACCCGGGCCCGGACCTGCGGGCCGCCCACCAGCTTGTGCTGCGACCGGAACAAGCCGGGGAGACAGACCCGGAACCCGATCGCGGGACGGGGCAAGAGGCGGTCAAGAAGCCCGCCCAACTCCCCGCCGACCTGGCGGTCTTCGCCGGGCGGCGGCACGAGCTCGACCTGCTCCCCGACCCCACCGGCGAGCCCGGGCCCGCCACCGTGGTCACCATCGGGGGGATGGGTGGCTCCGGCAAGACCACGCTCGCCGTGCACTGGGCCCACCGGATCGCCGAACACTTCCCCGACGGCCAGCTCTACATCGACCTGCACGGCTTCCACCCCAGCCGGGCGATGATCAGCCCGGCCGACGCGCTGCACTCGTTCCTCGGCGCGCTCGGCGTCCCGGCCAACGGCATCCCCGCCACCCTCGAAGCGCAGACCGCCCTCTTCCGCAGCCTGCTCGCCGGCCGCCGGGTGCTGATCGTGCTCGACAACGCCCGCGACAGCGAGCAGGTCCGGCCGCTGCTGCCCGGCGCGCCCGGCTGCCTCACCGTCGTGACCAGCAGACATCAACTGTACGACCTGGTCACCGGCCACGGCGCCACCGCGATCACGCTGGAACGGCTGCCCTCCGCGGACGCCATCGAGCTGCTCTCCCGGCGGCTCGGCGCGCCGCGGGTGACCCGGGAGCCGGCCGCCGCCGCCGAGATCGCCGAGCTGGCCGGCCGGATCCCGCTGACCCTGGCCATGGTGTGCGCCCGCGCCGCGATGAACCCGCGGTTCTCGCTCGCCGCGATCGCCGGTGAACTGCGCGAGTCGCACGGGAGCCTCGACGCGTTCGAGGGAGAGTCGGAGCGCTCCGGCGTACGATCGGTGTTTGATTGGTCCTATCAGGTCCTGAGCCCCGCGGCGGCCCGGATGTTCCGGCTGATCGCCCTGCATCCGGGGCCGGAGTGCACGACGGCGGCCGCGGCGAGCCTGGCCGGGACGCCGATCGGCAAGGTCCGGCAGCCCCTCGCCGAACTGCTCCGGGCGAACCTGATCGCCGAGCCCGAGCCCGGCCGGTACGGATGCCACGACCTGCTGCGCGCGTATGCCCGGGAAGTCGAGGACACGACCGACGACTCCGGGGACGCGCGCCGGCGGATGCTCGACCACTACCTGCACGCCGCCGTCGCCGCGGGCGTCATGCTGTTCCCCGGCCGGGAGCGGCTCCCGCTGGACGCGCCGGCCGAGGGCACGGTGATGATCGAGTTCCGTGACGGCGGCGAGGCGGCCGCCTGGTTCGGCACCGAACGTCCGGTCCTGCTCGCCGCGATCAAGCAGAACGCGATGGCCGGCGACGGGTACGCCTGGCAGCTCGCCGTCGCCCTGGAGATGTACCTGGACCGCACCGGCTCGTGGCTGGTGCAGTGGGAGATCCAGGCGGCCGCCCGGGCCTCCGCGCTGGCCCTGGTCGACCGGTACGCCCTGGCCTGCACCGAACGGTCGCTGGGTTTCGTCGAGGGACGCTTGCGCCGGTGGCCCGAGGCGGACCGGCACCTGCGGCACGCGGTGGAGCTGTTCGCCGAGCTCGGTGACGGCAACGGCGAGGCGCGTGCCCACCGGCTGCTCGCGTTCCTGCTCAACCAGCGTGAGCAGTACGCCGTCGCGCTGGGGCACTACCGGGCGGCGGCCGAGCTCTACCGGGCGACCGGCTGGCAGTCCGGGCTGGCGCACGTGTTCAACGAGACCGGCTGGACCTACATCCTGCTCGGCGACTACCCGAAGGCCCTCGCCGAGTGTCATCGGGCGATCGAGGCGCATCGGGCGATCGGCGACCGCAACGGCGAGGGCGCGGCCTGGGACAGCGTCGGGTACGCCGAGCACCACCTCGGGGCGTACGACAAAGCTCTGATCTCCTTCGGTCACGCGCTGCGGCTCTATCGCCTGGTGCACGACCGCTACCTCCAGGCGGACACGCTCGTCCACATGGGCGACGCGCACGAGGGCGCCGGCCGCCCGGCGCGAGCCGAGGGGTACTGGCGCGAGGCGCTGGTGATCCTCGACGAGCTCAGCCATCCCGACGCGTCCGGGATCCGCGACAGGCTGCGCCGCCGTGTCGTGCGCGCGGTCGCTTAGACCGTTTCGCGGAACCCTGGCGGGGCGCCGACGGCCGGTTGCCGGAAAAACTCCTGGACCTGCCGAAACACCGCACGGTCAGAGCACGGTCAGAAATCGGTAAGTCCCTGCTGCCTACGGTCGCGCCCGACCGACGCCTCGAGACAGGGACCCCGCCACCATGGCCACCATCACCGACCCGCGGCCGCAGCAGCTGGACGACCTCGTCGCCGAGCACGCGGCGCCCGTGCTCAGCTACGTCCGGACCCTGGTCAGCGACCACCACCTGGCCGAGGACATCGTGCAGGAGACGCTGATCCGGGCCTGGCGGCACCACGAGCGCCTGCTCACCAACGAGGGCTCGGTGCGCGGCTGGCTGCTCACCGTGGCCCGCAACCTGGCGATCGACTGGCTGCGCAGCGCCGCGAACCGGCACGAGAGCCTGGCCGGCCCGGACCGGGACCGCGCCGAACCGGACCACGCCGACGCCGTGGTCGCCACCGCCGAGGCGACCGCGCTGCTGTCCCGGCTCTCCACCGAGCACCAGACGGTCCTGCTGCACACCACGATGGCCGGGCGCACGGCGCTGGAGACCTCGCGCATCCTGGGCGTACCGGTCGGCACGATCAAATCCCGCCAGCATTACGCGCTCAACGTCCTGCGCAAGTCCCGGATCAGGCCGGAACGCTGAGGGCCGGAACGGTCAGCTCGACCCCGAGCACCGGGATCTCCACGGTCCCGTCCGGCCCGGCGTGCCACCGCCAGTGCGCGCTCGTCCCGGCATCACCGCAGACCAGGCCGGTCCATCCGGCGCCCCGGCTGCCGCACAACGCGGTCAGGGCGCCGATCTGCCGCGCGTCCGGGGTCCCGGCGACCACGATCAGCCCGCCCACCGGCCCGCGCTCGGCTACGCCTCGCAACGGACCATGCGATCCGGTCACGGTCCGCGCCATCGGCGTTTCCTTCAGGGGTACGACCTCAAGACCGGCCGGCACCACCAGGGGTGCGGCCCCGTCCGTGGACGGGAACACCATCACCGGGGTGCCGGGACGCAACCGGGCGACCTCGCCGAGCACGTTCTGCACCACGTCGCGCGCGACCCGCTGGTCACCGGTCACGCTGAGCACGCCGTCGAGCCGGCTCAGGTCGACGAAGACTGCCTCACCGGCGGCGTCCGCACCCGCCCGGACCAGGCACGCGGTCGACAGCTCGGGCAGTCCGGCGCCGCGCCAGGAGTTGTCGGCCGTCCGGTGCCAGCGCGTGCTGTCCGCCTGCTGCCACGGGGTGGTCAGCTCGTCGGCCGCGGTCAGCCACACCGAGGCGCCGCTCCGGTCGAGCTGGATCGCGTGCACCAGCCCCTCCTGGCCGGGCGCGGCGGCCGCCGCCTCGCCGGCCGTGTCGTAGGCGCGGCGCACCGACTCGCCGTCGGCGGCGAACCGTTCGGCCAGCACCCGGCGGGCGGCCAACCGGCGACGGCGGCGACCGGGTTCGCGGACCGCGTGCACGATCCGGCGGGCACCGGCGGCCACCTGACGCCGGCTCAGGATCGCGGCCGTGATCAGGGCGAGCAGCAGTGCGGCCACGATCGCGAGGGCGGCTGCCAGGGAGAAGCTCACCGTCGTACCGGAAGCCTGATCTTGATTTGGATCTTGATTTTGGGGTTGGCCGGCGGTCTCGCGGGCCTGCTTCACGTCCGGTCCGGAGGCGTCCTGCGGCAGGCGCAGGATCCAGCCCGGGTGCAGCGGCTCGTCCGCGGTGGCCAGCGCCGCGCCGTCGGGCTGCGGACGGCCGCGGTTCAGCTCGAAGATCTCGCCGGCCCGGCGCTGGTCGCCGAGAGTGCCGGCCGCGATCGCCGGCAGCGTCTGGCTCGCGTCCGTCACCACGAAAACCTTGACCAGATCACCCTCGTCGGCGGCGGCCGGACCCGCGCCGACGACCGCCACCCAGCCCGCCATCACCAGGACCAGGACGGTCCGCAGAAGCGAAGACATGACACCCCTCTCGGTAAGCGACAACTACACGGGGCCGGACGGCCGAAGGGTTCGACGAAAAAAGTTCGAACCATCCGGAGCAGACGTCCCGTGTGTCCCCCGACGACGAGCACGGCGAGAGGTGGAGGATGGCGCGGCAGCACGCTACCCCCGCGGATTTCGACCTGGTGGGCATGAGTTCGGACCCGGCACCCGGTGATCCGGACCAGATCCAGGGCGTGGTCCAGCGGTATGCCGACATCGCCGACGCGGCGGAACGGGCCCTGAACGTCCTGAAGAAGGACGGCTCGATCGCGGCCGGGCGAGGGTCGGCGATGGACAAGCTGCGCGAGAAGGTCGGCGACGACCTGCCGGACAAACTCGCCAAGACGCAGCGGTCCTATCAGGACGCGGCCGACGCGTACCGGGCCTACATGCCCCGGCTGCTTCAGGCCCAGCAGACGTTCGACCGGGCGGTCGAGCAGGCCCGCAGCGCGTCGCCGCAGGCCGGGCAGACCGTGCCGCCGCTGGCGCCGGAGGCGACCCCGGACGACCGGGCCGCCGCGACCCGGGCGCAGAACGACATCGACGCCGCCAAGGGTCAGATGTCGGCCGCGCGCGGTCTGGCCGAGCAGGCCAGGAGCATGCGCGAGTCGGCCGAGCGGACCTGCGCCGACGCCCTGGACCGGGCGGCCAGCGAGGCGATCCCGGAACGCAACATCTTCCAGAAGATCGCGGACTTCTTCGAGGACTTCCCGTTCGTCCAGATCCTGCTGGGCATCCTGATCGCCGCGGTCGCGGTGTTCTTCCCGGTGGTCGGGTTCCTGCTCGGGGCGACCCTGTTCGCGATCACCCAGATAGCCGCGATATCCAGCGGCAAGTTCAAACTCGGCGACTTCCTGGTCGGGCTGATCAGCCTGGTACCGGGCGGGTCGGTGCTCAAGGTGGTCGGCGCCGGGGTCAAGGCCGGCGCGGGCCTGGCCGCCAAGGTGGTGCCGAACTTCGCCAAGACCGTGAAGGCGAGCATCGGGACGATCAAGACGTCGATCAACTCCAGCAAGACGATCGGGCCGCTGGTCAACAGCAACACCGGGCGGATCGTCAAGGAGGCCGGCAAGGGCGCCGCCGACAAGGCGACCGACGAGACGGCGACCCAGGTGCTCAACGGCGACGAGCTGGACGCCGGGAAGATCGTCGCGGTCGGCGCGGGTGGTGCCGTGGTCGGCGCCGCCGCGGGCCGCAAGAAGATCACCGCGGAGAGCGGCGGCATCCCGGTCAAGACCGCGCCGCCCGCGGGGGGACCGCGATCGCGCGGTCTCGACACCCCGCCGTTGTCACCGGTGCGGATCGATCCACCCGACCCGACGAACGTCGGCATCGACCGGTTCAACTTCAGCCGCGTCGGCGACTCGCTGGAGTTCACCAACAAGAAGTTCCCCGGCGAGACGTTCGTCCTGCACAAGACGGACGCGTTCGACCCGGCCGTCTTCACGGTGAAGCGCACCGGCGAGAAGGTCTTCCTCGACGACGACACGTTCCGCAAGGTGACCGGCGACGAGATCGACTTCAGCGGGCCGAAGGCCGACTTCACCAAGTTCTCGGGTGAGCTGCCGAAGGACCACTTCCTGGTCGAGGGGCTGGAGGGCAAAGAGATCCGCAAGGTCACCGGCCTCGGTGACCTGCACGGCCTGCAGAAGGGCGAGGTCGTGCTCGTGCCGACCTCGTCGTTCCCGCCCCTGACGGACAAGACCTTCTTCCGCGACGAGTTCGTGAAGAGCCGCGTCGACAGTCTCGTCGACGGCTTCAAAACGGGCGCCGCGCTGCCGCCGGTCCAGCTCAAACAGGGCAGCCTCTCGCTCGACCAGGGCAATCACCGCCTCGCCGCGGCGGCCAAGCTCGAGCTGCCGTTCATCCCCGTCACGGTCAGCTGACTTCTTACTTTTCCCTGGCCGTCCACCGTGGACGGCTGTCCAACCGCAAGGAGAGCATCATGCCCGACTACCGGGTCAACTCGGACGAGACCGCCTCGACCTCGCAGGCGCTGCTCAACGACTTCAGCCAGCTGCAGGACAAGCTGACCGAGGTCAAGGGCAAGATCTCCGCCCTGCTGGCGAACGGCTACTCCACGCCGGCCGCGCAGCAGAAGTTCTCGCCCTTCTTCGACGAGTTCGCCAAGGGCTTCGACCAGGTGAACCAGGGCCTGCAGGGCATCGGCCAGTACGTCAAGGCCGTCGGCGACGCGTTCTCGCAGACCGACGACCAGCTCGGCTCGAACCTGAGCTGATCCACGCCACGCCGTCCCCATCCCGCTCCGACACGAAAGCCGACAAGCTGTGCGATTGAACGTGAGTGTCCGAGATCCACTGGTCGAGGGGGGCTCGACCACCGTCGTCGTGGACACCGAGTCGTCCGCGACGGCCGGCGACCTCGCGGCCGAGCTGGCCCGCGCGGTCGGCGGCGCCGGCCCCGAGCCGGTGCTCTATCTCGGTGCGACGCCGGTGGATCCGTCGGCGACGCTGCACGCGGCCGGGGTGCGGGACGGCGTGGACCTCGGACTCGGTGCCCCGCTACCCGCGGAGCCCGAGGCCGAGGGGCGCACCGAGATCCGGGTCGTCTCCGGGCCGGGCGCCGGCACCATCTACCGGCTCACACCGGGTGACTACGACCTCGGCAGCGCCGACGACTGCCGGATCCGCCTGGCCTCCGAGGACGGGACCACCCCGGCGCACGCCGCCCGGGTCCGGGTCCGCCTGGACGGCACCGCCGACCTGGTCACC
Organism: Actinoplanes palleronii; assembly: GCF_016862315.1. GTDB lineage: Bacteria > Actinomycetota > Actinomycetes > Mycobacteriales > Micromonosporaceae > Actinoplanes > Actinoplanes palleronii. The sequence goes on along the minus strand of NZ_BOMS01000009.1, from coordinate 256,075 downwards.
GCCGACCACGCGCTGCTCGACGGCCGCGAGGTGCCGGCCGGCACGCCGTGGCGCGAGGGCAACCTGGTCACGGTCGGCGCGATCCTGCTCGAGTTGACCTCCCGGCAGTCGCACCGGGCCCCGCTGACGCTCGCCGCCGACGGCTTCGGGCTGGAGTTCAACCGGCCGCCGCGGTTCCTGCCGTCCGCGGCCGGCGGGAAGTTCCGGCTGCCCACCCCGCCGATCAAGCCGGACAAGCGGCCGATCCCGCTGCTGCCGATCCTGCTCGTGCCGGTGGCCGGCGCGATCGTGTCGATCGTGGCCACCGGTAAGTGGTCGTTCGTCTTCATCGCGCTGCTCTCCCCGCTCGCGGCGATCATCGCGCAGTTCGGCGGCCGCAAGCAGACCCTGCAGAAGTACCTCGACGACGAGCAGAACTACCAGGTCAAACTCGCCACCGTACGGGCCGACGTCGACGAGGCGCTGCGCGCCGAACAGCTCGACCTGCGCCTGGCCCTGCCCGACCCGGCCTCGCTGCTGCAGATGGCGAGCCAGCCGTCCGAACGGCTCTGGGAACGCCGCTGGCAGGACCCGGACTTCCTGTCGGTACGCGTCGGCACCACCGACCTGCCGTCCTCGCTGAGCGTGGAGGACCCGACCAAGGACGAGAACCGGCGCACCTCGGTCCCGTCACTGTTCGAGGCCCCGGTCGCGATCTCGGTACGCCAGGCCGGCGTGGTCGGCATCGCCGGCCCGGAAGCCACCGACCTGGCCCGCTGGCTGGTCGCCCAGGCGGCCGCCCTGCACAGCCCCACCGACCTGCGCACCGTGGTGCTGGCCGGCCCGGACGGCGAGCAGAACTGGGCCTGGACCCGGTGGCTGCCGCACGCGCAGGCCACCGCCGAGGACGCGTACTCGCTGGTCGGCAGCACCGCCGACTCGCTGGCCCGGCGGGTCGGCGAGCTCGGCCAGATCGTCACCGCGCGCACCGCGGCCGGCAAGGAACTGATCCGCGGCGGGGTCAACGGACAGCCCGACATCCTGGTCGTGCTGGAACAGGCCCGCCGCGCCCGGTCGCTGCCCGGCGTGGTCGGCCTGCTGCGCGACGGACCGGCCGTCGGTGTCTACGTGATCTGCATCGACACCGAGGAGCGGGTGCTCCCCGAGGAGTGCGGCGCGATCGCGGTCACCGAGTTCGGCGCGCGCAACACCTCGAAGGTCCGCACCGGCGGCGGCGCGCCGCTCACCGGGGTCCGCACCGACGCGCCCGACGAGGCCTGGTTCGAGCCGTTCGGCCGGGCGCTCGCCCCGCTGCGCGGCGTGGGCGACAGCGACGAGAGCGCGCTGCCGGGCAGCGTCCGGCTGCTGGACCTGCTCGGCATCGAACCGCCGACCCCGGGTGCGCTGACCGCCGGCTGGGCGCTGGGCGGGCGCAGCACCACCGCGACGCTGGGCGCCGGCTACGACGGCCCGTTCTCGATCGACCTGGTCCGCGACGGGCCGCACGCGCTGATCGCCGGCACCACCGGTTCCGGCAAGTCGGAGCTGCTGCAGACCCTGGTCGCCACCCTCGCGGTGGTGAACCGGCCGGACGAGATGACGTTCGTGCTCGTCGACTACAAGGGCGGCAGCGCGTTCGCCGAGTGCGCCGACCTGCCGCACACCGTCGGCCTGGTCACCGACCTCGACACCCACCTGGTCGAACGGGCGCTGGTGTCGCTCGGCGCCGAACTGCGCCGCCGGGAGACCCTGCTGGCCTCGGCGTCGGCCAAGGACATCGTCGACTACCTGGACAAACGCTCCCGCGGCGGCAACGTGCTGCCGGCCCTGCCACGCCTGCTGCTGGTCGTCGACGAGTTCGCCTCGATGGTCCGGGAACTGCCCGACTTCATCTCCGGCCTGGTCAACATCGCCCAGCGAGGCCGGTCGCTCGGCATCCACATGGTCCTCGCCACCCAGCGGCCCGGCGGGTCGGTGACCCCGGACATCCGGGCCAACACCAACCTGCGGATCGCGCTGCGCACCACGGACACCTCGGAGAGCCGCGACATCATCGACGCGCCCGACTCCGGGGAGATCTCCTCGGCCAACCCGGGCCGCGCGTTCGCCCGGCTCGGCCCGTCGGTGCTGCTGCCGTTCCAGTCGGCCCGGGTCGGCGGACGCCGCCCCGGCGGCCAGGTCCAGGAGGAGAACACCCCCATTCCGGTACGGGCGTCCGTCGTCACCTGGAAGGACCTCGGCGGCCCGCTCCCGGTCGTCTCGCGGGGTGGCGGGCAGTCCGGCGCGCAGCAGGCGGTCACCGACCTGGCCGTCCTGGTCGCCACGATCGCCGAAGCGGCCCGCGAGGCCGGCATCCCGCAACAGCCCAGCCCGTGGCTGCCGGCGCTGCCCGGGCAGCTCGCCTGGACCCGCCCGGCAGCACCGGAACCGGCCGGGACCCGGGCGGCCGCGCTGCCCTCGGTCGAGTTCGGTGTCGTCGACCTGCCGGCCCGGCAGAGCCGGGTGCCGCTGACGTTCGACATCGACCGCACCGGCCACCTGCACATCATCGGCTCGCCGCGCAGCGGGCGCTCACAGACGCTGCGCACCCTGGCCGCCGCCCTGGCCGCCGCGCACGGCGCCGACGACCTGCACCTCTACGGCCTGGACTGCGGCAACGGAGCGCTGAACGTGCTCGCCGGGCTGCCGCACACCGGCGCGATCGTGGACCGCAACCAGATCGAGCGCCTCGGCCGGATGCTGGACCGGCTCAACGCCGAACTCACCGCGCGGCAGGCGGTGCTCGGCGCGTCCGGAGCCGCCGACCTCACCGAGCTGCGGCGCGCCCAGGCGCCGGGGGAGCGGCTGCCGCACATCGTGCTGATGATCGACCGGTTCGAGGTGTTCGACCGCGAGTTCGTCAACTACGACAACGGCAGCTACCTGGAACGGATGGTCCGGCTGCTGCGCGACGGCGCGGGCGTCGGCATCCACCTGGTGCTCGCCGGGGACAAGGTGCTGGGCAGCGGCCGCTACTCCGGGACCACCGAGGACAAGCTGGTGCTGCGGCTCAACGACCGGCAGGACTACTCGACCGTCGGCGTGCCGACCAAATCGGCGCCGGTCGACCCGGAACCGGGCCGGGCCATGCGCACCGCGGACCTCAGCGAGGCCCAGATCGCGGTGCTCGACGCCGACCTGTCCGGCGCCGCGCAGGCCCAGGTGCTGCTGACCCTCGCCGAGGAACTGGGCAAGCGGGAGGCGGCGGTCCCGGCCGCACGACGGGCGCGACGACTCGACGTTCTGCCAGACACCATTGCGTACGATGAAGCGGTTGGTCTGCACCTGAGCGGTGGGCCGATGCGCCCGCTCGTGGCGGTCGGTGGTGACACGCTGACCGCGCTGGGACCGGACCTGACCGAGGTGCCCAGCTTCGTGATCGGCGGGCCGCCGCGCACCGGCCGGAGCACCGCACTGCTGACCATCGCGGAATCCCTGCTCACCGCGGGTGCCGGCCTGGTCGTGCTGGCGCCCCGGCGGTCACCGCTGCGGTCCCTGGAGGGTCGTCCCGGTGTCGCCGCGGTGATCACCGATCCGGAGGTGTCCGTCGGTGAGTTCCGCGCCGTGCTGGGCAACATCCCGGAGCCGACCGCGGTGATCCTGGTCGACGACGCGGAGCTGCTGATGGGCTCGGAGATCGACTCGGATCTGGCGGCGTTCGCCCGTGGCGCGCAGGGCAGCGGGTGGGGGCTGATCGCGGCCGGTAACGCGGAGTCGCTGGCGTTGTCGCTGGCCGGCTGGATGGGCCAGGTCAAGCGGAACCGGACCGGGATGCTGCTCTCACCGCAGGGGTTGAGCGACGGCGAGATCATCGGCGTGAAGCTGTCCCGGGGGAACGTGGGGCGGGCGCCGCAACCGGGCCGCGGCCTGCTGCACCTGGGCGACGGCAGCCTGGTGACGGTCCAGGTCCCGTCGTCCAGCTGACAGTCCCCGGCTGGTGCCCAGGGGTGTCTCAGCGACCTCGAGACACCCCTGAGCACCAGCTCTCAGTTTTCGGCTGGTCCTCAGGGGTGCCTCAGGTGCCTCGAGGCACCCCTGAGCGCCAGCCCCTCGCGGTTCGCCGCGCGCTCGCGGTTCGTGGCTGGTCGTCAGGGGTGTCTCAGATGCCTTGAGGCACCTCTGAGCGCCAGCTCCTGGTTTTCGGCTGGTTGTCAGGGGTGTCTCACGTGCCTCGAGGCACCCCTGAGCGCCAGCCCTTCGCGGTTCGCGGCCGCTTCGCGGGTCAGACGAAGCGGAACGTGCTGGTGATCGCGTCGAAGAGGTCGTAGACCTCGTTCTTCAGCGGCAGGCTCGGGCTGGCCAGGGTGACCACCAGGAAGTCCTCGGCGCGGCCGGGCACCGGGATCATCGTGTGCATGGTCAGCAGCTTCACGTCGATGTCGCCGGTCAGCCGGGTGGTCTCGGTGCCGGTGACCCGGGCGACCGGGCCGACGTGCGGCAGCCGCACCGACGAGATGATCCGGTCGCGGGGCGCGGTGCCGGTCGCCGTCGACACCCCGGCCTGCGCGGAGAGCACCGGCAGCGTCAGCTCCTGGCCCGGTGGGGTGGTGACCGCGAAGACCATGCCGTAGGCCATGAACAGACCCTCGTCGTACACCGTGGCCGTGCCCGCGGCGAGCAGCGCGCCCTGGCGCCGAGCGGCCCGGCTGATCTCCCGGGCCTGCCGGAACATGTCGTTGATCTGCATCCGCTCGCGCGGATCGTTGGTGGTGGCGAGCGCCTGCGCGCGTACCGTCGCCAGCTGCTCACCGCTGAGGTCGACCTGATCCCACAGGTCCGGGACGTCCAGCAGGAACCGCCGCGCGGTCGTCGGCGTGGTCATCGCAGTCACCCTTGTCCTTCGTCGAGGTTCTTCGCGGCGTCCTGGTCGGTCTTCTCGAACGCGTCGAGGATGCTGCCGATCGCGTCGCGTACGCCGACGATCTGGCGCTTCAGCTGGAACCGGCCGTCGTTCCACCGGTCCTCGAAGTGCTGGGCCGCGCCGCGCAGCTGGCCTCTGCCGAAGGCCGCGTCGAAGTCGAACGTGTGGTTCCCGATGTCGATGAAGTCGTGGACGAAGGTGAGCATGTCCTGCGCCTCCTTCAACTCGGTGCCAGGAATGTTGACGTCGTCGGCCATCCGGTCCCCTCCGCTCGATTGCCTGGCTCACACACGAGACGGCCCGCCGCGATGGTTCAAAACGCGGGTGAACCATCCGGGGTGCCGGTCTCGTGTGTGCGGTATGGCTTCGACCCCCATCCACCGCGGCGCCGCGGCCCTGCTCTGCGCCGCGATCCTGTTGTCCGGCTGCGGCAAGACGATCAGCATCACCGACTCCGACGACACGAAGGCGCCGCCGGCCGCGCCGCCCGCGGCTGCCAGTTCAGCGGCGGCCCCCGCGTCGGCCGCTGCCACTGAGCCCCCGGCCGGTGGCAACGGCGCGCTGCAGGTCGTCGACTCGACCGCGGCGCAGAACGGCAAGAACGGCGACGGCGGCACCGTCATCGGGGTGGCCATCCAGGAGAAGCCCCCGGTCTGGGTGCAGCTCGCCGCGGTGACCTCACCCCCGCTGAACAAGCCGCACCTGATCAACATCAACCAGGCGGCGCTCTACCGCTTCGACAAGGACTCGGCCAAGCCGTCCACCTCCAACTGCAACGACGACTGCGCCGTGACGTGGCCGCCGGTGACGATCGAGGAGGGCGGTGCGGTGTACCTGGCCGGCGTCGACCCGGACAAGGTCGGCGCGATCCGCCGGGCGGACGGCAACGTGCAGATCACCGTGGGCGGCTGGCCGATCTACCGCTTCGCCAAGGACAAACTGCCGGGCGACCTGAAGGGCCAGGGCGTGGGCGGCACCTGGTTCGCGGTCGGCCCGGACGGCAAAAAGGTCAAGTAGTCGTTCTCCGCGTGATGGCCGGGCTGCTGCCCGGCCATCACGTTTCTGGGCGGGCGGACACCGCTGTCAGGCGTTTCTCCGCCACTGCGAGCGGGGGACCAGTCCGTCGTCGTAGGCGATCATCTGGTCGTAGACCTGCTCCCAGGTCAGGCCGCCGGTGATCCAGCCGTCCTGCCGGCCCGCCGCCTGCAGCACGCGCCGAGTGGACCAGAGATCCAGCCGCTGCTGGTGGCCGTTGTCGCGCAGCCACTGAGCTTCCTGGCTCGCGCGCCGACGCCCGTCGCGATCGTCGATCATGACGAACACGTCGTAGCCCTGCTGGACGAACACCGACGCGTGCGCCAGCACCATGATCTCGCCGAGGCTCTTGCGGTCACGGACCCGATCGCGGGCGGGCATGCCGCTGAGCCGGGCCACCGCGTCGGCGAACTGCTGGGTGGTGAGCTCATCGGGCAGGATCTCGACGCGGCCCGAACTCTTCAGGGTGTTCCACGTGGTCCGCACGCCGGTGTTCCGGAAACGGTCGCTCCGGCTCATCCCGATGACCTCGCTGTCGACCCGGGCCGGTGCCGCGAGCCGGAGCTTCTGCGACTGCGCGATCTGGATCAGGATGTTCTGCTGACCGACGGCGAGGAAATTCAGTGCAGGACCCGCGTCGAGCAGGATGCTCACGAGGTCTGCTCCTGCCACCCGTCCTCGGTGAACAGCGGGGCGTCGTCGTCCCACTCGTCGTCTTCGTCGGGCGACTGCGGCGGGCCGAGCTCCTTCTGGAGTTCGGTGGCGTCCTGGCCATACCACGCGGCCAGCTCGGTGATGCCGAGGACGCCGCGCTGATAACCCTCGACCGCGCGGGCCATCAGCGACTGCGGGGCGCGGGGAGCCGTCGAGTCCGTGGTCAGGCTGCGGTACTGGCTGCCCCAGCCGAACGTCGTCGCGAGATTTGCCGCTGACTTGGCGCTCCACGTTGTGCAGGTGGCCGCGTCGATGAGCCCGAGCGTGCGCAGCTGGATCGCCGCGATGGGCGGCGACACCTCGAACTCCTGGACCAGGTCGGAGAGGACCGAGAGGGTGACGCCTTCCGTGGCCTCGGTGGGAAAACGCTGCCGCACGCCGCCGAGGGGGAGCAGCAGGTGACGGGCGAAGGCGTCCGCGCGGATCTCCTCCGGCGATCGTTCGCCGGGGGCCAGGTAGGTGTCGCGCTCCAGGTCGCCCGCGACGACGTGGCCGAGCTCGTGTGCGATCGAGGACCGCTGCCGCATCGGATGTGCTGTCGTCGCGACGGCGATGACGACTCGCCCGGTGGCCGGATCGTGCATCGACAGGCCGTGCTCGGCATCCGGCACGGGCATGCTGATCACGTCGATGCCCTTGGTGACATGCACGAGCTCGTGCATGTCCTTGATCGGGGTGTCGTCGAGGCCGTGCTCGGCGCGGAAGGCTTCCGCGAGCTGTCGGGCGTGCTGCTCGTTGGGGCTCACCTCATGCTCCCCGTGATGCCCTGGCTGGTCAGATAGGCGTCCAGCTCCAGGTAGGCGTAGAGGCGCTCGCGCATCACGTCCATCGGTGAGTTGTCGCCGTCGGTCCGAGCGGCGAACCGGGCGCGGTCCCGGACCTCAGGCAGCCCGGTGATCGCCGCGGCGCGGACCCCGAAGCAGTCGGCGAGCTGGATCAGCTCGTCACCCTTCAGCACGCGGTCGCCACTCTCGATCCGGGAGTAGGTCGGCTGAGAGACGTTGATCGCCTTGCGTGCCTCGTCTTGCGAAATGCCGGCGGCCTCCCGTGCCTGGCGCACCCGCAGGCCGAGTTTCGGCATGTCAAGGATCATGTGAATGAACCTCCCTCCGCTATTCATGATGCCAGGCGGCGCGGAGTCCTGCCACCCTGGGCCGAGCGTCAGCTCGAACCGGCCCCCGAGGTCGTGTGGTGGCTCGCGGCCGCGGATAACGGCCGCGGCGGCTGGCTGTCACGGCCGTTATGGCTCGCTCGATACGGCCGTGAGGGCCAGCTGGACTCCGGAGGTGCTGGTATGCCCGCGAGAGCGCCCGGCAGCCCCGCCGCCCGGCAAGCCGGTGAGCCCGGCCGTTCACCATGTCCCGGTGGCGGCCTGCTCGTGACCGAGGCGGATGGGGTGGTGACGGACCTGGGCGGCGAGGCGTGGGAGCCCGGCCGGGGTGGGATCCTCGCGGCGGCTCCGGGCGTACACAAAAAGGCTTTGGGGTTGCTGCAACTGGAAGGCGCGGGCATGTCGATTTTCTGACGGGGGTGTTCCCGGTGGGGGCGGGCGGTGATCTCCTACGGTGTGCGTTTCCATGTGCTCGGTCCGGTGGAAGCCATCTATGACGATCGTTCGCTGCCGCTGGGCGGGCCGCAGCAGCGTGCTGTCCTGGCGGTGCTGCTCGCGCAGGCCGGGCAGGTTGTGTCGACCGAGCGGATCATCGCGCAGCTCTGGGGTGACGACGCGCCGGCGACGGCGCGGGCGCTGGTGCAGGGCTGCGTCGCGGGGCTGCGCCGGGTGCTGCACGCCGGGGGTGAGGAGTGCCTGATCAGCCGGCCGCCCGGTTATCTGGTCCGGGGTGAGCTCGACGTGGACCGGTTCGAGCAGCTGGTGGCCGCGGCGGAGCGGGCGGAACCGGAGCACGCCACGCGGCTGCTGCGGCAGGCGTTGCAGCTGTGGCGCGGGCCCGCCTACGACGGTGTGGTGGTCGACGTGTGCACGGCCGAGGCGGCCCGGCTGGCCGAGCGTCGGCTGACCGCCGTGGACCGGCGGATCGCGGTCGACCTGCGGCTCGGGCGGCACGCCGAGGTGATCGCCGAGCTGGGTGATCTCGTCCGGGAGCATCCGCTGCGGGAGGGGCTGTGGGCGCACCTGATGACCGCCCTGCACCGGGCCGGGCGGCGGGCCGAGGCTCTCGACGCCTACCGGCGGATCCGGTCCGCGCTCGTCGACGAGCTGGGTGTCGAGCCCGGCGCGGCGCTGCGGGAACTGCACCGGGAGGTGCTCGCAGGCACGCCGGGCGCTGGCATCGAAGCGGTCACGCCGGGGGCCGGAACCGCCGCGGGGAGGCCGATTCCCCGGGAGGTCCGCGCGGACGGAAGAGAGTCCCGGCCGCCGGTGCCCGCGCAGCTGCCGGCTGCCGCGGCCGGGTTCACCGGGCGGGCCGAGCACCTGCGCACCCTCGACGCGCTGCTCGACGACGCGGAGCCGGGCGTGTTGCCGGTCGTGGTGATCTGCGGGTCGGCCGGTGTCGGCAAGACCAGCCTGGCCGTACGGTGGGCGCACACCGTGCGCGAGCGCTTCCCGGGCGGCCAGCTCCACGTCGACCTGCGCGGGTACGCGACCACACCGCCCCTGCGCCCGATCGAAGCCCTGACCGGGTTCCTGACCGCCCTCGGGCTGCCCGCCGAGCGGATCCCGGCCGGTGTCGACGAGGCCGCCGCCGTCTACCGGTCACTGCTGGCCGGGCGGGAGGTGCTCGTCGTGCTGGACAACGCCCGCAGCGCCGAGCAGGTACGCCCCCTGCTGCCCGGCGGCCCGGCCGGGATGGTCGTGGTCACGAGCCGGGACGCGCTGGGCGGGCTGGTCGCCGAGTACGGCGCCGTGCCCCTCGGGCTCGACGTCCTCGCACCCGGCGAGGCGGCGGTGCTGCTCACCCGGGTGCTCGGGCCGAACCGGACGTCGGCCGAGCCGGCCGCCGTGACCGCCCTCGCCGAGCTCTGCGCGCGGCTTCCGCTCGCCCTGCGGATCGCGGCGGCGAACCTGGCGACCAGCCCGAGGCGTACGGTCGCCGGCTACGTCGCCGAGCTCGAGGCGGGCAACCGGCTCGGCGGGCTCGCGGTGCGCAGCGACGACCGGCACGCCGTACGAACAGCTTTTGATCTGTCTTATGCGGACCTGCCGGAGCGGGCTCGCGAGGTGTTCCGGGGCTTCGGGATCGTGCCGGGCGTGGACCTCACCGCGGATGACGCGGGGGACCTCCTCGACATCGCGCGGGCCGACGCCGGTCGGTTGCTCGCCCGGCTGGCGGCCGTGCACCTGGTGGACGAGCACGCCGACGGCCGGTATCGGTGTCACGACCTGCTCCGGCTCTACGCCGCCGAACGCGCCGAGGCCGAGGACCCGGCCGCCGAGCGGGACGGTGCGGTGGCCCGGTTGCTGGCGAGCTACGTCCAGCGGACCCGGGCGGCCGGCGATCTGCTCGCCCCGCACATGTTGCGGCTGGCCGGCGAGGTGCCCGGGCATTTCGTGGGGCCGGCCGCCTTCGACGAGCCCGCCGCCCTCGCGTGGCTGGAAGCCGAACGCCACAACCTGGTCCTCGCCGTGCAGCACGCCGCGGCATCCGGCCCGCGCCGGCTCGCCCTGCTGCTGGCCGATGCCCTGCGCTGCTACTTCCACCTGCGCCGCTACACCGGCGACTGGCTGGCGGTGGCGACCGTCGCCCTCGACGCGGCCCGCCAGGACGGTGACCTGGCCGGGCAGGCCGCCGCCCGGCACAGCCTCGGCACCGCGCACCGCAGCGTCGGCGAGCACCGCGACGCGCTGCGGCACTATCTGATCGGGTTGCGGCTGGCCCGGCAGTGCGGCTGGCAGGAGCACGAGGCGACGGCGCTCGGCAACATCGGCATCGTGTGCCGCAAACTCGGCCGGCTCACGCTCGCCGCCCGCCGGCTCGACCACGCGCTGCAGATCGACCGCCGGCTGCACCGGCGGGCCGGCGAGGCCAACAACCTTTCCCTGTACGCCGACGTCCTGCTCGAGATGGGCCGGCTCGCCGACGCCGGTGAGCAGTTCACCGCCGCGTTGAAGCTGAACGCCGAGCTCGGCAGCCGCCACGGCGAGGCGCTGGCGCACACCGGCCTGGCCCAGGTCCACCGCGAGCTGGGCCGCTACGACGAGGCCCGCGAGCACCTCGACTCGGCGATGGACCGCTACACCCAGGTCGGCGACCGGGACGGTGTCGCGGTCACGCACTGCGGGCTGGCCGCGCTGGAGTGCGCGCTGGGCCGGTCCGGTCCGGCGCGCGACCAGGCGGCGGCCGGGTTGCTGCTGGCCGGCGAGACCGGTGACCGCGAGACCGAGGCGATCGCCCGCAACGCGCTCGGCGACGCGGCCGTGCTGGCCGGCGACCACCCGGGGGCGGCCGGGCACTACCGGCTGGCCCGGGCGCTGGCCGCGGAGACCAGGAGCCTGCGGCCGGAGTGCGCGGCGCTGCTCGGGCTGGCCGTCGCCACGCCGGACCGCCTCGCGGCCGAGGACCTGGCCCGGCAGGCGCTCGGCATCGCCGAGACCGCCCGCCTCGAGGTGGTGGTGGGTCTCGCGCACAGCACCCTGGCCGGCGTCTACCGGGTCGGCGGGCAGTATCGGCTCGCCGACCGGCACGAGCGGGCCGCGGCCGCCAGCCGGGCCACGTCCGGTCACCGGGTGCACGCGCCGGTGGGCCACGACCGTTCGTCGCAGCCCACCGGTGGTTAGCGTGTCATCGCACGCAGAACATCGTGGTGTCCATCTGCCACGCCTCGCTCGGCACGATCGTCGCCTGGGCGCCGAAGGTCGCCAGGTTGGCGGGGCGACCGGCCGAGTTCGGCCGGATCTGCTGCAGGTGCGTGCCGGGCAGCACGGTCGCCCCGGCGAGCCCGGAGAGCGCCGACCCGGACGGGCAGGCCGCCGGGACCTGCTTCTGACTGGTCGTCCCGGCCGGCGACGAGAACGACACCCGCTGCTGCTTGAAGTCGTCGAGCAGGTTGTTCGGCTTGGCACACACCGAATATCCGGTGACCGCGTACATGCCGCTGTAGCCGTCCGCGTCGGGCTTGGCGAACGCCGAGGCCCCGGTCGCCAGCGTGCCGCTGGAGTTCGTGAACATCCCCAGGTCCATCTGCCCGCCGGCGTTGTCGATCTTCCCGCCGGCGCCGATCAGCAGCTTGCCGGCCGGGCACGGTGCGAACGCCTGGTCGGTGCCGCCGGTCCGCCGCGGGTTCGGCTGCTTGACGATCTCGATGGCGGCACTGGCCGGCGGCGTCGCGCAGAACGCGAACACCTGGAAACTCCAGTTGCCGGCGATGCCGAACTGATCGGCCTCGGCGGTCACCTGGAAGCTGTCCCGGGCAGTGAGGTTCTGGATCGGCTGCATCTCGGTGATCACCGCGTGGATGCCTCCCACGGTGAAGGCACCGCCGCCGGTGACCCGCTCGCCCGGGTTGCAGAAGGTGCTGAACGACTTCTTCGGCTGGGCGTCGGGTGTGGACTGCGAGACCACCGCCCGGACGGTCCCGAACGGCAGCGTCGCGGCCGCCGCCGGTGTGGCCCCGACCGTCGCCAACCCCGACAGTGCCAGGCCGGCGACCAGCAGGGCCGCCCCGAATCTCGGATAACTCAAACGCACGTTTCCCCCTCGTGTGGTTCGGTCGACCGACCTTGACGCACCCCACTGGGCAGACGATGGGCAACTGATGGGAGAACGGGATGGCTGAACCCGCGGAGATCGAGGCCCTGCTGCGCCTCATGCCGCCCGAGACGGCGAGCGACACCACCGTCGACTGGGACCTGATCACCGCGTCGTGGGGGACCGCCTTCCCGGCGGCGTACCGGCGCTTCATCACCCTCTACGGAGCGGGGGCGATCCAGGACTACCTGGTGATCGGCGAACCGGAGCCCTGGGCCGAGCCCCCGACCGGCGACGACAACGACATGCGGGCCGGCACGGCGTTCGCCCGGGTCCTGTGGGCCGAGTCCCGCAAGGACCCGGCACTGGACGGCACGAGTCCCCGGCTGATCCTGTGGGGTCTGGACTCCAGCGGCGACAACCTGTGCTGGGACGCGTCCGGTCCGGACCCGGAGCGGTGGCCGGTGCTGGTCTATGACCGGGGCGAGAGCATCTGGCGGCGCTACGACTGCGGCATGGTCGAGTTCCTGGTCCGGCATCTGCGCGGGGACTTCGCCGGCTGCCCGCTGGGCGACGTGTACCTGTTCGGCCGGGGGAGCGCGATGTTCCTGACCCGGACGGAGTATCGGCGCCGCCTGCGGTCCGGCGTAGACCCGTGGACCGGCGAGCCCGACCCGTACGCCGGTATGTACCACTACGGATAGCACGAGGCGGGCCCCGCGCTCATCGGTCGGTGGACAGCGGCAGCCGCACCGCGACCGCACCGTGGCTGTCCGGCCGGATGTGGACGCTGCCGTCGTGCCGCCGGGTGATCTCCGCGACGATGGCCAGGCCCAGGCCGGAATGGTCGCCGTCCGGGCGGCCGGTGACGAACGGGGCGAAGGCGTGCGCCACGATGTCCGGTGCGAACCCGGGGCCGTCGTCGAGAACGGTCACGACCGCGGTGCGGCCCTCGACCGCGATCCGCACCGTCACCGCCGTGCCGGCGTAGTCGATCGCGTTGGCGACCAGCGCGGTGCAGAGCCGGGCGAGCGCTGCCCCGCTGCCCCGGACCACGGCCCGCTCCGCTGATCCGGAACGGTCGAGGGTGATCCCACGAGCCTGGGCCCGCTCGCGCATCGCGGCGACGACCGCGTCCGCGGTCGCTATCAGATCAACCGGATCGTCGTCGGTCGCGGTGCGCGGGTCGGCGGCGACCAGGAGGTCGTCGAGGATCCTGGTCACCGTACGGGAGTCGCGCGTCATCTCGTCGAGCGCCGCCGCGACCTCGGCGGGCACGTCGTCGCGGTGCTGGTGGGTCAGCAGCTGCGCCCGCGTGCTGAGCAGCGTGAGCGGCGTGCGGAGCTCGTGACTGGCGGCCGCCACGAACCGGCGCTGACCGGCCAGGGCCTCGGCCATCGGGCGGATCGCGCGCCGGGCCATCACGTGCGCGGCGAGCACGGCGACACCCAGCGCGGCGCCCCCGGCCAGCAGCAGCACGTAGGCCAGCCGTCGCAGGCTCTCCTCGTTGCGGTGCCCCTCGGCGGTGACCTGGACGACCCGGTCGCCGCGCCGGGTGGTGCGGGTGGTGTAGTCACGGCCGGCCACGGTGCGTTCCCGCACGACCGGGTCGTCGCCCGCGAACACCCGTCGCGCCGCGTCCCGATCGACGAGCCCGGCCGGTTGCCCGTCGGGCACCGTCACCGTGCCGCTGCCGGAAGCTGTGCCGCTGTCGACAGCGGTGCCGCCGTCGAAAACGGTCACGAAGATGCCGCTCGGTGCGATCTGCGCGGTGTCGAGCTGCGACGCCTCCCACAGATCCTTCTCGGTCACCGCATCCATGCTGATCTTGAAAAGGACGAGGACCAGCCCGAGCACGATGACGAGCAGGAGTGCCATCAGGGCCGCGAACTGCACGGTGAGCCGGGCCGACGCCCTGGCCAGCTCGGGTTGCTTCGGCGTCATCGCAGCGGGCCCAGCCGGTAGCCGATGCCCCGGACGGTGTGCACCGCGGTGCGGCCGAGCTTGCGGCGCAGATAGTGCACGTACGTGTCGACCACCCCCGGGTCGGTCGCGTCGGGGAAGACCACGGCCAGCAGGTCGCCCCGGCCGAACACCTGCTGGTGCCGCCGCGCCAGGCGTTCCAGCAGACGCGCCTCCCCGTCGGAGAGGGCGATCAGCCCGGCGGCGGTGGTCACCGTGCGGGCCGCCGTGTCGAAGTCGCCGCCCGGCACCGCGAGCACCGGGGACACGGTCTCGTGGCGGCGCACCAGCGCCCGGATCCGGGCGAGGAGTTCCGCGAGGTCGAACGGTTTCGCCAGGTAGTCCTCCGCGCCCCGGTCGAGGCCGGCCACCCGGTCGGCCGGGTTGCCCAGCGCCGAGAGCACCAGCACCGGCGTGCGGACGCCGCGACCGCGCAACCGGGTCAGCACGTCGAGACCCTCGATCGCGGGCAGCCCCCGGTCGAGCACCAGGACCTCGAACCGGCGGGTGAGCCCCTCGTGCAGCGCCCGCTGGCCGTCGCTCGCGTGTGTCACGTCGTAGCCCTCGCCGCCGAACAGGCTGATCAGCATGGCCGCCAGCCGCGGGTCGTCCTCGGCGAGAAGCAGGCGCGGGCGCTCGGGCACAGCAGGATCGTAGACAACGGCGCTCACCAGTCGAACCTCTCCAGGTGGATCTGCGCGGCCGGCAGACCGGTGGCGCGCGCGTCCCGGACGACGGCGTCGGCCCAGGCCGGCGGCCCGCAGACGTACAGATCAGAATCCGACAGGTCCGGAAAAACCTTTTCGATCACATTCCCTTCCTGTACGGCCTGGGCCGACATCCACGAGTCACCGCCCGGCGCCCGCGACCCGGGCATCAGGACGAGCCGGCTCCCCGTCGTCGCGGCCAGCGCGCTCACCTCGTCCCACAGGTACCGGTCGTCCTCGCCCCTGCCCCGCAACACGATCGTCGCCTCGCTGGGCTGGAGCCGGGAGTCCTCCAGCAGGGCCCGTACCGGGGTGACGCCGACACCCGCCGCGACGACCGCCAGCCGTGGGCTGCGGCGCGCCGCGGCGGTGAAGACGCCGAACACCCCGGCGAAGCCCACCCGGGTGCCCGGGCGCACCCGGCTGATCCGGTCGCTGCCCTTGCCCAGCGCCCGCACCGTGATCCGCGCCGTGGTCGCGGTCGGCACCGCCGACAGCGAGACCGGGTGCCCGTGGAACCACGTGGCGCGGGTCCAGAACCGCCAGATGGCGTACTGCCCGCCCGCGGCGCGCAGCCGGTCCAGGCGCCGCCCGGCGAGGTGGATGGAGACTACGTCCGGGGCGATGCGCTCGACGTGGGTGACCCGCAGGCCGTGCCGCGCGCTGCGCACGATCGGGACGACGACCCGGAAGACCAGCATCGCGCCGAAGGCGATCGCGTAGAGGGTCAGCCAGTACACGTACCGGTTCGAGCGGGGGTCGAGGACCGCGCCGTCCATGCTCTGGTGCGGCAGGGCCATCACGATGCCGAGGTAGCTGAGCGCGTGCACGGCGAACCAGGCCTCGTGGCTGAACCACCGCCGGATCGCCGCCACGGCCGAGGTCACCACGACGACGAGGAACGTCGCCAGCCCGAGGTAGGCCAGCCCGGTGTCGTCGGGGCCGCCGATCAGGGCCAGGGTCTCGGCGGCGACGTTGCGGCCGTTCTCGGTGGCACGTCCGACGGTCAGCAGGGCGAAGTGCGCGAGGATCAGGTAGAGCGCGGGCTCGCCGAGGGTGCGGTGCCAGGCCAGCGCGACGTCGTGGCCGACGATCCGGTCGACGAGCGGGACCCGGGCGGCGAGGAAGACCATCACCAGCACCAGGTCGGTGCCGATCAGCCCGGCCATGGTGCCCGCCGAGGTCAGTGCCGTGCCCGGGGTGAGCCGCTCCGGGCCGCCCCAGAGCCCGAAGAGCACAACCGTCATCGCGACGGTCAGCCAGAAGACGGCCTTCAGCAGGCCGGTCGCCCGGGCCCGGCGATCCGAGCGGCGCCGGCGTCCGTCGTCCGGCAGGGTTTGCATCGTCATGGGAGAACTCGCTTCGCCAGAGACTGCTTTCGATCACCTCAGAATCTGGCGGGCGAATCTTCCAGGTTTCTTGGAACGTGCCGGCGACCGGAACCACATCCACTCTGATGGATGCTTGAGTGGATCTTCAGGTAGATCTAGGCTCGTGGGCGGGTGTTTGAAACGTTCAAATCCTCTGGACGTCGTCGCCCCGCTCCCAGGAGGCCCGCATGGCCGCTCCCGCGCCACTCCCTGCCCAAAAACTGTCCCGTCGTACCGTGCTCGGTGGCGCCGCCACCGTTCTCGCCGCCGCCGCGTTCCCCGCCACCGGGGCCGACGCGGCCGTTCTCCCTCAGATCCCGCTCCCGGCACCCGCGAGTCTCGAGGGCGCCCAGTGGATCTGGCACCCCGGCAGCACCACCGAGGCCGGCACCCGTTACCTGCGCCGGGAATTCACCGTCCCGGCCGGGCCCTACACCGACGCCCAGCTCGTCGTCACCGGCGACGACACCGTGGACGTCTGGCTCAACGACACCTGGCTGACCGGTTCACCCCGGGTCGCCGACGCCTGGAAGCAGGCGCGCTACGTCGACCTGGGCGCCGCCCTGCGCCCCGGTCTCAACACCCTGCGGATCGCGGTGCGCAACACCAGCACCGGACCGGCCGGGCTGCTCGGCCGGCTGCGCGTCAGCACCGCCGCCGGCACCGTCGACCTGGTCACCGACGGGTCGTGGCAGGCCGCGGCCGCCGTACCCGAGACCTGGGTGACCGCGAGTGTCCTCGGCGCCTACGGGATCGCGCCGTGGAACCGGCAGGTGGCCGCACCGCCCTCCGGGGCGGCGTCGCCGGTCACCCTGGCCGGGCTGACCACCCAGCGGCGGACCAGCCCGCTCGGCATCGACGCGGTGGCGCCACTGTTCGGCTGGCGGCTGGCCGCCACCGTCGCCGGTCAGATCCAGGGCCGCTACCAGGTCACCGTCGGCACCCAGGCCACCGGCGCCGACGTGTGGGACAGCGGCCAGGTCGCGTCCGGTGACAGCGTCGACGTGGCCTACGGCGGCCCGCGGCTGGCGAGCAACCGGACCTATCACTGGCGGGTTCGGGTCTGGGACGCGCAGGGCCGGCCGAGCCCGTGGAGCGCCCCGGCCACCTTCGACACCGGCCTCTACGACCCGGGCACCGAGTGGAAGGCCGCCTTCATCGGCGCCCCGTCGACCGCGAACCTGACCGGAGCGAGCTGGATCTGGTACCCCGAGGGCGACCCGGCCAGCAGCGCGCCCGCCGACACCCGGTACTTCCGGCGCACCGTCGACCTGACGCCGTCCGGCCGGGCGGTGCTCGTCGTCACCGGCGACGACACCGCCGACGTCTGGGTCAACGGCACCCAGGTCAGCGCGTCCCGCCGGGTCACCGACTCGTGGAAGCGGGCCACCACGATCGACGTGACCGCCGCGCTGCGGGCCGGCGGCAACACCCTCGCGATCGCGGGCACCAACACCAGCGCGGGACCGGCCGGCGTGATCGCGAAGCTGACCGTCGGGTCCACGGTGGTCGTCACCGACGCCGGCTGGAAGAGCGCGACGAGCGCGCCGGCCGGCTGGGAACAGCCCGGGTTCGACGACGCTGCCTGGCCCGGGGCGCAGGTCACCGCGGCGTCCGGGGCAGGACCGTGGGGCACGTCGGTGGCGGTCCCGCGCCCCACCCCGTACGTGAGCAAGGGTTTTGTGATCGCGAAGCCGATCGCCCGGGCACGGTTGTTCGCGACGGCGCTCGGGCTGCACGAGACCTACCTGAACGGTACGAAGGTCGGCGACGACCGGCTCGCGCCCGGATGGACCGACTACCGCAAACGCGTGCAGTACCGGGTCCACGACGTGACCGCGGCGCTCAAGCAGGGCGGCAACACGCTCGGCGCGCTGATCGGCAACGGCTGGTACTCCGGCAACGTCGGGTTCGCCGGCACCGCGATCTACGGCGCCACGCCCTGGTACTCGGCCCGGCTCGCCGTCGAGTACACCGACGGCACCACCGCCGAGGTGCTCACCGACGGCTCGTGGACCGTGACCGCCAGCACGATCGTCGACGACGACCTCTACCAGGGCGAGAACCAGGACGCCCGGATCACCCCCGGCACGGGCACGCCGGTGACCGTGCGAGCCGAGGCGCTGCCGCCACTTGTCGCCCAGGTCGACCCGGGCGTCACGGTCCAGAAGGACCTCACCCCGGTCGCGATCACCCAGCCGAAGCCGGGCGTGTGGATCGCCGACCTGGGCCAGAACTTCACCGGCTGGAACCGCCTGCGGGTCACCGGCCCGGCCGGTACGAAGGTCACCCTGCGCCACGGCGAGGTGCTCAACCCGGACGGCACGCTCTACACCACCAACCTGCGCGCCGCCCAGGCCACCGACACGTTCACCCTGGCCGGCACCGGCGCCGCCGAGGTGTTCGAACCGCACTTCACCGTGCACGGCTACCGGTACGTCGAGATCACCGGCTTCCCGGGCACCCCGGTCGCCGGCTCGCTGACCGGCCGGGCCGCGTGGACCGCCGGCGCCGAGACCGGCACGTTCAGCACCAGCGACCCCCTCGTGAACCAGCTCGCCCACAACATCCTGTGGGGCGCGCGCTCCAACATGCTCTCGATACCGACCGACTGCCCGCAGCGCGACGAACGGCTCGGCTGGACCGGCGACATCGCGGCGTTCAGCGCCACGGCGACGTTCGGGTTCGACACCCACGGGCTGCTCACCAAGTTCGCCGACGACCTGGTCGACGCGCAGCAGGCCGACGGGGCGTTCACCGACGTGGCGCCCGCGGTGATCGGAGGCGCCGGCAAGGCGGGCTGGGCCGACGCCGGCGTGATCGTGCCGTACAACATCTGGCAGCGCTACGGCGACCTGTCCGTCGTGGACCGGCACTACGACGCGATGCGCCGCTACGTCGACTTCCTCCGGGCGACCGCCGGCACCGATCTGATCCGCAACCAGGAGACGTTCGGCGACTGGCTGAACGTCAACGACAACACCCCGAACGACGTGACAAGTACGGCGTACTTCGGCTGGTCGGCCCGGCTGCTGTCGCGGATGGCCGCGGCCACCGGGCGGGCCGCCGACGCCACCGCCTACGGCACGCTCGCCGACCGGATCGGGGCCGCGTTCACCACGCGGTTCGTGGCCGCGGACGGGACGGTGGGCAGCGGCAGCCAGACCGGGTACGTGCTGGCGCTCGGGTTCGGCCTGGTGCCGCCGGCCCGGGTGCAGGCGGTGGCGGATCGGCTCGCGGCCGCGGTCGCCGCGCGGGACGGGCACCTGTCGGTCGGCTTCATGGGCGTGGAGAACCTGCTGCCGGTGCTCGCCGGGCACGGGCACGTCGACACCGCGTACCGGATCCTGCTGCAGCCCGGTTATCCCGGCTGGGGCTGGATGAGCGCGAAGGGCGCGACGACGATCTGGGAACGCTGGGACGGCATCACCACCGACGGCGGCTTCCAGGACCCGGGGATGAACTCGTTCAACCACTACGGGCTCGGCTCGGTCGGCGACTGGCTCTACCGGGAGGTCGGTGGTCTCGGGCCGGCGTCGCCCGGCTACCGGCAGGTCCTCGTCGCGCCCAGGCCCGGCGGTCCGCTCACGACCGCTGCGGCGTCTCTCACCACGGCGTACGGCGTGAGCAGCTCGTCCTGGCGCCGCACCGGCGCGGCCCTGGCCCTCGAGGTGGTGGTCCCGCCGAACGCCACCGCCGTGGTCCGGGTACCGGCCGGCTCGGCGGCGGCGGTGACCGCCCCGGCCGAGGCGGTGCCGCAGGGCTACGCGAACGGAGTGGCGTCGTACACGGTCGGCTCCGGCAAGTACACCTTCACGGTCTCCTGACCGTTCCCGGTGCGGCCGCGGTCCTCCCGCGGCCGCACCGGCGCCTCACTCGTACCTTCCGTGGCCGCGCTGGCGGCTCACTCGTACCTTCCGCGGCCGCACTGGCGGCTTACTCGTACCGAAGCTCTTCGGTCCGCGTCACGCGGCGGATCGCGGGCAGCAGCACCGCCACCGTGGTGACCAGCACCAGCCCCGCGCCGACCGCGACCGGGGTGAGGATCGTCGCCGCGGCGAAGCGGATCGGGATCTCCGACAGCCGCATCAGCAGCGCGCCGAGGACCGCCCCGGCGCCGGCGGCGAGCGCGAGGCCGGCGACCACCGGCACCGCCACCTGCAGCAGCACCGAAGCGATGACCGTGCCGTCGCGGGCGCCGACCGCGGACAGCACGCCGAGGATGCGCCGCCGCTCGTGCAGCCGGGCGGTGACGTCGAGCAGCAGCCCGGCCGCCATCATCAGCATGATCAGCGTGGAGCCGATGTCGAGGGCGGTCCGCAGCGACCCGAACTTGTCGGCCTCCGGCACCATCGCGGTGAACATGGCCAGCGGCTCGACCTCGGCGGCGACCCCGCGCACCTGCCCGGCCACGTCGGCCGGCTCACCGGTGGTGAACATCCGGGTCTCGACGAAGCTCGGCTCGACGCCGGCCAGCCGCGCGGGCATGGTGGTCAGCAGCACGCTGGGCCCGGTGCTCCCCGCTTCGGTGCCGGTCAGCGTCGCGCGGCGGGCGTGCGCCGGGACCGGGATCGTCGGGCCCGCAACCGGCTCGGTGTCGCTGATGTCGAGGGTCATCGTCCGGCCCACCCGCCCGGCGGTGAACGCGTCCCCGGGCTTGCACCCGGCCAGGGCGGCGATCTGGCGCAGCGCCGCACAGTCTCCGACGATCAGGTAACCCACGTAACTGTCGCCGCCGATCAGCCCGTACTTGGCCACGGTCCCGGCCCGGACGCCGTCGACCCGCTCGAACGCCGCGGTGCGCTCGCGCATGGCCTCGGGGCTCTGCCGGCCCCAGGCCTGCAGGAGGAACGCCGGGTCGGCCGGGTCGGTCGGCCCGTAGCGGTACCCCTCGGCCGCACCGAACAGCGACTGCAGGGCGATCGCCCCGGCCACCGCGACCACGATGCCGCTGACCGCCCGGGTCGAACCGGTCGGGTTGCGCCGCAGCTGTTGCGAGGCGAGCTGCCACGACACCGAGCCGCCGGGCAGCACCCGGGCCACCAGCGGCACCAGGTACGGCAGCAGTGGCACCAGCGCCGCGATCAGCAGCACCAGGCCGGCCCCGGTCCGCTCCTCGCCGAGATCGGTGCGGCCGAGCAGGATCGGGTAGAGCAGGGCCAGGCTCGCCACCAGCGGAATCAGCCGCCACCACAGCCGGCCGTTCCAGGTCGCCGCCTGGCGCAGCACCCCGAGCGGTTCGACCGTGACACCGCGGAAGCTCAGCAGGGTGACCCCGGCGGACAGCGCCATGACCACCGCCACCACGAGGACGGCCAGCACCGGCACCGGGTGCACGTCGGAGGGGTAGACGCTGATGTCGAAGAGCCAGAAGCGGGCGATCTGGCTGCGCACCGCCAGGTACAGCGCCGTGCCGAGCAGCAGGCCGAGCCCGGCCGGCACCAGGCTCTCGCCGACGGCCATCCGCAGCACCGCCCGGCTGTCCGCGCCGATCAGCCGGATCGCGGCCAGCCGCCGGTCGCGGGTGTCCCCGCCGAACCGCAGCGCGGCCCCGATGAAGATCGCCACCGGCAGCAGCAGGGTGGCCAGCAGGACCGCCACGAGCACGTACGTGCCGGTGCCGGGAGCGGGCTCCTCGGGGAAACCGAACCGGTCCACCCGCCAGGAACCCCGCTGGACCAGGGTCGTCGCCCGCTGGTACCCGGCGTAGTAGGCGAACTCGTGCGGCCCGGACAGCCCGATCGGCGCGATGGTGCCGACGATGTCGTACGGCATCTGCCGGCGCAGGGTCGCCCCGTCCGGCCCGGCCAGGGCCGCCCGCAGTGCCGGGGACACGTACATCTGCTGGTCCGCGGGGAACGCCGGGACACCCGGTGGCAGCGGCGCGTCGGGCACCTCCGGCCAGATCAGCCGCGCGCGGATCGGGTTGTCCCGCCACTGCGCGTCGGCGCTCGCGACGATCGTGGTCCGCCCGGCCGGGATCACCTCGCCGCGCACGTAGTCCGAGCGGGCCTCGGTGCGCTGGTGCCGGGTGTCGAGCATGACCGGCGCCGACGCCGCGAACAGCAACCCGGCCGCGCCGATCGCGACGCCCAGGGTCGCCATCGCGGTGCGGATCCCGCCGCGGCGCCCACCGGCGAACGCCAGCCGGACCCCGAGACCCAGCTCGGCCAGGATCCGCCTCATCGCACACCGGCTCTACTGGAACTGCGGCCGTCGCGGACGACCACGCCGCGGTCCGCGTAGGCGGCGACCCGCGCGTCGTGGGTGACCAGCACGACCGCGGCGCCGGTCGCCCGGGCCGCGTCGGTGAGCAGGTCCATCACCTGCTCACCGGTGACCGAGTCGAGTGCGCCGGTCGGCTCGTCCGCGAAGATCACTTTCGGTCCGGTGACCAGGGCGCGCGCCACCGCGACCCGTTGCTGCTGGCCGCCGGAGAGCTCACCGGGCCGGGCCGGGGCCTTCTCGGCCAGGCCGAGCCGGTCCATCAGCCCGGCGGCGCGGCGCTCGGCCACCCGGCGGGCGACGCCGTCGAGGCGCAGCGGCAGGGCGACGTTCTGCAGGGCGGTCAACTCCGGCACCAGCTGTCCGAATTGGAACACGAAGCCGAACTCGCGACGGCGTACCGCGCTGCGCTTGACGTCGCCGAGCGCGAAGAGGTCCTGCCCGGCGTAGGTGACCAGGCCACCGTCCGGCGCGGTCAGCCCGGCGGCGCAGTGCAGCAGGGTCGACTTGCCGGACCCGGACGGGCCCATCACCGACACGATCTCGCCGGCGTGCACGGCCAGGTCCGCGCCGGTCAGGGCGGTCGTCGTGCCGTACGTCTTGTGCAGCTGCTCGGCCACCAGCAGCGCGCTCATCGCCGGACCTGCCCGGCCAGCTCGTCGAGGACCGTCGTGGTGTGCTCCAGCCAGCGCAGATCCGCCTCCAGGTGGAACAGCGCGTGGTCGCAGATCAGCCGGTCGGCGAGGTCACCGGCCCGCTTGCGCCGGGTCAGCTCCCGCATCGCCACCAGGTGCTCCTCGCGCTGCACGTCCAGCACGTCGGCCGCCGACCGCCCGGTCAGCAGCGCGCCGATCACCTTGGCGTAGAGCGCGCTCTGCAGATACTGATCAGGCTTCTCGGGCGCGGCGAGCCACCGCTGCACGTCGGTGACCCCGGCCTCGGTGATCGTGTACCGCTTCCGGTCCGGCCCACCCTCCCCGTCGGTCCCGTCGACGGTGACCAGGCCGTTCTTCAGCAGCTTGGCGAGCGTGGTGTACACCTGCCCGTAGTGCAGCGGCCGATCACTGCCGAAGTGCTGGTCGTAGGCGCGCTTGAGGTCGTACCCATGCTGCGGCCGATCCTCGAGCAACGCCAGAAAAGCGGTGGCAATGGTCATGGCGCGTGACTATACACATGGGTACATAGAGGGGCCGCTTTCTCGCCGGAATCGGTCCGGCGCGAGGCAGGCGTCCGCTTCGGGTCAGCCCTATCCGGTACGACTACGGAGCGCTCGTCCGCAGGCTACGAGCCACGTCCCGCCCGTGAGGCCCCGCGAGACCGCTGCCACCCCAGGCCGCAGCGCGCCTCACGGCCCCGGCTGGCGCTGGGGGCTGCCTCAACGCCCCGGAGGCACCCCTGAGCACCAGCCGGGACCGCACGGGAAGGAAAAGGTCACAGAAGTACGGTTCTCAGAACCGTACTTCTGTGACCTGTCGTGCTGGTCAGTCGAGCCACTTCTCCCACGTCGTGCGGTGGGCGTCGACCCACTTCTTGGCGGCGTCGTCGGCGGAGAGGTGGTTCTGGGTCATGTCCTTGGCGACCTCGTTCTGGTCGGCGTTGGTCCACGTCCAGTTCTTGATGAAGGTGGCCGCCGGGCTGCCCGAGTCGACGAACGCCTTGCGGCCGATCTTGTCGAGGTCGTACGGCTGGTAGTCGCAGGCGACCTTGTCGGGGACGCTGTCGCAGCCGGGGGTGTAGTTCGGCAGCGGGATGTGGGTCAGCTGGATGTCCGAGAGCAGCCACTGCGGCGCGTAGAAGTACCCGATCAGCGGGGTCTTGTCCCGCTCGGCCCGGCGGAACGCGGCGATCAGCTTGTCCTCGCTGCCGGCGAAGACCACCGAGTAGTCGAGCTTGAGGTTCTTGATCAGGGCGGCGTCGTTGGTGACGAACGACGGATCGCCGGCCAGGAACTGTCCCTTGCCGCCGGAGCGCGACGTCTTGAACAGGTCGGCGCGGTCGTTGAGCTTGGTCCAGTCGGTGATGTCCGGGTAGGTCTCGGCCATCCACGGCGGGACGTACCAGCCGATGACACCCTTGTTGCCGGTCAGGCCCATCTGCACGGCGACCTTCTGGCCGTCGATGTACTTCTTCTTCAGGTCGTCGTGACCCCAGTTCTCCAGGATCACGTCGATGGTGCCGTCGGACAGCCCGGCCCACGACGTGGTCTCGCTCAGCTCGGTGGTCACCACGCTGCAGCGCAGTTCCGTCTTGAGCAGGTATCCGACCACGGCGACGTTGGCGGCGTACCCCGACCACGGGTTGACCGCGATGTTCACCGTGCCGCAGCCGACCGGGTTGGGCACGCCGGGCGGCGCGACGATCGCCGCCTCGGTGCCCGAGCAGCCGGCCAGCGCCGCGAGACCGAGGGCGGCGAGCGCCCGGGCGAACCGGCGCCTCACCACGTCGACCCCGCCCGCTCCCGGTTCGCGCGCTTGGCCAGGACCTCCTCGGTCAGGGACACCAGCACGCTCTTGACCGATTCCCGGTCACGGGCGTCGCATTGCACCATGGGTACGCCCGGACTGACGCCCAGCGCGTCCCGGACCTCCGACGGGGAGAACTGCTGTCCGCCGGGGAATCGGTTGATACCGACGATGAACGGGATCTCGTGCTCCTCGAAGTAGTCGATCGCGGGGAAGGAGTCCTCGATCCGCCGCGTGTCGACCAGCACGATCGCGCCGAGTGCCCCGGTGACCAGGTCGTCCCAGAGGAACGCGAACCGGTCCTGCCCGGGCGTGCCGAACAGGTAGAGCAGCAGCGCGTCGTCGAGGGTGATCCGGCCGAAGTCGAGCGCGACAGTGGTGGTGGTCTTGCCGGAGACCGCCGAGGTGTCGTCGATACCGATCGACTTCTCGGTCAGCTCGGCCTCGGTGACCAGCGGTTCGATCTCGGAAATAGCACCGACGAAGGTGGTTTTGCCGACCCCGAATCCGCCGCTGATGACGATTTTGACAGCGATGGGGTGCGCTGCCGACGGCTCGCTAGAGCGCCCGGACACGGTCCCTGATCCTTTCGATCAAACTGGTGGAGAACTCCTCGGGCTGTATTTCCACGTCGAGGAACCCTTGAGTGATCAGGTCGGCCACGATCACGCGGACCACGCCGAGCGGCACCCGCAGCGCCACCGCCAGGTCGGCCACCGACATCGGTGACTGCGCGAGCTCGACGATGCGCCGGGACTCGAAGCGCAGCGGGGCCGACAGCGCGGCCGGCGCCGCGCGTAACAACGTCTCGATCCGCAGGCCGTCGTGCAGCGGCTGGGTGCGCCCGTTGGTGAGCATGAACGGACGGATCACCGGATCCTCGTCCATGTCGCCGGAATGCCGCCCGGTGGGCGTCAACGGCCCACCGGCGTACGGGAACAGCTCCGACTCGGAGCCCCACGAGGACTCGCTCATAGCGGCAGGTGTTGCCGGGACTCTGCGATCAGGGCCGGGGTGAGCATGCTGCCGAAGCGGTCGGCGAGCAGCGAGATCTCGTAACCGACCAGCCCGAGGTCGGACTCGCTGCCGGCCACCACGCCGAGGACGCTGCCGCCGGAGATGACCGAGACCAGCAGGAAGCCCCGATGCATCTCGATCATGATGAGCTTCAGGCCGTCGAAGTCGTACCGGCGGGACGCGCTGCGCGCCAGGCTCGCCAGGCTGGAGACGATCGCGGCCAGCTGATCCGCCTCGGCCCGGTTCAGCCCGTCCGAGCTGGCGATCAGCAACCCGTCGGAGGACACCGCCACGGCGTCGCGCACGCCGTCCGTCTGGTGAACGAAGTTGCCGAGCATCCAGTTGAACTGGTGCCGATCCGCCGAGGTGTCAACGCTCATTTTTCTTCTTTCCAGGTTGCTGCCAAGGGGCCATTTCGGAGTGCCGGTCACGGCAACCCCGCGGTTTCGGCGTTACCGCGCTGAATACCACCGCGCAGCGCGTTGAGCCGGTCCCGCACCGCGTCCGGTGAGTCGCTGATCGGGGCCGGCCGGTCGACCGGCGCGGTGCTGGGCGCGTCCGCCCGTGGCTGGGCGCGCTGGGCGCGGGGGATGCGTTTGCGCAGGCCGTTGGGGGTACGAGGAGCGCTGTCGTCGGCGAAGCTGGGCACGGTGTCGTCCATCGCCACGTACTCGATGGCGGCGGGCTGGAACGGCCGGTCGGCCGTGACCACCGCGCTCGCCGCCGGGGCGGGCGCCTTCTCGGCCGTCGGCAGCCGCAGCGGCCGGGCCGACTCGACGGTGGAGGTGACCTGGCGGGCCGGCTGCCGGGACGGCCGGGACGCGCTGATCACCGGCTGGTCGGTCAGGATCTCGGCGGGCAGCGTGATCCGCGCGGTCACCCCGGTCACCGGCGACGGGGTGAGCTGCACGTCGATGCCCATCTGCAGGGCGAGCCGGCCGACCACGTAGTGGCCCAGGAACCGGGCCGGTGCGGTGATGAAGTCGCCCTCGCCGCGCAGCCGGGCGTTGGCCCGCTGCATGTCGTCCGGGGACATCCCGACGCCCTGGTCGGTGATCGCGATCAGGTAACCGGTGCCGATCCGGCGGCCGTGGATCTCCACGTCCATGTCCGGCGGGGAGAACGACAGGCCGTTCTCGATCAGCTCGGCGAGCATGTGCGCGATGCCGCTGACCGTGGAGCCGGCCACCAGCACGTCGTCCACCCGGCGCAGCGTGACCCGGCGGTACTCCTCGACCTCGGAGACCGCGGCGCGGATCACGTCCGGAACCATCAGCGGCTCGGTGAGCTGGCGCGGGCTCGCCGCGCCGACCAGGACCAGCAGGCTCTCGGCGTTGCGGCGCATGCGGGTGGCCAGGTGGTCGAGCTCGAAGAGGTTCGCCAGGCCGGTCGGGCTGGCCTCCTCGCGCTCCAGCTTGGTGATGAAGGCCAGCTGGCGGCGGAGCAGGTTCTGGTTGCGCCGGCCCAGGTTGGCCATCGACTCGGCGGCCGTGCGGCGCAGCTGCGCCTGCTCGGTGGCGAGCGCGTACGCGGTCTCCTGCACCCGGTCGAACGCGTCGGCCACCAGCCGGACCTCGTCGCTGGCGCCGCGGGGCACGAGCACCGGGGGCGGTGGCTCGGTGTCGGCACCGGCCGACACCCGCTGGACCGCATTCGGCAGCTGGGTGCTGGCCAGCTGGTTGGCCTCGCCGGCCAGCAGTGCGAGCGGCCGGGCCACCGACTTCGACGCGACGGTGGCGAGCCAGACCGAGCCGGCCAGGCAGAGCAGCACCGCACCGAGCAGCACACCCATCCGGACCGAGGCGTCGTCCTCGAGCGTCGAGGCGCGCGCCGCGATGACCGAGCCGACGTGGTGCTCCAGCTGCAGCATGTCGTCGAGCACGGTGGTCTGCGCGGACCACCAGGACTGCGGGTTGACCTGGAGGTACTTGCCGTCACCGGAGAGCAGGGCGACCCGCTCGAAGTAGGCCGCCTCCCGGGCCGCGCCGGTGTCCAGGGTGTAGTCCCGGGCCGCCCGCGAGGCGGGGTCCGCGTAGCGGTCGAACGCGGTCAGCGCCGCGTCCTTGGTGGCGCGCATCGTGACGAACTGCAGGAACTCGCCGCGCTTGAAACCGCCGGCCGAGAAGACGCCGTTGAGGAACGCCCGCTCCTGAGCGGTGGCCTCCTTGACGTCGCCGAGCGCCTCCAGCGCGGTCGCGCCCCGGCGCAGCTCCTCGTCGCCGGTGCTGTCCAGGTCGAAGTCGAGGTTGCCGAGCTCGGCGATGCGGTCGGTGTAGTAGCCGATGGTGGCGATCTGCTTGCCGGAGCCGGTGTCGGTGCCGGCCCGGACGCTGGTCAGGCCGTCGAGTTCGCGCACCGCGGCGGCGGTCCGGTTCTCGACATCGTCGTCGTCGGTGATCAGTCGCTGCACCGCGTCCCGGCCCAGGTCGACCTCGTTGCGGGCCCGCTGCAGCTCGGTGCGGAACCCGTCGTTGCCGCCGAGCAGGCCGGCGGCCAGGCCACGTTCGGTCTGCAGGCCCTGGATCAGCTCCTGGACCGCGAGGTCGATGGTGACGGCGTGCGAGGTCGCCGACGCCGTCCGGAAGTTCTCGATCTCGCCGACCGCCACGATGGAGAGCAGCACCAGGGTGGTCGCGACCGGCAGGGCCAGGGTGCGGACCACACGCCGGCGGATCGTGCCGCCGGTCCGGCGACGTGGGGACGTCTGGTGTCGGGGGGCGGCGCTGGGGTCGGGCGGGCTGGTGTGGCCCGGCTCGGTCTGCTCGGCGCCCTCAACGTGGACGGACAAGCGATCAGCTCCTCTGTCGACTGCCTGCCCGGCGAGGTCACGGCCGGCAGACAAAGTCGAAGTGACTACGGAAATACCGTTAAGTTTGTTTAGCGAAGCCGAGAACGGCGCAGCGCAAAATGCGGCCCCCGGGGGAATGGGGCCGATCATTCGCGATCGCCGGAATAGGATCTGCTCTTTGTCCTTGATGGTCAACACCGCGAACCGAAATTTACGGCGCTGCAACCTCTTTATGCAGCGGTGCGATTACTCAAGGTCATCTGGGAGCGCTCTCAGTTGCTGGCTGTGAAACCCGGCGCGGTGGACGGGGACGGGCTTTCCGGGCCCACCACCCGATTACGGCCGCCGTTCTTCGCCTCGTACAGGCGGCGGTCCGCGATTTCCAGCAGCGCGGCGGCCGAGCCGGCCTCGTGGTGCGCGGCGATGCCGATGCTCACGGTGACCCGCAGGCCCGGTGCGATCGGCGTCCAGTCGAACGCCTCGATCAGCTCGCGTAGCCGCTCGGCGACGGCGTCGTCCGGCTCGTCACCCTGGTCGCTCAGCAGCAGGGCGAACTCCTCGCCGCCGTAGCGGGCCGCGTGGTCGGCCGGCCGGCTGGACTGCAGGAGCAACGCGCCGAGCTGACGCAGCACCTGATCGCCGATCTGGTGCGAGTAGCTGTCGTTGACCCGCTTGAAGTGGTCCACGTCGAGCAGCGCGATCGAGTACCGCTGCCCCTCGGTCTCCAGCAGCCGGTCCAGCAGCCGGCGGTTGGCCAGGCCGGTCAACGGGTCCTCGAGGCTCTGCTGCAGCAGGCTCTCGGCGTGCCGGGTCAGCTCCAGATTCGAGTGGTAGAGCTCCTCCGCGCGGGCCCGTTCCCGCATCGCGTAGTCCTGCGCCCGGGACGTCTCCAGGCGGATCGCGGCGATGCTGGCGCTGCGCTGCGCCGCCTCGGAGGCGACCAGGGTGAACAGCGTGTGGAAACGCTTGTGGTACTCCAGGGCGGCGCGAAAGTCGCCGTTCTTCTCGTGCGCCTCGGAAAGGTGCTCGCAGTAATACATCGCGGTGTTGTTGCCCGCGGACAGTTCCAGGGCCTCGGCGAAGAGCCGGGCGGCCTGGTCGTAGTTCTTCAGCGCCAGGTGGACGCATCCGCGGGTGTCCAGCAGATGCGTCACCATGGAGACCGAATCGAGTTCCGGATCGATCTCGATGGTGTCCATCAGCTCCAGCGCCTCGGCCGGGCGGCCGATGAAAGCGAGCCCTTCGGCCAGATTGCCCAGCGCGTTCACCTGGTAATAGCGGTGCCCGCACTGACGGCCGATCTCCATGGCCTCGCGGGCCCGGTCGGCGGCGAGCTGGCCGTAGGAGAGCGCGGCGTCCTCGTTGCCCTCCTCGCGGGCGGCGTAGGCCTGGCCCATGAAGACGCAGGAGATGGTGTCGATCAGGCTGCCGTGCACCGCGACGTCACCGAGCAGCCGCGCGGTCTCGGCGGCCCGCTCGCAGTACTCGATCGACAACTCGTGCTGGCGCAGGCACAGGTGCACGATGCCGATCGCGGTCAGCGCCAGCAGGCGGGGTCGCAGCTCGCCGCTAAGGTCGGCCAGCTCCAGGGCGATCAGGCCCTCGTCGAGCGACTCGGTCAGGTCACCGGTGAGGATCAGGACCCGGGCGATGGTGGAGCGGGCCGAGGACTCACCGGCCAGGTCGCCGAGCTCGTGCCACAACCGGACGGCCTGCAGCCCGACCTCGATGCTCTGCGCGTACCGGTCCAGCCGGTGGTGACAGGCGGAGATGACGGCGAGCGCGTGTGCCCGGACGGCGGGCGTGCCGGCCAGGGTCTCGGCGCGCACGGCGAGCTCCATGGCCGGGGTGTACCGGGCCATGTCGAGGTGCTCCTGCGCCTGAAGGACCATGGACGCCGCGTCGTCCATGGTCTCGATCACAGGCTGAGCGTTCACGCTCGGTTCTATCGGCCGGGAGCGCCCGGAACTGAGCGTCCGGCCCGCGGTCAGCGGCCGTAGCGGTCGTACGAGACGGTCCAGTCGCCGAGGCCGTTCCAGATCTGCAGGGTGCGCGGGCTGTTCTTGACGTCGACCACGTCACCGACGATGAAGTTCTCGTACACCCATTTGGCGTCGGCGGTGCTGAGGTTGACGCAGCCGTGCGACTTGTTCGCCTGGCCCAGCGACCGGTTCCACGGGGCGGCGTGCAGGAACTCGCCCGAATAGGAGATCCGGGTGCAGTACTCGATCTCCTCGTCCCCGTAGTAGTACGGGTTCTTCGGGTCGGTGACGCCGTAGCTCGACGAGCTCATGCTGTGCGTGCGCTCCTTGGAGAGCACGACGTGCGGGCCACCGGCGGTCCAGAAGTTGATCTCCTGGCCCTGCGCGCCCTTGGTGGTGCCGCCCATCCCGAAGCTGCTGGCCATGGTGCGGACCACTTTGCCGTCGATGTAGACCTTCGTCTGGTGCGTCCGGCTGTCGGCGATCGCGATCAGCTGGCGGCCGATCCGGAAGTTGGCCGACGCGTTCTTCTCGCCGTAGACACCGCTGCCCAGGTTCTTGCCGTGGATGTCGACGCTGACCTTGATGCTGGTCCCGCTGGTCCAGTACTTCGCCGGACGCCAGTGCACGGTGCTGTCGTTGACCCAGTAGAACTTGCCCTCGACCGACGGCGACGTGGTGATCGCGATCGCCTTCTCGGCCTTCTCCTTGTCGACGGCCCGGCTGAACGCCACGATCACCGGCTGGCCGGCGCCGTACGTGCCACCGTCCTTGAGCACGTTCAGCGCGTTCGACTGGAACGTGATGTGGGTGAGGTGCTTCGGCTTGACCGTGGCGAAGGTGGAGGTCTGCTCGGTGGCCACGCCGGAGCTGTCCGCGGCGGTCACCACCACTTTGTACGTCTTGTCGTACGAAAGGTCCTCGCTCGAACGCCAGGTCCCGTCGGCCTGGACCGAACCGTCGATCTTCGCCTTGCCCGCCGTGACGGTGACCTTCTGCAGCGTGCCACCCGCCGCGGCGACCGTGATCGGCTTCGTCACACCCCATCCGGTGGCCTTGTCGGCCGGCGTGACGGTCAGTTGGACGGTCGAGGCCGGCGTGCCCTCGGTGACGGGCGCGGCCTGGTCGTCGGAGACCGGCTGGGTCCAGACGGCACTGCCGGCACTGGCCGAGGCGTGTGCGGAACAACCGGCGGCGGTGGCCGTGGCGGCCACTCCGAGAGCGCCGACGATGACCTTGCGTCGCTGAATCATGACTCTCGCAATCGAGGGGTCCGCTGCTGCCCTGGCGGGCCGCACACCCTGTAACACGCGCAGGGGCGGCAAAAGGTTGTCCGCCGAATTTGATCAATCTGCCCAAGTCCACGAACGTTGTCAACCCGTCGATGTCCCAGGTCACGTTTTCGCTGGCAGTGAACACCGGAAGATCCGAGGCCCGGCCGAGGTTGAGCCGCTTGTACTCAACTCCTCGGAGGTACCCGGTGACCAGTAAGCGACTCCCCGTTCTGTTCCTAGAAGACATCGTGCTGCTCCCCGGCATGGTGGTGCCGGTCGAGCTGGACGAGAAGGCCCAGGCGGCCGTGGACGCCGCCCGCACCTCGGCCGACGCCGAGCTCCTGATCGCCCCGCGGCTCGACGACCGGTACGCGTCCTACGGCGTGGTGGCCGTGGTCGAGCGGGTCGGCAAGTTCCGTGGCGGCACGCCCGCCGCCGTGCTGCGCACCGGTGTCCGCGCCAAGATCGGCAGCGGCGTGACCGGCCCCGGCGCGGCGCTCTGGGTCGAGGCCGAGCCGGTCGAGGCCGTCGCCGGCGGCGAGGCTGCCCGTGAGCTGGCCGCCGAGTACAAGCAGCTGGTGGTCTCGGTGCTGCAGCGCCGGGAGGCGTGGCAGGTGCTCGACTCGGTCAGCGCCATCGACGACCCCGGTGACCTGGCCGACACCGCGGGCTGGGCGCCGTACCTGTCCAACGACCGCAAGCGTGAACTGCTGGAGACCCCTGACGTCACGGCCCGGCTGCGGCTGCTGATCGACTGGACCAAGGACTTCCTGGCGGAGTCCGAGGTCAACGACAAGATCGAGACCGACGTACGGGAGTCGGTCGAGAAGCGCAACCGCGAGTACCTGCTGCGCGAACAGCTCAAGGCGATCCGCAAGGAACTCGGCGAGGGCGACGCCGACGGCACCGACGACTACCGGGCCCGGGTCGAAGCGGCCGACCTGCCCGAGCCGATCCGCGAGGCGGCGCTGCGCGAGGTCGACAAGCTGGAACGCGCCGGTGACCAGAACCCCGAGGCCGGCTGGATCCGCACCTGGCTCGACACCGTGCTGGACCTGCCCTGGGCCACGCGTACCACCGACAACACCGATCTCGGCGCGGCCCGCGCGGTGCTCGACGCCGACCACCACGGCCTCGACGAGGTCAAGGAGCGGATCGTCGAGTACCTCGGCGTCCGCGCCCGTCGCGAGTCCCGGGGCCTGACGACCGTCGGCGGCCGCGGCTCCGGCGCGGTGATCCTGCTGGCCGGCCCGCCCGGCGTCGGCAAGACCTCGCTGGGCGAGTCGGTCGCGAAGACCCTCGGCCGCAAGTTCGTCCGGGTCGCCCTGGGCGGCGTGCGCGACGAGGCCGAGATCCGCGGGCACCGGCGCACCTACGTCGGCGCGCTGCCCGGCCGGATCGTACGGGCGATCAAGGAGGCCGGCTCGATGAACCCGGTCGTGCTGCTCGACGAGGTCGACAAGGTCGGCAGCGACTACCGCGGTGACCCGGCAGCGGCACTGCTCGAGGTGCTGGACCCGGCGCAGAACCACACGTTCCGCGACCACTACCTGGACCTCGATCTCGACCTGTCCGACGTGCTGTTCATCGCGACGGCGAACACCCTGGAGACGATCCCGCAGGCGCTGTTCGACCGGATGGAGCTGATCGCGATCGACGGCTACACCGAGAACGACAAGGTCGCCATCGCCCGCGACTTCCTGGTGCCCCGGCAGCTGGAGCGGGCCGCCCTGTCGCCGGGTGAGGTGACGGTGACCGACGACGCGCTGCGCGAGATCGCCGCGAACTACACCCGCGAGGCCGGCGTTCGTACGATGGAAAGGCTTCTGGCCAAGGCGTTCCGTAAGGCCGCGCTCGGATCTCTGCCGGCCACGGTCTCGGCGGGAGATCTGAAAGATCTGATCGGACGGCCGCGCTTCATGCCGGAGTCGGCCGAGCGGACCGCGGTCCCCGGCGTGGCCACCGGCCTGGCGGTGACCGGGATGGGCGGCGACGTGCTCTACATCGAGGCGTCCCTGCTGCCCGGCGACAAGGGTGGGCTGTCCGTTACTGGTCAGCTCGGTGACGTGATGAAGGAGTCCGCGCAGATCGCGCTCTCCTACGTGCGGGCGCACGCCGACGAGCTCGGCATCTCGCCGGAGCAGCTCGATCACCCGATCCACCTGCACGTGCCGGCCGGCGCGGTGCCCAAGGACGGCCCGTCGGCGGGCGTCACCATGACGACCGCGCTGGTCTCGCTGCTGCTCGGACGGAACGTGCGTGCCGAGGTGGGGATGACCGGTGAGGTGTCGCTGACCGGCCGGGTGCTGCCGATCGGCGGGGTGAAGCAGAAACTGCTCGCCGCGCAGCGGGCCGGTCTCACCGAGATCTACCTGCCGCAGCGCAACGAGCCGGACCTCGACGAGGTGCCTCAGGACGTGCTCGCGGCGCTGACCGTGCACATCGTCGCGGACGTCCGCGACATCCTGAAGACCGCTTTGGACCAGGTGTCCGTGGAAGCGGTCGCCGCGGCCTGACGGGCGGGGACGTGGCCGGCGGGGTCTCCCTCGCCGGCCACGTCTCTGTGCCGGGCGATCCGCGGTCATTTCTTCTGCTGTCTGCCCGGGATGTGCCGAATACAGCAGGTGGCACATCCCGGCGCAGCCTGGCGGCCAGTGAAACAATCCGGGAGACACCGTGCTCACCCAGCAATTCGTCACCTTCGACGTCGAGAACCACTTCTTCGGCGTCCCGGTCGGTGCGGTGCAGGAAGTCCTGCTCAACGAGCACTACACGGCGATGCCGCTGGCCCCGCCCGCGTACGGCGGACTGTTCAACCTGCGCGGCGAAGTGATCGGCACCGTCGACCTGCGGGTCCGGTTCGGGATGGCGCCGCGGCCGATCACCGGTCCGGTCATCAACGTGGTGGTGCGGGTCGCCGGCGAGGCGGTCAGCCTGCTCGTCGACCGGATCGGGCTGGTCGCCGACCTCGACGACAGCGCGTTCGAGCCGCCGCCGGAGACGCTGACCGGCCCGACCCGGCGGATGGTGACCGGGACGTACAAGACCGAGGGCCGGCTGTTGCTGGTCCTCGACGTGGACCAGTGCGTGAACCCGACCCCGGCCGTGGCCGCCGTCTAGGGCGTCGTCCGGGGCCGGTAACGCTCGGACAGTTCCGCGCCGATGCGGGCGAGTTCGGCGCGGACCGCGGGTGGGTCGAGGACCTCGACCATGGCTCCCCACCCGGCCAGCGTGCGGGCGATGTCGCGCGGTGTCGGCGCGCCGACCCGGAGCCGCGCGCGGCCGTCGGCGAGCACCTCGAGCTGCTCGCAGTGCCGGCCGAAGTGGTCGCGCAGCACCCACGCGAAGCGCTCCTCGATCAGCAGCTCGGCCCGGGTGCCGGCCCGTTTCTCCTCGACCTCGCCGACCACGGTCTGCCACGCCTCGCCCAGGTCGAACCCGGCCGGCGGCTCGACGGTCTCCGTGGTGACCACCAGCTCGCCGACCCGATCCACCCGGAACGTGCGCCGGCCCCGCTCGGTGCCGGCGATCAGATACCAGATGTCGTCCTTGTCGACGAGCCCCCACGGGTCGGCCACCCGCTCCGCGCCCCGGTAGGCGAACCGGATCCGGCGCCGCCGGACCACCGCGTCCTGCAGCCGGTCGACGATCTCCGGGCGGGAACCGGCCCGCTCACCCCAGCCGGCCGGGTCGACGAGGGTGGCCGTGGCGGCGGCCTGCGCGTCCGCCCGGAACGGCGCGGGCAGCGCGCGGACCAGCTTGCGCAGCGCCGACCTGGCCGCCGGGGAGACACCCGCCGCCGGGCCGGCCAGCAGGAACAACGCTTGCGCCTCCGCGGACGTCAGCCCGGTCAGGTCGGTCCGGGCCCCGCCGACCAGCGACCAGCCGCCGTGCCGGCCGGGCTGCGGATAGACCGGGATCCCGGCGGCGGACAGGGCTTCGAGGTCGCGGCGGGCGGTCGCCACCGACACCTCCAGCTCGGCGGCGAGCTCCGCGGCGGTCACCCGGCCGCGGGTCTGCATCAGCAGGAGGGTGGCGACGAGCCGGTCCGCGCGCATGTCGTTGAGGATAAGTGCTCAGAAGGTGAGCACTTAAGCCGCGAGGATGGGGCTGAGACGTCGACGGAAAGAGGAACAGCCATGCTTCGCGGATTGACCACCGTCACCTTCTTCGCCGAGGACCTGGACGCGGCCCGCACCTGGTACACGACCTTCCTCGGGGTCGAGCCGTACTTCGTCCGTGAGGGCGGCTATCTCGAGTGGCGGGTCGGGGACTACCAGCACGAACTCGGCATCGTGAACGCGCGGTTCGCCCCGCGCCCGCACGGCCGGGAGCCGGGCGGCGCGATCGTCTACTGGGCCGTCGACGACCTCGAAGCGGTCTTCGCCCGGCTGCTGGAGCTGGGCGCGACGGAATACGAGAAGCCGGTCGAGCGCGGACCCGGTTACGTCACCGCGTCGGTCACCGACCCGTTCGGCAACGTCCTCGGCATCATGCTCAACCAGCACTACCGCGACGTCCTGGCGGCGTCCGGGAACAAGCCCGCCGCGGACTGACGCTGCACCCTTTGTGATCAACGCCGAGGTGCAGATCTCTCTGCTCGACCGGTCCCGGAGCCGGGCCGGTGAGGCCGAGACGGTGGCGCTGCGGGGCACCGTCTCGCGCGCCAGGCACGCCGAGCGGCTCGGCTACCAGCGGTTCTGGGTCGCGGAGCACCACGGGGTGCCGGGCATCGCCGGGGCCGCGCCGGCCGTGCTGCTGGCCGCGATCACCGGCGCCACGAGCACGATCCGGCTCGGGTCGGCCGGTGTGATGCTGCCGCATCACCAGCCGCTCGTCGTGGCCGAGCAGTTCGCGACGCTGTCCGCGTTCGCTCCGGGCCGCGTCGACCTCGGGCTCGGGCGGTCGCCCGGTTTCACCCCACCGGTACGGCGCGCGCTGCGGCAGGTGGATCGGGACTTCGCCGCGGATCTGGCCGAGCTGCGCGGATTCCTGGACGGGACGGCGGAGATCACCCTGCATCCGCGTCCGGAGGGTGCGGTGCCGCTGCACGTGCTGGCCACCGGGAGCGGGCTGCGGGTCGCGGCCGAGCTGGGGCTCCCGGTGATCGTGGGCGGGCCGCTGCTCGGGGTGGCCGGTGATCCGGAGCCGGGGCGGGCGGCGCTGGCGGAGTATCGGCGGGCGTTCCGGCCGTCCGCGCAGCAGCCGGTGCCGCGGGTGGCGATCAGCCTGGACGTGCTGGTGGCGGACACCGCGGCGGAGGCGGCTGAGCTGTTGCTGCCGGAGGCGTGGGCGATGGCCCGGAGTCGTACCACAGGGGTTTTCCCGCCGTTGGAACCGGTGGCCGCGGTGCGGTCCGGAAGCCGGACCTCGCGCGAACAGCAGTATCTGGAGCAGGTGGCCGCGGCGGCGATCACCGGGACGCCGGCGGGGGTGGAGAGCCGGCTCGCCGAGCTGATCGAGCGGACCGGGGCGGCGGAGGTGGTCGCCGCGGGGAGCACGTTCGACCGGGAGGCGTTGGCGGCGTCGGATGCGGCGGTGGCCGCGATGGTCGGCGGAGTGGCGCGCTCGCTCGACTCCACAGGGGCGGCGGGGGTGCGCGGTCGGCTGTGAACGGGCGGTGGGAGCGCGCGTTCGGGTTTGGCGGGGCGGTGGGAGTGCGCGTTCGGGTTCGGCAGGGCGGTGGGAGTGCGCGTTCGGGTTCGGCGGGGCGGTGGGAGCCCGCGTTCGGCTTTGGCGGGGCGGTGGGAGTCCGCGATCGGTCGGGGTTCGGGGCGGTAGTGGCACGCGATCGGGGATTGCGTGCGGGTGCCGCCCCTATGGGGGCGGTGGCGGGCCGCAATCTGATACTGCGTGCTCGCACCGCCCATCCGAAGACGAGGGACTAACCGCGGGTCATGGGCAATCGGGGCACCCGAAGCCGGGTCGATGCCGCTGAGTTGTCGGCACGCGCAGACGTCTCGGCGGCTGATGGCAGGCGTATTGCGAACGCAATACGGTGGATGGATGTCGTGCGCCTGCTTGTCGATGATTGAGGAGTAGCGCCAGCTGGATCAGTGGGAGAGGAGCCGTCATGAGCAGCCATGAGGTGCGGATGGCCGGGCTTGCCGAGGCAATTGCCGAGAACCGGCTCGTCTTCGATCACGGGGTCACTGCTGAGTTGCCCCCGGCGCTGGAGAGCGAGCCCAAGGTGACGGTTTCGCTGCGTCTGGATGTCGCCGACTACGAGCGGGTCCGGGCGGTGGCCAAGGCTGCCGGGATCAAGCCCACCAGGCTGATGCGCGACTGGATCCTCGCCGGGCTCGCGGGAACCGACGACGAGAAGACCATTTCCGTCGCGGACCTGTTGCGCGCGGTCGCGGCGATCGCACCCGCCGTCGCTGCCGGCGGTCCGACCCGAAATGCGGCCTGAGGCGCGGTCAGGCGGGGGCCGGGGCGATCGTGGTGGCCAGGTGGCGGAGGGCGGCGGTGAGGTCGGCGGCTGACGGGGCCTGGTCGGGGTCGATCAGCCACTGGGTCAGGACACCGGTCAGCAGGGCCTGATGGAAGGCGCCCACCGCCGCGGTCAGCGCCGGGGAGACCGGCGTCGGGGAGACGTCGAAGAGCTCGGCCAGGCCCAGCCGGGCGGCGGCCAGGCCGCCGGCCAGCTGGGCGCGGACCTCGGGCTGGTGCTGGCTCTGGGTCAGGGCCTCCAGCTGCATCGCCCACAGTGACCGGTGCGTCCGGAACGAATCGATGATCCGGGTCCAGACGGCCTCGAAACGCTCCAGCGGGCCGGCGTCGGCCAGGTCGTCGGTGGCCAGGGCCCGGGCCATCTCGTCGCCCCACTCCTGCATCACCTCGAACAGCGCGGCGTTGAGCAGGGCCTCGGTGGTGCGGTAGTGGTAGCCGATGGCGGCCAGGCTGGTGCCGGCCGCGGTGGCGATGTCGCGGGCGGTGGTGCGGGCGTAGCCCTTCTCGGCCAGGCAGCGCTTCGCGCCCTCCAGCAGAGCCTCGCGATTTCCCATACCGGTCAGGCTACCGTCTCAGACATTCATCTCACACAACAGTGCAACCGCCGCGTCGAGGGTGGTCCCGGCGGCCGCGCGGACGGCCCGGGTGATCTCGTCGGCGGTCAGCGACTCGCGGGCCGCGCGTTCCGCCGAGTCGCGGTCGGCCACCTCGTCGGGGGTGAACAGCGACGAGCCGAGCGTGACGCGTTCCCGGGCGGCGAGCAGCAGCAGGGTGAGCCCGCGCGCCGGGTCGCCGTCGAGAACGGCCAGCTGGGCCAGCCCCTCGACCGCGTCCACCTGCCCCTCGACGATGGCGAGGTCGGTGTAGAGGCGTAGCGCCGCGCGCATGTGCCCGGCGGAGGCGGCGAGCCGGCCGCGGCGGCGGGACACGATGCCGAGGTTGTTCAGCGCGGCCGCCTCGCCCCGCGGATCGCTGATCTCCCGGAACACCGCCAGGGCCCGCTCGAACAGCGGTCCGGCCTCGTCCAGCCGCCCGGCGCAGCGCAGCGTCCCGGCGGTGTTGTTCATCGCCGCGGCGATCCCGCGCCGGTCACCGTCCTGCTCGGCCAGGGCCAGACCGCCATATCCGTACGACAGGGAGCCGTCGTAGTCCTGCTGCCCCTGTGCGGTGATGGACAGGCTGTTGAGCGCGGTGATCGTGCCGGGCCGGTCACCCAGTTCGCGGAAGACGGCCAGGCTCTGCTCACCGAGCGCGCGAGCGGCCGCCAGGTCACCGGAGCTGCGAGCCAGCGAGGCCGCGCCGCGCAGGGCCTGCCCGCGCGGCGGGGTCGGTGTCGCCGGCGCGGCGGCCAGCGCCCGGCCCAGCCAGGAACGGCCCTCGGCCACCCGGCCGGTGACCCACCAGTACCACCACATGGCCGCGGCGATGGTCAGCCCCTGTCCCGGGTCGCCGTGCCCGAGCGACCGGTCGAGGGCGGCCACGATGTTGTTCGTGCCGAGCAGCCGGATCACCCGGTCCAGCTCGGCGCGCCGGCCGATGAACCGGCTGCGCGAGCCGGGCAGCCCGGGCACCGGCTGGTCGAGGGTGGGGTCACGGCGGCGGACCGCCCGCCGCGGCCCGCGGCCGGTCGCTGCCGTCCCACAAGGTGAGCGGCCGGTCCCGGCAGGCGATCCGGCGCGGACCGTTCCGGGGCGGCCCGAGCACACGGTACGGCGTGGAGCACGCGATGTTCCGCGTCCCCGGGCGGCGGCGCGGCTCCCGCCCCCGGCTGGCTCTCACGGCCCTGTCAAGCCCGTCTTAACGGCCGCCAGAACCAGCCGCACATCCCCGCCGGCCGGGCTGGCTCCGGCGGCCGTTATGGGTGCTGTTTGAGGGCCGTGAGGGCCAGCTTGGTGGGCCGGGCTGGCTCCGGCGGCCGTTGTGGGTGCGGTTTGAGGGCCGTGGGGCCGGCTTGGTGGGCCCGGCTGGGCGTGATGGCCGTTATCGGGCTCAGGCGGGAGGCGGCGGTGGGCGGGCGGTCGGGGCTTTCGGGATGGGGCTGGTCGTCGCAGCTGTTCTGGCGCAGCGTTCAGGGCGTCAGGATCCAGGCGTCTACATTGCTGATACAAACGTCTTGCACAAGTGTCTTACACGTGCGTATCGTCGAGGCATGACGAAGACGGTCCTCATCTCAGGCGCCGGTGTCGCCGGCGTGACCTTGGCGTACTGGTTGCGCCGCCACGGCTTCACGCCCACGGTCGTCGAGCGGGCGCCCGCTCTGCGCGACGGTGGCTACAAGGTGGACATCCGCGGCGCGGCGCTCGAGGTGGTGCGCCGGGCCGGGCTGCTGGAGTCGATCCGCGAGCGGCGCACCGACGTGCGCTCCGGAGCGGTCGTCGACCGCACCGGCAAGCGGGTGGCCAGCATGAACGGCGACGTCTTCGGCGGACGCGAGGAGGCCGACGCGGAGATCCTGCGCGGCGACCTGACCCGCCTGCTGTTCGACCTGACCAAGGACGAGGTGGACTACCGGTTCGGCGACGCGATCGCCGCGATCGACGGCCACACGGTGACCTTCGACAGCGGCCGCACCGGCACGTTCGACCTGATCGTCGGCGCCGACGGGGTGCACTCGCGGACCCGGGCACTGGCCTTCGGCCCGGAGGCCGGCTTCGTCGCCGACCTGGGTTACCGGGTCGCCATCGCCTCGGTCCCCAACCACCTGGGCCTGGACCGTGAGGAGCTGACCTACGTCAGCCCGGGCCGCACCACGCTGGTCTACAGCACCGCCGGCGCACCGAGCGCCAAGGCGATGTTCCTGTTCAGCGCGCCGGACGGGATCGACGAGAGCGACCCGCGGCAGGCGCTGCGCGAGGCCTACGCGGATCAGGGCTGGGAGGTGCCACGGCTGCTGGAGGCGGCGGCCGACGCCGGCGACTTCTACTACGACCGGATGCTGCAGGTGCGGATGGACCGCTGGTCGACCGGCCCGGTGGCGCTGGTCGGCGACGCGGCCTACTGTGCGGCTCCCTCCTCCGGCCAGGGCACCAGCCTCGCGCTGGTCGGGGCGTACCTGCTGGCCGGGGAGCTGGCCGCGGCCGGCGGGGACCACACCGCGGCCTTCACGGCGTACGAGAAAAGGATGCGGCCGTTCGCCGAGCGCAACCAGAAGCTCGGCCCGGCCAACGTCAAGCGGATGGTGTTGAGCAGCGCCGGCCAGGTGCGGACCTCGATGGTGATGCTGAGCGTGATGTCCCGCCTGCCCGGCCGCGACCGGATGATGGCGGCGATGATGGCCCCGCTGCACAAGGCCGCCAACGCCATCGAGCTACCTGCCTACCCCACCACGGCGGACCGGCCCTGACCTGCGGTTCGGCCCGACGATAAGGGTACGAAGGCGCCCCGATAGCGGTCGGTCCCACAGTGGAGGCAGGCAGCCGGGATGTCCGGTCGCCTCCCCGGCGGAAGCGGCACCTCCCACCGGGGGACGGGGGATCCGACACGGAGGTCCATCATGGGACTTATCGAGCGCGATGAGGCCGTGGCCTGCCTCGACGAACTCCTGGCCGACGCGGTCGCCGGCCGGGGGCGGGTGGCCCTGGTCACCGGCACCGTCGCGACCGGCAAGAGCGAGCTGCTGAACGTCCTCGCCGACCGGTCGATCGAGCGCGGCGCGCTGGCGGTCACGGCGACCGGCTCGGCGGACGAACGGGACCTGCCGCTCGCCCTGCTCGGCCAGCTGTTCCACGACGCGCCGCTGCCCACCGAGGACCGGGACCGGGCGATGAGCCTGCTGCTGGAGGGCACCAAGGCGGTGCTGGCGACCGGCGGCCAGCTCGACCCGCAGGTCATCCACGGCCTGTGCGCCATCCTGCTGGAGCTGGCCGGGCGGTTCCCGCTCGCGCTGCTGGTCGACGACGTCCAGCACGCCGACCGGGCCTCGCTGGTCTGCCTGTCCTACCTGGCTCGCCGGGCCCGCCCGGCCCGGGTGCTGCTGGTCGTCACCCGCAGCACGTTCCAGGCGGCCGGCGACCCGGCGTGGCAGAACGAGCTGCTGCGCCCGGCCTCCGGCAACCGGATCCACCTGGAGCCGCTCACCGGCGACGGGGTCCGTGAGCTCGCCGGGCAACTGGCCGGCCCGGAGACCGCCGGCCGGTTCGCCGAGCAGTGGCACCGGCTCAGCGGCGGCAACGCGCTGCTGGTCGAGGGCCTGGCCGCCGACCACCGGCAGGCGCTCGCCGAGACCGGCGCGGCGCCGGACGGCCCGGTCGCCGGCGACGGTTACACCACGGCCGTGATGGCCTGCCTGCACCGCGGCGAGGCCCGGCTGCTCGAGGTGGCGCGCGGCGTCGCGGTGCTCGACGACCCGGAGAGCCTGGACGCCCTGATCGGGCTGGACACCCAGCAGGTGGCGCAGGCGGTCCGGGCGCTGACCACGGCCGGTCTGCTCGGCATGGGCGCGTTCCGGCATCCGGCGGCCCGCGCGGCGGTGCTCGGCGACGTACGCCAGGAGCAGCGCGCCGAGCTGCACCGCCGCGCCGCGGTGCTCACCTACGACCGTGGCGCCTCCACCCGGGTGGTCGCCGAACACCTGGTCGGCGCGAGTGACGTCCAGGAGAGCTGGGGCGTCACGGTGCTCGAGGACGCCGCCCGCCAGGCGCTGCGCGAGGGGCGCGTCGAGGCCGCGGTGCGTTACCTCAAGCTCGCCTGGAAGGCGTGCACCGACGACCGGCGCCGCGTGCGGATCATGACGACCCTGGTCCGTGCCGAGTGGCGGATCAACCCGAGCACGTCGGCCGGGTACCTGCCCGAGCTGACCGGCGCCCTGGACAAGGGCGTGCTGCGCGGCAGCGACGCGATCGTGCTGGCCAAGGCGTTGCTCTGGCACGGGCAGTTCCGCGACGCCGAGCACGTGCTCGACCACCTCGCCGCGAACGGCGCCGACCTCGACCCGGACACCGCCGCCGAGCTGGCCGCCACCCGGCCGTGGCTGCGCTGCACGTACGCCCCGTTCGTGGCCCGGCTGCCGAAGACCACCGCCACGGCCGGCACGGTGTCGGCCAGTCGCCGGCTGGCCGCGGCCCGGGCGCTCTCCTCGGTGATCAGTTCCAGTCCCGGCCCGGACCTGGGCGACTCGCTGGAGCGGATCCTGCGCGGCTCCCGGCTCGACGAGATGTCCCTGGACACCGTGGAGAGCGCGCTGCTGGCGCTGACCTACGCCGGGCACGCCGACAAGGCGGCCGGCTGGTGCGACCTGTTCGTGGAGGAGGCGTACACCCGGCGGGCGCCCAGCCGGCAGGCCCGGCTCGCCGTGGTCCGCGCCGAGGTGGCGGTCCGCACCGGCAACCTGGCCGGGGCGGCGCGGTACGCCCGTACCGCGCTGGAGATCATGCCGCCGGCCAGCTGGGGGGTGGCGATCGGGCACCCGCTGTCGCTGCTGATCATCGCGTCGATCGCGATGGGCGAGTTCGACGACGTCCGCGAGCAGCTCGACCAGCCGGTGCCGGAGGCGATGTTCCAGACCCGGTACGGCCTGCACTACCTGCAGGCCCGTGGCCGGTACAGCCTGGCCACCGAGCACCCCGCGCTGGCCCTGCGCGACTTCCAGCGCTGCGGCGACCTGATGATCGCGTGGGGGCTGGACGCTCCCGGGCTGGTCGCGTGGCGGTCCGACGCCGCCGAGGCGAACCTGCGGATGGGCCGGCCGCTGCAGGCGCGCAAGCTGGTCGAGGAGCAGCTGGCGCGGTGCACCGGGCCGATGCCCCGGGCCCGCGGGATCGGGCTGCGGCTGCTGGCCGCCACCGAGCAGGCCCGGCACCGCCCGATGCTGCTGCGCCAGGCCGCCGATCTGCTGCAGACCAGCGGCGACCGGTACGAGCTGGCACACGCCCTGGCCGACCTGGCCCAGGCGTACCAGGCGCTCGGCGAGTCCCGGCGGGCCGGCATGATCACGCATCGGGCCCGGGCCCTGGCCGAGGGTTGTGAGGCCGCCCCGCTGCGCCGGGCCCTGGCGCCGGACGAGGCGGGGGAGTCCGGCGAGCCGGCCCCGGCCGTGGTGCCCGTCCCCGCCGCCGGGACGCTCAGCGACGCCGAACGGCGGGTGGCCGCGCTGGCCGCGGTCGGCTACACGAACCGGGAGATCGCCGACAAGCTCTACATCACCACGAGCACGGTCGAGCAGCACCTGACCCGTACGTACCGGAAATTGAACGTCACCCGCCGCAGTGACCTGCCGGCGAACCTGGACGCAACGCTCACCCCGGCCGGCTGAGGGACGACATGATCGAGAAAATCCTGCCCGCCGGCGTGACGGCGGTCGACACGTTCGACGACCTGCCGGACGCGACGCTGCTGCCCGCGGAGGAGAGCATCGTGGCCACCGCGGTCGAGAAGCGGCGCCGGGAGTTCACCACCGCCCGGCACTGTGCCCGGGCCGGCCTGGCGCGGCTCGGCCGGCCGGCGGCGCCGATCCTTTCCGGTCGGCTCGCCGAGCCGCTGTG
This sequence comes from Actinoplanes palleronii, assembly GCF_016862315.1. Classification (GTDB taxonomy): domain Bacteria; phylum Actinomycetota; class Actinomycetes; order Mycobacteriales; family Micromonosporaceae; genus Actinoplanes; species Actinoplanes palleronii. The sequence continues at coordinate 211,080 of NZ_BOMS01000009.1, read as the reverse complement.
GCCGGCCGGGGTGGTCGGCTCGATCACCCACTGTGCCGGTTACCGGGGTGTGGTGGTCGCCGACGCCGCGACGATCACCACGGTGGGTATCGACGCGGAGCCGGACGAGCCGCTGACCCCCGGGGTGCTGGAGTCGGTGGCGCTGCCGGACGAACGTGTCCACATCGCCGAGTTGCTCCAGGCCCGGCCGGAGATCCGCTGGGACCGGATGCTGTTCTGCGCCAAGGAGGCGGTCTACAAGTCGTGGTACCCGCTGGCCCAGCGGTGGCTGGACTTCGACGACGCGGTGATCACGCTGCGGCCGGGGTCGGCCGGCGCGCTGACCGGGGATTTCGACGCGCGGCTGCTGGTGGTCGGACCCCGGGTGGCCGGCCACCGGCTCACCGGGTTCACCGGGCGCTGGCTGGTCGAGCAGGGGCTGATCCTGACCGCGATCGTGCTGCCGTGTCACCGGCGCGCAACGCACTCTTAACGGAGTTACCAGTCGGTAGGGCAAGGGGTTGACCGGGCAATTCTTGTGTTCGAAGGTCGGACCTCCGGCAGTCACAGCGGGTAGCGCTACCGGCCGTACTTGCATAGCATTCCTTCTATACGGGGGCTATACGGGGGTTTTCTGACGTGCCCGGCTGTGATCAGCGGTGAGCGGGCGGCCCCGCTCAAGGAGGCGCACGTGCAGATTCTCATTCTGGGAATTCTCGAGGTGCTCATCGGCGAGCAGCTCGTCGAGCTCGGCGGTCAGCGTCAGCGGATCGTTCTCGCCACCCTGGCGCTCGAGTCGAACCGGGTGATCCGGGTGACCCGGCTGATGGAGGCCCTGTACGGCGACGACCTGCCGTCCACCTCCCGGGTCCAGGTGCAGATCTGCATCTCCGCGCTGCGCCGGCTCTTCGCCGGGCACGGCCACCCGGACGCCATCATCACCCGGACCCAGGGGTACGCCCTGCAGGTGCCGGACGGCAGCCTCGACCTGCACCGCTACGAGGAAGCCCTGACCCAGGCCCGCCAGCTGCGCGAGTTCCGGCGTCCGGCGGAGTCCGCGGCCCAGTACCGCCGGGCGCTGGCCCTGTGGCGCGGCCCGGCGCTGGACGGCATCGAGAGCCGGGTGGTGCAGGGCGCCGCCGACCGGCTGGCCGAGCGCCGGCTCACCGCCACCGAGGAGTGCATCGAGCTGGAGCTGCGGCTCGGCCGGCACCGTGAGCTGCTCGACGAGCTGGGCGCCCTGGTCGGCGAGCACCCGCTGCGGGCCCGGCTGCGCGAGCACCTGATGCTCGCGCTCTACCGGTCCGGCCGGCAGGCCGAGGCCCTGGACACCTACCGCGCCGCGCGCCGGCTGTTCATCGACGAGCTCGGCCTCGAACCGGGCGAGGAGCTGCGCCGGCTGGAGCACGCCATCCTGACCGGCGACGCCACGCTGACCCTGCCGGAGCCGGCCGTGGTGCTCACCCCGCGGCCGATGGACCCGGTGCCGCCGCCGATGCCGCCGGTGATCCTCGATCCGATCCGGGATCCGGCCGGCGTGACATCCCCGGCGTCGCCGACGGCGCCACCGATCGCGCCACCGGTGTCGGCCGTGCCGGCGGCCGGGCCCGGCCTCTCGCCGGTGCCGTGCCTGCTGCCCACCGACATCGCCGACTTCACCGGGCGCAGCCAGCAGATCGCGGCCATCCACGGCCAGTTCGGCCTGGCCGAGGACGCCGCGCAGTTCGCGGTGCCGGTCGTGGTGATGGCCGGCAAACCCGGTATCGGCAAGACCACGCTCGCCGTGCACGCCGCGCACCGGCTGGCCGCGCGGTACCCGGACGGGCAGCTCTTCGCCGACCTGCACGGCCGGCACACCGAGCAGGTCGGCCCGATGCGGGTGCTGGAACGCTTCCTGCGCGCCCTCGGCGTGACCGGCACCCAGATGCCGGAGCTGCTCGAGGAACGCGCCGAGTTGTACCGGGCGCTGCTCGCCGACCGCCGGATGCTGGTGGTGCTCGACAACGCCGGCGGGGAGGGCCAGGTCCGGCCGCTGGTGCCGGGCACCTCGCAGTCCGCGATGCTGATCACCAGCCGCAGCCGGCTGGCCGGGCTGCCCGGCGCGGTGCACATCGACGTCGACGTGTTCAACCCCGAGCAGTCCACCGAGCTGCTCTCCCGGATCGCCGGCGCGGAACGCATCGAGGCCGAGCCGGACTCCACCGCCGAGCTGGCCGAGCTGTGCGGGCACCTGCCGCTGGCGCTGCGGATCGCCGGCGCCCGGCTGGCCGCGCGTCCGCACTGGAGCGTCGAGCACCTGGTCGAACGGCTGGCGAACGAGGCCCGCCGGCTGGACGAGCTGAAACACAGCGGGATGGGGATCCGGGCCAGCATCTCGCTGACCTACGACCACCTCGAGGACGACGCGCGGCGGCTGTTCCGGCTGCTCACCGTGCTGGACTTCCCGCACTTCTCCGGCTGGGCGGCGGCCGCCCTGCTGGACACCGGTTTCGGCGACGCGCAGGACCTGCTCGACGACCTGGCCGACGCGCAGCTGATCGAGACCAGCAGCGACGGCCGTGGCGTGCACGCGCAGTACCGCTTCCACGACCTGATCCGGGTCTTCGCCCGCGAGCGCCTGGTCGCCGAGGACTCGGTGGAGGAGCGCGACCAGGCGCTGCAACGGGCCATGGGCGCGCTGCTGTTCCTGGCCGAGGAGGCGCGCCGTGGCCTGTACGGCGACTACCTGCGGGTGCAGACCGAGGCGCCGCTGCACGAGCTGCCCGCGCGGCAGGTCCGTCAGCTGGTCGATCCGCCGCTGCCCTGGTTCGAGCGGGAACGGCTCACCATCGTCGCCGCGGTCCGGCAGGCCGCGCAGGCCGGGCTGGCCGCGCACAGCTGGAGCCTGGCGATGACCGCGGTCACCCTCTTCGAGTCGCGGATCTACCTGAGCGACTGGCGGGAGACCCACCAGGTCGCGCTGGACGCCGCCCGGCAGGCCGGTGACGAGCGCGGGCAGGCCGCGATCCTGTACTCGCTCGGCTCGCTGCACATCGGCGAGCAGCGCTTCCCGGAGGCGGTACGCCTGCTGGCCGGCGCCGACGAGCTGTTCCAGCGGGTCGGTGACCTGCACGGGCGGGCGATGGTCAGCCGGTACGTGGCGTACATCGACCGGCTCAGCGGGCGGTACACCGAGGCCACCGAGAACTACCAGAAGGCGCTGGAGACGTTCCGGACCGGCGACGACCTGGTCGCCGTGGCGTACGTGCTGCAGAGCATCGCGCAGATCAAACTGGAGCTGGGTGACCTGGACGCGGCCCGCACCCTGCTCCCGGAGGCGCTCGACTACGCCCGGCGCGCGAACAGCCGGCGGGTGGAGGCGCAGGTGCTGCACCGGCTCGGTGAGACGCACCTGCAGGCCGACGAGGTGCAGGCCGCCATCGCGGTGCTGCGGCAGGCCGTCGCCGTGGTGCGGGAGCTGGGCGATCCGGTGGGGCAGGCGTACACGCTGCAGGGGCTGGGCGCCGCGTATCTGCGGGCCGGCGCGTATGCGGAGTCCGGCGAGGCGCTGCGCGAGGCGATGGAGCTGGCCTGCGCGGCGACCGAACGACTGATCGAGGCCCGGGTCTCGATGGTCCTCGGCGAGCTGGCGATGGCGGTCGGCAATCCGCCGCAGGCGGTGGTCCACCTGCATCGCTCGCTGGGACTGTTCCGGGCGATCTCCGCGCCGCAGTTGGAGGCGCAGGTGCTGGGGTTGCTCAGTGACGCCTACACGGCCGCGGACAACCCGGTGGGCCGGGACGCGGCGGCGCTGGATCCGATCGCTGGTGCGGTTTTCGGTACGCCCGCAAGCTGACGTCGCCCGCGAGCTGACGTCCGCGACGATCCCGGCCGGCCGGTCCGGGGGTCATCGGGCGCCACGGTGGCGCTCAGTCGCCGTTCAGCCCCACTTGGTGTCGTCGGTGGTGGCGGTCGGGCTGGGGGTGCCACCCTCGGACTGGACGCTGACCGAGTGGCTCGCCGGCGCCGTGCCGGTGGCCGTCGCGGCGAACACCGCGGCGACCGGAGCGGCCGTCAGGACGATGGCGAAAGCGACCTTGACCGACGCGGTGACGAGGTTCTTACGCATGGGTTTACCTGCTCTTTCGTAAGTGGGGTCCGGCGGGCTGTGTCACCTTCCGCCGTGCTGCCACCGACGCTAGGGACACCCCTCATCGCCCGGTTATCGCCGCACCACGCTTCCGGCATCGCCGGGGTTATCGGGGCCGGCGATAAGGGCCGCGGGCCGGGGGATAACGCGGCGAAGCCGGTTCGATAACGGGCGTGCCCACCATCGGGACCGGAGCCGGATCGCCCGGCCCCGGCACGGGCGCCGCGGTCGGATCCGCACCCGGGCGTGGTGAACAGGTGGTGATCGGCATGAGCGTCTCGGCTCAGGCCCTGGACGGCGTCTACGGGAAACCGGCGGCCGGTGTGCGGGCCCGCCTCGAGCACGGGGTCGACGGCCGGTGGCAGGCCGTGGCCAGCGCGGAGACCGACGAGGCGGGCGGCATCGCCGGCTTCGGGACCGGGCGGCTGACCCGCGGGCCGTACCGGATCGTCTTCGACAGCGACCGCTACTTCGCCGGGCTCGGTGTCAGCGCCGCGTACCCCGAGATCACCGTGGTGTTCCGGGTCCTCAGCGAGCTGCACGCCTGCCAGATCCAGGTGCTGATGACCCCGTTCTCGTACTCCTTGTACTTCGGCGAGCGGGCCTGACCCGACCGCCTGGCGAAAGGACCGGCCAGTGACAAGCAACCACCGATACGTACGCCCCGCGACCGTGGACCTGCCCGGGCGCGCCTGGCCGGGCCGGACCATCGACGCCGCGCCACGGTGGCTCAGCACCGACCTGCGGGACGGCAACCAGTCGCTGGTGAACCCGATGACCCCGGACCGCAAGCTGGCCATGTTCCGGCTGCTGGTGGAGATGGGCTTCACCGAGATCGAGGTCGGTTTCCCGGTGGCCAGCCAGGACGACCACGACTTCCTGCGGCTGCTGATCGAGCGGGACCTGATCCCGGACGACGTGCGCATCTCGGTGCTGGTGCAGGCCCGCGACGAGCTGATCCGGCAGACCGTGGAGAGCCTGGCCGGCGCCCGGTCGGCCACCGTGCACCTCTACAACGCGACCTCGCCGGAGTTCCGCCGCACGGTCTTCGGACTGTCCCGTTCGGAGTGCAAGGACCTCGCGGTGCAGGGCACCCGGCTGTTCATGAAGTACGCCGACCGCACGCTGGCCGGCTGCGACCTGGGGTTCCAGTACTCGCCGGAGATGTTCGCCGACACCGAGCCGGAGTTCGCGCTGGAGGTCTGCGAGGCGGTGATGGACGTCTGGCAGCCCGGACCGGGCCGGCCGATCACGCTGAACTTCCCGACCACCGTCGAGCGCAACACCCCCAACGTGTTCGCCGACCAGATCGAGTGGCTGGACCGGAACCTGTCGCGCCGCGAGCACGTGTGCCTGTCGGTGCACCCGCACAACGACCGCGGCACCGGGGTCGCCTCCGCCGAGCTGGCCGTGCTGGCCGGCGCGCAGCGCGTCGAGGGCTGCCTGTTCGGCAATGGCGAACGGGCCGGCAACGTGTGCCTGGTGACACTCGCGCTGAACCTGCTCACCCACGGGATCGACCCGGGGCTGGACCTCAGCGACCTGAACCGGATCCGGCGGACCGTGGAGTGGTGCAACGAGATGCCGGTGCACCCGCGGCACCCCTACGGCGGGGACATGGTCTACACCGCGTTCTCCGGCTCGCACCAGGACGCGATCAAAAAAGGCTTCGACGTACGGGCACGCGCGCTCGACGCGGGCGCCGACCCGGAGCAGCTGCGCTGGGAGATCCCCTACCTGCCGCTGGACCCGCACGACGTGGGCCGCACGTACGAGTCGGTGGTCCGCATCAACAGCCAGTCCGGCAAGGGCGGGGTGGCCTACGTGCTGAGCAGCCGGCAGGGCCTGGAGCTGCCACGTGACCTGCGGATCGAATTCGCCGGCACGGTGCAGGCGGCCGCCGACGCGCTCGGCCGGGAGATCGCGCCGGACGAGGTCGCCGCGATGTTCCTGGAGGAGTACGCCTCACCCCGGTTCGTCACCGTCCCGGTGGCGTTCCGCAAACCGGTGCCGACCGTGCTGCACGTGCAGGGTGACGGGTTCGCGGTCGGCGCGGGCCGGGCCGACGCGCTCGGCGACCTGGAGGCACACCTGGCCTCCTGGGGCATGCAGGTGCACGAGGTGCACCGGATCGGGGTGAGCGCCGCCGACTCGCGCCGCGAGGACGTGGTGGTCTACGCCGAGTGCGTGATCGGGCAGCGCCGGGTGTGGGGGGTCGGCACCGCCGCCGACCTGGACGGGGCCGCCCGGGCCGCGGTCCGCGCCGTGATCACCCGGGCGCTGCACGGTGCCGGTGCCCGGCGTACCCCTGAAACGCGGCGCTGGGAGCGCGCCGGCTGATCTGGGGTGTACGACCCGATCCGCGGCTGTTTACGGTCGAAGTCCAGTTCGTTCGAGGAACAGGGTGACTTCGATGATCGCTGCGCGGGCCCGCTCGCTCGGCCCCGCGCTGGTGCTGGCGATGGCGTTGCCGACCTCGGTGCTCTACTCGGTCGGCGCGGTCGGCGCGCAGATCACCGCGACGTTCGGCGTCTCCCGTTCCGCGCTGGGCGCCTTGCCCGCCGCGGTGTTCGCCACCGCCGCGGTGCTGTCGCTGTGGTCCGGCGGCCTGGTCGACCGGATCGGCGCCCGGGCCGCGCTGTTCACCCTCTTCGCGGTCGCCGCGAGCGCGTTCCTGCTGATGGGACTCGCCACCGGGTACGCCGGGCTGGTCGCCGCCATGGTGCTCAGCGGGGTCGGCCAGGCGATGTCCAACCCGGCCACCAACCTGGCGATCACCGAGAGCCTCGGCCCGGCCGACCGGGCCGGCGCGGTCGGCCGCAAACAGGCCGGTGTGCAGCTCTCGGCGCTGGTGGTCGGTCTGGCCGCGCCGCTGCTGACCGAGCTGGCCGGCTGGCGGGCGGTGCTGCTGGCCGGTGCGCCGCTGGCGGTGGCCGCGCTGGTCGTGACGGGCACCGCGGTGCCGGCCCGGCCGCTCGCCCGGCGGGCGTTCAGCTGGCGCCCGGCCCGGCCCAACCACTACCTGGGCCTGCTGATGGTCTTCCTGGCCGCGCTCGGCTCCGGGGTGTCCGGGGTGGCCACCTTCACCGTGCTCTACAGCCAGGAGCGGTTGCACCAGGGCCCGGCGGTCTCGGCCGTGCTGATCGCGGCGCTCGGTGTCGCCGGGGTCGCCTCGCGCCTGCTCTGGTCGCGGCACGCGGCGGCGCTCCCGCTGCTCAGCCCGCTGCTGCGCCGGCTGTCCGGCGGCGCCGCGGCCTCCGCGCTGCTGATCTGGAGCGCAGCCAGGCTCGGCCCGGGTGCGCTGTGGGCCGGCACGGTCGGGGTCGGCGCCACCGCGGTCGGCGCGAACGCGGTCGCCATGGTGCTGATCGTGCGGGACCGGCGCTGCGGCCCGCTCGGCCCGTCGTCGGCGCTGCTGTCGCTGGGCTTCTTCGCCGGATTCGTGGCCGGGCCGGTACCGCTCGGCCTGCTCGCCGACCACTGCGGCTACGGCCCGGCCTGGCTCACCGTGGCCGCCCTGTTCCTGCTGGCCGCGGTTCTGGCCGGCCGGGTACTGCGCCACGAGGCCGCCGACCGGCCCGGATGACGGCCCTGGACTCGCCCCGGACCCTGGGTCTAGCTTGTCGATAGTGGCTTTCGCTAGTCGAGAATGCAGTGGGAAGAGTCCACCATGACACCTCACCCCCAGGATCTATCGCTCCGCGCGGCCCGGGCGCTGGTGCGCCGCGCCGTCGACAAGGCCGAGCAGCTCGGTCTGCGGGGCGGCGTCGCGGTGGTCGGCGCGAGCGGCGCCCTGATCACCGCGTCCCGCCTCGACCACGGCGGACCGGGCGGGATGGCCCGGGCCCGTTCCAAGGCCTGGATCGCCGCGACCCAGCAGATCCCCAGCTCGGAGCACCTGCGCCGGATGACCACGCTGCCGGCGCCGATCGCGGACGGCTTCGTCCGGGTCAGCCCGGAGGCGGTCTTCCCCGGCGCCGGCGGGATCCCGGTGCGCGACGAGGACGGCGTGGTGGTCGCCGGGGTCGCCGCGTCCGGCGCGACGGTCAGCCCGTTCCTGCCGGAGGGGGTGGCCCCCGAGGTGGTCAGCGCCGACGGTCAGCCGGCCAACCCCGAAGATCTCCTCATCGCGTACGCCCTCGGCGTCCCCTACGCCGGCCAGCACGGCGACGACCTGGCCCGCTGGACGCAACGGTTCGGTGACCTGGTGGTGCCGCCCGGGGACAGCCTCGGGATGAGACCCGCCCCGCCGGCGTCCCGGCAGCCCGAGCTGGCCTGGGCCCGGGACCTCGCCGACCGGGTGCTTGCCGAGGCCGGGCGGCGCGGCCTGCTGATCAGCGTCGCCGTGACCGACCGGGGCGGCGACCCGATCCAGCAGGACCGGATGGACGACGCGCCGGCCGGTGGCGTCGAGGTCGCGCTCGGCACCGCGGCCGCCGCCGCCCGGTTCGGCTGCCCGAGCGAGCTGCCGGCCCAGTGGTACGGCGCCGCGGTCACCGGCCTGCACCCGGTCCCGGTGCTCGCGGTCCCGGGCGGCCTGCCGCTGCCCGAGGACGGCCGGATCGTCGGCGGCATCGGCGTGGGCGGCGCGAACCCGGCCACCTGTGCGGCCCTGCTGCGCGAGGTGGTGAAGCCGTGAGCCCCGACCCGTTCCGGATCGCCGTGCTCGGCTGCGGCGCCATCGGCAGCCTCTACGCCGCCCACCTCGCCCGCGTTCCGGGTGTCGAGGTCTGGGCGGTCGACCCGTGGCGCGACCACGTCGAGGCGATCGCCGCCGGCGGTCTCACGGTGACCGGCCAGGCCGCCTTCACCGCGCCGGTGCACGCGCTGACCAGCGCCGACGGCCTGCCACCCTGCGCGCTGGGGATCGTGGCGACCAAGTCGCTGCACACCCGGGCGGCGGTCACCGCGGCCCGGCACGCCCTGGCCGACGCGGCGGTGGTCAGCGTGCAGAACGGCATCGGCAACGAGGAGCTGATCGCCGAGGTGGTGCCCCGGGTCATCCGCGGCACCATCGTCACGGCCGGCGCGGTCACCGCACCCGGCACGGTCCGCTACGACGCGCCCGGCGACTCGTGGTTCGGGCCGTTCGAGCCGCAGCCGGCGTACCCGGGCGAGATCGGGGTGCTGGCCGGGCTGCTCAGCGAGGGTGGCCTGCGGTCACACGCGGTCGACGACGCCCGGGGTCCGCAGTGGACGAAGGTCGTGTTCAACGCGGCGACCAGTCCGCTCGCCGCGCTGACCGGGCTCACCGTGGGGCAGGTGTGCACCGAGCCTGCCCTGCGTACCCAAGTGGAGATTTTGATCGTGGAGGCGCGGGCGGTGTGCCGGGCGGCGGGAATCGCGCTGACCAGCGACCCCGCCGAGGCGGTCGAGGAGGCGATCCGGGAGGCGTTCGGGCACCGGCCGTCGATGCTGCAGGACGTCCTGGCGCGGCGGCCGACCGAGATCGACGTGCTCAACGGCGGCATCGCGGACGAGGGCCGCCGGGTCGGTGTGCCCACGCCCGCGCACGACGCCATGGTCGCGCTGGTGCACGGCCTGGAGAGGTCCTGGACATCCCGGTGAGTGTCGTTTACGTTTCCATCAGCAACACAGAAAGTCGTTTTCACCTGGTGAAAGTGCCATGCGGCACGGCCTGCGGGGAGGCCGGACCGGTCCGATAGCTCTCGTTCCGTCGTACGGAGGAGTCCGGCCGTGACATCTCATCCTGCGCGCACCTCGCGCGCCGTCATCCTTGCCACGTCGCTGCTGCTGGTGGCGTCGTGCAGTCACGCCTCGGAGTCCGGTGGATCCACCACCGGCACCTCCGCGGCCCTTCCCAAGACCCTGGTCTTCTCGCCCCTGTCGCTCGCCCCGCCGGCCCTCAAAGGACTTTCCGAGGGCGTGAAGGGCTACGCCGGTGGCAAGGGCTGGGAGGTCATCGTCCAGGACCCCAACTTCGACCCGAGCAAGCAGACACAGCAGCTGAGCGAGGTGCTCGGCTCCGGGCGGGCCGGCGCCGGCTGGATCCTCGCGGTGGCGCCGCCGTCGATGCTGCCGATCATCAAGACCGCGCAGGGCAAGGGCATCCCGCTGCTGGTCAACGGCCGCCCCGACGAGTACGGCTTCACCGGCCCGCAACCGGGCGTCACGTTCGACTACGTCGACTACACGGCCGGCGGCAAGGCCCTCGGCGAGCAGCTCGGCAAGTGCGTCAACGAGAAGATGGGCGGCACCGCCCAGGTGCTCGCGGCACAGAGCTCCGAGGGCCAGGCCGGCAAGAAGGAGTTCGAGGAGGCCGCCGCGGCCGCGCTCAAGGCCACCGCGCCCGGCGCCAGCATCGTGCAGACCGTGGTCGCCAAGGACCGGGCCGGCGCGCAGACCGAGATCGGCAACGTGCTGCAGGGCAAACCCGGCCTGTCGGCGGTGATGGCCTCCAACGACGAGGGCGCGCTCGGTGCGATCGGCGCGTTCGCGGCGGCCGGGAAGACGGCGCAGTGCGTGACCGACTTCGGCGGCAACGACGAGGTGCTCGCGAACGTCAAGTCCGGGAAGATCTACGCCTCGGTCGCGCTGCAGTTCCAGGCGGACATGGCGCAGTCCTTCGACACCCTGGTGGCGATGCAGGCCGACCCGAAGGCGAACGGTCAGATCCTGATCGTGCCGCAGAAGGTCATCACGGCGCAGGGATGACAGTGACCGCAGAACCAACGATCGCGGAGACCGCCGACCCGGCCGGTGTCCGAGGGCTGCTGTTCGTCCGCGACCGCGGCATCTTCGTCCTCTGGGCCGCGCTGCTGATCGGTTTCGGCCTGTGGGCCAGCCCGTACTTCGCCAGCCTGGACAACGCGCTGCTGATCGCGAACGCCGCGGCACTGACCGCGATCTTCGCGGCCGGGATCGCGGTCGGCATCATCTGCGGCGCGCTCGACCTGTCCATCCCGGGCACCGCCGCGATGGCCGGCTGCGTCTGCGGCGCTCTGATGACGCACGGGGTGCCGGTGGGTCTCGGCATCGTCGCCGGGCTGGCCGTCGGCGTGCTGGTCGGTGTGCTGAACGGGCTGATCGCGCTGCGCGGCTTCAACCCGATCATCGTGACCATCGGGTCGTTGTCGGTGCTGTCCGGGCTGGCCGCCGCGCTGGCCGGCGGGTACACCATCCCGGGGCTGACCGGGCTGATGTTCCTCGGCACCGACCGGTTCGCCGGGATCCCGGCGCCGGTCTGGGTGGTCGCCGCACTGTTCGTGGCCGGCACGGTGTTCCTGACCCGGACCCGGGACGGCATCCGGCTGATGGCGGTCGGCGGCAACGCCGAGGCGGTCCGGCGGGCCGGCATCCACGCCGACCGGTACAAGGTGCTCGGCTTCGTGGTCAGCGGGTTCTGCGCGGCGCTCGGCGGCCTGGTCACGGCGGCGCTGGTGACCGAGGCGAACCCGGCCGCCAACCCGGGCATCATCTTCAACGCGCTGACCGCGGTGGCGCTGGCCGGTGTCTCCCTCGCCGGCGGGCGCGGGTCGCTGCCGCGGGTGCTGGTCGGCGCGCTGATCCTGGGCACCATCGCGAACGGGCTGACCATCAAGGGCATCCAGCCGTACTGGGCGACCGCGGTGACCGGGGTGCTGCTGCTCGCGTCGCTGGGTCTGGAGAAATGGGTGTCCACCACGGTCTCCCGCCGGCTGGTCGTCGCGGCGCAAGACGACAAGAAGGTGACCCGATGACGGAATCCGTGCTGGAACTGCGCGGCATCGACATGCACTACGGCTACGTCCGCGCGCTCGACGCCATCGACGTCACGGTGGGGCACGGCGAGGTGGTCGGCCTGCTGGGCGACAACGGCGCCGGCAAGTCGACCCTGCTCAAGGTGATGTCCGGGGCGCACCAGCCGACCAGCGGCACGATCCTGGTGCACGGCGAACCCACCACGTTCGCCTCGCCGAGCGACTCCACCGCCGCCGGCGTGCAGATGGTCTACCAGGACCTCGCGCTGGTCGAGGCACAGGACATCGCGACCAACCTGAACCTGGGCCGGGAGATCCTGCGCAAGGGCCCGCTCGGCTGGCTCGGCTTCGTCGACCACAAGGCGCAGCGCAAGCGGGCCGCCGACGAGCTGGACCGGCTCGGTGTGCGGACCGCGCCGGTGACCCGGCCGGTCGAGATGCTCTCCGGCGGGCAGCGGCAGGTGGTCGCGCTGGCCCGCGCCGCGACCCGGGTGACCGGCGAGCGCAACGGCGTGCTGCTGCTCGACGAGCCCACCGCGGCGCTCGGCTACGAGCAGACCCGGCAGGTGCGGGCGCTGATCCGGCGGATGGCCGAACAGGGCGTCGCGTGCGTGCTGGTCACCCACGACCTGCCGCTGGCCGCCGCGGTGTGCGATCGGATCGTGGTGCTCAACCGCGGCCGCAAAGTCGCCGACGTGGCAGCGGCGGAGACCGACAACGATCAGCTGGTCGGCTGGATCACCGGAGCGCGGGAGTCGATGTTCTGTTAACGGCTCCACTGGACGGATCCAGGGGATTCCCAGCTCGGACTGCATCCGATCCACCGTCCCGAGAGGAAGCGATCGAATGTCTGATGTCGTCGGCACTGGCACGGACACGCTCTGCCGTGGCGAGGATCGTCCTCGCGGCGTTGACGTCGCGGTCTGCGGTGTAACCGCAGGCCGCGCAGTCGAAGACGCGGATACCGAGTCCGAGGCGTTGCTTGGCTCTCGCGCCGCATTCGGAACAGGTCATCGTGGTGTAGGCGGGCGGCACCAGCACCACCTTCCGGCCCGCCCGCTTGCCGCGGTAGATCAATTCTCGTTTGCATGCCCCGATCGCGGCGTCAGCTGCTTTGCGGGCCATGCGGGACTTGGCCAGGAATTTCGGCTTGAAGTCCTCGACCGCTATGAGGTGATGTTGCTGGACCACGCTGGTGGCCCACTGGCGAGCGTCATGGGTGTTCTGCCGGGCGGCTTTCTTTTCGATGCGGGCCGCCTGCCGTTTTGCCCGCAGATAGCCTCTCGACGGCGTGACACCCCTCGGGCGACGTCGTCGAGCCATCCTGCGTTGGGCCTTCGCTCGTTCTGCGGCGCAACGCTTGCGGTGGCCAAGGTGTGGCAGGTCGAACCGGGTGTCTGTGGTCGTTGCAGTGGTTTTCACGCCCCAGTCGATGCCGATGGCGGAACCGTCCGCCGGTGCCGGGGTCAACGTCTCGCGTTTGACTACGAAGGACGCATACCAATGGCCGAGGTTGTCCTGGTAGACCCGGACGCTGGTCGGATCGGACGGCAACTCTCGCGACCAGACGACCGGAATACTGACCTTGCCGGGGAGGCGCAGCCGTCCGGCTTTGATCCGGAATCCGTGAGTGGTGTATTCAAGGCTCGGCAGGGTCCTCTTGAGTTTCTTGACCTTTGGTCTCCCGCGACCTTTGACTGTGAACGAGGAGCTCAGAGCTGCCATGTAGGTACGCAGTGTCTGCTGCTGGGCGACCTGCGACCCCTCTCGAAGCCAGGCTTTGCCGGCCCGGGCCTGAGTCAGCAATTTCGACAATTTGCACATGGTCGGGTTGCGGCGGGTCTTCTGCTGGTGGACGGCTTCGTTCCACAGCCAGCGGCAACGCCCCCACTCGGCAAGCAGTGCGGCCTCAGCCAGGCGGCCGGGCCGAAGCCGGTAGGCGTAGCGCACCGTCTCCGTAGGCACCGAAAAAATATACAGCCGAGATATCGATCCCCAAGGACGAGTTCGGCAGTAGTTCTGTCTTCTTCCCAACGCTGAGCCAAAAGCTGAGGGTCCCCCACGGAAGGATTCTGATGGCATTTCTCTGGGGCGTCGCCACGTCCGGGCACCAGACCGAGGGTGGCAACGACACGAGCGACACGTGGTTCGCCGAGAGCGTCTCGCCGACCGTCTTCCGGACGCCGTCCGGGCCGGCCTGCGACAGCTGGGCCCGCTGGCGCGACGACCTCGACCTGGTCGCCGGGATGGGCCTGACCGCGTACCGGTTCTCGGTGGAGTGGGCGCGGGTCGAACCGGTCGAGGGGGAGTTCTCCGCGGCGGCGCTGGACCACTACGCGGCGATCGCCGAGCGGTGTGCCGAGCTGGGCCTCGCGCCGGTGGTGACGTTCAACCACATGACGGCGCCGCACTGGTTCGCGGCGCGCGGCGGCTGGCTGGACCCCGGTTCGGCGGAGCTCTTCGCGCGCTACTGCGGCGTGCTGATGGACCGGTTCGGCGACACCATCGCGTACGCGATCACGCTCAACGAGCCGGACCTGCCGCGCCTGCTGTCCTGGGTACCGATGCCGGACTTCGTGCGCGACCTGGAACGGGCCACCCTGGACGCGGCGAGCGCGGCGGCCGGCGTGCCGCGCTACCGGCTCGCCAACGTCGCGCTGCCCGAGGAGTTCGACGCGCTCGAGGACGGCATGGCCGCCGCGCACACCGCCGGGAAAGCGGCGATCAAGGCCCGTCGCCCGGACCTGCCGGTCGGACTGAGCCTCGCGGTGGTCGACGACCAGGCGGTGGGCACGACAGCGGTCCGCGACCGCAAAAGATCAGAGGTGTACGGCCGGTGGCTGCGTCTCGTGCGCGACGACGACTTCGTCGGGGTGCAGAACTACGAGCGCGCCCGCTACGACGGCGACGGCCTGGTCCCCCCGGAGCACGCCGCGGGGGAGCTGTTCTCCGACGTGCACCCGCCGTCGCTGGGCAACGCGGTCCGGTACGTGCACGCCGAGACCGGCGTCCCGGTCTTCGTCACCGAGCACGGCCTGGCCACCGACGACGACACCGCCCGCGTGGCGTTCCTCGAGCCGTCGATCACCGGTTTGCGGGACGCGATCGACGACGGGGTGCCGGTGCTCGGCTACCTGCACTGGACCCTGCTCGACAACTTCGAGTGGGTCTTCGGCTACGACATCAAGCTCGGCCTGGTCGAGGTCGACCGGGCCACGTTCGCGCGCACGCCGAAACCGAGTGCCGCCGAGTACGCGCGGATCGTACACAAAGGGGGTTGGTGATGTCCCTGATCCGCCGCGGCGACGACGGCTACGAAGCGGCCCGGACCGGCCGGATCTTCAACGACCGGCACCCGGAGCGCTACCCGGCGGCGATCCTGCGGCCGGCCGACGCGGACCAGGTGGCGGCCGGGGTGCGCCGGGCCCGCGCCGAGAACCTGACCGTGAGCGTCCGCTCGGGCGGGCACTCCTGGGCGGCGTGGAGCCTGCGCGACGACGCGCTGCTGATCGACCTGGAGCGGCTGAACCGGCTCGACTACGACCCGGCGACCGGCGTGGTGATCGCCGGTCCGGCGGTGCGCGGCGGCCTCGACCTGGCACCGTTCCTCGCCGAGCGCGGCCGCGCGTTCCCGGGCGGGCACTGCCCCGAGGTCGGGCTCGGCGGTTACCTGCTTCAGGGCGGGCAGGGCTGGAACGGCCGCCGGATGGGCTGGGCCTGCGAGAGCGTGGTGGCCGTCGACGTGGTCACCGCGGACGGCGAGCAGGTCCACGCGGACAGCGAGCAGCACAGCGACCTCTACTGGGCGGCCCGCGGTGCCGGACCGGGCTTCCCCGGCATCGTGACCGCGTTCCACCTGCGGACCTACGAAGCGCCGGCGGTGATGTGGCACGACACCCGGACGTTCCACCCGGACGACGCCGCCGTGCTGCTCGGCTGGCTGCACGACCTGCTGCCCGGCCTGGACCGGCGGATCGAACCGGTCCTGGCCGCGACCCGGCTGCCCGGCGAGACCACCCTGCTGCTGCACACCACGGTGATGGCCGGCTCCGACGACGAGGCGGCCGCGCTGCTGCGGGTCTTCGGCGACGGACCGCTGGCGGGCAAGGAGCGCAGCCGGGTCACCGGGCCGACCTCGATCGCGCAGGAGTGCGTGGCGCAGGCCGAGCAGAGCCCGGAGGGTTACCGGTACGCGGTCGACTGCACCTGGACCGACGCCCCGGCCGACGTCCTGGAACCGCTGCTCAGCCGGCTCTGGCGCGAGCTGGACACCGAGCACTCGTTCGCCATCTGGTACGGCTGGGCGCCCGATCACGAGCTGCCCGACATGGCGTTCTCGGTGCAGGGCAACGTGTACATCGCCACCTACGCGATCTACGCCGACCCGGCGGACGACGAGAAGTACCGGACGTGGGTGCACGAGCGGACCGCCGACCTCGCCCGGCACGGCACCGGCGTCTACCTCGGCGACACCGACTTCACCGGCCGGCAGGACCGGTTCCTCTCCGGCGAGCACTACCGCCGGCTCGAGGAGATCCGCGCGCACCGGGACCCGGCCGGGGTCTTCGCGTCCTACCTGACCGCCGACCGGGAACGCCTGAACGTCCATGACTGAGCCCCGCCTGGACCACGCCGGGCTCTCGGTACGCGACCTCGAGGCCGCCGCCGACTGGTACTGCGCCGCGTTCGGCTACACCCGGGAGGTGGCGCTGCGGGTCGACGCGATCGACCTGGACATCGTGATGCTGATCCACCGGGCGCACGGCGACCGGCTGGAGCTGCTGCACCGCCCCGGCTCCGCACCCGGCCCGCGCCCGGCCGACCCGGCCGAGGCCGCGCTGTCGCAGACGTTCGGGCACGTGGCGTTCGACGTGGCCGACCTGGACGCCACGGTCACCCGGGTGGTCGGCCTGGGCGCCCGGCCGGTGATGCCACCGCGGCCGTCCCCCGAACCGGGCGTACGGATGGCTTTTGTGGCCGATCCTGAGGGCAACCTGATCGAGATCCTGTCCCGAGGAGCAGCGTCATGAAGGTTCTGGGTCTGGGCTGCGGCCGGCCCGGCGGCAGCGCCGAGATCCTGCTGACCGCGGCGCTGCGCGCGGCCGGCGACGCGCACCTGGTCCGGCTGACCGACCTGAGCGGCGACGACGACCTCTGGTGGCTCTGGGAACGCCTGGTCGAGTGCGACGGCCTGATCGTCAGCACACCGATCATGACGCGCACCATCGCGGCCCGCCTGAAAACCGTGATCGACTTCTTGCTGGGGCCGAACGCGGACGCCGCCATCATCGAGCACCTCACCGCGGTGCGCCGTGGCGGCACCGAGCCGGCCGTGCCGTTCCGGGTCGACGAGCGGGTGCTGAAACCGCGGGTGGCCGGCCTGCTCGCGGTCGGCGGCTCGCTCACCCCGCAGTGGAAGACCCTGGCGCTGCCGCTGCTGCACACCACCGCGTTCTCCATGCACATGGCGGTCGTCGACCAGGCCGTCTTCGGCGGCGCCGGCACCCCGCAGTCGATCCTGCTCGACGACGCCGCCCTGGAACGCGCCGCCCGGCTCGGCGGCAACGTGGTCTCGCAGCTCGGCCTGGCCTTCGACGACGTGCGCTACCTCGGCGAGCCGGGGCTGTGCCCGATGTGCCACCTCGACGTGGTGGAGCTGACCGGCACCGCGGTCACGTGCGCGACCTGCGGCAGCGCGGGGGAGCTGGGCGACGGCGGCACGATCCGCTGGACCGACCTGACCTCGTCGGTGATCTCGATGGCCGAGAAGCGCGCGCACGCCCGGGAGATCCAGGAGACCGCCGCCGCGCACGGGAAACTGCGGGCGGACATCGACCGGCGGGCCGCCGAGTTCGGGATCTTCGAGCACATGCTGCGCCCATAGGTGGCTTTTTCGGAGCCGGCCGGGCTCCGGACGAGCGACCGCAGCCTCCACAACGGACATCCAGGCGCTAGCCTCAGGGCTGGCAGCGATGATGGTCTATGTGTTGGAGGTCAGATGAGTGTGCGCAGGTGGACGACGGCCGCCGCCGGGGCGTTGATGACGGTGGCGGCTCTCGGCGTCAGCAGCCCGGCGACGGCGGCCACTCCGGCGCCGCCGGGTGTCACCCACGAGCAGAACCCGCGCGTGCCGGAGGGCGCGGTGTGGACCGAGGAGTACTTCCCGTCCGCCGACCACAGCGGCGTCGAACTGCACGCCGACGTGCTGCGCCCGGCCGGCCTGCCACCGCACGCGAAGACGCCGGTGATCCTCGCCGTCGGGCCGTACTTCAGCCACGCGGGACAGACCGGTCCGGAGGGGTGGCCGCAGACCGGGCCGTCCAGCCGGTTCGCCGACTTCACCACCGGCACGAACCTGTTCGCCCGCGGCTACACGTACGTGATGGTCGACCTGCGCGGCTTCGGCGGCAGCACCGGCTGCCTCGACTGGGTGGGCCCGGGTGAACAGGCCGACGTGCGAGCCGCGATCCGGTGGACAGCCACTCAGCGCTGGTCGACCGGCAAGGTGGGGATGTACGGCAAGTCGTACGACGCGGTGACCGGCCTGGTCGGCAACAACCTGCGTGTCGGCCCGCTCAAGGCGGTGGTGGCCCAGGAACCCGTCTGGAACATGTACAACTACCTGTTCAGCAACGAGGTGCCCCGGCCGAACGTGACCGGCACCCCGAACGCCTACAACAGCATCGCCACCATGCCGACGCTGCCCGACGACACCGGCCGCTACCAGGCGAACGCGACCTACGAGCAGGCCCACCCCGAGTGCCTCGCCGACAACCTCACCAACAACGACAACCCCGACCTGGACTCGTCCTACTGGCGGGCCCGCGACCTCGCCACCCGGGCCAAGGGCACGAACACCCCGCTCTTCGTCACCCAGGGCTTCATCGAGAACAACACCAAACCCGAGGACATGGAGAGTTACCTCGACAACCACCGGGGCGTCGAGCGCGGCTGGCTCGGGCAGTGGGAGCACGTCCGCGGCAACGAGACGAACAGCTCCGGCCAGCTGCTGCAGGGCCGGGCCGGCTTCTTCGACGAGGTGATGCGCTTCTACGACTTCTACCTCAAGGGCATCCGGCCGGCGGTGCACGACCCGGCGTACGCGATCGAGGACAGCACCGGCGTGTGGCGCGCCCAGCCGACCTGGCCGATCGAGTCCTCGGACACCACGGCCACCCTGCTCGACGGCGAGTACGTCGACGACGGCGCCGCCTCGGCCCTGGCCGCGCCGAGCGATCAGCAGTGGGACATGGAGCACGGCGCGGACCCCGCCCCGCCCGCCGCCCGCGGCCTGGCCCCGGCGTCCGGGAGCTACGTCACCTGGTCCACGCCGGTGAAGTCCCGGCTGCGGATCACCGCCACCCCGCGGCTCACCCTGCGCGCGAGCGCACCCGGCAACGTCATGGTCAAGCTCTGGGACGTCGCACCGGACGGGACCGCGGTGATGTTCGACGAGAACGTGGCGCTGATCGAGAAGGCCGGCCGGGTCGGGTTCGACCTGAAGTCCACCGACTGGACCCTGGAGGCCGGGCACCAGCTCGGCGTGCAGATCGGCACGATCGGCAGCGGCAGCTGGCGCGACACCCCGAGCGGCAACACCATCGCGGTGACCCGGGCACGACTGGACCTGGCGCTGCAGAACCCCCGGTTCGACGTGCCCACCCAGGGCGACCGGTCGCCGTTCCTCGACACCTACCTGAGGCAGTACACCCGCACGCTCACCGGGGTGGGTCCGGGAACCTTCCCGCTCACCCTCCGCACGGTCGTGCCGGACTGATCGACCCCGGTCCCGGCGCCGATCGGCCACGGTCCTCAGCACCGTCGGCGCCGGGATCCCCGCGGGCGACATACTCCTTGGGTGAATCTTCCCGTTCTGGTGGTCGGTGCCGGGCCCGCCGGCCTGGTCGCCGCACTCGACCTCGCACGCCGTCGCGTCGATGTCCGGCTGATCGAGCAGTCGGCGTCGCCGTCAGCCGGCTCCCGGGCAAAAGGAATCCAGCCCCGCACCCTGGAGGTCTTCGAGGCGCTCGGCGTCGTCGAGGAGGTGTGCCGCTCCGGCGGGCCGTTCCCACGCTGGCGCACCTACCGGGCGGGGCGCCCGGCCCGAGAGAAGTCGATCTACGACATGCTCGGGATCGGCCAGCCGGTCGCCGGTCCGGCCGTTCCCTATCCGGAGACCTGGATGATTCCGCAGTGGCGCACCGAGGAGATCCTCCGGGACGCCCTGCGACGCCTCGGCGTGCGGGTCGAGTACGGCTCGGCGCTCGTCGCGCTCACCGACGAGGGAACCGAGGTCACCGCCACGATCCGCCGGGACGGGGAGCAGGAACGTCTCCGCTCGTCCTACGTCGTCGCCGCCGACGGCGCGGCCAGCACCGTACGCAGGATTCTCGGCGTCGCGTTCGACGGGGTGACCCGGGACGACGAGCGATACCTCACCGCCGACGTGCGCGCCACCGGGCTGGACCGTTCCTGCTGGCACAACTGGTCGCGCCCCGACGACCCCGCGGCCCGGGTGTCCGTCTGCCCGCTGCCGGGGACCGACACCTTCCAGTTCGTCGCCCCGCTCCCGCCGGGGGAGGAGACACCCGCTCTCGTGCTGGCCACCGTGCAGCGTCTGTTCGACGAGCGGTCCGGCGGTGCCCCGGTGACCTTCGACGAGGTCTGCTGGATCACCGTGCATCGGGCCAACGAGCGGCTGGCGGATCGGTACCGGGTCGGCCGGGTCTTTCTCGCCGGTGACGCCGCGCATGCCGTGCCCGCGGCCGGCGGCCAGGGGTTGAACACCGCGGTCCAGGACTCGTACAACCTCGGCTGGAAGCTCGCGGCGGTGCTGGCGGGCGCGCCCGAGGAACTCCTGGACAGTTATGAGGAGGAGCGGCGTCCCCTCGCGGCGCGCCTGATGCGGGGCCTGGGTGCGGCCGACGACCGCGGCGAGGTGCCGGACATCTTCCAGCTCCGGAACAACTACCGCGGACGCCGGCTCAGCGCCGAGACCCGGCGGGATCCGGGCGGTGTGCAAGCCGGTGACCGGGCGCCGGACGCGCCGCTGAGCCTTCTGGACGGTTCGCGGTCCCGGTTGTTCGAGTTCCTGCGCGGCGCCGACGTCACCGTTCTCGCGTTCGGCGACGAAGCGGCCGGGGGAGGCCACGCCGTCGCGGGCCGGCACGGATCGTCGGCTGTCCTCCGGATCCTCGACGTCCGCACCGAGTCACCCGCGACCGTGGGCGCGGTGCAGGAGATCTATGACGTCGCTTCCGGCCAGGAGGCGCTCTTTCTGGTACGTCCGGACGGTCATGTCGGGCTCGCCGCGGAGGACCACTTCGCCGAGCGGCTGGCCGAGCACCTGCCGCGGTTGACCGCCGGAGGACTGGCCCGGACGTGAGCAGCGGGCCGCACGGTCACCGGCCGTCCACCGGCCGGACGGCCCGCGCACTCACGTAGTTGTTGTCGTGCTCCAGATCCAGGGCCTGTGCACTCAGGTAGTCCACCCCGTCGACGTAGGTGTACGGCTGCATGAACCGGCCGGCGCGCACGTCCCGGTACAGCCGCGCCAAGGGGTGACCCGCCACGTACGTCGCCCCGCCCACCACGGTCAGGCAGTCGTCGACCACCGCCGCCGCCAACTGGTTGACCATGAGCTTGGCGCACTGGAACGGGGTCATCATGCGCCGGCCCCGGTCGTCCGCGTCCATGTCCTGGCGCGGTGAGAGCTCGTCGGCGTTCATCAACGCGGCAGACGCGGTCGCCCGCAGCGCGTACAGGCGTGCGTCGATCTCGGCCACCAGGGTCCGCGTCGCCGCCGGCGGTGTGCCCGGCCGCCGGGTGACGGTGAGGTCGCGGGCCGCCTGGGCCACACCCGCGTAGATGCCGAGCATCGTGATGGAGCTCACCGTGTGCCCGGCCAGGGCCGCGTCGCTGTGCGCGCCGACGCTGCCGCGCGCCAGCACGTCACCGGCCGGCACCGGGCAGTCGTCGAACGCCACGTCGAGCGTGCCGGACGCACGCATCCCCAGGCCCTCCCAGCCGTCGATGACGGAGAGCCCCGGGGCGTCGCGGGACACGATCGGCGCGAACAGCAGCGTCGGGCCCCCGGCCACGGGCGCCTGGGCGGAGACGACGAAATGCGTCGCGATCGGCGCCATCGTCACCAGCATCTTGCGGCCGGACAGCAGCCAGCCACCGGAGCCGTCGGGGCGCAGCCGGGTGACCGCGCCCGGGTGGTCCTTCACCGCGCCGCAGACCACCGCCTCGCCGCGCGCCATCCCGCGCAGCAGCCGTTCGGCCAGGGCGCGGGCGGGCGGCGGTCCGTGCCGCCATTCGTACGTCAGGGTGATCCCCCGGCTGAACTGGGCATGCAGGGCCAGCGCGGTGGAGGCGTCGGCGTCGGCCACCCGCAGCAGCGCGACCGCCACGTCGTGCAGCCGGCTGACACCCATGCCGCCCAGCTCCGCGGGTACGGTCGCGCCCAGCACACCGTCGCGCGCGAAGTCCCGGAAGGTCGCCACGGGGAAAGCGCCGTCCCGGTCGTTGGGCGTGGCCCCGGACCGGATCGCGGGCAGGTGCCGGCTCAGGACGGCCAGCAGCTCACCACCGGGCCGGGTGATCGCGTCATCCAGGGTGCCGGGCGTGACCGGCCGCGACACGCCGGGACCGGTCTCCGGCACGGTGGCGACGGCCCGGGGGGAGACCGGGATGCCGGGCCCTCGCTTCACGCTCTCTCGATTCATCAGAGCACCCGGACATCCGGCACATAACTGATCCATTGCCCGCCACGGCGCCGGAACTCCTCTTCCTTCGCCATGATCTCGTCGGCGTGGTTCCACGCGAACAGCAGCGCGTAGTCCGGGTACGGGTCGCGGAACGCCGTCGGTGGGCGCACCGGGATGTGCTTGCCGGGGGTGATCCGGTGCTGCTTGGCGGGCGTGCTGTCACACACGTACGAGACGAGCTCGGGCCCGATGCCGCAGAAGTTCGTGACCGTCGCGCTCTTCGCGGTGGCGCCGTACGCGACCACCAGGGATCCCTCGGCGCGGAGCCGCCGCAGCAACGCCATCAGGTCGTCGCGGACCCGCAGCACGCTGTCGCCGAAGCGGCGCAGGGTCGTCAGGTCGGACAGGCCACTGGCGTCCTCCTCGGCGAGCAGGCCGGCGACGGCGGCGCTGGGCACGCGCGCGCCGGCCCGGGCGAGCGTGTACCGGACCTCGCCACCGTGCACCGCCAACCGGTCCACGTCCACCAGCTGGAACCCGTAGTGCTCCGCCATGGCTCGCACCGAGTGCCCGCTGAACAGGAAGAAGTGCTCGTCGTAGATCTGGTCGAAGGACGTCTTCGCCACCAGGTCGCCGAGGTACGGGTCCTCGAACACGAACACGCCGTCCGGAGCCAGCAGCGCGTCGACACCGCGGAAGATCGATTCCGGGTAGGGGATGTGACACATGGTGTTCGCCGCGTAGATGACCTGGGCCGGTCCCTCCTGCGCACGCACCCGCGCCGCGGTCTCCTCCTCGAAGAACGCGGTGCGCACCCGGATTCCCTGAGCGCGGGCCGCCTCGGCCACCCCGTTGGAGGGTTCGAAGCCCAGGTGGCGTACCCCGGCCTGGTTGATGGTGGCGAGCATGACGCCGTCGTTGCAGCCCATCTCGACGATGAACGGGTCCGCCACGGCCAGTTCGGTGTCGAGGAACCGCCGCGCGACGGTCGCGAAGTGCGCCCGCATCACCGCGGACCCGGACGAGTGGTACGGGTAGTCCTCGTGGAACATCTTCTCCCGCGGTACCGACTCGGTCAGCTGCACCATGGTGCACGACTCGCAGCGCCCGACGGCGAGCCGGAAGAAGAACTCCGGGGCGACGCTCTCCGGCTCACGGAACGCGTCGGACAGCGGCTGCCGTCCGAGATCGAGGAACTCGTGGACGTGTCCGCCGCACACCTTGCAGGTGACGGCCACCGGCTCGTTCGGCACAGTGCTCCCTCCATAGCAGTGTGGATGTGTCATGAACCGGTCAGTACGTCGCGAAGTCCCCGGATGACGGCCTGCTGGCGGTCGAGCGGCAGCGACGGGTACATCGGCAGGGAGAACACCTCACCGGCGAGTCTCTCGGTGACCGGCAGCGAGCCCTTGGCGTACCCGAGGTGCGCGAATCCGGTCATCGTGTGCACGGGCCAGGGGTAGCTGATGTTCAGCGCGATGTCGTACGCCCGCAGCCGCTCGATGATCTCGTCCCGGCGGGGATGCCGGACCACGTACAGGTAGTACACGTGCTCGTTGCCGGGCGACACCGCCGGCAGCACGAGCCCGCCCGGCTCGGCGAGGTCACCCAGCGCCTCGGTGTATCGCCGCGCCACGGCCCGGCGCCCCGCGATGTAGGCGTCGAGCCGGCGCAGCTTGCCCCGCAGGATCTCGGCCTGCACCTCGTCCAGGCGACTGTTGTGGCCGGGAGTCCGCTCCACGTAGTAGCGGTCCTCCATGCCGTAGTAGCGCAGCCGCCGGACGTCCTGGTCGACGTGCTCGTCACCGGTGATCACGGCGCCGCCGTCACCGTAGGCGCCGAGAACCTTCGTCGGATAGAACGAGAACGCGGCCGCGTCGCCCATCGTGCCCGCGAGCCGGCCCTGGTGGCGCGCGCCGTGTGCCTGGGCGCAGTCCTCCAGCACGGCCACGCCGTGCCGGGCGGCCAGCCGGCGCAGCGGGGTCATGTCCACGCACTGGCCGTACAGGTGCACCGGGACCAGCGCGCGGGTGCGCGGGCCGATCGCGGCCGCGACCTGGTCGGTGTCCATCAGGAAGTCGTCCTCGCGCACGTCCACGAAGACCGGTACGGCACCCGTGCCGTCGATGGCCACCACGGTCGGCGCGGCGGTGTTGGCCACCGTGATCACCTCGTCGCCCGGACCGACGCCGAGCGCCTGCAGGGCCAGCTTGATCGCGTTGGTGCCGTTGTCGACACCGATGCAGTGGCCGATGCCGTGGTAGGCCGCGAACTCCTCCTCGAACCCGGTCACCCCGGGACCCAGGATCAGCTGGCCGGACTCGAACACCCTCGCCACCGCGGCGAGGATGTCCGCACGTTCCTCCTGGTACTCCGGCAGGTAGTCCCACACCCGGATCGTCATCGCCGCCCCCTGAGACCGGCGGGCAGACGATCGGCCGTGCGGCCCGCCGCCCCGGCTTCCCAGCCCGCGTCGATGCCCCAGGCGACGATCCGGACCGGGTGGATCCGGATCAGCTCGGTACCGGCGCCGCCGGCGGCCGGGAGCGCCTCGGCCTCGCCCCGGATCTCCAGGCCGCGGAACGCCGGCGGCGAGTCGGAGGTGATGTCGTCGACGACGAAAGCCACCCGGCCGTCCGCCCGCACGTCACGGTACTTGCGGCTCCCGCTCAACTCCCGGCCGGTGATGTCGATGGTGTCCCGGTCCGCGTTGTAGGTGAACCTCACCGGGACGCAATGCGGATGGCCGGCGCCGCCGGTGGTGGCCAGGCGGCCCAGCGGCTGTGTCCGCAAGTAGGCGACTTCCCCTGCGGTGAACAACATGGCGTTCCCTTCTGCACGGGGCTGCGACGCCGGTGATCCTTCGGGACGCCGATCGAGATCTCCTCAAGGGCGGTTGGGGGCGGGGTCGTCCGCCGCCCGAGCGGTTCTGGAACCGGCATCCGTACGGTTCGGCGCACCGACCCACTACCCCGGAGGCCGCCGTCATGGGCCGCATCGCCGTCACCGGCTCCATCGCGACTGATCACCTCATGCGGTTCCCGGGCAGTTTCAGCGAGCAGTTGCTGCCCGACCAGTTGCACACCGTCTCACTGTCGTTCCTGGTCGACGCGCTCGACGTGCGGTACGGCGGGGTGGCCGGCAACATCGCGTACGGGTTGGGCCGGTTGGGCCTGAGCCCGTTCCTGATCGGCGCGGTGGGCGCGGACTTCGCCGCCTACCGGACGTGGCTGGAGAGCCACGGCGTGGACTGCGAGTTCGTCCGGGTCAGCGAGACGGCACAGACATCCCGGTTCACCTGCACCACCGACACCAGCATGTGCCAGATCGCGTCGTTCTATCCGGGCGCCATGGCGGAGGCGGCTCAGATCGACCTGGCGCCGCTGCTCGCCCGCTCGAACCCACCCGACCTGGTCATCGTCGCCGCGGACGACCCGGCCGCGATGATGCGCCACGCCGACCAGTGCCGCCGGATCGGGCAGCCCTTCGTCGCCGACCCGTCGCAGCAACTGGCGACCATGCCGGGCGGGGTGGTCACCGCGTTCATCACCGGCGCCGACTATCTGGTGACCAACGAGTACGAGGAGCACCTGCTGCTGGCCAAGTCCGGGTTGACCCCCCGAGAGTTGCTCGACCGGGTCGCCGTGCAGGTGACCACGCTCGGCGAACGCGGCGTCCGGATCACCGGCCGGGACATCGAGCCGGTGTGCGTACCGGCGGCCGGCGGGGTGCGGCCGGTCGACCCGACCGGCGCCGGGGACGCCTTTCGCGCCGGTTTCTTCGGTGGCCTCGGCTGGGGGCTGCCGCCGCGGCGGGCCGCCGAGGTCGGGTGCCAGCTCGGCGCCCTGGCGCTGGAGAGCGTCGGCACCCAGGAGTACACCGTGGACCCCGCCGGCTTCGGTGAGCGGCTCGCCGCCTCCTACGGTGACGAGGCGGCGGCCGACGTGTGGTCGCACTGGACGGCCTGATCGCGGCTCGTCCTCACGCCGCAGCGTGCGACCGCGGCAGCACGAGGTCCAGGTCGGCCTCCGGTCCCGGCGTCCACGGGTCGCCGGTGACCACGTCGTGCTGGAGCCGGCACAACCCCGGCGAGGGGTGTACCCCCAATTCGGCACCGAGGGTGACCCGGATGCGTTCGTACACCTGCAGGGCGTCGGCGCGCCGGCCGGTCTCGGTCAGCGCGATCATCAACTGCTGGTGGAACCACTCGTCGAGGGGGTGGGCGGCCGCCAGGAACTGAAGTTCGGGGATCAGGTCGTGGTGGCGGCCCAGCCGCCGGTCGGCGAGGATACGCAGCCGCAGGGTCCAGGTCCGGGTCTCCTCCAGGTGCGTGAGGTGCGGCGCCAGCACCGGCCCGGCCGGGACGTCGGCCAGCGCCGGGCCGCGCCACAGCGCGAGTGCCTCGTGCAGCTGCCGTGCGGCCCGCTCGACGTGCCCGGCCTCCAGTGACGCGTGCCCCTGGTCGCTGAGCCGTTCGAACACCCGCGCGTCGATCTGCGCCTCGTCCGCCTTGAGCAGGTATCCGGCCAGGCGGGTCTCCACGAGCTCGCCCGCGCCGAGCCGGTCCTGATATTTCTTGCGCAACTGGTAGATGTAGGTCTGCGCGGTGGTCACGGCACTGCGAGGCGGGTTCTCGCCCCATAGCTCCGTGATGATCGACGTGCGGCCGACGACGTGGTTCGCCCGCAGCAGCAGCAGGGCGAGCGTCCAGCGGACCTTGGCCGCCGTGGGCGTGTCGACCGTGCCCTGCACGGTGACTTCCAACGGGCCGAGTACTCGAAAGATCATGCCGCTTTGTAACACCACAGATGCTCTGCGTGACAGGTTGAGCGGTCCAATGAGGAGTGTCGCTGGTTCCGGGGGTACAGCGGCACTGGGCACCGGGTGACAGTGCCGCTCAACCCGTACTGATCGTCGCTTGAATCTCGACCCGGCGTCGAGCGGGCGGGCGAAGAGTCAGCCGTGGGCCGCACGGTGCGGCCGGCACCTCCGAGAACGGACGGGCTGATCTATGTCCGAGACCACCATCGAGGCGGACGGCTTCCTTCGCGGTCCGCCGCTGGACCACACCGTCGCGCACGAGATCGACGCACGCGTGGACGCACTCCTGACCCGTGCGGCGCTACTGGCACCGGACCGGATCGCCGTGCGCTCCGACACCGCCTCGCTGACCTTCGCCGAGCTGGACCGGCTGGCGACGCGCAGCGCGGCCGCGCTGCGCACCCTGACCGGCGGGCCGGACCAGGTGGTGGCGCTGGCCGGCGTGCTGGATCCGGTCTTCGCGGCCGGATTCTTCGGGATCGCGCGGGCGGGTGGCGTCAGCGCGCTGATCAACCCGTTGCTGCGGGAGGACGGCCTGGTCCACGCGCTGAACACGGTCCGGGCCGGCGCCGTCGTGGCGACGCCGGAGATGCACCGCCGGATCCAGTCGGTGCGGCATCGGCTGCCCGGGCTGCTCCACCTGGTGCTGACCCACCGGGAGGACGGCGTGCCGGCCGACCCTGACGTTCCCACGCTGAGCGAACTGATCGCCGCCGCCCCGCCCGGGGTGCCGGCGCCGGCCGGCACGCCGGACGCGGTGGCCTGCCTCCAGCTCACCAGCGGGACGAGCGGGCCGGCGAAGGCCGTGCAGCTGACCCATCGCAACCTGACGGTCAACGCCGCGCAGACCGTGTACGGCCACCGGCTCACCGCAGACTCGGTGCTCTTCAACTACCTGCCCACGTTCCACCTGATGCATCTGACCATCGGACTGGTCGCGACGGCGACACACGTGCTCTGTGCGGAGCCGGACCTCGCCGTGGCGATGCGGGCCGCCGCCGCGTGCGGCGCGACGCACCTGTACAGCCTGCCCGTGCGGCTGTCCCGGCTGGCGGTGGATCTGCGGCTGCCGGCGATGCGGATCGACTCCCTGCGAGCCATCCTGTCCGGCGGCTCGGCCATGCCCGAATCGGCGACCGTCACCCTGAGCGAGCACTTCGGGATACCGGTGGTGCAGGGGTACGGCCTGGCGGAGACGTCGCCGTCGACGCACCTCGGCGACCTGGACCGGCCCCGGACGGGTTCCTGCGGGCTGCTGGTGCCCGGCACGGATTGCCGGATCGTCGACGTGGACACCGGTGCGGTGCTGCCGATCGGCGCCAAGGGCGAGGTGCAGGTGCGCGGCCCGCAGCTGATGCACGGGTACCTCGGTCGTGAACGCTCCCAGGACGTCGACCCCGACGGCTGGTTCGCGACCGGTGACATCGGCCGGATCGACCCGGACGGCTACCTCTTCCTGGTCGACCGCCTCAAGGACGTCTTCAAACGCGACAACTGGCTGGTGGCGCCGGCCACCGTCGAGCGCGAGCTGCGCCGGCATCCGGCGGTCACCGACTGCGTCGTCTTCGACTACCCGGACGAGTTCAGCGGGGCGGTGGCCTACGGCTTGGCCGTGGTCCGCGACGGCGCCGCCGGTCCGGCCGACCTGATGGCGTACGTCAACGATCGCCTGCCCTACTACGAGCACCTGGCCGGGGTGGAACTGGTCGACGAGATCCCGCGGTCGGCCACCGGCAAGGTGCGGCGGCGAGAGCTGCGCGACCAGACGCTCGACCGGCACCGGGTCACCACGGCCCGCGCCGACCAGGACTCATTCCCCGCAGGACGCAGCTGAAGGTGAGGACCACATCGTGTTCATTTTCATCGACCGGATGACGGTCACCGGAGACGTCGAGGAGTTCGAACGGGCGCTGGCCCAGATCTCCGACCACATGGCGCGGCAACCGGGCTTCCGTTCCCACCAGCTGTACCAGTCGGCCGGTGACCCGAAGGTGTACGTGGAGATCGCCCACTGGCAGGACGCGGCCGCGCATCGCACGGCCACCGGTTCGGAGGGCTTCCGCACGCCGTTGCAGCAGGTGATCAAGAATGCCACTGTCGACTTCTCGCCGTACGAGTTGCGCTCCAGCCACGGCGCCGGCGCGGTGACGCCGTCATGAGCGACATGACGGTACCGCAGGCCGTCCGGCAGCTGCGTGAGCTGGCGCTGAGTGCCGCGTGCGCCGCGGCGCTGCGAGCCGCGGCGCGGCTCGGTGTGGCCGACGCGCTGGACGACGACCCGGCGTCCGTGGACGAGATCGCGCGGACGGTGAAAGCCGACGCCGGTGCGCTGCGGCGGCTGTTGCGCGCCCTGGCCAGCAACGGCATCTTCACCGAGGTGACCGGCGACCGTTTCGCGCACACCGACGCCTCGCGCCTGCTCCGCGAGGACACGCCACGCGGCCTGCGATACACCACGCTCTGGGCGACCGAGCCGTGGACCTGGGAACTGTGGCCGCGGCTGGACGAGGCGGTACGGGCCGGCCGCAGCGTCTTCGGCGACCTGCACGACAAGGGCTTCTTCGAGTACCTGCACGAGGACGCGCCGGAGTCGGCCGCCGTTTTCGACCGGGCGATGACACAGGCCAGCGCGCTGTCCGCGCAGGCCCTCGCGGGTGTGCTGGACCTGCACGGGATGGCCGTGGTGGCGGACGTCGGCGGCGGGCAGGGCGGCGTGCTGCGCGCCCTGCTGGAGCGCACCCCGGCGCTGCGCGGCGTGTTGTTCGATCTGCCGGAGGTGATCGCCAACGCGGACCCGTGCCTGCGCCCGGGCGGCTCCCTCGGTGATCGGGTCCAGCTGGTCGCCGGTGACTGCCGGCGCGAGGTCCCGGTCGAAGCCGACCTCTACCTGCTGAAGAACGTCCTGGAATGGGACGACGAGAGCACGGTGGCGACCCTGCGGGCCATCGCGTCGAGCGGCCGGCCGGGGGCACGGGTGGTCATCGTCGAGAACCTCATCGACGGCAGCCCGGAATTGCGGTTCACCACGGCCATGGACCTGCTCCTGCTGCTCAACGTCGGCGGCCGGAAGCACACCCGGGCCGGCCTGGAGGACCTGATCGGGCAGGCCGGCCTGATCCTGGGCAGGGTGGAACCGGTCAACTCCTACCTGCACATGTTCACCTGCGTGGTATCCGCCTGACCATCGGCGCCCCGTCCCGATCATCGGGGACGGGGCGCCGCCGTGCGGGCCGGGATCAGGCCAGGTCGTCGCGAGTGACCCGGCGGGACCGCACCCGGAGCTGCCCGTCCTCGAGCACCAGGACGTCCTCGCAGACGCAGGTGCGGTGCAGGCGCGGGGTCCCGCCGCGCAGCGTCGAGAAGACCAGCGCGTAGCAACGGACCGCGATCGTGCCGTCCGGAGCCGGCCGGACGTCGAGCATGCCGTGCCAGTGCCGGCGGATCTCGCCGGCCGCGGCCAGCTCCGCGGCGGCCCGGCTCATCGTGGCGATCAGCTCGTCCCGGCCCCGGGTCGGCTCGTCGAGTGTCGGCGCCTCGAAGGTGCCGTCCTGGGTGAAGGTCTCCGCCCACTCCCGCGCCGCGCCGGCGTCCAGCAGCTGCATGTGTCGTGCGTAGAACTGCTGGACCTGGACGTAGCGGCGTTCGAAGGCGAGGTCCGTGGTGGGCAGGTCGACCTGTGTAGGCATGGCCACTCCGTTAGGGCAGGTGGGTTGGGTTACCGCGCGCACCGGCTCAGTCTGTGCCGCAGCTCTCGAACCGCGGTGGAGCGTCGTTCACGGGCCCGCTGTCGACCGGTGCTCCACCGTGCCTCCAGCAGCCGCGTCGACGGTGGCAACCATCGCCCGCGATTTCATGGCCGAAGGGATCATCCAGTGTTGACCAGTGCTACCCATGTCGTTGAGGAGAAGATTCCGGTCCGCGCGCCGGTCCAGGTGTGCCGCGACCTCGTGACCGACCTGGCCGGCTGGAGCCAGCTGCACCGGCCGGCGGTGCACGCCGAACACCTGGCCGGGGACGCCTCCGGTGAGCTGGTCCAGCGGTGGTACGTCACCGGACCCGACTCCGTCCGGACCTGGCGTGAGCGTCGCACGGCCGAGGACGACGGCCGGCGCGTCACGTTCGTCCACGAGCCGGCCGACCCGCCCTTCGCGGACCTGCGAGGGGCCTGGTATCTCGAGGAACAGCCGGACGGCACCACGCTTGTCGTCCTGCGTCACGAGTTCGCGCTGCTGGATCCGGATCCCGCCGAGCTGACCCGCCGGGCCGGCCTGCTGCGCCAGGACAGCCTCGCGGAGCTGGAGACCCTCCGGTACGCCGCCGAACACCGCGACGAGCTGGCCGAGCTGATCATCTCCTTCGAGGACCCGCTGTTCGTGGCGGGTTCCGTGCGCGACGCCTACACGTACCTCTACGAGGCGGACAAGTGGCCGGAGCGCATCCCGCACGTGGCCCGGCTGACGATGACCGAGGAGGTGCCGGGTATCCAGTTCTTCGACATGGACACGGTCTCCGCGGACGGGTCCGAGCACACCACCCGTTCGGTCCGTATCTGCCTGCCGAACCGGAAGATCGTCTACAAGCAGACCCAGCCGCCCGCGACGATGACCGCGCACGCCGGCCACTGGATGTTCACCGAGACGCCGGAAGGCCTGATCCTCGGCGCCCGGCACACCTGCACGATCCGTCCCGACGGGCTGCACCTGCTGGGTGCGGGCACCACGGTCGCCGGGGCCCGGCGCTATCTGCGCAAGGTGCTCAGCGCGAACAGCATGGGCAACCTGCGCCTGGCCAAGGCGTACGCCGAGGAGCGGGCGGAAGCGTGAAGCGGACCGAACCGACACATGGGGAAGACCCCGCCATGCCCGCCCAGCCCGCCGACGGCTCCGGCGACGCGGTGATCGCCCTCGCACCGGACCAGGTGATGGCCGGTGCCGCCGTGTACAGCCGGAGCATCCTGGCCGCCTACGACGTGTGGGTGCTCGGCTTCGTCTGCTCGGCCGTGTGGCACTGCCCGCGGCGGCACATGCTGAAGCACTACGACCGCAACGTCGGCCGCCGCCACCTGGATCTCGGCCCGGGCACCGGCTTCTTCCTGGACCGCTGCACGTTCCCCGCGGACCGGCCCCAGGTGGTTCTGGCCGACTTGAACGACGAGGTCCTGCGCAAGACCGCGGGCCGCCTGGCCCGGTACCGCCCGGCCATGTACCGCCGCGACGTGCTGCAACCACTGGAGTTCGGCGCCGCCCGGTTCGACTCGGTCGGCATGAACTTCCTGCTGCACTGCATGCCGGGTGACATCAAGCAGAAGGCCGTGGTCTTCGACAACGTCCTGCCGTACGTGGTGAAGGGCGGGCGGATCTTCGGCGCCACCGTCCTGACCCACGGGGTACGGCACGGACGGCTCGCCCCGAAGGCGCTCGAGTCGCTCAACGCGGACGGGGTCATGAGCAACAAGGACGACTCGCTGGCCGACCTCGACGCGGCCCTCGGGGCCCGGTTCGAGCGCTACCAGCTGCGGGTGCGGGGATCTGTCGCGATGTTCGAGGTGTCGGTCGTCTAGGAGGGAGACAGTCGATGGATGACGTCGACGTTGTGGTGGTCGGTGGCGGCCCCGCCGGCACGATGCTGGCCTGTGAGTTGCGGCTCGCGGGGGTCCGGACGCTGGTCGTGGAACGCATGACCGAACCGTTCGGTCATGCCAAGGCCCTGGGCCTGCACGCCCGTACGATCGAGGAGTTCGAGCTCCGGGGGGCCCACGAGGACCTTCTCGACGGCGCGCCGAAGCTGCGCGGCGGCCACTTCGCCAGTCTGCCCTCGCCACTGGTGTACGAGGTGCTCGACAGCCGCCACCCGTACGGGCTGTACCGCACGCAGGTGGAGGTCGAGGAGTTGCTGACCGCGCGGGCCGGCCGGCTCGGTGCGGAGATCCGGCGTGGGCACGAGCTGGTCCGGCTCGAGCAGGACGACACCGGTGTGACCGCCGGCATCCGCGGGCCGGACGGGGAGTACCAGATCCGGTCGCGCTACCTGGTCGGCTGTGACGGCGGTCGCAGCACCACCCGCAAGCTCGCCGGTATCGAGTTCCCCGGACAGGAGCCCAGCCTCGCCGTGCTGCTGGCCGATGCCAAGTTCAGCGGGGAACTGCCGGTCGGCGAGGGGATGGGGCCGCTGCGCCCGTACGGCGTGGTGCGGCCCGAGAAACGTGCCTGGTTCTCGGCGGTCCCGCTCTTCGAACCGGGCCTGCACCGCGTCATGGTCTTCTGGTACGGGCGGACCTTCCCCGACCGCCGTGCGCCGGTGACCGAGCAGGAGATGCGGGCGGCACTCGTCGACATCGCGGGCAGTGACTTCGGGCTGTGCGACATCGAGTGGCTGACCCGGCTGACCGACAGTTCCCGGCAGGCCGAACAGTACCGGCGGGGACGCGTCTTCCTGGCCGGCGACGCCGCCCACGTGACGTTCCCGGCCGGGGGACCGGGCATGAACATGGGGCTGCAGGACTCGATGAACCTGGGGTGGAAGCTGGGCGCCGCCGTGCACGGCTGGGGCGGTGACACGCTGCTGGACTCCTATCACAGCGAGCGTCATCCGGTGGGTGAACTGGTGTTGCGTAACACCCGTCTCCAGGTCGTGCTCCTCGATCCCGACCCGAACCTGCGGGCGCTGCGCGACACCTTCACCGACCTGCTGCGCATGCCGCAGGTCAACCGCTACTTCGCCGGGCTCGGCGTGGCGCTGGACATCGAGTACGACCTGCCCGGCGCGCATCCCATGATCGGGCGGCGGATGCCGGACGTGCCGCTGGTCACCCCGGAGTCCCGCCGCTACCTGAGCGAGTACTTCCACTGTGGTCACGGCGTGCTGGTCATGCTGGGCCGGGCCGCCGGGGCGAGCGACGTGGCCACCGCGTGGAAGGACCGGGTCGACGTCCTCACCGGTACGGCCGCCGAGCCGGACGACCGGCTCGCGAACGCCTTCCTGGTGCGGCCGGACGGTTATGTCTGCTGGGCCGGCGACCCGGTCGCCGAGGCCGCGGAGCTGCGCGCGGCGTTGGAGACCTGGTTCGGAGCACCCCTGCGGTGACACCAGGACGGTGGCCGGGTTCGTGACACGAACCCGGCCACCGTGGTGTGCCGGCTGCGGCCGACGATCAGCGCACCGCCGCCGTGGCCCGTCCGAACCAGGTCGCGAGGGCGGCCGGCAACGACGACTCCGCCGCTGCGGGTTCCTCGCCCGGAGTGGCGGCCCACGCCACGTACCCGTCCGGCCGGATCAGCAGCCCGCCCAGGGGGGCGCCGCCCTCCTGCCGGGCCGTGACGACGTCGACCCGGTCGCGCCACCCGGCAGCCACGGTGGCCACCGACGGATCGTCGCCCGGGTCGACCAGGACCGGCCGCCCGGTACGGAGCAGGTCCGCCACCCGGACCGGGCCGTCCGCGGTGCACAGCCGCAGCGGCGGGAACAGCTGTCCGACGAGCGGGTGCGCACCGGCGGCCGGTGCGTAGCGCGCGTCCAGCCCGGTCAGCATGCGCGACAGGTGGCGGTTGACCTCGTCGATCGCGAGCAGCTCCCGGAACACCTCGCGCAGCGGGTCGATCCGTTCGTCCGAGTTCATCAGCGCGAGCTGGGCCCGGGTCTCCAGGACGACGCGATCGGCTGCCGGGCGCCGCTCCCGGTCGTAGCTGTCCAGCAGGTCGTCCGGCGCCCACCCGTGGATCCGGCCGGCCAGCTTCCACCCGAGGTTCATGGCGTCCTGTATGCCGAGGTTGAGCCCCTGGGCGCCGATCGGGAAGTGGACGTGTGCCGCGTCGCCGGCCAGGAACACCCGGCCGTTGTGGAACCGGTCCACCACCCGCGACGCGTCGGTGAAGCGGGCGAGCCAGGTCGGCGCGGTCATCTCGATCTCCGTGCCGGTCACCCTGGCCACCGCGGCGCGCAGTTCCTCCATCGTCACCGGCGCGTCCCGGTCGGGCACCGGCCGGTCGAACTCACAGGTGAACACGCGGATGCCGGTGTCCGGCATGGCCACCGCCATGACCAGACCGGACCGGGTGCGCAGCGTGCCGGGGATGCCGGAGGGGAAGGCCGCCGGGTCGGCGAGCGTGACGTCGCCCAGCAGTGCGCTCACGGTTCCGGGGGACCCGGGAAACCCGATCCCGGCCGTCTTGCGGACGACGCTGCGTCCGCCGTCGCAGCCCACGACGTAGTCCGCCGCGAGCGAGTACCGGCCGGCCGGGCTGCTCACCCGCAGCACCACCCGGTCGTCGGTCTGTTCCACGCCGGTCACCTCGTGGCCCCGCCGGATCTCGGCGCCCAGCCCGGTCGCGTGCTCCGCCAGGTACGCCTCGGTGCGCGCCTGCGGGATGCCCAGGGTGTACGGATGCTCGCTGTCCAGCAGGTCCAGGTCCAGCAGCGGTGGCCGGATCGCCGCGAAGTGCGTCTTGGGTATCTTGACGGCGTCGGCGACGAACCGGTCGAGCAGCCCGCGCAGATCGAGCAGTTCCAGTGTCCTGGTCTGCAGCCGGAAGGCGCGGGAGTGCACGGTCGGCGCGGCGGCCCGCTCCAGCACCACGACCCGGACGCCGGCCAGGCGCAACTCGCCGGCGAGAAACGCACCGACCGGGCCGCAACCGACGATGACGACATCGGCAGTCATGTCTCTCCTCCTGAGTCAGTGGGTCGGCGCGGCGTCGGCCAGGAGCTCGCGGATCGCACGGCGCGGATGGCCGGCCGCCCACGCCCCGATCGCGCCCATCCGGTCCGGGGTCGGATCGATGTAGCGGACCTCGGGCCGGTTGAACTCCAGCGGCGGCAGCATCCAGTCGGCGGCCCGGATCTTCTCGTTGATCCGGTCGCCGGCCCGCTGCGCCGGCTCCGTGCCGGCATCCACCGCCGCACAGGCGGCCACCACCTCGTCGAAGAGCTCGGCATAGAAGTCGATCGGGCACCACAGACCCGGGTACGGGCTGTCGTCCAGCCGGCGGCACGGTTCGTCGTCGCCGGTCCGCTGTGCGGCGATCATGGCATTGAGCACGTGCTTGCCCCCGAGCACGCTGCCCGCGGCCCAGATGCGGAACACCGCGTTCCACAGGTCGTAGTTGCCGAAGGCGATGAACGCCGAGTTCACCAGCTGGTCGTTGTAGTCCAGCAACCCCTGCTCGAGCCGCTCCACGGGTGCGAACCGCTCGGCGGAGAAGTCGTCGTCGCGCAGCGCCTCCATCAACCGCCAGGCCAGCGTGTTGATGACCTCGCAGGTGTTGGAGAGCCCGCGGGAGAAGAGCGGGTCGATGAAGCCGCCCGCGTGCGACATCAGGCACCAGCGGTGTCCGGTGGTGCGTGCCGAGGAGTACTGCATGCGGTCGGTGCCGACCCATTCGCGGACGCTGCGCGCGTTGGCCAGCTGCCGCTTCACCGCCGGGAACCGGTCCACGTGGGTCCAGAACTCCTGCTCGGGTGAGAGCTCGGGGCGTGCCGGATAGCGCCGCGGGTCGAGCTGGATGCCGACGCTGCACAGCGGGTTGGTGGCGCCCTCCCGGTTGTTGAACGGGATGATCCACATCCACCCGCGATCGAAGATCTGGTGCATGGTGCCGTCGTTGAACGGCACCGGCGGCTGGTCCTGGGGCCCGAACCCGAGGTGGTCGTCCGCGGGCTCGACGCCGATCATGTGCGTGAAGATCGAACGTGCGTGGTGCTTGAGCCGGCTCGGCGTCTCCCGCAGGTCCAGCCGCTGGGCCAGTGGCGAGCGGAACCCGCTGGCGTCCACGAGGTACCGGCTGCGGTAGGCGCTGCCGTCGGCGCCGGTGACCGTCACCTCGTCCTCCGCCAGGTCGATCTTCTCCACCCGGTAGTTCTGGCGGGCGTCGCAGCCGTACCGGATGGCGGTGTGGAACATGTAGGCGTCGGTGTCCTGGCGGAAGTAGTGCGCTGCCTGCCCCATCCCGGTCGGGATGCGGAACATGTTGGTCTCCCGCGGGTCCGGCTCCTGGCCGTCGTGGTGGAACGCGAAGCCGAAGTTGCTCTTGCGCCCGTGCCCGCTGCTGATGTTCGTCAGCACCCCGTCGAGGCTCGCCAGGTTGGCGATCTCCGGCACGTCGTACCGGGTGGCGATGAGGCGCATCACCGAGAGGGTCTGCCCGATCGTCGACTCACCGACCGCGAAGCGCGGATGCTGAGTGCCGTCCAGCAGCATCACCCGGAAACCGTGCCGGGCCAGGATGGAGCCGAGAATGGTGCCGGACAACCCGGTACCGATGATGGTGACGTCGTAGGTGGCGTTGTCTGTCGTCACGTCGGGATCTCCTATCGAGCGGGGCCCTCGCGGGCGCGGGCGTCAGGCGGAAGCCACCAGCGGACTGCTCCGGATGTCCGCGCCGGCCGCGCAGTCCTCCAGGAGGCCGACCACGGCGGCCGGCGCCGGTGTCGTCGCGACCTCCCGCTGCAGGGCCAGGGCCCGCTGCCGGTACTCCGGCCGGGTCAGGACCGTCTCCAGCGCATGCTGGATGGTGAGCTCATCGGCGGCCTCCGGATCGGCGATGGACACGCCAAGGCCGAACTGCTCGACCTTGTTCGCCCAGAAGTCCTGCGAGGTGCTCTGCGGCAGGGTGACCTGCGGAACGCCGTTGGCGGCGGTGTGCATGCCGGTGCCCAGCCCGCCGTGGTGGATGACCGCGTCGCAGGTGGGCAGCAGCACGCTCAGCGGATACGACTCGACGACGCGGATGTCCGGCAGGCTCTGCGCGACGCCGGCGCGGTCCGCGCGTTCCACGGCGATGACCAGTTCCGCGCCGGTCTTCTGGACGGCCCGCGCGATCCGGGCGGTCAGCGGGTCGAGCACGGTCGTGGTGATGCCGGAGGTCAGGCAGATCCGGGGGCGGTCCCCGGAGGGCACCAGCCACGGCTCGGCCACCACCGGACCGTTGTAGGACACCAGCCGCATGCCGGCCCAGGGAATGCGGTAGGGGTCGCGCAGGCTGGGCGGGCACGGGTCGACCAGGATCTCAGGAAAGATCGGCTCGAGGCCGAACTTGTCGAACAACCCCTGGTAGGCAGCCCACAGTTCCGGCTCGCCCCGGTAGTCGAAGTCCAGTGTGTAGCCGGCGGTGTGCCCGATCGCCGGCACCCCGATCGCGGCCGCCGCGACCAGCCCGGCGGACGCGACGGTGTCGTAGACCACGACGTCCGGCCGCCAGGCCCGCGCCAGTGCCACGGTGTCCGCGGCGGTCGCCTCGGCCGCCGCGAGCAACCGGTTGGCCATGCCCACCCGCAGCTGTTTGTCGAGCAGTTCCGGCCGGGCGAACCAGTTGCCGGTGATGTCGCGCGGCGTGCCCTTGTAGGCGAGGCCGCTGTGCCGGTTCTGTGCCTGCTGGATGGTGGCCTCGTCACCCACCGGCACGGTGACCAGCCCGGTGGCCTTGACCGCGTCGACACCCTGTGGCCGGACCGCCACCCTGACCTGGTGTCCCGCCAATTGACAGGCCCAACTCAACGGCACGATCCACGGTACGTGCGGACCCGCCGCAGCAACGAAGAGAACTCGCATCTACACCTCCTGGTGATGATCGTCAGCTGGCTGCCATCGGACGCTAGAGGGGGTGTCTCGACGCGACGTCGACGGCGACTCGACGGATCGCGCGCGGCGGCACGGGGTCGCCGCGGTGGTAAGCTGCGTGTCGGGTAGATCGTCATTTCAATCGGTTTCGAGAGGGAGTTGAGATGCGCCGACAGTCCGGAGCTGTAGACGGGACGGTCATGTCGGCTATCTACCTAAAGGTGACGTTCATCAATGGACTCCCTCAATATCGGGATCGTTGCGCATGTTGACGCCGGAAAGACGAGCCTGACCGAGCGGCTCCTGCATCACACCGGCGTCATCGACCACGTCGGCAGCGTCGACGCCGGCAGCACCCAGACCGACTCCATGGAGATGGAGCGGCGTCGCGGGATCACCATCCGGTCAGCCGTGGTGTCCTTCACGATCGACGATCTTCAGGTCAATCTCATCGACACGCCCGGACACCCGGACTTCATCGCCGAGGTGGAACGTGCGCTGCGCGTGCTCGACGGAGCCGTCCTGGTGGTCTCGTCCGTCGAAGGGGTGCAGGCGCAGACCCGGATTCTCATGCGGACGCTGGCCCGGCTGCGGATCCCCGTCCTCATCTTCGTCAACAAGATCGACCGGGTCGGCGCCCGCTACCAGGATCTGCTGGACGGCATCGGCGAGAAGCTGACTCCCCGGCCGCTCGCGATGAGCACGGTGACCGATCCCGGCACCGGCCGGGCGCGATCGGTGCCGCTGCCGCTGTCCGGGGGCCGGCGCGGTGCGCTGGTGGCCGACCTGCTGGCCGACGCGAGCGACGCCTTCCTGGAGTCCTACCTGGACGACGACACGTACCTCACCGAGCGGGACTTCGCCGCGGAGCTGACCCGTCAGGTGCGGCAGTCTCTGGTGACACCTGTCTATTTCGGCTCGGCCATCACCGGCGAAGGGGTGGAGGACCTGGTCCGAGCGATCAAGAAGTTCCTCCCGCCGCCGCCCGGTGACCCACTGGCGCCGCTGCGGGCCGGCGTCTTCAAAATCGACTGGGCGTCCGGCGGCGAGAAGGTCGCCTACGTACGCGTGCACTCCGGCCGGCTCGCGGCGCGGGAGCCGGTCGACACGTACCGCCGTGGCCGCACCGGTGACGTGATCGAGGGCACCGGCAAGACGACGTCGGTGCAGGTCTTCCAGAACGGCACCACCACCAGCGAGACGGTGGCCGAGGCCGGCGACATCGCCAAGGTGTACGGGCTGGCGCACGTGCAGGTCGACGACCAGCTCGGCTCGCCCGAGGGGCTGCCGTCCAGCGGCTTCTTCGCGCCGCCCAGCCTGGAGACCGTGGTACGGGCTGCCCGGCCGGAGCAGACCGGCCAGCTGTACCAGCGCCTGCGACGGCTGGCCGAGGAGGACCCGCTGATCAATGTGCGCCGCAACGAGGCGGAGCAGAGCATCTCGGTGGCGCTCTACGGCGAGGTGCAACGTGAGGTGATCAAGGGCCTGCTCCTCGACCGGTACGGCATCGAGGTGGTCTTCGACGAGATCACCACGGTGTACGTCGAGAAGGTGGCGGGTGTCGGCCGTGGGCTGGAAGTGATCTGGCAGAACGCGTTCGCCGCCACTGTCGGCCTGCGGATCGAACCGGGTCCGGCCGGCACCGGCCTGCGATACCAGCTCGAGGTCGAGCCCGGCGGCCTGCCGGCGGCCTTCCACAAGGCGATCGAGGAGACCGTGCGGCAGACGGCGCAGCAGGGACTGTACGGCTGGGAGGTCATGGACTGCGTGGTGACGTTGACCGACACCGCGTATTTCAGCCCGGTGACCTCGGCGGGTGACTTCCGCAAGCTCACCCCCCTGGTGCTGATGACCGCGCTCCGCGAGGCCGGGACCACGGTGCACGAACCGGTCGACCAGTTCGAGCTGGAGGTACCGGACGACACGGTCCGCGCCGTCATGTCCCGGCTGGCCGCCGGGCGGGCGGTCGTGGACCAGTGCGAGGCGCGGGGCTCGGTCAGCCACCTGCAGGGCACGATCCCGGCGAGCGGCGTGTACGAGTTCGAGCGGCAACTGCCGGGCCTGTCCCACGGTGAAGGCGTGTTCGTCTCCGCGCTGAGCGGCTACCGCAAGACCACCGGCGCCCCGCCGACCCGCCGGCGCACCGACGGCAATCCGCTGAACCCCAAGGAGTACCTGACGCACGTGCTCAAGCGCGGGTGATCGATCGCCGGGGCGGGGTTGAGGGCCGTTGTAGCCGGGAGTGTATCCGGATGTCCACAGCGGACCGTCGCGCGTTCCCCATAGGACAATGAACTCTGTCGATCCCGCACCGGCGGCTGTTAGAAACGTTTCATGAAGTTCCGAATACTCGGCCCGCTCGAGAGTTCGATGCAGGGGAAGCCGAGCACACCCAGCGCGACACGGGTGCGGTGGACGCTTGCCCTGCTGCTGTTGCGGGCCAATCAGGTGGTCGATCGAGGCTGCATCATCCAGGAGCTGTGGGGGGAGAACCCGCCACGCAGCGCCGTCACCACCGCGCAGACCTACATCTACCAGTTGCGGAAGAACTACCAGCGGTACGCCGATCAGCTCGGCTGGGGCGAGTTCATCGAGACGCGGCCGCCGGGCTACCTGTTGCGATGCCACGAATCGGAGATCGACGCGTTCGCCTTCGAACGGCTGAGCGGGGAGGGCATCGCGGCCCACGCTGCGGGCGAGCCGGAGCGCGCGGCCCGCTTGCTGCGGGAGGCGCTGGCACTGTGGCGCGGCCCGGTCCTCGCCGACATCACCGCGGGCCCGGTCCTGACTCCGCACCTGCGCCGGCTGGAGGAGGCGCGCACCCGGGCGGTACGCACCCGCATCCTGGCCGACCTGCGACTCGGCCGGCATCGCGAACTCATCCCCGAGCTGCGGTTCGCCGCGCTGGAGAACCCGTTCGACGAGTGGTTCTACGAGCAGCTGATGATCGCTCTGAGCGAGGAGGGCCGCCGGGCCGACGCCCTGGACGCCTACCGCCAGTTGCAACGCATGCTGGATCAGAAGCTCGGTATCGAGCCGTCGCACGCCCTGCGGCAGCTTCAGCACGACGTACTCGTCGGCGTCGTGCGCAGCCCCCACGTCGTAGAGGAAGTGGCGTGACAGAACAGGTGAGACCGCCGGCCGGGCGGTACGGTCCGAGTGCGCAGTGGCAGCACATCACCGAGGCGCACATCACCGAGGAAGCCGCGGTGGATCTCACCGGCTTCAAGTCGAACGCGGTCAACTTCAAGCTGGCGTTGTGGAACCCCCAGCCGAACGGCGTGCGGTATCTGAAGGCGCTCACCTTCGCCCTGGGCATGCGGCTGACTCCCGAGAACCGCGAGCGGCTGCGCCGCACCCGCCACCGCGAGGTCGGCAGGCCCTATGCGGTGCGCTGCAACGGCGAGCCGGTCTGCCTCGACTACTTGCAGGCGGTGCACGAGGTGGAGTTCCTGGCGGCTCAGCTGCCCCTCGACGGCGCCCAGGTGATGGAGATCGGCGCCGGCTACGGCCGGACCTGCCACACCCTGCTCTCCAACCACGAGGTCGCCGGGTACACCATCGTCGATCTGCCGAACACGCTGGCGCTCTCCCGCCGGTACCTGGAGACGGTGCTGACACCGGAACAGTTCGCGAAGATACGGTTCGTGGGCGTCACCGAGGTGGACGAGCGGGTGCGCGGCACCCGCTTCGACCTGTGTCTCAACATCGACTCGTTCGCCGAGATGGATCCCGGCACCGTGCACGACTATCTCGAACTGATCGACGCGACCTGCGATCACTTCTACGTCAACAACCCGGTCGGCAAATACCTCGACGAGACGCTGGACGGCCATTCGCAGGGCGCCGAGGTCGTGCGGCTGGCGCTGAACAGCGGGCTCCTGCGCGACGTCATCGACATCCACGACAGCGAGGCGGTGCGCGAGCAGGCGACGGCTTTCGTGTCCGCGTACCGGCCCGCCGAGCGCTGGCGGTGCGTGGCGCAGGACCGTGCCGTGTCGTGGAGCTATTACTGGCAGGCCCTGTACCGCGCCGATCCGGAACCGCGGTGACGGCCGGAGCGGACCGGCCGCTGGTCGTGGTGCTGGGTGGTTCCGGCTTCGTGGGCGCCGCGGTCGTCGAAGCCCTCGCCCGGCGGCCGATCCGGCTGCGCACCGTCGGCCGCCGGCCGCAGTCGGCGCCGGCCGGCGCCGTGGCCCAGGTCGAGGTACGGTCCGCCGATCTCACGGCCCGCCGGGAGCTCGAAGCCGTGGTCGCCGGCGCGGACGCGGTGATCCATCTGCTGATGCACACCGCCGGCTGGCGTGAGGCCGCGAGCGACCCAGCGAGCGAGCGGGTGAACGTCGGGGTGGCGCGCGACCTCGTCGGGGTGCTGCGGGAGCGGCGCGGGACGGCCCCGCCGCCCACGGTCGTGTTCGCCGGTTCCACCTCGCAGGCCGGCGTGCCGCAGCGGCTGCCGCTGGACGGCAGCGAGCCGGACCGGCCCACGACCACCTACGACCGGCAGAAACACGCCGCGGAGCAGGTGTTCAAGGCGGCCACCGCCGCCGGGTCCGTCCGCGGCGTGTCGCTACGGCTGCCCACGGTCTACGGTGACAGCCCTCGCGGCCGGCTCACCGGCCGCGGCGTGGTCTCGACCATGGTGCGCAAGGCCTTCGCCGGCGAGG
The DNA here is from genome assembly GCF_016862315.1 of Actinoplanes palleronii. Classification (GTDB taxonomy): domain Bacteria; phylum Actinomycetota; class Actinomycetes; order Mycobacteriales; family Micromonosporaceae; genus Actinoplanes; species Actinoplanes palleronii. Next base: position 167,521 of record NZ_BOMS01000009.1, on the reverse strand, counting down.
AACTCACCCTGTGGAACGACGGCACGGTCCAGCGTGACCTGCTGTACGTGCACGACGCGGCGGACGCCTTCCTCGCCGGGCTGGACCACGTGGATCTGCTTGCGGGCGGGCACTGGCCGCTCGGCACGGGACGTGGTGTGCCCCTGGGCGACGTGCTGCGGACCATCGCCGATCTGGTCGCCGCCCGCTCGGGACGACCCCCGGTGCCGGTCGTCTGCGTACCGCCGCCCGACGTCGCCACGGCCACCGACATGCACAGCATCGTGATCGATGCGTCGGGCTTCCGGACGGCCACCGGCTGGCGTCCCCGGGTGCCGTTGCACACCGCGCTGCGGCGCTGCGTCGACGCGTTCGCCCGGGACGCCGGACAGCGCGCCTACAGCCGGCCCTGACACAGGCCGGCGACGGCCAGCAGGGTGCGGGCCTGGACGTTGAGGTAGTGCCCGTGCCGGCTCAGTGAGCTGAGCTGGCCGGGGGTCACCCAGGTGAACCCGGGCGGGGGTTCGTCGGCCGCCTCGGCCTCGCTGGCTTCCACGAGCAGGAAGCGGCTGGTGGCGTTGAGGAATCGGCCGCCTTCCTCGGAGTGCTCCGCGGCGTACCGGATGCGGTCCGTTCCGACCTGGGACACCAGGTCGAGGAAGGGTGGGCGCTCATGTTCCGGCAGGTGGGCGTAGTTCTCCGGAGTGCACTGCACGGTCGGTCCGAGCTCGACGGTGTCCAGGAAGCCGCCTTCGGCGCGGGCGTGGACCAGGACGTGCGGCACCCCGCCGAAGCGGTGGACCAGGAACGCGCACAGTCCCAGCCCGACCGGTTCGAACAGCGGCTGCATCCATGAGGTGACCTCACGGTTGCCGGCCTCGACCGACACCCCGGTGACCCGGAAATACCGGTTGTCGCGATGGCGGATGTCCTCGTCGGTGAGCACCCAGTCGCGGAGGTCGGCCAGCGGGACGCGCCGGACCCGTACGTCGTGCCGGGCCCGTTCCATGGTGAACCAGGACAGCAGGTCGGTGTCGGAGTGCAGCGCGCCGGCCTCCGGCCGGGTCGTCGGGGCGCAGGCCAGCACGCTGCGCGCGTCCATGTTCACGACGTGGTCCCGTTGCAGCAGCATGCCGATCTGTCCGAGGGTGAGCCAGCGGAAGTCGTCGTCCGGCGGCAGGTCGTCGGTGGTTTCCGCGATCATGTTGCGGTTCGATTTGCACAGGAACCAGGAGCCGTGCTCCGACTGCAGCACGTCGGTGAGCATGCGGCCCCGGCCCGGACCGATGAAGTGATCGAGGTATTTCACCCCGGCGCCGCGGTGTACTCCGGTGTAGTTGCTGTGGGTGGCCTGCACGGTCGGGGAGAGCTGCAGCAGACCGGGATTGCCCGGCTCCATCTTGGCCTGCATCAGGAAGTGCAGGACGCCGTCGAACTCCTTGGCCAGGATGCCGAGGATCCCCACCTCGGGCTGCACGATGATCGGCTGCTGCCACTCGCGGGCACCGACGGTGACGTGCAGCCCCTCCACCCGGAAGAACCGCCCGCTGTGGTGGCCCAGGTTGCCGCCCGGCTCGGACGACCAGCCCTGGAGCTTCGCGAGCGGCAGCCGCTCGACGGCGAAGCGGTGGGCCCGGCGGCGTTCGGCGAACCAGCTGTCGAACTCCTCGATCGGCAGGCCGGCCCGGGTCGTGATGGTCCGCAGGGACCGGGCGAGCCGGGCCGGCAGCCGGTTGTCCTCCCGCTCCGCCAACCGCGTCGCGATCGTCATGCTGGGCTCCTTCGGTGTGCACGATCAGGCGTTGACGGCGGCCTTCAGCTCGGCGATCCGGTCGGTGCGTTCCCAGGTCAGGTCCGGCAGTTCCCTGCCGAAGTGCCCGTAGGCGGCCGTCTGCCGGTAGATCGGACGCAACAGGCCGAGATCCTCGATGATGGCGGCGGGCCGCAGGTCGAAGACCTCGTCGATGGCGGCGACGATCCGCTCGGCCGGCACCGCCTCGGTGCCGAAGGTCTCGACGAACAGCCCGACCGGACGTGCCTTGCCGATGGCGTACGCGACCTGCACCTCGCACCGTTCGGCCAGGCCGGCCGCCACCACGTTCTTGGCCACCCAGCGCATCGCGTAGGCGCCCGAGCGGTCCACCTTCGAGGGGTCCTTGCCGGAGAACGCCCCGCCGCCGTGCCGGGCGTAACCGCCGTAACTGTCCACGATGATCTTCCGGCCGGTCAGGCCGGCGTCGCCCATCGGACCACCGATCTCGAAGCGGCCGGTCGGGTTCACCAGCAGCCGGTATCCGGATGTGTCCAGCTCCAATCCGGCCAGCTCGGGCTCGACGACGTGGGTACGGATGTCGGGTGCGAGCATCGCGTCGAGCGAGACGACGGGGGCGTGCTGCGAGGAGACGACCACGGTGTCGAGCCGCACCGGCCGGTCGCCGTCGTACTCGATGGTCACCTGGGTCTTGCCGTCCGGCCGCAGGTACGGCACGGCGCCGTCCTTGCGGGCGTTCGACAGCCGCCAGGCCAGCCGGTGTGCCAGGGCGATCGGCAGGGGCATGAGCTCGGGTGTCTCCCGGCAGGCGAAGCCGAACATCAGCCCCTGGTCGCCGGCGCCCTGCTGGTCGCCGGCGCCCTGCTGGTCGCGGGCGTCCCGCTCGCCGTCGCGGTGCTCGACCGCGGAGGCGACACCCCGGGCGATGTCCGGCGACTGCGCTCCGACCGACACGGTGACCCCGCACGAGGCGCCGTCGAACCCCTTTGCCGACGAGTCGTACCCGATGTCGCGCACCGTCTCTCGTACGATCGCCGGGATGTCCACCCGCGCCGTCGTGGCGACTTCGCCGGCGACGTGCACCAGGCCGGTGGTCAGCAGCGTTTCCACGGCGACCCGGCTGGCACGGTCCTGCGCCAGCATGGCGTCGAGGATGCCGTCGCTGATCTGGTCGGCCATCTTGTCCGGGTGCCCCTCGGTGACCGATTCCGAGGTGAATAGGCGGCGTGCTTGCATCTGCCCTCCAGGGTGGCGAATGGAATGCCGGTGTGCCGGCTGTTCTCAGGCGGTGAGCCGGGCCACGGCCGAGGTGATGCGCTCGTCGGTCGCGGTGACGGCCAGTCGGATGTGGTTCTCGCCGGGCCGGCCGTAGATCGATCCCGGCGCGCCGAGGATGCCCTCGCCGGCCAAGAACGCGGCGGTGTCCCAGCAGGGTTCGTCCCTGGTGGCCCAGAGGTACAGGCCGGAGTGGGAATGATCGACCCGCAGGCCGCGCGCCTCCAGCGCGGGGCGCAGCCAGGCCCGGCGGCGTGCATAGCGTTCCCGCTGCAGCTCGACGTGCGTGTCGTCGGCCAGCGCCGCGGCCATCGCCGCGGCGATCGGCGTGGGCAGGATCAGGCCGGCGTGCCGGCGTACTTCGAGCATCTCCCGCACGATGCGGAAATCCCCGGTGACGAACCCGGCCCGGTACCCGGCGAGGTTCGAGCGCTTGGACAAGGTGTGCACGGCGAGGACTCCGGTGTGTGAGCCGCCGCAGACGTCGGGGTGCAGGATCGAGGTCGGTTGCTGTTCCCAGCCGTACTCGAGGTAGCACTCGTCGTTGACGACCAGGACCCCCCGGTCGCGGCCCCACGACACGATCTCGCGCATGCGCTCCGCGGACAGCACCCGGCCGTCGGGATTGGACGGCGTGTTGAGCCAGAGCACCCGGGGCGCCGGGTCGGGCAGGCCGTGGTCCAGGTTCACCGGCATCGGCGTGGCGCCGGCCAGCCGCGCGCTGACCTCATAGGTGGGAAACGCGAGTTCCGGATAGGCGACGAGGTCGCCCGGACCCACGCCCAGCACGGTGGGCAGCCACGCGATCAGCTCCTTGGTGCCGACCGACGGCAGGATCGCCTCGGGTTCCGCCGCGACGCCGAACCGCCGGCGCAGATACGCCGCGGCCGCCTCACGCAGGGCCGGTGTTCCCTCGGTCGCCGGATGGCCCGGTGCGTTCGCGGCCTCGCACAGAGCCCGCTGGACGAAGTCCGGTGGCGCGTCGACGGGCGTGCCCAGGGCGAGGTTGACGATGCCGTCCGGGTGCTGTGCCGCGCTGTCACGCAGTGGCGCGAGCGCCGACCACGGGAACTCGGGAAGAGCCTTGATCACGATGCACTCCAGTCCTGAACCGAGGGGTTCGCCGGGGCGCGCATGTGCCACCAGCCGTTGGTTATCTCGCCGATCACCGGCGGGTGCCCCCGGATGACGGCGCCGGCGAGCAGGATCGAGCCCCGCACGACCGCGTTCTGCACCTTGCATTCCGGCCCGACGGCGACGTACGGGCCGATCTGGCTGTCCTCGACCACGGTGCCGGCCCCGAGCACGAGCGGGCCCCGCAGCACCGAGCGGGTCACTCGGGCACCGCGCTCCACGGTCACGCTGCCGTGCACGACGGTGCCGGCGTCGACCTCGCCGGCGATCTCCGGTGGCAGCCGGTCCAGCAGCAACCGGTTGCAGTCCAGCAGGTCCTCGACGGTTCCGGTGTCCTTCCACAAACCGGTGAAGGGCCGGGCGGAGACGGTCTGGCCCGCGTCGATCAGGTGCTGGATCGCGTCGGTGATCTCGAGCTCGCCGCGCGCGCTCGGCGTGATCCGGCGGGCCGCGGCGCAGATCGCCGAGGTGAAGAAGTAGACGCCCATGATCGCCAGGTGGCTCGGCGGGCGGGGTGACTTCTCCACCACCGCACGGAGGCCGCCGTCCGGCCGCAGGTCGGCCACGCCGTACCTGCTCGGGTCGTCGACCGTGGCGAGCAGCAGCTTCGCCGCCGGGCGGTGGGCACGGAATTCGTCCGCGGCGCCCGCCAGGTCGCCGACGACCACGTTGTCACCCAGGTAGAGAACGAAGTCCTCGTCCGCGAGGAAGTCCGCGGCGATGCGTACGCAGTGCGCGAGCCCGGCCGGTCTCTCCTGCCGGATGTACGTCAGGTGCAGGCCCAGGGCCGATCCGTCACCGAACGCCGCCCTGATCTGCTCGCCGTGCTCGCCGTGCACGATGCCGACCTGCCGCACGCCCATGACCCGGATGTTCTCCAGGCAATGGCGCAGCACGGGCTCGTTGGCGACCGGGATCAGCTGCTTGGGGAGGGAGTACGTCAACGGGCGCAACCGGCTGCCGGTGCCACCGGCCAACACGAGTGCCTTCATGCACCGCATCCTGCGGCCGGTCGGTCGAGACGTGTTCGAGCGTCGCTGTTCAGCCGGGCCGGCGTGCCGGGGACGGGATCAGAGGTCCAGTCGTATGGTCGCGGCGATCATCATGAGGGCGCGGGCCTTGTTCACGGCGTCGATGCGCGACACCGCGTTGAGCTTGGCGAAGATGTTGTGCAGGTGGCGCTTGACGGTGCCCTTGGTGATCGAGAGCTTGCGAGCGATCTGTGCGTTGCTCATCGCCTGGGCGACCAGCACGATCACCTCGCGTTCCCGGTTGGAGAGCACCCGGGTGCCGCTGCGGGTCAGGGACGGGATGGCGGACGGGTACGCGGAGATGAAGACCCGCTCGTCCTCCCGGCACATCTCTCGAATCACCGAGGCCAGATAGCCGTGGGAGACGTCCTTCGGCAGGTAGGCGCGTGCGCCCTGCTGAAGCAGCGACTCCGCATGGCCCGGATGGTCGTCGGGGCCCAGGATCACGACGCGCTGGCCGCCGCCCACGGCGAGGAGCCGGGCCAGGGCTCCGCTCACCTCGTGTACGCGCTCGTCTATGCCGAACACCACGACGTCCGGAGGGCTCAGCGGGATGGCGTGCAGGGCCTGCTCGATCCCGGACACAGCGGCGATGACAGTCATGTCGTCATTGGCACTCAGCAGCGCCTCGAGGCCACCACGCAACAGTGGATGGGACTCCACCACGAGCACGCTCATTGATGACATCACGGCAACGGTCATGCGAAAGCCCCCGGGGTTGGACAGGAAGTGGAAACGCTCGGCGTCAGTGGGCAGCGGCTCGGCGTGAACCGCATGGCCGACGGGACAGGGTGCCGAGCCCTGGCCGTTCCCCGCTCCGCGGGAACGGGTACGGCCGGGATGCGCGGGACGCGGGGAGAGTGATGCCGTGCTGGCCCAGCACGGCGAATACGAAACAGTCCGTCGTGGATGCGCCGCAATGCGGCATCATTGCCGCCCGCAAAACTTCAACTCTCCGTAACCATCACGGAGCAGAGTGTAGCATTATCGCCCTTGATCAACGTGCAACTTGCACACTTTCCCCGAGCCGCTCGGAGCGAGTGGTGAAGGTGCTGACATTTCCCATTCCGCCCGGCCGGTTCTCGGGCGTGCGCGGTCGCGGCATTCATCCTGTGTGACGAATGTAACATTGATTCCCGTGATTCAGCCTTGTCGGGTGTCAAGGCGGAATCCGGATCGCGACCATTGACTCGCGTGTCGCCGGAAGGGCGCTGAGCTGCACATTCGGCGGTCGTTGCGAGCCTTGTCGATGATGGCGATCGTCCGCCGGTGGTGGCACGCCGGAGCCGGGGCCGCCGATGAGATCGTTCCTCCCGGCGGGTCGTCCGGTCGCCGGCGCAGCAGCGGCACCTCGTCGGCCCGGTCACTGATGGTGAGGAGCACGGCATTCTGCACGTGCAGCCGCAGGTGCGGCAGCCCTTGCGGATGATGCCGATCCGGACATCCCGAGGTGGGGTTACTATCCGTGACATTTTCCGGCCGTGTCGGAGACGCGGACCGGCGTCACCATCGTTCTCGACGCCACCGCCGCGCCACCGGCATTGCCGGTGCCGCCGGATTTTGCCGGCACGTCCGTTCGCCCCGCCGCTATTCCCCCTGGCGGGCTCCGGATGATGACGTGTCCTTGCCCGGGAAAAGGTTCTGCACCCGGTGCGGGTCCTTGTGGATTCCTCCGGATGGTTTTGCCGGGGCGATGATGTGGGTGATTTCGTGACGCATTCTCCGGTTCGGGGCGCGACACCGCACCGGATTCCGGACCGCACCATTACGGTCATCGGACGCGACCGCATTCCCCGGCTCGGCGCAAGGGAATGCCAGCGGCACCTCAGAAATCGAGGGCGACGTCGTAGCGGCTGATCCAGTCGTTGAGCCAGAGAGCCATCTCGAGACCACCCCGGTCGTACGGCCGGCTCGAGCCGTGCAGCGGGCGGTCCAGCAGGCGTCGCACCCGGTCCCGGTCCAGCAGCGGCAACACCGGCGCATCACGGTCCGCCAGGACGCGCGTCAGTTCGGCGCGCAGCGCGATCTCGTAACCGGGGTCCTGGGTGGCCGGATAGGGAGTTTTCACCCGGTCCAGCACCGAGCGCGGGAGGAGATCGTCCATCGCGGCCCGCAGCAGGCCCTTCGGGCGGCCGTCGAGGGTCTTCATCGGGAACGGCACGTTGAACACGTACGAGACCAGCCGGTGGTCGCAGAACGGGACGCGTACCTCGAGGCCGACGGCCATGCTCATCCGGTCCTTGCGATCCAGCAGGGTCTGCACGAAGCGGGTCAGATTGAGGTAGGACACCTCACGCATCCGTCTCTCCGCGGCGGGTTCGCCGGGCAGCACCGGCACCTCGGCCAGCGCCTCGCTGTACCGCATCGCCCGGTAGGCGGGGATGTCGAGCTTCTCGATCAGGCCCCGGTCGAGCAGCGACAGCCCGCCGAAGTACCGGGCCGAGCCGGAGGTCAGCCACGGGAACGTCGACGCGCCGACCGCCCTCGGATTGTGGAACCAGCGGTACCCGCCGAACAGCTCGTCGGCCGCCTCACCGGACAACGCCACGGTGCACCGGTCGCGGACGGCGCGGAAGAGCAGATACAGCGACGGCCACATGTCGCCCCAGAACGCCGGTGGCAGATCGGTCGCGGCGAGGACCCGCTCCCGTACCGCCGGGTCGGTGAGCTGCTCGCTGTCGAGCCGGACCTCCGTGTGGTCCGCGGCGACATGCCGGGCCAGCTCCCGGGCGAACGGGCTGTCCGCGTCGCCGCGCACCGCGTCCGGGGCGAAATGCTCATCGGCACCGACGAAGTCGACGGCGAACGACTGCACCGGACCGGCGCCGCCGCGCAGCAGGGTGCCCGCGGCCAGGGCGGTGACCGCCGAGGAGTCCAGACCGCCGGAGAGCAGCGTGCCGACCGGCACGTCGGCGACCAACTGCCGGGCGACCGTGTCGTCCAACAGGTCCCGCACGTGTCGCACCGTGGACCGTGGATCGTCGGCGTGCGGCTGCGCCGCCAGGGTCCAGTACCGGTGGCGGGTGACACCGGTGTGCCGGACCCGGACCAGGTGGCCCGGTCGTACCTCCGCCATCCCGGAGAACACGGCGTGCTCGGGCGTCTTGACCATGTCCAGGACCTCGCACATCCCGTCGGCGGCGACCCGGGCCGACGCGAGCGGGTTGGCGAGGATCGCCTTGGGTTCCGAGCCGAACAGCACGCCGCCGGGGGTGGGGTAGTAGTACAGCGGCTTGACGCCCATCCGGTCCCGGACCAGGAGCAGCTCCTGGTTCCGTTCGTCCCAGACACCGAGGGCGAACATCCCGTTGAACCGGGTCACCATGTCCGCACCCCATTGCAGGTACGCGCGCAGCACGACCTCGGTGTCGCCGCGGGTGCGGAAGTGATGCCCGTACCCCTCCAGCTCGTGCCGGAGCTCCACGAAGTTGTACAGTTCGCCGCAGAAGGTCAGCACCACGGCGGTCCGGCCGTCGGTCTCCACGGTCATCGGCTGCGTGCTGCCGGCCAGGTCGACGACCGCGAGCCGGCGATGCCCGATCGCGGCCCGCCGGCCGAGCCACAGCCCTTCCGCGTCCGGCCCCCGGCAGCACATCGTGTCGGTCATCGCCTGGACCGTCGCTCGCGAACCGGACAAGTCACGCTGGAAGTCCACCCAGCCGACGATTCCGCACACCGTATTGCCTCTCCGTCGCTACGCGTTCGCCTGAAGCCGGTTGTTGACCTCGTCGAGGAGCTCTCGTGGGGTACGGGCGTCCGCCACCACCGAGTCGGGCAGCCGGATGCCGTTCTCCCGTTCGATGCGGCTCACGGTGTTGAGCATCGCCAGCGAGTCGTAGCCGAGAAGCTCGAACTCCCGGTCCATGCTGTCGCCGCTGAGGTCGATGCCCTCCTCCTCACCGGCACTCTCCTTGAGTAGCTGAAACAGGGTCTCGATGCTGAGCTCCGCCATGTCGTCAACCTTCCGGTCCGCGGCCACGCGCCGGCGTTGTCCGCCGGCGCTCGGGACAGCCGATCCGCCGGTGACGACGCTGCGCCGCGCCCGTCGAACGACGATCGAGTCCCGGTGGAGAGCCCGCCGCGATCCCGGTGGCCGGGCCGGTTCCAGCGCGGCTTGACGCGCCTTCGATGCCCGCTTCGCACACTGGCGGCCCGGCGTCGAAACGGAGAGGCCTGCGATGACCAGTACTGCGGTGAGCACGGATCGGGCGGCCGATGCGGTGTCCTGGGCACTCTGCCCGGGCTGCCGGACCGTGCATCTCGGCAACCGGCTCCTGCGCGGGCTGTGGGTGTGCCCCGGCTGCGGGCACCATCTGCGGATCACCGCCGCGCAGCGGCTCGACGCGCTGTTCGATCCCGGTTCGGCGCGGCTGGTGGACTCGTCGTCGACGGACACCGACCCGCTGGGGTTCAGCGACACCGAGCCGTATCCGCGCCGCCGTGAGCGGGCCCGGCGGCGTACCGGGATGCGCGAGGCGATGCTGGTCGCCACGGGCACCATCCACGGCCAGCCGCTGGTGGCCGCGGTGTCGGACTTCCGGTTCCTGGGCGGGAGCATGGGGGTGGCCGTCGGCGATCTGCTCACCCGGGCCGCCGAGATCGCCCTGGCGCGCCGGGTTCCCCTGCTCATGGTGACCGCGTCCGGTGGCGCCCGGATGCAGGAGGGCGTGCTCTCCCTGATGCAGATGGCCCGGACCACCCAGGCGCTCACGCGGCTGGACGCGGCCGGCATCCTCACCGTCTCGCTGATCACCGACCCGACGTTCGGCGGCGTCGCGGCCTCCTACGCCACCCTGGCCGACGTCATCCTCGCCGAACCCGGCGCCCGGCTCGGTTTCGCCGGTCCCCGGGTGATCGAACAGCTGCTCGGCAAGCCGCTGCCGACCGGCTTCCAGACCGCCGAGGCGCTGCGCGACCAGGGGCACCTCGACCTGGTCTGCCCGCGGGGGGACCAACGGGCACTGCTGGGCAGGCTGCTCGCGCTGACCGCGCCGGCGGCCCCGGCGGACCGGACCGGGCTGGACGCCGGCACCGTGACCGACCCGGAAGCTCTCCACCAGCGGGACCCGTGGCAGTCGGTCCGCCGGGCGCGGGACATCACACGCCCGACCACGGCGGACTACGCCGCCCGGGTCTTCACCGACTTCCTGGAGTTGCACGGCGACCGCCTGACCAAGGACTGCCCCGCGATCATCGGCGGACTGGCCCGCCTCGACGGGCGTCCCGTGGTGATGGTCGGCACCCAGAAGGGGCATACGGCGGCCGAACTGTCCGCGCGTCACTTCGGCATGGCGTCGCCGGCCGGCTATCGCAAGGCGGCTCGGCTGATGCGGCTGGCGGCGAAGCTCGGCGCACCCGTCGTCACACTCATCGACACACCCGGCGCGCACGCCGGGATAGAGGCCGAGGCGCAGGGGCAGGCCCTGGCCATCGCCGAGAACCTGCGCCTGCTGACCGAACTCCCGGTGCCGGTGGTGGCGGTCATCACCGGCGAGGGCGGCAGCGGCGGTGCTCTCGCGCTCGCCGTCGCGGACCGGGTGCTGATGCTCGCCAACGCCGTGTACTCGGTGATCAGCCCGGAGGGATGCGCGGCGATCCTGTGGAACGACGCGGCCGAGGCGCCCCGCGCCGCCGCCGCGCTGGGGGTGAGCGCACCCGACCTGTTGCGACTCGGTGTGGTCGACGGCGTGATACCGGAGCCGGGCGGCGGCGCGCAGACCGACCACGCGGCCGCCGCGGAACTGCTGCGCGCCGCCCTGACCGCGACCCTGGCGGAGCTGGGCGACTTGTCGGCGGGGGAGATCCGCTGCCGTCGCTCCCGCCGGTTCGAAGCGTTCGGCGGCTTGTCGTCGCCCCGTTCGGACAGCATGGGAATGGAGTGAGAACGGTGGACAATTTCCGGCCCGCACCGAATGGCCGCGCGCTCGCCGAGCCGCAGCCCGACCTGCCCGAACGCAGCGGCGAACCCCACGACGACGCCGGGACCTCGTCCGCGCTCCGGCAGGCGACGCAGGCGGCCGACCGGCTGCTGCGCCTCGGCGGTCCGCCCCCGGCGACGCTCAGCGTGCGCGCCGGTGAGGTGTGGATCGAGATGACCTGGGCCGTGCCGGGACCGGAGACCGGTGCCCCGGCGGGTGCCCCGGCCGCGCCGGTGGACCAGGCCGGCGGGCCGCCCGCCGACTACATCACCGCGCCGGCGGTCGGCACCTTCTACCTGGCGCCCTCGCCCGGCGCCGAGCCCTTCGTCCGCCCCAGCAGCCTGGTCGTGGCAGGTCAGCAGGTCGGCATCGTCGAGGCGATGAAGCTCATGATCCCCGTCGAGGCCACCGCGGCCGGGCGGATCGGCAAGGTGCTGCACGCCGACGGCGAGCCGGTGGAGTACAACCAGCCGCTGTTCGAGCTGGACCCGTCGTGACCGACGGCATGTTCCGGACGGTGCTGGTGGCCAACCGCGGTGAGATCGCGGTGCGGGTCGCCCGCGCCTGCCGGGAACTGGGCATCCGCGTGGTGGCCGTCTGCTCGGAGGCCGATCGTGGGTCGGCCGTCACCCGGCTCGCCGACCGTACGGTCGTGATCGGGCCGGCGGCGCCGCGCGCGAGCTACCTGAACGCGGCCGCGATCATCGAGGCCGCGTTGATGACCGGAGCCGAGGCGGTGCATCCCGGGTACGGTTTCCTCTCCGAGGACGCCGATTTCGCCGAGGCGTGCGCGGCGAGCGGACTCACCTTCATCGGACCGCCGGTCGCCGCGATGCGGCAGCTCGGCGACAAGATGAGCGCGCGGACCGCGATGGCCGCGGCCGGGCTGCCGCTGCTGCCCGGCGTGCTGGACCCGGTGCGCGACGAGGAGGAGGCCGCACGGGCGGCCGGCGCCGTGGGATACCCGTTGATCATCAAGGCCACGGCCGGCGGTGGCGGCCGTGGCATGCGGGTGGTGCGGGGCCCGGACGAGCTGACGAAGGCGTACCGGGAGACCACGGCAACCGCCCGGCAGCTCTTCGGTGACGGCCGGGTGTACCTGGAGCGGTACCTGGCCGCACCCCGGCACGTCGAGATCCAGGTGCTCGCCGACCTGCACGGGAACTGTCTGCATCTCGGCGAACGCGACTGCTCGGTGCAGCGGCGGCACCAGAAGCTCATCGAGGAGAGCCCCGCGCCCGGCCTGCCCGCGGAGTTGACCGGCCGGATCGCCGAGGCGGCGGTCCGCGGCGCGCGGGCCGCCGGGTACGCGGGCGTGGGCACCTTCGAATTCCTGGTGGACGCCGCAGGCGAGTTCTACTTCATGGAGGCCAACTGCCGTCTCCAGGTCGAGCACGGTGTGACCGAGCTGGTGGCCGGCGTCGACCTGGTACGGGAGCAGCTGCGGGTGGCCGCGGGCATGCCGCTGGGCCTGCGGCAGGAGGACGTACGCCCGCGCGGGGTGGCGATCCAGTGCCGCATCAACGCCGAGGACCCGGCCCGTGACTTCATGCCCACCCCCGGCGTCCTCACCGAGTTCGTCGCTCCGTCGGGCCCGTTCGTCCGGGTGGACACCCACGCCTTTCCGGGATACCGGGTGCCGGCCAGCTACGACTCGCTGCTGGCCAAGGTCCTCGTCTGGGCGCCCGACCGGGAGCAGGCGATCACGCGGATGCGTCTGGCCCTGGACGAACTACGGGTCGGCGGAGCCGGCGTGCACACCACCGCCGCGCATCTCAGCGGGGTCCTGGCGGACCCGTGCTTCCGCGCGGCGGCGCACAGCACCCAGTGGGTGTACGACGGTGCCGGGGCCGGCTGACCCGTCCGGGCCGGGCCGGCCGTGGCTCATTCCTCCGGGACCAGCGCCACGGCCCGCGCCCAGCCGGCGCCCGCGTTGGCGATCTTCACGGGGAAGCAGCACACCGTGAAGCGGGGCGTGTCGAGCAGCGCTTCCAGGTTGTTCAACCGCTCGATCTGGCAGTACTCGCGCCGGCGACCGGCGAAGTGCGCCGGCCACAGCACGCTCGGATCCGCGTTCTTCTGGTACTCCACGATCATGTGACCGAAGGGCGCGTCGAGGCTGAACGCGTCGGTGCCGATGACCCGCACACCCCGATCCAGCAGGAGGTCGGTGGCCGGGCCGTCGAGTCCGACGAAGTCGGTGAAGTACTTGGGCGTACCGGCGAGGGTGTTCGCGCCGGTGTACAGCAGCACCACGTCCATCGGCTCTGGTGCCCGGCCCGCATGGTCGAAGGCCTGCCGCAACCGGTCCGCGCCCACCGTGCCGACCGGCGCGTCGGAGACGTCCAGCACCAGGCCGGGCCGGAAGAACCAATTCAATGGCATCTGGTCGATGTGGCGGGGCGGCCCGTACTCGGTGGTGGAGCCGTAGTGCGAGGGCGCGTCCACGTGGGTACCGGTGTGGGTGGTCAGCCGCAGGGTGTCCAGCGACAGCAGTTCGCCGTCCGGCAGCACGGCGGGGTCGAAGTCGAGGCCGTGGTTCTCCCGCATGCTCTCCGCCATGTGCACGGCGCCCTCGGCGGGAGAGAGCACCGTGTGCTCGGTCGGGTTCGGTTCCCAGACCGTGGCGTCGATCGGCGTGGACAGGTCGATGATGCGCATGGTGGCACTCCTCGGTGGGATCAGCGGGATCAGCGGGTCGGCTCGGGCTCGTGCGGGACGAGGCCGCACCGGCGCAGCAGCGCCGTCAGCCCCTGCTCGCCCGCGATCCGGCCCTTGCCCGCCAGGTAGCCGTCCGGGCGGATCAGGGCGTACTCCCCGGCGTCCAGGCCGAGCTGGCGGCGCAGCGTGCCGCCCGGGTCGCCGAGCGGCCCCGGGTACGTGCCGGCGATGTCGGTGGTGTCGGCGACCGTGCGCACCGAGAGGGCCCGGCCGAAGTCACGTTCCACGTCCGCCAGCACCGCGGCGAGCCCGTCCGGTCCGGTGTCGTCGGTGGTGGCGAGCAACGTCCACCGCGGGTCGGTCAACTCGGTGCACATGTCCCGCCAACCGGCGCTGGCCAGCGCCGTCTCTCCGGAGCAGGCGACGCGGTACCCCGGCCCGATGCCGCGGGCCGCGACCACCGGCTGGCTCAGCGGGCTGGCGCCGTAGTGCAACGCCAAACCGGACATCCCCTCCATGATCTTGCGTTCGACCCGCCGTTTGAGCGGCGTGGCCAGGTTGAGCAGACCCAGCCCGATCGGCAGGGTGACGGGCGCGGCGGCGTTGCGCAGCGCCACGAGCGCGGTGGCCGTCCTGGTCGTGCCGAGCAGCGTGGCGCCGACCGGCACCCGCTCGGCGGTGTAGCTGTCCAGCAGCGCGTCGTCCGCGTGACCGCGCAGCACGTCGGCCAGCTTCCAGCCGAGGTTGTACGCGTCCTGGATGCCGGTGTTCATGCCCTGGCCGGAGGCCGGGCTGTGCACGTGCGCCGCGTCGCCGGCGACGAAGCAACGCCCGGAACGCATCTGCCGGATCATGCGCTGCTGGATCGTGAAGACCGAGACCCAGCTGGGGGTGGACACCCGGACCGGCGTGCCGAGAGCCTTCGTGATCTTGCGGGTGAATCGCCTGGCGACCGCGTCGGCGTCGTCGGCGCCGTCGACGTCCACCGTGTCCAGCAGCCGCCACTTTCCCGGCTCCGGGAACGGCACCAGCATGATCGTGCCGTTCCCGGCGTGCATCCAGTGCAGGCTGTCGCGCGGCAGGTCGGCGTCGAGGACCGCGTCGGCGATCAGCCAGGTCTCCGAGGACTCGCCGACCAACGTGAAACCGAGCTGCCTGCGGACCACGCTGTGGCCGCCGTCCGCGCCGACCAGCCACCCCACCTCGACCTGCTCGATGCCGCCGCCGGCGTGCTGCAGGGCGGCGGTCACCGTGTCGTCGGTCTGGTCCAGCCCGGTCAGGCCGACACCCCATTCCACCGTGACGCCCAGGCGCCGCAGTGCGGTCCGCAGGATCTCCTCGGTGGTGACCTGGTCCACCTGGAGCGTGAACGGGAACCGGGTCGGCACGCTCGAGTAGTCGGTGTCGAGACGGATCAGCCGCCGTCCCCGTTGGTGCATGGTGAAGTGCTCGACCCGCTGCCCGCGCCGCAGGAACTCGTCGATGAGCCCCATCTGGTGGTAGGTCTCCAAGGTGCGTGCGTGGGTGGCGGTCGCCCGGCTCGTGGTGGCCGGCCCGGATGCCTGATCGACCACTCGTACCGCCGCGCCGCGCCGAGCCAGCTCGTAGGCGGCCGTCAGGCCGACCGGGCCGGCCCCCACCACGAGCACGTCGTAGCTAGAAGGGCTCATCGGCTTGCTACCTCCCCGCGTTCCAGTGTTTCCGGGGCAGCGTGCCGGGCGAGGCTCGACTCCGGCCGGAACGCCGCTGGAGGCCGTGCCCGCTCGATCGGCGCTCCAGGGCGGCGGGCGAGGATCCGGCCACGCGGTGACCGACGAGGAGCGGAGACCAGAACCGATGACGTACGAGGGAACCGGGCGTCCGATCGCCCTGCTGATGGCCGGTCAGGGGGCCCAGCATCACGGCATGGCCGTGGAACTGTACGGCCGTGAACCCGTCTTCAGCGCGGTCATGGACGAGTTCTTCGAGCTCATGGGCGCACCGGGGCGCCGGCTGCGTACGGACTGGCTCGCCGACCGGCCGGCGGTCTCGCTCGACGACGCCGGGACCGCACAACCCCTGTTGTTCGCGATCGGGTACGCCCTCGGCCGCGCCTTGCACGCCCGGGGATGTCCGCCGGTGGCACTGCTCGGGCACAGCGTCGGCGAACTGGCCGCGGCCGCTCTCGCCGGCGTGCTGGACCTGCCCGGTGCCGCCGCCGTCATGCTGGCACGCTCGGTGGTGATGGCCACGGCACCGCCCGGCGGCCTGCTCGCCGTGAGCGCGACGCCCGCGGAACTCGCACCGTACCTGGGCGTCGCCGGCGAGCCGGGCAGCGTGGTGATCGGCGCGCGGAACGCGCCGCGGCAGACGGTGCTGGCCGGGCCGGAACCACGCCTGTCCGACGTGGAGCGCGAGCTGCGGGCAGCCGGGCTGGTCAGCCGGCGGGTCGGCGCCCGGCAGCCCTTCCACTGTCCCGCCGTGGCCGATCAGGCGAGAGCCTTCGCGACCGCGTTCGAGGCTTTGCCACTCGGCTCCCCGGCGGTGCCGATCTGGTCCACCCGGACCGGCCGGGTGGTGGACCGCGAGCAGGCCGGGAGACCGGAGTTCTGGGCCGGGCAGCTGTCCGCGCCGGTACTGTTCTGGCCGGCCCTGGACGCGCTGCTGACCGGCGGCGACTACACCCTTGTCGACGCGGGTCCCGGCCAAGGGCTGTCGATGCTGGCGCGCCGGCATCCCGCCGTCCGCGCCGGGCGCAGCACGGTGGTTCCGTTGCTGCCCCGGGGCGCGAGCGGGTCGTGGGACACCTGGTGCGCCGCCGTGCGGGAGCTGGGCGCGGCGCGACCGGACGCTATGCGGGACGCCGGAGCACCATCGCCGAGTTGAAGCCACCCTGCCCCCGGGCGAGGACGAGCGCGTTGGTGAGCGTGGCCTCCCGCGGCTCGGATCCGACCAGGTCGATCGCCTCGGCGAAGGCGGGGCGATCGATGTGGATGGTCGGCGGGATCACCGAGTCGCGCAGGGACAGCAGCGCCGTGGCCACATCGAGCGCGGCCCCGCCGCCCAGCAGACGGCCGGTCATGGTCTTGGGCGCCGTCACGGGCACCGCCCGCGGCCCGAAGACGGTGGCGAGGGTGTCGACCTCCACCCGGTCCAGCGCCGCGACCCCGGCGGCGTCGGCGAAGACCACGTCCACCTCCGCCACGGACAGTCGCGCGTCGCGCAGCGCCAGCTCGATGGCCCGGCGCAGGCCCGGCTCCCGGCCCGAGCCGGGCTGCGGGTCGAAGGTGGCGGCGTGCCCGGCGACCACCCCGTAGATCCGGTCCACCCCGCGCTGCCGGGCCTCGCCGGGATCCTCGACGACGAGCAGGGCGCCGCCCTCGCCCGGCACATGACCGGTGACGTCCAGGTCGAACGGCAGATACGCCCGGCTCGGTTCGGTGACCGGGCTGACCCGGCCCGAGCGGATCATGCAGACCCAGGACCACGGGCACAGCGAGCCGTCCACCCCGCCGGCGAGCATGAGCGCAGTGCCGTCGCGTACGTGCCGGCGAGCTTTGGCGATCGCGTCCAGCCCGCCGGCCTGCTCGGCGACCAGGGTGCTCCCGGGCCCTCGCATGCCGTGCCGGATCGAGATCTGGCCGCTGTTGACCGGATAGAACCAAGCGAAGGACTGGTACGCGCTCACGTACGCGCCGCCCTTGCTCCACAGCGCCTCGAGCTCGCGCTGCCCGAACTCGAAGCCACCGGCGGAAGCGGCGGTGACCACCCCGGTGGCGTAGTCGGCCAGCTGCCGCGGGTCGGCGCCCGCGTCGGCAAGCGCCTCCTCGGCCGCGATCAGCGCGAGCTGGGTCATGCGGTCGGTCTGCGGCAGCAGCCGGCTCGGCAGCCGGCTGGCCGTGTCCAGGGTGACCTCACCGGCCAGCTGCGCCGAGTACGGCGCCGGGTCGAACCTGGTGATGCGGCCGATGCCGGACTCGCCGCGCAACGTCGCCGCCCAGTACTCCGCCACGCCGAGGCCGTTGGGTGCGACCACGCCGAGGCCGGTGACCACCGCGGTGCCGGTTGCCCGGGCCGGCGCCGTCCCGGCGGTTCCGGGCGCGGTCATGCCGCCCACCGGCCCGGCCCGGCGAGGACGATCGCACTCTGGAAGCCACCGAAGCCGCTGGCCACGCTGAGCACCACGTCGGTGCGCTGTTCCCGGGCCACGAGGGGGACGTAGTCCAGGTCGCACTCGGGGTCGGGTTCCCGGAGGTTTGCCGTCGGCGGGATGACCGAGTGCTCGATGGCCAGCACGGAGGCCGCGACCTCCAGTGAGCAGATCGCTCCCAGCGAGTGACCGATCATCGACTTGATCGAGCTGACCGGTGTCGTGTACGCGTGTTCGCCGAGACTGCGCTTGTAGGCGCCGGTCTCGTGCAGGTCGTTCTGCTTGGTCGCGGAGCCGTGCGCGTTGATGTAGTCGATCTCGGACCGGTCGACGCGCGCCAGGTCCAACGCGCCGGTGATGGCCGCGGCCAGTTCCACGCCGTCCGGACGCAGCCCGGTCATCGAGAAGGCGTTGCACCGGGAGGCGTATCCGGCGATCTCGGCGTACACGTGCGCGCCCCGGCGGCGAGCGTGGCCGAACTCCTCCAGGACGAAGACGGCCGAGCCCTCACCCAGCGCGAAGCCGTTGCGGGTCCGGTCGAACGGCCGCGACGCCGTCTCCGGTTCGTCGTTGCGCGGCGTGGTCGCCTTGATCGCGTCGAAGCACGCGACGGTGATCGGCGAGATGGCGGCGTCCGACGCTCCGGCGATCATCACATCCGCCTCGCCGTCCCGGATGAGGTCCACGGCGTGGGTGACCACGTCGATGCCGGACGTGCACCCGGTGGACACGATGCCCACCGGCCCCTCCGCCCCCACCAGGCCCGCGACCTCGGCCGCCATGGACGAGGGCACGAAGTAGTCGTACAGGTACGGCATCGCGTGCGCCTCGTCGACCTGCCAGATCCGGCCCTCGTCGCTGACCACCGCGTATTCGTGGTCGAGGCTGATGGTCATCCCGCACGCGGTGCCCACCATCACCCCGGTGCGCTCCGGGTGCAGCTCGCCGACGATGCCGCTGTCGACGAGCGCCTCGCGGGCCGCCACGTACGCGAACTGTGTGGTCCGATCCCACCGGCGGATCTGCCGCTGGGTCAAACCGGCCTCGACGGGGTTGAAATCGCACTCGGCGGCCACCCGGGAGCGGAACTGGGTGGCGTCGAACGCCGTGATGGTCCGGGTGGCGGTCCGCCCGGCGGTCAGCAGGTCCCAGTACTGCTTCGTCCCGATGCCGCCCGGTGCGACCACCCCGATCCCGGTCACGACCACCCGCCGTCCACCCCGCGGTCCTTCCTCGTTCTTCCGCAGCACCCCGTCTCCCTTCACCGTTGCCAACCGGCCAAGGCTGTCCTGCCGACCTCGATTCGCCCTTGACCCGCGCTGGACAGCCAGCGGCCTCGGCCGCCGCTCGACGTGAGCACGACCGGCCGGTGCGACGGTGTGCCCCGCAACGACCGATCGGGAGTAAGGACAGACGATGACCGTTGGCGTACCTCCCCGCAGTTCAGTGGCCCGGGCCCGGGCCGTCGTCCGGCTCAACACGGCGTACTTCCAGACGAAGGTCCTGCAGAGCGCGGTGGAGCTCGGTGTGTTCGACCTGCTCGCCGACGGTCCGGCCACGGCGGACACGCTTCAGGAGAAACTGGCCGTCCGGCACCGGCTGACCCCCGACTTCCTCGACGCGCTCGTCGGGCTGGAGTTGCTGGAACGCGACGGAGCGGAGTACCGCAACAGCGACCTCACCGCCGAGTTCCTGGTGACCGGGCAACCGACCTACCTGGGCGGCACCTGCGCCCAGCACGCGAAACTGCACTACCACGCGTGGGGCCGGTTGACCGAGGCGCTGCGGGACGGCCACGCGAAGTCGTCGGTGGCGGCGCAGGGTTCGACCGCCTATCCGGACTACTACCGGGACCTCGACAAGGCCCGGCAGGTCATGACGCACATGGACGCCCACAACGGCTTCACGGCCGATGAACTGGCTCGCCGGCTCGACTGGTCGGAGTACACGACGTTCACCGACGTGGGCGGCGCCCGCGGCAACGTGGCGGCGCGGATCGCCCGGGCACATCCGCACCTGCGGGGCTCGGTCGTGGACCTGCCCGCGCTGCGACCGCTCTGCGACGAGCTGATGCGGGAACTGGGCACGGCCGACCGGGTCCGCTTCGCGGGCGGTGACTTCTTCGTCGACCCGCTGCCCGCCTCGGACGTGATCGTCATGGGTCACGTGCTGGCAGACTGGCCGCTGGAGAAGCGGATGCGGTTGCTGCACAGCGCGTACCGGGCGGTCTCGCCCGGTGGGCGGATCGCGGTCTACGACGTCATGATCGACCCGAGCCGGGACGACCTGGAGACGCTGCTGCAACGTCTCAACAGCGCGATGATCCGCGACGACAACTCCGCGTACTCGGTGTCCGACTGCGAGGGGTATCTGCGCGAGGCCGGCTTCGAGGTGGAGCAGGTCTTCCGGGCGGACACGATCACCCGCGACCACGTGGTGGTCGCCCGCAAGGCGGCGTGACATGCGCGGGCAGCACGACCTCCGGGTGTCTCCGGAGGTGGCCGCGGCCTGTCTCGAGCCGGCCACTTTCCGGTCGGTGATGAGCGCGTTCCCGTCCGGCGTCACGGTGGTGACCACGCTCGGCGCCGACGGCGCGCCACTCGGTGTCACCTGCAGCGCGACGTGCAGCGTGTCTCTGGAGCCGCCGCTGCTGCTGGTGTGTCTCAACCGGAACAGCCGGGTGCTGAGCGCGCTGGTCGACCGCGGCCAGTTCATCGTCAACTTCTTGCGGGACAGCCGGGAACGCACCTCGTCACTGTTCGCGTCGAGCACGCTGAACCGGTTCGAGACGGCGAGGTGGCAGCCCTCCCGGCGCGGCGGGCTCCCGCTGCTGTCGGCCGATTCCCTCGCGCACGCCGAGTGCGACGTCGCCGGGGTGATCGACGCCGGTGACCACACGATCGTCGTCGGCGCGGCCGTGGACGGTGGCGTGCACGACGAGGCGAGCGGACCGTTGATGTACTGGCGCCGCAGGTACGGACGCTGGCCGGCCGAGGACGACACGCGAACCGTCGCGCTCACCCTCGCCGCGGAAGGGTGAGCGGACCGTGTCGCACACCCCCGTTCCGCTGATCCCGGCGCCGCAGCTGATGCTCTTCCTGCTCCAGGTGGCGGTGCTGCTGACGCTGGCCTTCGTGCTCGGCCGGCTGGCCGTCCGGCTGGGCATGCCGGCGGTCGTCGGTGAGCTCTCGGCCGGGCTGCTGCTCGGGCCGACCCTGCTGGACCACGTCGCGCCCGGCGTGGCGGCGTGGCTGTTGCCCAAGCAGGCCGGTCAGTTCCACCTGCTCGACGCCGTCGCCCAGATCGGGGTCCTGCTGCTGGTCGGGGTGACGGGGATAGAAGTCGATCTCCTGCTGCTGCGCCGGCGGAGCGCGACAGTGGTGCGGGTGGCGACGGCGGGGTTGCTGCTGCCGCTGGGGCTGGGCGTGGCCACCGGCCTGCTGCTGCCGGCCGCGCTGGTGCCGGGTGGCACCGACCGGATCGTCTTCGCGCTCTTCCTGGGCGTCGCGATGTGCCTCAGCGCGATGCCGGTGATCGCGAAGACGCTGACCGACATGCGGCTGCTGCATCGCAACATCGGTCAGCTGATCCTGATCACCGGGATGGTCGACGACGCGTTCGGCTGGCTGATGTTGTCGATCGTCGTGGCGATGGCGGCCACCGCCCTGCAGGCCGGCGTGATCGTGACGGCGGTGCTGACCCTGCTGGCGATCGTCGTGACGGCGGCCACCGTGGGCCGGCCGCTGTTCCGTGTCGCGCTACGCCAGGCGGACCGGGCGGCCGGGCCGACCGGCGTGGTGACCGTCGCGGCCATCGGCATGCTGGCCTGCGCCGCGGGCACACAGGCGCTGGGCATGGAGGCAGTCTTCGGGGCCTTCGTGGGCGGCCTCCTGGTGGGCAGCTGCGGCGGCGTGCCGCGAGCCGCGCTCGTGCCGTTGCACACGACGGTGCTGGCCTTCTTCGCGCCGCTCTTCTTCGCCACCGCGGGATTGCGTGTCGACCTGACGGCGCTGGGCCGGCCGGTCGTCCTGCTGGCCGGACTGGTCGTGCTGACGGTGGCGGTGGCGGGCAAGTTCGCGGGCGCGTTCATCGGCGGGCTGACCAGTCGGCTCACCAAGTGGGAATCGCTCGCCCTCGGAGCCGGCATGAACGCCCGCGGCGTGGTCGAGATCGTCATCGCCATGGTCGGGCTGCGTCTGGGTGTCCTCAATACCGAGACCTACACCATTGTGGTAATGGTGGCCATCGCTACCTCGCTGATGGCGCCGCCCATCCTCCGGATCGCCATGCGTCGCGTGGAGTTGACCGCGGAGGAATCCCTGCGCGGTGACCGGAGTGGTGAATCGACAGCACAGCGAACCCCATATCGGTAAACGAATTTCCCACACTTCAGGAGGCCCGCCGAACTCGAGCCGAACTATGGTCCGGCGCGGGTTTGCGATATCTTCCATTGGCTCGGAACGGCCCATCTTTCCCGAGGAGACAGTGATGACGACTCCCGAACCCGAGGCAGTTGACGCACCGTCGCGTGAGGGGCCACTGGGTCGCAGCTCAATGCGTATCGTCGTCATCGCGATGATGATCTGTTCCGCGCTCGGTTCCCTCGATCTGACCATCGTGTCGACCGCCGCGCCGACGATCGTCGGCCAGCTCGACGGCGTTCAGTACCTGTCCCTGCTGTTCACCACGTACATCATCGTGGCGGGTGTGACCACGCCGCTCTACGGCAAACTCGCCGACCTGTACGGCACGCGCCGGTTGTACATCTTCGCCATCAGCGCGTTCCTGGTCGGCTCGGTCCTGTCCGGCGCGGCGCAGTCGATGATCCAACTGATCGTGTTCCGCGCCGTCCAGGGGGTGGGCGCCGGTGGCCTCTCCGTGCTGACGATGACGGTCGTCGCGGAGATCGTGCCGCTGCGCGAACGCGGCAAGTTCATGGGCATGTTCGGCGCCGTGCTCGGCGTCGGTGCCATCGCCGGCCCGCTGCTCGGCGGCATCCTGACCGATCAGCTCTCCTGGCGCTGGATCTTCTACATCAACTTGCCGCTGGGTCTGATCGCGCTGGTCGCCATCGTCCGGGAGTTGAAACTGCCGCCGAAGAAATCCACGGCTCCCATCGACTACGCGGGTTTTTTCCTGCTCGCCGCATTGATCGCTGACATCACGCTGCTGGCGTCCTGGGGCGGCGCACAATATGCCTGGTCCTCCCCGATCATTCTCGCTCTGGCGGCCGGCGCGATCGTGCTGGTAGCACTGTTCGTGATGCGCGAGTTGCGGGCGCCCGAGCCGATCATGCCGCCGCGGTTGTTCCGTATTCCGTCGATCACCTTCGCCTGCCTGGCCAACGTGATGGTGCATACCTGGGTCACCGTCA
This sequence comes from Actinoplanes palleronii, assembly GCF_016862315.1. GTDB lineage: Bacteria > Actinomycetota > Actinomycetes > Mycobacteriales > Micromonosporaceae > Actinoplanes > Actinoplanes palleronii. The sequence continues at coordinate 144,249 of NZ_BOMS01000009.1, read as the reverse complement.
TCGGAACGTTCGTGCCGCTTTTCATCCAGCTCGCCATGGGCATCAGCGCTTTCAACTCCGGTCTGCTGCAGTTGCCGATCGTGTTCGGGCTGATGGTGGTCTCCATCGTCGGGGGCGGCCTGATCACCAAATGGCGCCGATACAAGTGGTCACCGGTTCTCGGCAGCGCCCTGGCCGTGCCGTCGTTGCTCCTGTTCGCCACGATGACCCCGGACACCAGCCTGTGGCTCGTCGTCACCTACATGGTGTTCTTCGGTCTGACCGTCGGGCTCTGCATGCAGCCGCTGATGGTCGCCATCCAGGCCACCGCGCCGGAGCGCGACATGGGAAGCGCGACGGCGACCGGCGCGTTCTCCCAGCGCATCGGCGGCTCACTCGGTTTCGCCGCGCTGGCCGCGCTGTTCAGCATCCGGCTCAGCGCCGAGTTGTCGCAGCGGTTGCCGGCCGGCACCGCGGCCCGGATCCCCTCGGACGGATCGATCTCCCCGATGGATCTGCGCGCGCTCCCCGCCGACCTGCGCGCCGCGGTGGAGCTGGCGTTCGCGCACACGATCCGCAGCGTCTTCCTCTGGACGATCCCGCTGATGGTGCTGGCGCTCGTCTTCAGCCTCATGCTCAAGGACGTCCGGATCGACGAGGGCGTGGAGATCGAGGTCTGACCCGGCCGGGACCGCTCGGCGCACCGGCACCGTGCCGGTGCGCCACTCGTCGGCATCGCCATACCCCAGGCGGCGGGACTACAGGCTGCGGGCGGTGATGTCGCCGTAGGCCGTGGTGGCGTGGATGGTCAGGGCGGCGGCGCCGTCACCGTTGCGCAGCGAGTTCTGGATGCGGCCGCTGCCGGTGCCGGCGTCCAGCGACGCGGAGACGCCGCTGGCGGCCGCGACCGCGACGTTTCCCGCTTCGGTACGAAGGACGAGCGCCCCGTCCACCGCCTCGGCGATCCGGATGTCACCCCGCTGGGTGCTGATCCGCGCCGGCCCGGTCAGGCGGCCGACCGTGATGTCGCCGTCCTGGAGGGTCAGCCGGGCGCTCGCCGTCTCGTCCAGCTTGACCTGGCCCTGTGCCCCGTCGAACGTGACCTCGCCGAGCCGGCCCACACCCCGCAGGTCCCCGGCGGCCGTCGTCGCCTCGACCCGCGACCCGGCCGGCAGCTGGACGGTGACCTCGACGGCGCCGGAGTTGCCGAGCAGCTTGTGCTTCGGCGCGGCCGTCGCGATCCGCAGCACGCCGTCCCGGTAGTCGACGGTGACCTGCTCGGCGGCCTTCACGTCGCGGCCCTTCGACGCGTCGGCGGGCCGGATCTCGACAGTGGCGTCGGCGCGGTCGGCGGCGATCAGCTGGAGCCGGCCGGCCGGGATGTCCAGGACGGCGGCGATCGGGGCGGTGGTGGCGAACTTCTGCATGACTAGCTCCTTCGATCCGTTGTTTCCGATGTGCAAAACGCTACGTTGCGTTCGCGCTTTGGGCAACATGTTCGTTGCTTATTCGCGGCGTATTAGCAGCTAGATGCGCGAGAATCGTTGCAACGGTTTGAAAATCAACGCAACGCACCGTTGCATTGAGTAGAAAATGAACGCTATGCTGCCGTGCGTCAGACAGGTGCGCGTAAGGAGATCGACATGCCCGGTGGCCGGCTCACCCAGCAGGAACGTCAGCAGATCACGCTGGGCCTGGCCGACGGGCTGGCGTACGCGGAGATCGCCCGGCGGCTGGACCGTCCCACCTCGACGGTCACCCGCGAGGTGATGCGCAACGGCGGCCCTGCCGGGTACCGCGGCGACCTGGCGCACCGCGCCACCGAGCAGCGCGCCCACCGGCGCCGGCAGACCGCGCCCCGGGGTGCGCAGACACCCGCGCCGGCCAACGGGCGGGACCCGGCCGCGGTGCTCGCGTACGAGGAGGTGTTCACCACCCTGCTGATGGGGCAGGGCCTGCCGAAGATGATGGCCCGCGTGCTGACCTGCCTGTTCACCACGGACGCGGGCAGTCTCAGTGCGGCCGAGCTGGTGCAGCGGCTGCAGGTCAGCCCGGCGTCGGTGTCCAAGGCGGTCGCGTTCCTGGAGGCGCAGGGCCTGATCCGCAGGGAGCGCGGCGAGCGCCGGCACGAGCGCTACGTGGTCGACGACGACGTCTGGTACCAGTCGATGATCGCCAGCGCCAAGTCGCACGAGCAGCTCGCCGATACCGCGCGCCAGGGCGTCGGCGTGCTGGGCCCGGACAGCCCGGCCGCCGCGCGTCTGGAGGGCATCGCCCGCTTCGTCGAGTTCGTCGGCGAGAGCATCGTCCGTGCGGCCCAGCAGGCCCGCGAAATCCTGCACGCCAAACCCGATCCGGAAGTGTGATCAAGTGCACAGTGGATGCCGTGAACTCGGGTTTAGGCCCGCCAGGGCTGGGTAAACAGGCGCGCCCCGTTCAATAGGATCTTGTGAAGATCGATGATCTTCCCTCATGCTTCGCCGATCCTTGGAAGAAGCTGAGAACGGGGCTCGACATATGAGGCGGCGGATCGCTGTCGTCACAGCGCTCGCTTTGGGACTGTCGGTGGGTGTGCCACCGGACGTGGTGCCCACGGAACGAGATGGATGGCCGCTCTCCGGGCTGCTGTCCGCCCTCCGGCAGGTGCCCGCGCTCGCCGCGGTCACCGGATTGCCGAAGCAGGAGCGCGGTGGCGCAACCGGTGAGGTGGACCATTACGTGTCCACCGCGACGACCACGGTGAACGGGGGCGCCGGGACGGCGCCCGGCCGTGGCAGGGGCATCGCCGACCCGGCGCAGCCCGGGCAACCGGCGCAGAAGAAGTTCACCACCCCGGGGAAGCCGGGTGACGCCACCAGCTTCGACAAGCGCACCAGCAAGCGGCTGCCGAAACGGTCGACGGCGACCTACGACGAGTTCCAGAACGAGGACGGCTCGTTCACCCGGGTGCTCTTCGACGAGCGGGTCAACTTCAAGGCCGCGGACGGGTCCTACCAGCCGATCGACACCACGCTGACCAAGCGCGGCGACGTCCTGGAGACCGCCGCCAACTCGATCGACGTCGCGCTCGGCGCGACCGGCGCCGACGGCACCCCGAGTGCGTCGATCGCCCCGTCGTCGTCGCCCTCCGCGTCGCCCTCCGTCACGCCCTCGGCCTCGTCCGCGCCGTCCTCGCCCTCGTCCGCGCCGTCGGCCGGTGACGCCCTCGCGACGGTGACCACGGCCTCCGGCTACTCGATGGCCTACGACCTGGCCGGCGCCGCCGCGGTGCCCGCCGTGCTGAACGGCTCGACCGCGACGTACCGCGAGATCCTGCCCGGCACCGACCTCGAGCTGCGCACCACCAACGACGGTCTGAAGGAGACCCTGGTCCTGGCGTCGCCGGCGGCCGGCCACGAGTGGGTCTTCCCGCTGAAGCTGGACGGCGTGACCGCGGAGAAGCGGAGCGACGGCTCACTCGAGTTGGTCGCCGCGGACGGCAAGGTCGCCATGCGGGTCCCGCGGGGCTACATGCAGGACTCCAAGGTCGACCCGCACTCGGGCGCACCGGCCGAGTTCGGCGCGGTCCGCTACGACCTGATCACCCTCGACGGCGGACAGGCCCTGAAGGTCACCGCGGACGAGGCGTGGCTCGCCGACCCGGCGCGGCAGTACCCGGTCCGGGTCGACCCGACCATCGAGACGGCCGACACCGGTGACATCTTCACCGACGACAGCACCTCGACCGTCGAGCACAACGGCGACAACCTGCCGGTCGGCACCTGGGACAGCGGCACCACCCGGTCGCGCTCGTTCATGCACTTCGACGAGTTCGACGACAACGGCCTGGTCGGCACGCAGATCAAGTCGGCGAAGCTGTTCATGTTCCACACCTGGTCGTACAACTGCGCCGACCACGAACCGATCTACGTGCGGCGGGCCACCACGAAGTGGACCGTCGCCGACATCGAGGCGGCCGACGGCAAGCTGAGCGCCGGGCCGAGCTACTCGTCGCCGATCGCCCAGTGGGTGATCAGCGACAACACCCCGGCGTGCAACAACAGCGGCGGGGACCGGGGCAAGGGCGCGATGCGGTCGGTGGCGCTGCCGACGCAGACGTTCAACGGCTGGTCGACCGGCACCATGTCGAACTTCGGCCTGGCGCTGACCGCCTCGGAGACCGACTCGTCGGCGTTCAAGCGGTTCACCTCGGCCAACTACGGCGGGTACGACACCGACCCGCGCCTCGAGCTGACCTACGACTACAACACCGACCCGCAGGTCAACGAGCAGTACCCGGCGTACGGGGCGTCGGCGGCGACGCTGACCCCCGAGCTGATCGCCGACGCCAGCGACCCGGACAACTGGCCCAAGACGCTGGAGTACAACTTCTTCGTCTATGACAAGGACCAGAAGACCCAGATCGCCACCTCGGACTGGCAGGCCAAGAAGTCCTGGACCGTGCCGGCCGGCACGTTCAGCTGGAACGAGTCGTACTACTGGACGGTCCAGGTCCGCGACGGGCTTGCCGACAACCACGAGTATTTGATCAAGAACCTGCTGGTGACACCGGTACCGCAGCCGTCGATCACGTCCGCGCTGTCGCAGAACTCCGGGCAGGGCTTCGACCCGGTGATCGGCAACTACACGACCACGGCCCAGGACGCCATGGTCAACACCGTCGGCCCGCCGCTGGAGATCACCCGCTCGTACAACAGCGGTGACCCGCGCACCGGGCAGGCGTTCGGCGCCGGCTGGTCGAGCATCATCGACGTCAAGGCCACCGAGAAGCCGGTCACCATCAACGGCTCGCAGCGGGTCAACACCGTCGTGGTGACCTACCCGAGCGGCCGGGAGCTGGCGTTCGGGCGGAACAACAACGGCAGCTACTCCTCGCCGGCCGGTCAGGCCGCCACCTTCACCGAGGTCACCACGGACGGGAAGCGGACCTACCGGCTGACCGAGAAGGACGGCACCACCTACGAGTTCAAGCAGCTCGTGGACGGGTCCGACGAGTACCCGGTCGCGTCGATCAAGGACATCTCCGGGCGCGCGCAGACGTTCACCTACACCGACGGCCTGCTCGCCACGATCACCGCGGCCTCCGGCCGGACCCTGGACCTGTACTGGACCGAGACCGCGCCGAAGCACGTCGCCTACGTCGCCACCGACCCGGTCACGCCGGGCGACTGGGACTCGGTGAACACCTGGTGGTACTCGTACACCGGGGACGCGCTGACCAAGGTGTGCCCGCCGGACAACTGGGAGAAGTGCAACACCTACAAGTACGACACCACCGGCTCGCTGTTCCCGACCGCGACGGTCAACGCCCGGCCGCACTCGTACTGGCGGCTGAACGAGACCGGCGACACCAAGATCGCGGCCAGTTCGATGCTGGAGAACGGTGGCGCCGACGTCGGCGTCTACAGCGGTGTGACGCTGGGCCAGACCGGTCCACTGGCCGGCTCGTCGGCCACCGCCACGGGCTTCAACGGGACGTCCGCGCAGCTGCAGATCCCGGCGAACCTGGCCAGCGACGGCGCGAACCAGGCGATCAGCATGTGGTTCAAGGCGTCGAAGACCGGCGGCGACGGCGTGCTCTACGGCCAGTCGATGGAGGCCGCCGCCTCGACCGCGGCCACCACCAACCGGGCCTACAACCCGACGCTGTACGTCGGCGCGGACGGCCAGCTGATGGGCGGCTTCGCCAAGGCCTCGAAGCTCGGCGCCTCGCTGGGCACGCTGACCGCGGTCGGCCAGGGCCAGTGCCTCACCGTGCCGGGCAACGTCTCCACGAACGGGACCCGGCTGGCGCTCGCCAACTGTGCCGGCACCGCGAACCAGGTGTTCACCTGGGCCACGACCCGGCAGCTGCAGGTGACCACCGGTGGCGTGGTCAAGTGCGTCGACACCGAGGACCAGGAGGGCACCAACGGCACCGACCTGGTCATCAACACGTGCGCCTCGACCGCCGGCAGCCAGGACTGGAACGTGCAGGCGGACGGGCAGATCGTCAGCGACTACTCCGGGCTGTGCCTGGACTCGGTCGGTGACGGCTCGCAGACCGGCGCGCTCATGCAGATCTGGGCGTGCGGCAAGACGCGCCCGGTCGACCAGCTGTTCCTGTCCCGGATCCACACCCCGATGGCGGCCACCGCCACGGTGAACGGCGTGACGTCACCGGTCAAGGTGAACGACGACGTCTGGCACCACGTCATGCTGTCCGCGTCGGGCAACCGGCAGGACCTGTACCTCGACGGCAAGCCGGTCGCCGCCGAGACCGGCGTGACCGTGCAGGACATCGCCCCGGCGTCGGCGTTCGTCGGCAAGGGCTTCCTCGGCGGCGCGTGGCCGAACCAGTCGCACCCCAGCACCTACAGCAACCTGGGCACCCGCGACTACTTCACCGGGTCGGTCTCCGACGTGGCGCTGTTCGACAACGCGGTCGACGGTCAGCTGGCCGCCGACCTCTACGCGGCCCGGACCTCGGTCAGCCTGCTGACCTCGGTGGTGCGGCCCTCCGGCAACGCCACCGCGGAGATCTCCTACAACACCGCCACCAGCCGGGTGAGCAAGGTGATCGACGGCAACGGCGAGACCTGGACGCCGGAGACGCCGGCCATCGTCGGTTCGACGAAGGTGTACGAGAGCGGTGTCCTCGGCGGGGCGCCGACGAACTACTGGCGGATGGCCGAGTCCGGCGTCACCGACGCGAAGAACGAGGTCAACGGCGGCGTCGCCACCTACAGCACGGTCACCCTCGGCTCGGTCGACGGCCCGTTCGGCGCAGCCCTCGGCAAGGCGGCGTCGTTCAACGGCACCAGCTCGTACGTCTCCCTGCCGACCGGGGTGGCGCCGGCCGGGAACAGCTCCGTCTCGATGTGGTTCAACACGACCACCACCAGCGACGTGCTGCTCGGTATGAAGAGTCAGACCTCCAGCACGCTGCGGTACGACTCCCCGTCGCTGTGGATCACCCCGGACGGCAAGCTGCGTGCGCTGTCGCCCTCGGTGACGCCGACCGCCCCGCTGAACTCCGTCGGGGTCAAGGGCAAGTGTGCCGACGTCACCAGCAGTGGCACCGCCGACGGCACGGTGGTGCAGAGTTACGAGTGCAACGGCTCCGCCGCGCAGAACTGGACCCTGGTCTCGGGCCGGTTCGGCGGCGGTGACCTGACGACCGTGCAGGCCTTCGGCAAGTGCCTGACCCCGGCCGGGAACGCCAAGGTCAGTGGCACGAAGATCGTCCTCTCCACCTGTAACGGCAACAGTTCACAGGACTGGGAGCCGGCCGGCGGCGGGCTGCTGAACTCGTTCTCGGGCCTGTGCCTGGACCTGCCCGGCAGCTCCAAGACCAACGGCACCGACCTGCAGCTGTACACCTGCAACAAGAGCGCCGCACAGACCTGGATCCCGTCGCTGGCGAGCAAGGCCGCGGTGAACGACGGCAAGTGGCACCACGTGGTGCTCAGCACCAACGGCACCGCGCAGACGTTGTACGTCGACGGCGCGGCAGCGCAGTCGACCACCGGGTCGGTGGCGATGGCCCCGTCCCAGATGACGCTCCTCGAGCCGACGAAGTACACCCTCGGCGGTGGCTACATCGACGGGTCGATCACCGGCGCCAACTGGTACTACCTCGACTCGAACACCACGCCGTACTACAAGGGCAGCCTCGCCGAGGTGGCGTTCTACGCCTCCGAGCTCGACGCCTCCCAGGCGCAGTACCAGTTCAAGGCGCGCGACGCGGTCAAGAACGCGCCCTCCGGCCAGATCAACTACGTGATCACCGGGCCGAAGGACCACGAGGACAAGGCGACCCGGACCACCACGGTCAACGACCTGCTGTACGGCCGGAAGGTCGCGGAGATCGACGCGCTCGGCAACGAGCTGCAGTACGGCTACAGCGGCAAGGGCAACCTGCGCACGGTCACCGACGGCAACGGCAACATGACGATCAACGAGTACGACGTGCGCGGCAACGTCGTGTCGGTGACGACGTGTCAGGACCGGTCGCAGAACATCTGCTCGACGTCGTACTCGCTGTACTACCCGGACGCGACGACGGTCAGTCCGCCGGCGAACATCCGTAACGACCGGCTCATCGAGATGCGTGGCGCCGGATCGAAATCGGTCACCGATGCCACGTATCTGACCAAGTACGAGTACGACGACCAGGGCAACCGGATCAGCGAGACCGATCCGCTGGGCCGCCGTACGACGATCAGCTACACCGACGGGGTGAAGCTCGCCGACGGCTCGATGCGAGGCGGCTACCTGGGCGGATCCGTGCCGGCCGGCCTGCCGTGGCGGGTGGTCAAGCCGGGCGGCGGGATGCAGACCATCCTCTACCTGCCGAACGGGGACATCGCCCAGACGACCGACCCGGCCGGCGCCACGACCCGGTACGAGTACGACGGCCTCGGCCGTACGGTCAAGGAGATCGACGTCGTCGGCGGGGTGGTCGGTGCGACGGTGTCCTACGTCCACGACCGCCTGGACCGGGTCGTGTCGGTGACCGACGCCGCGACGACGAACGCGGTGACCAACGCGGTGCACACGCCGGTGACGACGCTGTCCTACGACGTCGACGGCCTGATGACCACCGAGACGGTGTCCGACGCCACCGGCGGGGACGCTCCCCGGACTGTGGTCTACGGCTACGACGCGCACGGCCGGCGGACCTCCGAGTGGGATCAGAACGGCAACGAGGTCAAGCTGGGTTACGACGGCTTCGGCCAGGTGAACCGGCAGACCCACGCGGACGGCTCGACGGTGCTGACCAACTACGACGGCGCCGGCAACGAGGTGTCGACGGTGGTCAAGGGCTTCACCGGCGACCCGGAAGCGCCGACGGCGGCGCGCGACCTGAAGGTCCGGCAGCTGGCCTACGACCCGGCCGGGCGGCTGGCGTCCGAGACCGACGGCATGGGCTTCGTCAACGAGTACAAGTACACCGACAACAACCTGCTGGTGTCGGTGACCCGGACCAACGGCTGTGACCCGGCCAAGACGCCGGGCTGCACCAAGCAGTCGTACGTGCTGGAGAACAACACGTACGACGTGGCCGGGAACCTGACCACGCAGATCACCAACAACGGGCGGACCAAGACCACCCGGGCCTACGACGCCGCGGGCCGGAACACGAGCGCGACGCTCGAGGTGACCGAGGACGGCGAGACCACCACCACCCGGACCACGACGTACACCTACTCGGCCGAGGACGAGCTGCTGAGCACGTCGTTCAGCGACGGCACCTCGGTGCTCGGCCTGGCCGGCAGCGCGTACGACCGGCTCGGCCGGGTCCGGCAGCAGACCAGCTACCTGTCCGCGGACGTCACCCCGACGATGCGGTGGAAGCTGGACGAGAAGTCCGGCACGACCGTGGGTGACACGGCGGGCAACAGCATCGGTACGGCGACCGGCACCGGCTGGTCGACCGACCGGGGCGGCGCGGCCACCTTCGCCGGTGGCACCTCGGGCTCGATCGCCGGGCCGGCCCCGGTGGACACGCTGCAGCCGTACACGCTGAGCGCCTGGGTCAAACTGGATGACAAGAGCGTCGACCGGTACGTGGCGGCGCTCGCCGGTGACATCGGCAGCTCCGCGCTGAAGGTGTACTACGAGAACAAGACCAACTCGTGGCGGCTGGCCATGTCGGTGCGCGAGGCCGACGGCGAGACGAGCTGGCCGAGCAGCGCCAGCACGTACACCAGCGGGTCGGCGACGGCGGACTGGACCCACCTCGCGGTCGCGGTCACGCCGAACCCCGCGGCCGGCGGCACCAACACCGCTCAGCTGTACGTCAACGGTGTGGTCAAGGCGGCGCTGTCGACCACGAAGCAGTTCAACAACCAGGCGACCAGCCTGCTCGTCGGCGCGCAGAACGAGACGACCGGGGTCTTCTCCGGCCAGATCGACGACGTGCAGGCGTACCAGAAGGCGCTCTCCGCGACCGAGATCGGGCAGCTCCAGGCCGGCACCCTGCCGGCGGCCGGCGCCCAGGTCAGCCGGAGCACCTACCAGCTGGACAGCGACGGCACGATCACCTCGGCGGCCGACGCCAAGGGTGTCGTCACCTACATCGCCAACGACCAGGTCGGCCGGGCGGTGACCACCACCGGCCCGGCGATCACCACGGTCACCGGCGAGGGCGCCGCGGCCCGCGAACGCGCGATCTCCCGGATCGGGTACAACACGTTCGGTGAGGTGACCGAGCAGCAGGACCCGAACGGCAAGATCGTGACCAACCGGTACGACGGTCTCGGCCAGATGGTCGAGCAGACGTCGCCCGGCTACGTCGCGCCTACCGGTGGCGCGCCGATCTACGCGAAGACGGCGGTCCGGTACAACAGCGTCGGGCAGGTCGTCTCCAGCACGGATCCGCTGGGCGCCGTCACCGACTACACCTACGACCAGCTCGGCCGCACCACCAAGGTGGTCACGCCGGACAAGGGCGTGACCCGGTACACCTACGACGACAACGGCGAACTGCTCGCGCACACCGACCCGAGCGGGGCGCAGGCCCTGTCGACGGTCGACTACCTGGGCCGGACCCTCACCGCCACGGAGGCGGTGCGGCAGGCGGGCACCGGATACACCACGAGCTACACGTACGACAACAGCCCGTGGCCGACCAGCGTGAAGTCGGCCGGCGGGGTGGTCACGACGGTCAAGTACAACAGCGCCGGTGAGCAGACCGTGGTGACCGACGCCGCGGGCAACGCCACCAAGGTGCGGTACGACGGCCTCGGCCGGCCGGTGAAGTCGACCGCGCCGGACGGCAGCTACACCACCGTCGCGTACGACCTGCTGGGCCGGACCGTCGGCACGTCGGACTACGCGGCGGGCACCGGCGAGCTGGTCAGCACCCAGTCGCAGCGGTACGACATCGTCGGCAACACGCTCGCGGCGAGCAACGCGTACAACCCCGCCGTCGCCGCGAACACCGATCTGCCCGGCAGCAAGCACGAGACCACGTTCGAGTACGACGAGGCCGGGCAGCTCATCTCCCAGCGCGAGCCGATCAGCTCCGCGGACGCGCTCGTGTCGACGTTCGGCTACGACGTGGGCGGGCAGCAGACGCGGTTCACCGACGGGCGGGGCAGCCGGTTCGTCACCACGTACAACTCGTGGGGTCTGCCGGAGTCGCAGATCGAACCGCCCACCGCGAGCACGCCGGCGGCGGCCGACCGCACCTTCACGATGTCCTACGACGCGGGGGGCCGGGCTGTCCGCCTGGACTCGCCGGGCGGCGTGACCGCGACGTCCGAGTACGACGTGATGGGCCGGCTGACCAAGAGCTCGGGCACCGGGGCGCAGGTCGCGACGAAGGACCGGACGTTCACCTACGACCTGGTCGGACGGGTGAAGTCGTTCGGCGGCGCGGCCGGGGCGAACACCCTGGAGTACGACGACCGCGGCCTGGTCACCTCGATCACCGGGGTCTCCGGCAACTCGTCGTACGCCTACAACGCCGACGGCTCGCTGACCACCCGGACCGACGGGGCGGGCGTCACCACCTACGGGTACGACACCGCGGGCCGCCCGGCGAAGGTGGACAACAGCACCGCCGGCGTGCACATGACCTACGCCTACGACGCCCTGTCGCGGGTGAAGACGATCGCGTACGGCGGCAACACCCGCTCCTTCACCTACAACAAGCTGAAGCAGCTGGAGTCGGACGAGGTCAAGACGTCGGCCGGCGCCAGCGTCGGGAAGATCGCCTACGGGTTCGACCTCGACGGCAACCTGACGAAGAAGACGACGACCGGCTTCAACGGGGCGTCGACCAACACCTACAAGTACGACTGGGCCAACCGGCTCATCGGCTATGACAACGGCGTCACCCCGCTCGTCTACGCCTACGACAAGTCCGGCAACCGGATCCAGGCCGGCACCAAGACGTTCACCTACGACGAGCGCAACCAGCTCGTCTCGGACTCCGCCGGCACCACCTACACGTATTCGCCGCGCGGCACGTTGACCTCGACGGTCGCCAACGGCGTGGAGACGAAGACCGTCACCGACGCGTTCAACCAGGTCATCTCGCAGGGCACCAAGACCGGCGGTACGACCACCTACTCGTACGACGGTCTGGGCCGGCTGATCCTGCCGAACCTGACCTACACCGGCCTCGGCAACGACGTCGCCAACGACGGTGCCACCGCCTACGTCCGCGATGTCGGCGACAACCTGGTCGGCGTCGCCTCCGGCACCACCCAGCGGTACGCCTGGACCGACATCCACACCGACGTGGTCGGCGAGTTCGAGGCGTCCGGGACGGCACTCTCCGGGTCGGTGTCCTACGACCCGTGGGGCAAGGTCGTCGCGAGCGGCGGCATGCTCGGCAAGCTCGGCTACCAGCAGGAGTGGACCGACCAGGGCACTGGCAAGGTCAACATGCTGTCCCGCTGGTACGACCCGGAGACCGGCACGTTCGACACCCGCGACGCCGCGAGCAACAGCCCGTCCCCGGGCTCGGGCGCGGCCAACCGGTTCGCGTACGCCGAGGGCAACCCGATGACCAACACCGACCCCAGCGGTGAGGGTGTCGGCGGCAAGTGCGGCCAGTACGACTACGCCTGCGAGGTGAAGAAGTACCAGGCCGCGCTCCAGGTCTACAACCTGGCGATGGAGGCGCGCGACCGGGACATGAAGGCGGTCGGCACCGAGATCGTCCGGCAGGAGGCCGAGTACGTCCGCGCGCTGCGGGAGAGCAACACCAACCTGCTGGACATCCTGCTGCAGGTCGGTATCGGGATGCTGCTCGACATGATCGGCTACAACTCGGTGGTCGGTTGCCTCGGCGGCAGCATCATGGACTGTGTCGACCTGGCGTTGAGCGCGGTCGGCCCGATCAAGGCCCTGAAGATCGGCCGATCGCTGTACAAGGCGGCCGACCGGGCGTTCGCCGGATACCGGTTGTGGAAACGGATCGTCGAAGGCGCCCGCACGGTGATGCGCCGCGCCCAGGACCTGATGAACATGGCGCGCAAGAAGCTCGGCGACCTGATGTCGAAGGTCCCGAAGAAGCCGAAGCCGCCGAAGAAGAAGCCGAAGCCCCCGGCGAAGAAGAAGCCCAAACCCAAGCCGAAGCCGGAAAAGAAGCCGGCCCCGTCCAAACCGGCGAAGAAGCCGAAGCCGGAAAAGGCTCCGAAGAAGCAGGACAAGCCCAAGAAGGCCAAGCCCCAGCAGACCAAGCAGAAGCAGAAGGACAGGGCCGAACCGAAGAAGAAGTCCAAGGACAAGCAGCAGGAACAGGACGACGACGAGGGTTCGGAGACCGCGGAGACGTGCCCGACCGCGCCGCCTCCGCAGGACGACGACCAACCGCACAGCTTCGATCCGTCGACGCTGGTGGTGATGGCCGACGGCTCCACCCGGCCGATCGCCGAGGTGAACGTCGGTGACTCGGTCCTGACCAAGGACCCGGGCTCCGGTGACGTCACCTCGCGGCAGGTCACCCTGCTGCACTCCAACCGCGACCTGGACCTGACCGACGTGACGGTCGCCGAGAAGCCGGCCGACTCCACGACCCGGACCGAGGTGCAGACCGAGGGCAAGGGCGGCCGGAGTACCCGCGGCCCGACCGAGTCGACGGTCCTGCACACCACGTCACACCATCCCTTCTGGGACGCGACCACCGGTGATTGGGCAGAAGCCGCCGACCTGGTTGCGGGCACATCGACCCTGACCGGCCCGGACGGCGAACTCCAGTACGTCACCGCGGTCCACGTCTTCGCCGGCGCCAAGGTCATGCGCGACCTCACGGTCGCCGACATCCACACGTACTACGTAGTCGCCGGGGCCGGACCGGTTCTCGTACACAACAACAATTGTTTGACGCCTGATGAGCGCGCGCATGCCAGAGCTTCAGAAAATGCTGCATACTCGACGCGGCCGGGAAATTCGACATCAAAGTCGGGAGCTACTGGTGGCTATCTTTGGATCAAGGGGCATGGAACGTTTGATCTTTCATCCGACAAGCTTCACTCCTTGATCAAGAAGAATATGGACGAAATTCCGGCGGAAGCGCGCCCTGATCCGGACACATTTTTTGGTTCACATGTTGAGGTGCAAGCCGCCACGTTGATGAGAATCCTGGCGAAACAGGCTGGCCAGGGTGCTCCCAAACTGGAGGCTAGGCTGATGGTTTCCAAGCCTGGTGGTCCCTGCTCCTTCTGCTTGCCCAATGTGGCGGGAATGTTGCCAGAGGGTTCAGCATTGACAGTGCGATCTCAGTTGCGACAAGTGTTTAGCGAAAAGCTTTTCGAGAACTAGAATAAGTGCAGACGGTGGGCGCGGCAATGCGAGCCGCGCCCACCGCTGCATGAGGGTGGGGTGTGGCATAATATAAAGGATGATCGACGAGTTTCCTGAACCTTCAACGATTCTCCAGGCTGTCGACTGGTCCGGCTTGGAGAATGCTGATGGATGTGCTTACCCCGAAACCCCGGCCAAGCTCGCTGACCTGGTGGCGACCGATCCGGGCGCCGTTCAAGGTGCTCTCGATCACCTCGACAACGCTTTGCTTAACGACGGGGTGGTCTACTCCGCGACAGCTCCAGCGGTCCGGTACGTCGCCGCGCTCTTGGGTGATCCGAGAAGCCGGAAATCGCTCGCTCCCGACTGGGAGAAGGGGAAGTACCCGCTTCGGGGTAAATTGCTGACATGGTTGTCTAATGTCGCCTACGATGTGAGTGTGCAGTCGGAACAGCGAATCCGGTCTTGGGCAGGATATGCGCCGACAGTTCCATTTCCTCGTTTTCTGGAGATTCGGAGCCTCTATCCACTTATTTTCCCAAGCGTCGATGCATATCTAAAAGATCCGGATCCGAAGGTTAGGGAAGCCGCTCTCGTCGCGGCCGTTCAGTTGCTGGAATCCTCGGATTTGGTATCCCAGCGTCAGCTATTTGTGCCTTTAGTTAGGAACTTTCTTTCCGCTAGTTCGGATAAGTGGCTCCGGGGTATAGCGATCGAGGCATTGGCGACCTGGGGTGAGAATGTGGATTCGCTCAGGAGTGTTGCTGACTCTGAGCGGGTCGGTGATGATTTACCGAACAGTGACTGGGATTCCAGTGAAGGGCCGATCGATGAGCCGCCATTCTGATAATTTGCACTGCGGTTCGGTCGGCGCAGATCAGGCGCGGCATGAGCTGTGGTGCGGCGTAGATTCGCCGGCTCGGCTGGCGGCTCGGTGATTGTCCGGCCAGGCATCGTTCCTGATGCCGGTCATACGTCGGTGAGTTGCCAGAGGTGGACAGCGGTCCGGTCCTCGGTCACGGTGTACCAGGCGCCGGACCCGGCCGGCCGGGCCGGCCCGACGACCGCGATCGGGTAGCCGACCTCGCCCCGCAGGGTCAACTCGCGGGCGTCGACCACCCAGCGGCGGCCCGGGCCATGGGGCGCGTCGGATTCCGCGGTGCCTGCGACGATGGTTTCCGCATTCCCCTCCGTCCGGGTGCACGTCGAGCAGGATCAGTTCGTCGTCCACCTGCTGAGCGGTCAGCTTCTGGCCGTCCCACCGTCCCCAGAGCACCGGGGAACCCTCTTCGCCCTCACCGATGCTCAGACCCATCCGGCTCGGGTCGGGTGGTGTCGTGTGGAAGGACATCGAGCCGGTGGTGTTCGTCTCCGCCCGGCCGAGGACTTCGCCGGTTCTGGCGTCCAGCACCACCCACAGCTCTGTCCACCGGGCGCTTGCAGATCCAGGGTCACGAGCTCGGTGTCGCCACGCTGGACGAGCAGCCCGCGGCCGGGCCGGTGCAGCACACTCGGGGTATCGGCGGACCCAGGGCCGAGCGGTGCCGAAACGGTGGCGACAAGACGAGCGGGAATCGCCACTCGGTCCTCCTGATGCGCAAGGCGCAGCTTCGCTCGGGGCAAGGCATGCTTGATCGTGTGGTGGCGTCACAGTACCGAGCCCCGGGTCCGGTGCCCTCGGTCCCACGGATGATCCACCGTGAGCCGGCCGACCGGGGAAGGAGGCAGGCAGGATGCTCGACCAGACGGAGCCTTTGGTAACGCTGTTCGACACGTTCACCGGACCGGGCGCTCCGGGTGCCCAGCAGGTGGCGGAGGTTTTGGCCGATCTCGGATGGTGGGTCACCGGCCGCCGCGCCGGCAACTGGGAGGAGTGGGCCAACGGCGACTTCCGGGGATTTCGTGAGGCGTTCGGCCCGATCGACAGTTTCCAGGTGATCACCGTCCTTCTGGAACCGGAGGAGGGCGCCGACTTCGACGAGCTCTACCAACGGTTCGAAGACGGATTCGATCAGCTGTCCGCCTGGGTCCAGGACCGCCTCGGCGAGCCCACTATGACCTCGGAGTTCGACGACCCGCAGCTGCCGATTCCCGGCCAGTTCGACCGTGCCGACGTGTGGCCGGCGGAGCCCTGGTCCGTGATGACCTCGTTCCAGCACGAGGACAAGGAAGCGCCGCTACGGCTGGCTCTCTGGTTCTTCCGGGAGGGCTGACGTCACTGAGGGACGCACGACGGGCCCGGTGACAGCGACCTCTGATCGCTGTCACCGGGCCCGCGTTCGCGGAGCCCGCCGGTCAGGCCTTGGCGAACTTCTGCGCCGCCGAACCGTTGCAGTCCCAGATCTGCAGCCGCGTGCCGTTCGCGGTGCTGCCGTTCGGCGCGTCCAGGCACCGGCCGGACTGCGGGTTGCTGATGCTGCCGTTGCTGTTGACCACCCAGGTCTGCGCCGCGTTGCCGGTGCAGTTGTGCAGCTGGAGCTGGGTGCCGTTGGCGGTGCCGCCACCGACGATGTCCAGGCACATGCCGAGCGTGGTCAGCGACTGCCCGGTCCACGCCCAGTGCTGATCACGAGCGGTCAGCTGACAATCCCAGATTTGTACGACAGCGCCGTCCCCACCATTGTCGTCCCCGGCCACGTCGGCGCACTTGCCGCCCGGGGTGGTGAGGTTGGTGGCGCCGCCGTTGTACGCGAACTTCTGCGCCGCGGACCCGTTGCAGTCCCAGATCTGCAGGCGCGCGCCGTTCGCGGTGCTGGCGTTCGGCGAGTCCACGCACCGGCCGGACTGCGGGTTGCGCAGCGAGCCGTCCGCCTGGGTGACCCACTGCTGCCCGCCCACACCGTTGCAGTCCCAGAGTTCGAGCTGGGTGCCGGCCGCGCTGCCGTTGCCGATCAGGTCGAGGCAGCGGCCCAGCGTCTGCAGGGTGCCGTTCTTCAGCGTCCAGTGTTGGTCCTTGGCGCCGGACTGGCAGTCCCACAGCTGCACCGCGGTGCCGTTCGCGCCGTTGTCGTCGCCGGCCACGTCCACGCACTTGCCGCCGGGGCCGGTCACCGCGTACCCGGTGGTCGAACCGCCGCCACCGCCCCCGCCGCCACCGCCGACGAACGGGGAGAGGATCGCCCCGGCCGAGGTCGGGTTGCTCGAGTAGACCAGTGACTCCTGGTTCTGCACGTCGTCGAAGGCGAACGCGTACGCCTTGCCGTCGGCCATGTTCGCGTGGATGATCCGCGCGTACTGGTTGGTGGGGTTGCTCTTGTAGAAGTCGGCCGCCGACCCGCCCGGCTGGGTGTCGATGGTCCCGAGCGTGCCCCGGTTCAGCGCCGCGCAGAGGGTACGCGCGATCGGCCCCACGACCAGGTCGTTCGGGGCGCCGAGGTTGCCGTCACAGCCCCACACGTTGGCGCTGGACGGCTTGTTGAACGACGCGACCTGCGCGCCGGAGGTATTGGTGAACACCATGGTGTTGCCGGAGGTGCGCCCGAAGTACTTGGTGTTCGGCTGATCCCCGAACGGCACCACGGTGAGCGTCTTGCTCGCGTAGGCGTTCCACGCCGAGTTGATGTACGAGTCGAGGTAGGTGCTGCTGAGCAGCCCGGCGTCGGCGGACTTGCCCGGCGAGAGGACGCGCAGCACGGTCCCGTCCGCGCGGGTGACCACGGTGTTCGCCCAGCCGGACTGCGCCCGGATCTGGTCGATCACGTTCTGCCGGCCGTTCGCGACCACCGCGCCGGTGCTCTTGGTGCCGTCACTGCCCGAGACGGTGACCACGTGCGGGACGGCGAACATGTCCACCTGCGAGCTGTTCAGCCACAGCCCGGCGTCGTTGTAGGTGAACTCGCTCCAGTCGAACAGGATGTCGTGGTTCGGGTCGCCGGAGGCCCACGGCGCGGGCTGGACCAGGCCGTCCGGGGTGAGGAAGAACTTCAGCTTCGCGCCGAGCGACATGTAGAGCCGGCCGGAGAAGTTGCGCGGCAGCTGGACGGTGGTGTTGCCGCCGTTGCCGGGCCCGCCGATCGCGACGTCCGGCGCGGGGGAGGGCGGCAGCGAGCCGGCCGGCCAGGCGTTGAAGGTGCCGCCGGCGGTGACGTAGCCGAGCCGCCCGGTGGTGAGGTTGACGCCGATGACGTAGAGGTAGGTCGCGTCGCCGCGGCCGGTGCTGTTGGTGACCGTGAACGGCAGCAGGTTGGGTCCGACGGCCTCGGCGGCCGGCGCGGCGACCACCGCGCCGATCGGTATCGCCGTCACGAGGGCGGCGAGTGCACTCAGCAGCCTTGATCGTGTGGACATGGGGGTCTCCCGGGGACGGTAGGAGGGTGCCCGTCGAGCAGTCGGGGGAGCGACAAGGGCGGTGCGCAGTCGGAGAGAGCGCTCTCTGAGGATTGACCAGCCAGTAACACTTGTCAATAAGTAACCCTTACAGTCCCCGCAAGCGCCCGCCTGGCGGCCCTCAACGCACGCCGGTGCCGTGGAAATCCGCGCGGAAACGCCGAACGGCGGCTCGCTGCGAGGCAGCGGCCGCCGTTCGGTGAAACGAAGATCAGATCGGACGGATGTTCTCCGCCTGCAGGCCCTTCTGGCCCTGGGTGACGTCGAACTCCACCTTCTGGTTCTCGTCGAGGCTGCGGAAGCCGCTCGACGCGATCGCGGAGAAGTGGGCGAAGACGTCAGCGCCGCCGTCGTCCTGCGTGATGAAACCGAAGCCCTTGTCGGCGTTGAACCACTTCACGACACCTGTAGCCATGTCTGCTCCCTCGCAGGGTGTTCGAGACCGCAATGTGCAGTCTCGGCCGCCGCGTTGATCACCCCGCGCCGAAACGACACGAAAAACGAAAAGCGCCTGGTGGGTTCAGATAACCCGATCAGGCGCCGAAAGCGTTTACGGAAATCAAAACTGCAACGAGGGAACCGTAGCACAGAAATTCCGGCCCGGTGGCCCGTGTCGTGGCGGACGCGGGCCACCGGGAAAAGTCAGATCAAGACGGCGGCGAGGGCGCGGAACGCGTCGCCGGGGAAGGCGGCGCTGTCACCCCCGTTGAGCACCTGGATCGCCACCTCGTCGGCGCCGGCCCGGTAGTGCTTCTCGACGCCCGCGGCGACCTGCTCGGGCGTACCCCAGGGGATGATCGTATCGACCAGGCGGTCGCTGCCGCCGGCGGCGAAGTCGTCGTCGGCCCAGCCGAAACGGCGCAGGTTGTTGGTGTAGTTCGGCAGTCCGAGATACCCGGTCGTGTACTGCCGGGCGGTGGCCCGCGCGGTCACCGGGTCCGCGTCGAGGACCACCGCGACCTCGGTGGCGAGCAGCCGGTCCGGTCCGAGCGCCGCACGGGCCTCGGCGGTGTGCTCGGCCGGAACGAAATAGGGGTGCGCCCCGGCGGACCGGTCCCGCGAGAGCTCCAGCATCCGCGGGCCGAGCGCGGCCAGAATCCGCCGTTCGGGTGCCAGCCCGGCCGCGTCGAGCGCGTCCAGATATGCCACCATCTTCGAATACGGCTTGCGGTAGGCGGCGTCGTCACCGTCGACGAGAACGGCGTGGCTGGCGCCGAGACCGAGCAGGAATCGGCCCGGGTGCGCTCGTTCCGCGTCCTGAGTGAACGTCGCCACCTCGGCCGGCGTCGAGTGCCAGATGGACACGATCCCGGACGCGACGCCGATGCGCTCGGTGCCGTCCAGGATCTCGCGGAACCGCGCGGGAACGTCCGCACCGAAACCGGCCGAGAACCAGATCCGGGAATAGCCGAGCTCCTCCAGCTCGACCGCGGCGGCGACCACGGCCTCCACATTCTTGCCGCCGAGGAAGAACGGTTGCCAGACGCTGACGAGTCGTTGTGCCATAGGTCAACACTAGAGGCGAATTTCCCGAACAGATCCGGCGAACCCCGAAGATCAAGATCATGATGTCGTGCGTCCGCTGGGGTGCGGACCGTCGCTCCCGCCGGGACCCCTGCGGGCTTCGCTGGCCGCTGGCGCGTCCAGAACGCGAAGCCCTCCGGGGCGACGTCCGCGGGTGGGCACGGTCACCCCCCGAAAACCGAGTGTGTGAAGTAACGGCGAGCTCCGCACCCGAACTTCACACACTCAGGGTTGGGCGCCGTGCGTGGTGACTGTGGATGCGGAGCGCGCCGCGACGTCACATGCTGTGGGTCAGGAGCTTGCGGAGGGCGTCGGGGACCTGGGCCAGCTCCGCGGCGGCGGGTGCGGTGACCGTGACCGGCTCACCGAAGGCCGAGTAGCGGCTCATGCTGTCGTAGGCCGGGACCGTGCCGTACGCCGGCAGTTTGAGGGTCAGCGCGGTCAGGCGGCCCTCGCCGTCCACGGACGCCTCGAACGGGATCGCCGTCAGCACGTCGCCGGCCCGCTCCAGCTGCTCGGCGGTCGCCGGCACCAGGCCCCGCGACGTCGCACCGGGCGCGGCGCTGAGGTCGATCGTGCCGGTGTAGGCGCCGTCGGCGGTGCGCTGCGCGCTGGTGGCCGCGGCGGTCAGGCCCTTCGCGCCGGTCGGGTCGAACGGGTCACCGAGGTGGACCATCGACGCGGTGGCGAACTCCGCGGTGGAGAACGCGATGAACTTCTTGTCCAGCCCGGGCCAGGCCGACTTGCCGAGCATCAGGTAGGCCTGGTCGCCGAGGACCCGCACCTCCTCCTTGACCTTCTCGCCGTCCATGTCGGTGGTCACCGTGAGGGTGAGCGCCCGCCCGGCCGGGTCGGTGCCGCCGGCCACGTCGACGTTCGGCACGCTCATCGTCACCCGCGCCGGGGCCGAGGCGGTCTTCGCCGCGGCGGCCCGCACCTGCGCGAGCGGGTCGGCGGGCGCCGGCTCGGCGGCCGTGCAGCCGGCCGCCGCCACGAGCAGGCCGCCGGCCAGCAGACCGATGAGCATTTTTGTCCGGACCACGCCACGTACCCCCGAGATCGATCGGCACCACTGCGGTGCGCGACGGCGATGGTAGCCCGGGGCGGGCTCACGTCCGTACCGAGAAACGGGTCAGCCGGCCAGAGCGGCGACCAGGTCGCTGGCCTGCTCGCCGGTGGCGAGCAGCTGGACGTTGGCCGCCGCGGTGCCGCCGCCGACGGTGGCGAACCTCACTGCGGGACTGGTCCTCGCGATGTCGGACACCGCGGCCACCTGAGCGGCGCCGACGGCGATGACGACGCCGCAGCGCCCGTCGGCGAGCGAGGTCAGGTAGGTGCTCGCGTTGCCGGCGGTCTGCTCGCCGTTGACCGCGAGGTACTGCACCCGGACCAGGTGGGCCGTCCCGGCGGCGGACATCGCCGACCACACCGGAGCCGCCTGTGAGCTGCTGATCCCCTGCTGGTCGGTGAGGAGGCAGGCGGTCGCGTCGAGGTATTCGCGCTGCCGCGGCTCGGGGTCCGGCTGCAGTGCCCAGGCCGTCACCGCACCGGCGACGACGACAACGGCGAGACCGCCGAACAGGAGTTGTCGGCGCGTGGGGCGCCATCCGACCTTGATGGACATCGCGGGAGCGTATGTGCTGCGAGGTCGCGGATCAAGATCTTGCATACGTCAATGACTTGTGAGGATCGGCCATCGTGGGCCCTCGTGCCCCGCCGCTTTCCGGCGCTCGCTGCCGCGCATCAGCCGGCCCGGCCGCATTGTTACGGGGAGCGACTCGTTCGGTTACGAGATTGTTTCCCGGGGTACCGGTTTCCGTTCTCCGGCTGGTCGCGGCATCGACGATCTTCGTAGGTTCAGCTCGCTCGGTGCCAAGAGTGCCGGGGGAGAGGAATCACTGCTGTGCAACCGTTCATGGATCATCCCCTCCAGCGGCTGGGGGCCGGCGTCGCCGTGCTGCTCGTCGCGATCGCCGGGGCCGGACTCGCGGCGTCACCCGCTGCCGCCGACCCGCTCGGTGACGGAAAATCGCCGGCCACGCCCACCCTCGCCGGCCGCTACGTGGTGCGACTCGCGGATGCGCCGCTCGCGTCGTACACCGGTGGGGTCAAGGGTTTGAAAGCGACCCGTGCGCCGCAAGGCGCGAAGCTCAGCCGGACCACCGCGGACGCCGGCGCCTATCGCGGTTATCTCGGTGAGCGGCGCGCGGCCGTGGCCAAGACGGCCCGGGTCAGCATCGGCCGCAGCCTGGACACCACCTTCAACGGTTTCACCGCGACCCTCACCACCGGGCAGGCCGCCACGCTGCGCAAGACTCCCGGTGTGGCCGCGGTCCTCGAGGACAAGCTGGTCACCGCGCAACTCGCGATGCCCGCCGACGAGCTCGGCCTGAGCGGGCGGGCCGGGGTGTGGCAGCAGGGCTTCGGCGGCGCCGCGCACGCCGGCGAGGGCACCGTGATCGGGGTGATCGACAGCGGGTACTGGCCGGAGAGCGCCAGTTTCGCGCCGCTGCCCGAGCCGCGCCCGGACGCCGCGGCGATCGCGGCGAAGTTCACGGGCGTCTGCGACTTCGGCGCCGACGAACCGGCCCGCTGCAACAACAAGGTGATCGGCGCCCGCTGGTACGACAACGACGCCCTCTCCACCCTGAACCCGGAAGAGTTCAGGTCCCCCCGCGACAGCAACGGCCACGGTACGCACACCGCCAGCACCGCAGCCGGTCTCAGCGGCGTGCACGCCACCGTGTCCGGCATGGACATGGGCCTGATCAGCGGCATGGCGCCCGGCGCGCGGCTCTCGATCTACAAGGCGCTCTGGTCGGACGGCGCCGGTGGCGCGGTCGGCAGCATGACCGACATCCTCGGCGCCATCGAGGACGCGGTCGCCGACGGTGTCGACGTGATCAACTACTCGGTCGGTGACGACAGCGAGGCGTGGAACCCGATCGACGAGGCGTTCCTGAACGCCGCCGCGGCCGGGGTCTTCGTGGCCGCCGCCGCGGGCAACGCCGGACCGGGCGCCGGTTCGGTCGACAACACCACCCCGTGGGTGACCACGGTGGCCGCCACCGAGCAGGACCACCGCTGGCTGCGCACGATCACGCTGGGCAACGGGCGCACCTACACCGGTGTCGGCATCGGCACCGCGAGCGGCACGGCACCGCTGGTCGACAGCCGGGCCGCGTCGACCATCGAGGGCGACGACTACTGGGCGAGCATGTGCCTGCCCGGCACCCTGGACCCGGCCAAGGTCAAGGGCACGATCGTGCTCTGCGCCCGCGGCGAGTCGGCACGCGTCTCGAAGAGCCAGGTGGTCGCGGAGGCCGGCGGGGCCGGCATGGTGCTCTACCAGCCGGAGTGGGACGCGAACGCGCTGATGGCCGACCTGCACGCGGTGCCCACCGCGCACGTCGACGTGCCGACCGGCGCCGCGCTGATCACCTACGCCGCCACCGCCACGCCGACGGTCAAGCTTTCCGCCGGCACGTTCACCAAGGTCGAGGCGCCCGCCGTGGCCGGCTTCTCGTCGTCCGGGCCGTCCTCGCTCAGCGGCGGCGACCTGATCAAGCCGGACATCGCGGCGCCCGGCTCCGACGTGGTCGCCGCGGTCTCGCCGGCCGAGCACGACGGCGCGTTCACGATGATGTCCGGCACGTCGATGGCGACACCGCACATCGCCGGGATCGCCGCGCTGGTCAAGGCGAAGCACCCGGGCTGGGACACGGCCGCGATCCGCTCCGCGCTGATGACCGGGTCGCGGGACAAGACCGATGAAGGCCACCCTCTGACGTACGTCGATCAGCAGGCGACGCCGCTCAACTACGGGTCGGGCGAGGTCGTACCCGCGACCGCGATCGACGCCGGACTGGTCTACGAGTCCACCCCCGCGCAGTGGGCCGGCTTCCTCTGCGGCGCGTACGCCGGCCGGGTGGACAACAACGACTGGGCGTACGCCCCGGACTGCACCGGCATCACGGCGACGCCGCCCGCCGCGCTCAACTACCCGTCGATCGCCTTCGGCACCATGGTCGGCACCCGCTCGATCACGCGTACCGTCACCAACGTCGGCAAGCGCACCAGCACCTACGTCGCGAAGGTCGCCGCGCCGAAGGGCTACACGGTCACGGTCACCCCGGCGCGTTTCACCGTGAAGCCGGGCGCCTCGGTCACCTACCAGCTGACCGTCACCCACGCCGGCGGCGCGTTCGGCGTACCGGTCAGTGGCAACCTGACCTGGGCCGACAGCCAGGGCCACCGGGTGCGCAGCCCGATCCTGGTGAACAACACCCAGTTGGTCGCGCCGGAGAAGGTCACCGGCACCGGCACCGGCGGCACACTGACCATCCCGGCGCAGACCGGCTGGCAGGGCCGGCTCGAGATCGAGAAGGCCGGGCTCACCGCGGGCGCCACCACCGGCTTCACCCTCACCGGCATGATCGGCAACGCCTGGGACGACCAGTACGCCACCATCCCGAACCCGCCGCCGCCGGCCATGACGGTCGCCAAGATCCACGTGCCGAAGGGCAGCCTCGGCCCGAACGTCCGGATCGACGCGCAGTACACCCGCTGCTTCTTCGACGACGACGAGGAGGGCGCCTGCGGCGACTTCTACGCCAAGATCTTCGACGCGAAGGGCGCGTTCGTCGACGCGCAGTTCATGCACCTGCCGCACACCGCGACGCTGCAGCTGCCCGACGGCGAGGGCGACTACACCCTGGTGGTGGAGCAGACCGACCTGTGGAACCTGCCGGCCGGGCAGAACAGCCAGCAGCTGAGCTACACGGTGATCACCCCGGGCGCTCCGGGCGTGAACACCGGGACGTTCACGGTCAGCCCGTCCCGGCGCACGGTCAAGGCCGGCGCCACCACCGACCTGACCGTGCGGTGGTCCGGTCTGCAGGCCGGCCAGCAGTACCACGGTGTCGTCGCCATCACCGACGGTAAGACCGTGGTCCGGCGCATCCCGGTGACGATCACGGGTTGAGCCGAGTTGATCTGGGGGACACCGCCGGCCGCTATGGTTGCCGGCGGTGTCCTCGTTAGCCGCTTCACTCGCCCTGCCCAGCGCCACCGGGCCCTTCGTGGGCCGCGCGGAGTTGCTCACCGCGCTCCGTGCCGAGCTGGCGAAGCCGTACGCCCTGGTGGTCCTCACCGGCGAAGCCGGCGTCGGTAAGACACGTCTGGTCGCCGAGGTGCTCGCCGACTCCCCGGTGCCGGTGATCGTCGCGCACTGTGACGACCTGCGCGAACCCCAGCCGCTCGGTCCGCTGCTCGACGGGCTGCGGCTGACCCGCCCGCTGGTCGACGGGCCGCCGCTCGACCCGGACGCCGACCGGGCCCGGCTGCTCCGCGCGATGGCGGCCCTGCTGCGCGACCGGGGCCCGCTCGTGGTCGCGCTCGAGGATCTCCAGATGGCCGACCCGGCGACCCGGGAACTCGTCGACCACCTGGCCGCGCACCCGGTGACCGGCCTGACCGTCCTGATCACCATGCGGGAGTCACCCACCGCTCGCCCGTTGCCGTCCGCGGTCCGCCGGCTCCCGGTCACCCCGCTGGGCCGCGACGAGGTCGCTGCCCTCGCCACCTCACTGTTGATCCCTCGCGACACGGCCGCGGCCACCCACGACCGCTTCGTCACTCATCTGTACGAACGGACGGCCGGCATCCCGTTCCTCGTCGAGGAGGTGGTGCGCTCACTGGTGACCGACGGTGACGTCGAGCAGTTCCGGCGCCACCCCGACGGCGCCGTGCCCGCCCTGCTGCGCGACGTGCTCCAGGGCCGGCTCAGCTACCTCGGCGACACCGTGCGGGAGATCCTCGGCGCGGCCGCGGCGATCGGCCCGGCCGCCGACCCGCACCCGATCGCCGTGGTGCTGGGCGCCGGCGAACACACCGTGGCTGCCGCGCTGGCCCAGGCCCGCGACGCCGGCCTGCTGCACGAGCGGGACGGCCGGCTGTGGTTCCGGCACACCCTGGCCCGGCAGGTGGTCTACGAGCTGGTGCCGCCGGGCACCCGCCGGCTGCTGCACCTGCGGGCCGCGCGGCTGCTGGAGGAGCAGAAACCCCGCCCGGTGGCGCGGCTCGCGCATCACTACCGGCTGGCCGGGAGTCCGGCCGACCACGTCCGCAACGCGGAGGCGGCGGCCGACCTCGCCGCGGCGCAACGCGACGACGCGACGGCGGCCCGGTTCCTGCTGGCGACCACGGTCTACCCGGACCTGCCCCGCCCGGTCCGGGTCCGGCTCGCGGTGAAGCTGGGCCGCTCGGCGATCGAGAGCGTCGCGCAGACCGACGCGATCCCGGTGCTGCGCCGGCTGCTCGCCGACCGCCGCCTGCCACCCGGCGCGCGCGGTGACCTCGGCCTGGCCCTCGGCCGGATGCTGCGCCAGCAGGGTGACGCCCGCGAGGGGTACGACGAGATCGAGCGGGCCGTGCCGTACCTGCGCCAGCACGACCGCCGGGCCCGGGCCCTCGCGGTGCTCTCCGCCCCGGACACCGTGGTCGGCCGGCACGTGACCGAGCACCAGCGCCTCTGCGCCGAAGCGGCCGCCGAGGCCGCGCTCTCCGGCGACCCGTCGGCGCGGCTCGCCGTGCTGATCGCCCAGCTGTCGCTGGCGCTGGAGACCGGCGACCCGGACGCCGGGGCGGCCATCACGGCGGCGCTGGCCGACGGCACGTTCGCCGGCTACCCGCGCGAACGGGCCCGGGCCTGCCTCAACTGGGCGCAGGGCGCGCTGCACACCGACCGGACCGACGTCGCGGCCGGACTGCTGGACACCGGTCGCCGGCTGGTCGACGACGCCGATTACGAGCGCCTGCGCCCGGTGGTGGAACTGACCGCCTTCGGACTCGACCTGGCGGCCGGCCGGCACGACGGGCTGGTGGAGCGACTGCTGCACTTCCTGGCCCGGCCGTACCGGCTGCCGCTGGCCATGGCCGACGCCCGGCTCCACCTGGCCCGGCTGCGCCGCGACGAGGCAGGCCTGCGCGCGGTCGTCGCCGAGGCCACCCGCGTCGGCGCGGTCTGGCCGCTGGTGCCGGCCCGCACGGCCCTCGCCGACCTGCTGATCAGTTCCGGTCGAGGGGAGGAGGGACGGGCGGAGGCGCGTGCCGCGCTGGACCTGGTGGCGGGCAAGGGTTTGCCGGCCTGGGGCACGGAGGCGAACCGGCTGCTCCAGAGATGACGGCCTGCCGGGGGTCAGCGGGTGTGTGCCGCTCCCGGCGGGCGGGCTCCGGTCAGCGGGTGTGTGCCGCTCCCGGTGGGCGGGCTCCGGTCAGCGGGTGTGTGCCGCGAGGATCGTCTGGCTGATCGCGTAGAGGCGCGGGGCGACCGTGGCGGGGTCGCCGAGGTAGCCGGTGACCAGGGCGCCGTCGCGGGCGATGATCAGCTCGTCGGCGACGGTCGCCGGGTCGGGCAGGCCGAGGTGGCCGACGAGCTCCTCGAGCATGGCCTTCCACCACGCGCGGTGCGTGTCGACGACCTGGCGGACCGGATGGGCCGGGTCGGCGAACTCGGCGGCCGCGTTGATGAACGGGCAGCCACGGAACCCGGGGGAGCAGGCCTCGGCACCGATCCCCTCGGAGATCAGGCGCAGCGTGGCGTCGACGTCACCGGCGGCGTGGTCACGCGCGGCCAGGGTGCCCTCGCGCTCCCGCTCGGCCCGGCGCTCGAGATACGCCACGATCAGGTCGTCCTTGGTGCGGAAGTAGCGGTAGAACGTCACCTTGGTGATGCCGACCCGCTCGATGACCCGCTCCGCGCTGACCGCCCGCAGGCCCTGGGTATAGAACAACTCGGTCGCCGCATCGAGGATGCGCTGCCGCATCGGTGTCACTGTCGTCGTCATCGCATTTCCATCGTACCCAATAGGGATCTTGATTGATTGGCTCGCGAGGCGCGCCCGGCGGCGGACCTGCCGCCGGGCGCGGAGGGGATCAGCGGGCGGCCTGCTCGATGATCTTGGTGACGGCGGACGGCTTGCTGACCATGACGGCGTGCGAGGCGTTCACCTCGGTTACCGTGGCCTTGGCCCGGGCGGCCATGAAGCGCTGCAGGTCGGGGGCGATGGCCTGGTCGTTGCGGGTGATCAGCGTCCAGGACGGGATCGTGGTGTAGGCCGCCGCGGCGCTGGGCTCGCCGAAGGCCGCGGCCGAGATCGGTCGCTGGGCGATCGCCATGTCGGCCGCGACGGTTTTGTCGACGTCGGCCGCGAAAGCCGCCCGGAACTGGGCCGGGTCGATGGACAGGTCCACGCCGCCCGGCACCTCGGTCGGCACCACCGGGAGCGCCGGCACCGGGTGCTCGACGACCCGCGCGTTCAGCTCACCCAGCGTCTCGCCCTTCGCCGGCACGTAGGCGCCGATGAAGACCAGCGACTTCACGTCCGGGTCGGTGACCGCCGCGTTGTCGATGACCGCACCACCGTACGAGTGACCGACCAGCACGATCGGGCCGTCGATGCCCTTGAGGAAGCTGGAGACGTAGGCGGCGTCGCTGGCGATGCCCCGCAGCGGGTTCGCGATCGCCCGGACCGGATAGCCGTCCTTGCGCAGCTGCCGGGTCACCGCGGTCCAGCTGGACGAGTCGGCGAACGCCCCGTGCACGAGGACGACGGTGGGCTTCGGCTTCTCGTGGGTGGTCGCCATCGCCGGGACAGCAGCGGCACCGATCAGCGCGAGGGTGGCGGCGCCGATGATCGCGCCACGGGGGGAGATGCGCATGAGAACGTCCTTCCATTTGGGTAGACTTACTAGTACGTCTACCTGTGGGGAGAGCGTGCCCTGTCGATGCGCCCGAGCGCAAGAAAGTGTGAGATCCGTTTCGTCAGCCGGTGGAGCGGCCGTGCAGTTTGCTGAGGCGGACTTCGGCGTAGGCGGTGGTGGCGGCGATGAAGTCGGCGAAGCCCGGGTACCTGTCGATCTCCTGGCCGTCGTTCCACCACAGCACCGTGCCCGCGCCGGGGAAGCCGTTGCGGATCAGCGCGTACACACTGGACATCCCCGGGCCGGCGGCCACCGGCACGACCTGGTCGAACGCGACACCGCTGTCCTCCAGGACGCCCTCGTCGTCGTACGTCTCCAGGGTCTGGATGCCGATCTCCCAGGCGCCCGCGCCGCGCAGTTCGGAGAGGCCGAACAGGTCGATGTCGTACTCGAACTGGGGCCAGCCGTCGGCGTGCAGCAGGAACTCGCGGTACCCGGCCGGCACCTGCTCGCCGATCTCCCGCTCGAAGCCGGCGATGTCCGCCTCGGACGCCTTGACCCGCGGGATCGTGCAGGGCTGGAGCTGCTCCGGGTCAGCGGCGTCGATCTCCGAACGAACCTGGATGAGCCTGCCGATCAATGCCGGCCAGTCGGGTGACGCGTTCACCATTCCACCTCCCCGCATGAGCACCGGCCGCCGGAGAACCGATCTGGAAGAGTAGACGGCGATGACACGTTTCTTGGTCGCAGCGGTCCATCGGATCGCCGGCCGGCCGTGGGCCCTCGTCACCGGCAACCTGGCGGGGGACGCCCTGCGGGCCGGCGACGAGATGGAACTGTCCGACCGGACGGGCACGGTCCACCCGGTCGTGATCAGGTCCATCGAGATGCACGGTCCACCCGGGACGACCACGCTCGCGGTCGACGCGGCGTTCGCCGATCTTCTCGGCGCGGGCTCGATTCTCCGCCGAGGCTGAGACCCACAGGCCCGCCCGGCGTTACGCGCCGAGTCGGCCTCAGTGGTTCGCCGCCCGGGAGTACGCGCTCGGGGTCGGGCGATTGCCGATCACCAGCCCGGCCACGATATGGCGGTCTACGGTGCTGCCGGGCGGTCGGCGGCTGGCCACCCAGGCGCATTCGCTCAGGTGCGGTACGCCCGCCGGGTGCGGCGTCAGATCGAGAACCAGGAGCATGCCGAGGGTCGCGCTGGTTCCCGAATAGTCCGCGGCCTGGGCGAGGTAGGAGCGTTCCAACTCCGCCCGCGAGCTGTCCCGGAGCTCCCGTTTGACCTCGATGAAGAATCGGGTGGCGCCGAACCCCACCATGATGTCGACGCGTCCGGTGGCGACGTTCGGGACTTCGACGGCGATGTGGCCGGCCAGCGGGCCGCGGCGCAACCAGTCGGCGAAGTCCTCCTGCAGCCGGGCCTCTCGAGGTGGTGACCGGGCCGGGAACAGGTAGTCGACCGCTGCCGACCGCTGCAGGTCATGCCGGGTGGCCAGGAAGGTGACGGTCTCGGTGAGCAACGCGTCGAAGGACTGCCGGACGGATCCGGTGTAGTCGGGGCAGGACTGGAGGCCGGTGGTGAGACCCTCGAGGAGGCCGGCGATGACCGGGTCGCGCAGGCTTCCGTGGCGTACCACCGCGTTGTATGCCACGCCCTCGATCATGCGCAGAGCATCGTCGTCGACCTGGCGGGCAAGTCGCGTGGCGGCGGGAAGCCCCAACTCGGCCACCATCGACGGTGCCAGCGAGACAAGTCGTGAGCGTTCGTGGTCGTCGTCGAGCGAGGGCTCCGGAGATACGTCCAGGCGCGCGATGATCTCCCGCAGCCGGCCGACGCGGTCAGTGTCGTCCGCCGCCGCGACACGTAGCTGCACCAGCAACGTCTCCCGCCCGCGGAGCGCCGACGCGATCACCGGCCGGACGACTCGGGCGAGGCCGTCCTGATCGACGGCGCCCGGCACCGGCACCACCGCGCGGTCCAGGGCGTACGCGTCCAGCAGGGCGTCGATCATCGGCCAGGCGTCGAGCCATGCCGGTCGGGTTGTCGCGTCCAACGCTCGGGCCAGGATCGTCACCAGGCGTGCCCAGGCGAAACCGGCCTCGGCGCGGGAACGACGCCAGGCCGGGACGTGCCCGCGCCGGAGCCCGTTCGCCCGCTCGTCGAGCAAGCGGAGCATCCTCCGCTGCACGTCCCGGAGCGCGAGCTGGTCGCCCCGCCGGAAAGCCATGACGGCGTCGATCCCGGTGCCGTACAGGGCGGCGTCATCACCGCACTCCTCGGCGACCTCGGCGTGCGCCAGGTTCTTGCGCGCCACCACCAGCACCGCGATCGGGTCCTCGGTGCTCGGGTCGGCGGCGGACCGGATCTGGTGGAGGCCGAACTCGAACGCCGCGCCGGCCGCTGCCGCCGGATGCTGCCGCAGTTCCGCCAGAGTACGCAGCAGCGACTCGCTGATCGCCCGTTCTCCGCCCCACACGTCAAGTGCCGCGCCGATCAGCCGCGGCAGACGCTCCGCGTAGTCCGGGTCGAGGTCATCGACGGCGTCCGGCGTCACCATCACGACCGTACGCATGATGTCGCCGACCCCGGTGATGGCCAGCCGCAGTGCGCCTTCGGCGAATGCCCCCGCGACCAGAGGCCGAGCCGCCGAGGCGCCGGTGAGAAAGGCCCGGTGCAGGCGGACCCCGTACGACTCGACGAACGCGACCGAGCCCAGTAGCTCATCGGTGGCGTCCAGCAACGCCAGAACGCTGTGTTGCTGGGTCAGTCCACGCAGGAGCGCGGTCACGTCGTCGGGAGCAGCACCGCCGGGCTCGGCCAGCTGCTGGACCAGCGTGGCGCACAACAACGGCGCGAGCGGCCCGGCGGCACACCGCTCGATCTCCGGGGCGGGCGGCCCGGCGAGGCGCTCGACCACCGCGGCCAGTGGTGGCGGCACGCCACCCATCGTCACCAGGAGCCGGTCGAGCTCACCCGATGTCACCACAACGGCTGCCCGGGACCGGGTGGCGAGATGATGGTCGAAGCGGTGAGCACGCGGTCCACCAGCTCCTCGTCCGCGGTGGTGACCAGTACCTGCAGCCCGGGCGTCGCCTCGCAGAGCTGCTCCAACGCGACCAGCAGGGCGGCGGCGTTGTCGTCCTGTACCTCTTCCGACGGGGGCTGTCGATGAGCAGGAGCCCGG
The DNA here is from genome assembly GCF_016862315.1 of Actinoplanes palleronii. GTDB lineage: Bacteria > Actinomycetota > Actinomycetes > Mycobacteriales > Micromonosporaceae > Actinoplanes > Actinoplanes palleronii. The sequence goes on along the minus strand of NZ_BOMS01000009.1, from coordinate 112,282 downwards.
GGTGGGTGGCCACGCCGTGACGATGGCCGATCCGGAGCAGGGCGACCACCACCGCGATCCGGAGCCGGAGCCGTTCGCCCGGCGACTGGGTGCCGAACCATTCCCGCGGACCGCCGGTCTTGTACACCTGCAGCCGCCCGGCCCGATCGGCGACGACCCGGTCGAGGTTGCGGAAACCGAAGCCCCGGGCGAGCACGGCGATGTCGGTGTTGAGCTCCTCGAAGAGGGTGTCGCTGGCCGCGGACTGCAGCGCGGTCAGCTCGGCGATGGCGGCGTCGAGCACCGTCCGGGCGTCGGTGGACGGGCGCTGTTGCGGCATCGACAGTGACTCCCAGGCGCTGACCATGCCTTCGAGCCGGGTCACCCGGTTCGCGAGTGACTGGCGCTGATCCTCAGTTTTCCCGCTGCGCACGCCGGCCAGGGTGCTTTCCACCTCGGCCAGCGCACGACGGCGGTCCGCGGCGTACGCGGCGTTGTCGTCGAGGCGGTGCCGAGCCAGGTCCTCGGCCTCCCGGCTGGCTTTCCATCGCCACTGGGCCTCCTGGATGGCGGCCTCGGCCTCGGCCGGATCGGAGGCCGTCAGACCGGTCGGCTCGGTGCACACCGCGCAGATCGCCGACGTCCGTTCGGCCGCGCGCCGCGCCGGGCTGATCGGGACCTCGCACCGGGGACACACCTCCGGGTCGAGAGCGTGGAAGAACAACCGGGCCGCCTGGTGCTCGCGAAGGTCGGTGAGCCGTTTTTCGTCGAACCGGCGCTGCCAGCGGAGAAGTTCGTGGTTCTCGCGTGCCTCGCGCAGCGACCCTTCGGCGGTCACGGCCGCGGTGGTGAGGCCGGAGATGTCGGCGATCAGTGAAGCCGTCCCGGCGGGTTCACCGAGGGCGGCCAGTTCGCGGTGCGCCTCGGCCAGCCGGCGTTCCGCGTCGGCCCGCTGGGTGGCGAGCAGGGTCCACATCCGGGCCGAATCCGCCTCGGCCGCCCGGTCGGCCTCCCCGAGCTGGTCACGAGCCGTCCGCATCCGGCTGAGCAGCGCGGCGCCCGGCAGGTCCAGGAACACTTGCAGGAGCCGGCCGGCCAGGCCACCGATGACTGAGTCACCCAGCAACGCCGAGTCGCCGCCGGGCGGCAGATAGAGCGCGCCGAAGTACGCCGGCCAGCCGTACGTGGTCCGGCCGGAGGCGCTGCGGCTGGACGACGACTCCAGGCGTTCGAGGTCGAGCAGTTCCATCATCAGGTTCGCGACCATGGCGGCGAACGTGTCAGGGTCGGTCGCGAGCACGAGCTCCACGACTGCTCGTCCGGGATCGGCCGCGTCGGCCCCGGCCAGGCTCTCCTCGTCGGCCGCCGACAGGACCCGGCCCTCGACGAGTTGCCCGTGCCGAAGGACGAGGCGGAAGCCCAGCGGGCGTCCCGCCACCGTGACATCGCAATCGAGCCGGCTCAGCCAGCTGCGGACGACACCCTGGAGGTTGGCGCGGGGTGAGCCGCGCAGGCACCAGGTGATCAGTTCCAGCACGCTGGTCTTGCCCCGGAGATTGTCGGCCGCCAGCACGGTGAGGCCGGTGCCGAATGGGAAGACCCGGTCGAACGGTCCCCGAGGCTCCACCGTCCGGGTGCCGGCGATGCGAAGCCGGCGCAGTTGCACCGGCCGCGGCAGTGCACCGGACAGGATCGGCGAGAAGCCGTACCCCTCGAACACCCGCTCCACGACCGGCACCGGCACTCCCGCGCGGACCGCGATGCGGGTGGTGAGTTCCTCGGAGCTCATGCGGCATCGACCGAGGACGGTTGCCGTTCGGCGGCGCATCGGCGCCAGCGTTGCTGGACGCGTGGCGCGATCGTGGCGATCTGGTCGCCGATCACCGCGTTGCGGTACTCGTCCTGCTGGTACTGCCGCGCTTTCAGGCGGCTGCCGCCGTACCCGGTGGCCAGGCGGGCGACGAGCTGGGTGCGATCCACGAAATATCCGAACTCCGGGACGTCGTGCACGATCTGCTCGGCAGCCGACCGCCCGGTCCGGGTGAGGTAGTAGTCGTGCCGCCGGACCCGGCCGTCGACGGTGCCGCGCTTGCGCCGCACGACCAGGTGGGCACTGCGGAGCACCGCCAGCGCGTCGTCCAGCGGCTCGTAGGCGCCGAAGAGGAACCGCATCATCGGGTAGCGCCGTACCTCCGGCTCGTCGGCTGCCAGGATGCTCCCGGCCAGCTCGAGGAGCTCGGCGTCGCCGCCCTGCTCGTAGTCGTTGAGCAACTCATCGGCGAGGAAGTCGGGGTTGCGCACCCAGAAGTCGAGCTTCTGCAGCAGCACCTGACTCTCCAGGACCGCCACCGCGTCGGCCGGCACCGGATCGTTCGGTGCCGGATCGGCGCCGTGGTCGCCGGCCGTGGCCGGGATCGGCGTGGCCGCCGCGGAAATGATCAAAAGGATCCGTACGGCATCCTGCCCGCGGCTGGGGGCGCTCATTCCACCGGGCTTGATTGGGGACACGGATCGCATTCTAGGAAGACGACCGGCCGCTCGCTAGGCCTTGCGGATTGTCCCGATTGCTGACTGCGCCCCGCAATTAGCAGAAAGGTCAGAGTGGCCGAAGATTCACTCATCCTGATTTTTTGCGGCTGTGGCAGAACCCGACAGGCTGAATAGCCTTGTCTCGATCTTGGAAGCGCCCGCAGAATCTATGCACCCGTGAGGCAAGGGATATGGTGTGGCGCGAGCCTGGACGGATCTTCCTCTTGATCAGCCGATTGTCGTCGAAGGGCCGACTGCCAGCGCGCTGGCGCTGTCGCTGGAGCCGCTTCCGGCAGAGGCGCCCGCCGTCATCACCTACGAGGCGACCGCGCCGCGCCGTCCGGCCCAGCTCATCGACGACCTGCTGGATCGGCTGGACCGGGTAGCCCGCGAGTTGTTCCCGGCCTGGCTGCCGGCCGCTGCCGGGATCGACGGTCCGGCCGGTGCCGGCGTGGTGGCGGTGCGCTCGATCGCTCTGCGAACCGCCCGTGCGGGTGATCTGTTCGGACCGTTCCTGGCTGATCTGGCCGAGCGTGCTCTGCGCGGTTCGGGGGCTCCTGATCGCTTCTCGCCGGAGACGCGTGCGGCTGAACTGGCCAAGGTGATCGCACGGAGCTTCGGCCGCCGGCGTATCGCGATCCTGATCAGCCTGCCGCCCGGGCTGACGCCGGAGAACGAGCAGGCTCTGATCTCGGCCGCGCGCTGGCTCGCGGACAGCGGCGGTTACGGCATCTGGTTCGCCGGGAGTCCCCTCGGTTCGATCGACAACGTGGTGCGCGTCCGGGTCCGGCCGGCGCCTGGCGACACCGTCCCGACCGAGGAATCCGGCGCGGATGAGCGCAGCCTGGACAGCCCGGTCGGATATCCCGCGATCGCCGGCCGGCCACACCCGGCCAGCCACGCCGAGCAGTCGCTGGAGGACGCTCTCGGCAGCGTTGACTGGGCCGGCGGGCGTGAATGGAATCAGTTGTACCAGGCGCATCCGCTGACCAATCCGGTCCGTGTCGACCTTCTCTGGCGCTCTGAACGGTGTGTCGTCGAGATCGACGGGGCGGAGCACCGGGATCCCGAGCGTTTCGCCGCCGACCGGCAGCGCGACGTGCAGCTCCAGCTCGCCGGATATGCCGTGCTCCGATTCACCAATGCCCAGGTCGTTCAGCATCGCGACCTGGTCCTGTCACAACTTCGTCAATTCCTTGACGGGCGTCGGGCCGAACACCGCGAAAGGGCCATTCATGAGTGACTTGAAGCTTTCTCTGCCGGAACGCGCACTCCTGCTGATCTTGATGGCCGAGAATGCCGAGCTGTCCAACAAACAGATCTCGGAAAACTATGCACCCGGTCTGCAGCTGACCGGCAAGTCCCGGATCAAGCTCGTCGAGGCGAAGCTGATCGAGTGCCGCAGGGAAGGACGATCCTTCCTGTTCTCCTTGGCCGACGGCGGCTGGTGGTGGGGGCGGGAGGAGCTGACCCGGGAGGTGCCCAAGGGCGCCGGATCGGCGGGCCAGGCCCTGTACGCCGTGCTCAAGCGGCTGGACCACTACCTCGACGCGACCGGCCGCAGCCTGGCCCAGGTGCTCGGTGTCCAGCCCGAGAGCGACGACCGCCCGGCCGGTCCGGTAGCCACTGCGCCGGCGAGCCGTCCGGCGGCGGACGAGATCGAGAAGCGGGTCCGCCGGGCGTACGGCGAGCTGGCGAAAGCGGCCGGCGACTGGGTCGGCCTCGCCGATCTGCGGCAGCACTTCGGTGACGTCGCCACAGCCGACCTCGACGGCGTGCTGCGGCTGATGGCACGGATGCCGGGAGTGCACCTCGAGGAGGAGACCAATCAGAAAGGGCTGGAGGGCCGGGACCGGGCTGCCGCGGTGGTCATCGGCAGCCGGGACCACCACGCGCTGGCGATCGAGGAACTATGACGGAGGACGGCCTGAAGGCCCTTTCCAGCCTGCGGATCAACGTCACGCCGACCGCCGACGACGTCTGGCGCCGCTCGGAGTTCCACGTCGACACCCTGAACCGTGAGGTGGCGCGGGGGGTTCTGGACGCCATCGCGGACGCCAGGGACAGTCCGTCCGGCAGCCCGGTCGGCGTCGTGGTCCAGGGCCAGCGGGGCACCGGCAAGACCCATCTCCTCGGCTGGGTCCGGGAGCAGGTCCAGGGTCAGGACGGCTATTTCTTCCTGGTCGGCCTTCTGGACGGCACCCGTTTCTGGCACAGCGTGGCGCATTCGATGCTGACCGGCCTGGCTCGTCGGATCGACGGGCAGGAGACCCAGTCGCAGGTCTTCCTGCGCCGCCTCACGCTGCTGACCGGGGTCCCCTTCGCGGAGCGGCAGGCGCTCATCGGCGCGGCTCCACTGCTTCGCCCGGCCGTCGAAGCGCTTCTGGGCGCCTTGCACCGGCACGCTCCCGACGTCGCCATGGAATGCCGGCACACCGTCCGGGCACTGGCGCTCTACAACGCCGGTGACTTCCGGGCCCGGGAGGTGGGGAACAACTTCCTGCAGTCCGGTGAGGAGTGCGAGCCGGGCGAGCGTGCGCCGTGGGGCCTGCCCCGCGAGGTGCACCCGCCGGAGAAGGTGGTCGGTGAACTCTCCTGGCTGCTTTCCTTGACCGGTCCGTCGGTGATCGCCGTGGATCAGATCGACGGGCTGCTGGCGCCGGTCGCCAAGGCGATCCAGGCCGGACAGAGCGCCGAGTGGCAGGACTCCCTGCAACTCGATCAGATCGCCAACGGATTGATGGATCTGCGCGAACGCACGCACAAGACCGTCACCGTGATCGCCGCTCAGCACGCGACCTGGGAGGTGATCAAGAAGAACGCGATCGCGTCGGTCCAGGATCGCTTCGTCGCGCGGCAGCACTTGGGCTCGGTGCCGTCCGCGACGGTCGGCCGCGAGCTCGTCGCGCGACGCCTGACACCGCACTACGACGCGACGGGCTTCGTCGCGCCCTACCCCACCTGGCCGGTCCAGGAACGAGCGTTCGACGACGCGGTGAACTTCAAGCCGCGCGAAATCCTGCAGATCGTCGACGATCACATCCGGGGCTGTGTCAACGACGGTGTCGTGCGCGAGCTGGGCGAGCTCCGGGCCTCCCAAACCATTGTCGACGACACCATCGTCGTACCGTCCGAGTTGGCTCTGATCGCGATCGACAAGACGTTCGCGGAGCTCACCGCGGCCGCGACCGTCGACGGCGTACTGAGCTCCGGTGCCGAGGACCTGGAACTGCCAGGTCTGCTGTCGGCCGGGTTGCAGGCCTGGATCCTCGAACGCGGCGCCGCGGGCCGGCAGTTCGAGCAGGACCCGCCGCCGAGCACCAAACCCGCGTTGCACGCCCGGCTGCGTCGCACCATCGACGACGAGACCGAGGTGGAGGCGCACTGGGGCTTCCGTGGCATCGCGCCGGACTACCATGCCAATGCCGTTCTCAACCGGATTCGGGCCGGCTGCACCGAAGCGGGCCTGGCCGGCGGCGTACAAAATCGGCGGTTGTTCTTTCTCCGCAACGCGGAGTGGCCGCAGAGCGCCAAGAACCGGGAGGCGGCGGCGGCCTTCGAAGCGGCCGGTGGCCGGCGTCTGACGGTGACCGACCAGGATCTCCGGATCCTGTGGGCGTTGCGGGATCTGCTCGCGAAGGCGCCGCCGGACCTGCCGGCCTGGCTCCTGGCGCGGCAACCGACCGGCAAGGTCGCCTTTCTCCAGGAGGCGCTGGCCGACGCCGGGGCCGGCCTGCCGACACCCGATCTCGCTGCTCCCGCACCGGTGCAGGAGGAGGCCGGACCGGTGGAATCGGCCCGGCCCGTCGTCAGGGCGCCGCTCGGGCCGGCCATCTCGCTCGGCGTCAGCTTCGACACCGCGGAACCGGTGATGGTGGAGCTCGAGGCACTCCGGAAGCACACCGCGATCTTCGCCGGATCGGGTTCCGGCAAGACGGTCCTGCTGCGCCGGATCATCGAGGAGTGCGCGCTCCAGGGCGTCTCCACGATCGTGCTCGACCCCAACAACGACCTCGCCCGGCTCGGTGATCCGTGGCCGGAGCAGCCGTCCGCGTGGGGCCCGGGCGATGCAGGCAAGGCGCAGGACTACCTGCAGAACACCGAAGTGGTGATCTATACGCCGCGTCGGGCGGCCGGGCGGCCGATCACCTTCCAGCCGCTCCCGGACTTCCATCAGCTCCTCAACGACCCGGACGAGTTCGAGGCGGCTGTGGATGCCGCGCTCGCCGCGCTCTCCCCACGAGCGAAGGTGGACGGCCGGACCGCCAAGGCGGAAAAGGGCCGGGCCGTCCTGAAGGAGGCGCTCGTCCACTACGCCCAGCGGCATAGGGACACCTCGTTGCGCGGTTTCATCGGCATGCTCGACGACCTGCCGGACACCGCCAGCAGATTCGGGGCCGATGCCACCAAGATCGCTGCGGACCTGGGCCAGTCGCTGACCGCGGCCACCGTGATCGATCCGCTGTTCGGCGGGGTCGGGCAGCCGGTGGACCCGGGTGAACTGCTGACTCCCGCAGAGGGGAAACGTGCCCGGGTCTCGGTGATCAGCCTGATCGGCCTGCCCAGCGACGATCAGAAGCAGAGCTTCGTCAACCAGCTCCAGATGGCACTGTTCGCCTGGATCAAGCGAAATCCGGCCGGGGAGCGGCCGCTCGGCGGCCTGTTCGTGATGGACGAGGCGCAGACCTTCGCCCCGTCCGGCGCGATGACCGCCTGCACCGGGAGCACGTTGTCGCTCGCCTCCCAGGCCCGCAAGTACGGACTGGGACTGGTCTTCGCCACCCAGTCGCCGAAGGGGCTGCACAACCAGATCCCGGGCAACGCCGCGACCCAGTTCTTCGGTTTGCTGAACGCGCCCGTCCAGATCGAAGCCGCGCGAGAGGTGGCCCGGGCCAAGGGCGGGGATCTGCCCGGCATCTCGCAGCTGCGCGGCGGCGAGTTCTACGTCGCGGTGGAAGGCTCGTCGTTCAGCAAGGTCCGCACGTCACTGTGCTTGAGCCACCATCCGAAAAGTCCGTTGACCCAGGAGGAAGTGCTTCAGTACGCCAGCGCCGAACGGCCCTGACGGGACGAATCCCGCGCCTCCGGGTCAGGAGTCCAGGCGGAGGTCGGGGTGGCGGCCGGCGACTGTGCGCATGCGCCAGCGGTGCGGGAAGACGGCCAGCAGGGCGCCGTCGCGGACGCGGGTCATCACCTCGATGTTCGACTCGGCGCGCAGGATCTCCCGGCCGGCCTCGTCGGTGCGGGCGGCTACCTCGTACGGCAGGTGGTTGAGGGTCACCTTGACGCCGAACTCGGCCTCGAGACGGTGTGTCGCGACCTCGAACTGCATCGGGCCGACCGCGGCGAAGACCGGTACGCCGTCGCCGCGCTGCTCGGAGCGCAGGACCTGGACCACGCCCTCGCCGTCGAGCTGCTCGATGCCGCGGCGGAACCGCTTGTACGTCGAGGTGTCCGCGGCGGTCACCGCCGCGAAGTGCTCCGGCGGGAACGACGGCAGGGCCGGGTACTTCACCGGTGCCCCGACGTAGAGCGTGTCGCCGATGCCGAGCGTCGTCGCGTTGACCAGGCCGACCACGTCTCCGGGGTAGGCCTCGTCGATCGTCTCGCGGCCCTGGCCGAAGATCTGCTGCGCGTACTTGGTGGCGAACGGCTTGCCGGTGCCGGCGTGCGTGACGATCATGCCGCGCTCGAACTTGCCGGAGTTGATCCGTACGAAGGCGAGCTGGTCGCGGTGGGTCCGGTTCATGTTCGCCTGGATCTTGAAGACGAACCCGGAGAAGGCGCCCTCGACCGGGCGGTCGTCCCCGGCGACGGTGGGCCGGGCCTCCGGCGGCGGAGCCAGCTCGACCAGGATGTTCAGCAGCTGGCTCACGCCGAGGTTGGCCACCGCCGCGCCGAACAGCACCGGGGTGCTCTTCGCCGCGAGGAACTCCGCCTCGTCGAAGTCGGCGCCGGTCATCTCGAGCAGCTCGAGCTCCTCGGTCGCGGTGGTCCAGTCCGCGCCGAACCGCTCGGCCGCCTCGTCGGCGCTCATCTCCTCCTCGACGGCGAGGTCGGCGCCACCGGGTGCGCGCTCCATCCGGACGAACGCGCCGGTGCGGCGGTCGACCACGCCGCGGAAGTGCCCGGCGATGCCGACCGGCCAGGTCAGCGGCGTCGGCTTCAGCCCGATCCGCTGCTCGATCTCGTCCATCAGCGCGAGCGCGTCGAGGCCGGGCCGATCCCACTTGTTGATGAACGTCATCACCGGGATGTTGCGCTGCCGGCACACCTCGAACAGCTTCAGCGTCTGCGGCTCCAGGCCCTTGGCCGCGTCGAGCAGCATGACCGCGCTGTCGACAGCGGTCAGCACCCGGTAGGTGTCCTCGGAGAAGTCAGCGTGCCCGGGGGTGTCCAGCAGGTTGATCACGACGTCCCGGTAGGAGAACTGCAGCGCCGCCGAGGTGACGGAGATGCCGCGCTCCTGCTCCATCGCCATCCAGTCGGAGACCACGCCCTTGCGGTCGCCCTTGCCGTGCACCGCGCCGGCCTGCCCGATCACCCGCGCGTGCAGGGCGAGCGCTTCGGTCATCGTCGACTTGCCGGCGTCCGGGTGTGAGATCACCGCGAACGTACGCCTTCGTTTCGCCTCAACGGCCACACCCGCCGCCGACGCCAGCACGTTCTGACTCACGATCTCGCTCCCCGACCTTGTTCTCGACGCCTCAAGCGCGCATCCGGTGTACGACCTGCCGCACGTATCTTCTCGCAGGCGCTGATGAGTCGTAGCGCAGGGTGATCGCCCTCACCCGGTGCGGCCGGGCGAGCCCGGCGACGCCGGTGGGACGCGCGCCCGGGGGAAACGCCGAACGGCGGCCCGCTGAATCAGTCGGGCCGCCGTTCGTCAAACGAAGATCAGAGCGGGCGGATGTTGTCCGCCTGCAGGCCCTTCTGGCCCTGGGTGATGTCGAACTCCACCTTCTGGTTCTCCTCGAGGCTGCGGAAGCCGCTCGACGCAATCGCGGAGAAGTGGGCGAAGACGTCAGCGCCGCCGTCGTCCTGGCTGATGAAGCCGAAGCCCTTGTCGGCGTTGAACCACTTCACGGTACCTGTAACCATTGTCTTGCTCCTTAGCGAGCTGTTCGAGACCGCACTGCGCGATCTCGTACGCCGCTGTGTTGATCACCCGCGTCGAACCGACACGTCCAACGAAAAAGCGCCTTGACGGGTTGACTGAAACCCATCAGGCGCCGAAAACGTCTACGGAAATCAAAACTGCAACGTCGAAACCGTAGCACAGGATTCTGGGTCGTCCAGGGCGTGGCACGCGCGCGATCCCGGTCACAGGACGTGTCGGTTATGGGTGATCCCCCGATTCGGCGGAGGTGCCGTCGCGCCCGATGCGGGTACAGTGGGTGGCGGATCAGCTCGTGAGAAGGCGCCCGTGCCGGGCGATGCAGCTGACAACTCAGGGCAAGCCGTCATGGGCGAAAGCATGGCGGTTTCCAGATGGCTACCGTGCCACGCCTCCCCCCAGGCGTCACGACCACCACGCGCAGACGGATCGTCCCGCCCGCTGCTCAGGACGCAGGCGGCCGGCGTTCCGGCCACGAGTTACACCGACACCCCAGGAGAGCGACTTCCGTGCTAGCCCCGCCCCCGGTCACTGCCTCAACGTTGCGCGAGCCCGCCAAGACCCTGCGTGAGAAGGGTGCGGACAGCTTCCACGCCGCCCTCGCCGCGGTCCTGACGTCCGCGCTTGACGACGCCCTCGCCACGGGTGACCACGCGAGAGCCGTCAACATCATCAACCGCGGCTTCGCGGAAGGCACCCCGCAGGTGGGGTGCGACCTGCTCTGCCGGGCCATCTCGGTGGTCGGCGCGGCCCGGACGTGGACCGTCCAGCTCGCCCCGCCGACCGCGGTGCGGCAGCGCTCAGCGCCGTAACCGAACGACGTGAGAAAGGCCGGGCCGCGCGAGCGGCCCGGCCTTCTTGTCGTTCCCCGGAAACGCGAGCGGCCACCGAAAAGGGCCGGACCCGCGAGCGGCAGGTCCGGCCCTTCAGCGAGAGCTAAAGGCTGACGGTGAACGCCACCGTCGCGGCCGGGCTGACCAGCCCGGTGCCGCCCACCGCGGTCACCGTCACGGTCGTCGGCGTGGCCTTCGCGACGGTCACGGTGACCGGCGCCTGCAGGGTGCTGCCGCTGACCGTGGTGTAGGCCCGGCCGTTGACCAGCACCTGGTAGCCGGTGATGCCGGACAGGCCGGCGGCCGGCGCCGTCCAGGTCACCGTGAACGACGTTCCGGTGGTGCCCTTGGCGGCCGGGCTGGTGATCACCGGCGCGCCCGGCTTGGCCGAGTCGACCAGGACGGCGCCGGCGGCCGCTTCGGTGGTGAGCCCGGTCAGGTTGGTGGTCTGCACGACGATCTGCCAGGACCCGTCCTCCGGGACCGTGACGGTGGCAGTGGTCGCGGTGGTGGCCACCTTGACCGTCCGGCTGCCGTTGGACGCGACGACCGTGTACCCCTTGACGCCCGACTCGGCGTCGCTGCCCGCCGACCAGGAGACCTTCACCGCGCGGGTCGCCTGACTGGCCGGCACGGTGGCCGGCTGGGCGGCGGTGGGTGCGGTGGTGTCGAACCAGACCGGGCCGGTCGTGCCCGCCGTGCTGGTGTTGCCGGCGTTGTCGACCGCCTGGACGGTCCAGGTGTGCTTGCCGGGCGGCGTGGTCACGGTCGCCGTGGTGGTCGTGGCGGTGGTGACCCGGGTGCCGTCCAGGGAGAGGACGTATTCGGCGATGCCGGTGGTGCGGTCGGTGGCGGCGGCCCAGGTGACCACGGTCCGGTCGTCCGCGCCGGAGACCTTCACCTGGGCGGGGACGGTCGGGGCGGTCGGGTCGTACGTGTAGCTGACCGACTCGGCCGGCGAGCTGAGCCCGGCGTTGTTGACCGCGGCCACGCTGACCGTCTGGCGCCCCTCGGACGGCTTGTACGAGTAGCTGGTCGTGGTGCCCGGCACGATCGTCTTCTGCGTGCCCACCGTCACCACGTACGACGCGATGCCGGAACCGGAATCGGTCGTCGCGTTCCAGGTGACCGTGACCGGCGCGGTCCGGGCGGTGCTGTCGGCGACCGGTGTCACGATGGTCGGCGCGGACGGCGCGGTCCGGTCGGTCCACGCCGTGTACGTCGCGGACGCCCCGGTGTTGCCGGCCGCGTCCACGCCGGTGATCGTCCAGGTGTGCTGGCCCTCGGCGGCGGTGTTGGGCGCCTCGGCCTTGGTGACCAGGACCGCCGCGCCGTCGTCGACCTGCACCTTCCACGACACCGGGGAACCGGCGGCGGAGCCCGCGACCCAGGTGAGCTTCGACTGGTCGGTGGCGAGCTTGATGGTCTTGGCCATGTCCGGCGTGAGCGTGTCGACCTTGATCGTGCCGGTGGCCGCCTTGGAGACCACCCCGGCGAGGTTCTTCGCGACCACGGTCACCGGGAAGGTGCCGTCGGCGGAGAGGGTGACCGTGGTGGAGGTGGTGTCCCCGTCGACGACGGTCGCCCGGCCGCCCACGGTCACGGTGTAGGAGCTGATCCCGGAGCCCGGCGCGGACGCGGCGCTCCAGACGAGCGTGACCTGCCGGCTGTTCTGCCAGGTGTCGGCGCTCGGCGCGGTGATGACCGGCGAGACCGGTGCGGACGGGTCGATCCACAGGGTGGTCTCGGTGGCGGTGCCGACGTTGCCGGCGGCGTCCGACGGGGTGACCGACACGGTCCGCCGGCCGGCCGCGATGCTCACCCTCGCGGTGGGGGAGGTGACGGTGGCGGTGAGCGTGCCGTCGACGCGCACCGCGTACGAACGGGTGGTGCCCTTGTCGGCCGGAGCCGTCCAGGAGACGGTCTTGCCGTCGGCAGCGACCTTGAGGGCGGTGACCGCGTCCGGCGCGGCCGAGTCGCGCAGGATCGACTTCGCCGCGCTGCTCTTGATCAGACCGGAGCCGTTGACCCCGACGACCGTGACCGTGTTGGTGCCCTCGGCCAGCGCGACGTCCGCGGTCAGCGTGTCGCCGCCGGTCTCGGCCGCCGTGCTGCCGTTGACCAGCACCCGGTACGCGGAGATCCCGGACTCCTTGTCCGCGGCCGCGCTCCAGGTGATCGTCTGGGTGGCGGTGTTCGTCATGGTCGCGGTCGTGGTGATAACCGGTGCGGTGTTCGGGACGGTGGTGTCCGCGGCCGCCGCGACCTCGATCGTGGCGGTGGTCGCGCCGACCGAGGTCACCTTCACCGTCTGGTTGGTGCCGGGCACCGCCCACACGCCGTTGAGCGGCAGGTTCGCCGCCGAGAACGCCGAACTGCTGGTCGGCTGCAGGTCGAGCAGCTGGGTGGTCGGCGGGTTCGTCGCGGTCCGCAGGTGGGCCTGGACGCCGGCCCAGTACGGCGCGCGGGTGTCCCGGCCGGTCGCCGGGCGGAAGTCGACGAACACCGTGCCGGCCGAGGTGGCGAGCTTCACGCCGGTCGTGCCGGAGTGCGTCGACAGCGCCGACAGGTCCACGGTGGTCTTCTGCGAGGTGGACGCCGTGACGGTCTGCGCGAGGCCCAGGTAGTCACCGAACGCCGAGTTCAGGTTCCCGGAGGCGTAGCCCTGCATGGCGTAGCCCATCACGTCGGTGACGTCGTTGTACTCCGCGATGGTGCACGAGGTGGACAGCGTGACCCGGCCGCCGGTTCCCGAGCAGGTCGCCTTGTTGGCGTGGCCCAGGCCGATGTTGTGGCCGAACTCGTGGGTGAGCACGTCCTCCCACGGGTAGCCGTTGATCCAGATGATCGACCCGTTCACCGAGCCCAGCCCGGCCCACGAGCAGCCCGACTGCTTCGGGAAGTAGACCGCGACGTGCTGGGTCGCGTCGGTCGGTGAGGTGAGCCCGTTCGCGGCGAGGGCCGCCTGGTAGATCGCGGTGGTGTTGCAGCTCCCGGACGGCGCCGACACCTGCTTCCAGTCGCGGACGTCGACGTTGATGGCGATGCCGCCGTTGGACTGCTCGGCCCAGTAGCTCTTCGCCTTGGTGGCGAGGGTGGTGAGCGAGCTCGGCGTCTCGGCGTCCTTCGCCGACCAGAAGACCGGCAACACGGTCAGCGTGTGCGAGCCGATCGCGGCCTCCTGCGTCGCTGCCGCCGCCGTACCGGTCAGCCGGGCCGCGACGACCGCCGCCGAGCTCGACCCGAGGGCGCGGGCCGTGCTCGAGGCCGCCACCGGCGTCGTCCCGGCCGCGTCGGTGAGCGCCTCGGCCCGGCTCGTGCCGGGCCGCGTCTTCAGCTTCAGGGTGGCCTGCTGGCCGGAGTCCGCGCCGGCCAGGGCGCCGGCCGGGACCGGCAGGAGCAGATCATCGACCTGTACGAAGGCCTGCTCCTGCTCGGCGCCCTCCGGCGTGCCCGGCAGCGGGTCGACGACGACTGACTGGACCGTCCCGGTGACGGACAGGGTCTCGGTGGCGGTGGCCGCGAACGCGGTACCCGGCGCGAGCCAGGCGGCCGCGACCGCGGAGGTGACGATCGCGCCACCGAGGCTCTGGACGAACAACCGATTGGGTGTCATGCGTGCTGCTATCGACGGCCCCGGGCGGGACCTGACGAGAATGATCAGTTGAAGGCCTTCACCTCCAGCAGTCCTACCGAAGCTGCACCGCTGGTCAACGCGACCCGCAACCGCGTGGTACTGATCTGTCCGAAGGTGACCGCGTTGTACTGGTCCGCCGCCACCGGGTACGCGCTGGGTGACGGCACGTCGGCGTACGCGCTGCCGGTCCAGTACTGCAGTTTCCAGGACGCCGGCAGGTCGATGCCCTGGCCGTCGTCGAAGAAGTACACCTGGGCGGACGTCAGCGACTGCGCGGACGGCCAGGTCAGCTCGGCCCACTGCTGGCCGGTGTTGGGCCAGGTGCCCCAGCGCGGGTTCACCGTGTCGTTCGACGACGGCGGGTCGATGCCGTCGTTGAGTGCCGCGACGCTCTCCCAGGACGAGGTGAACGACGCGCTCGGCGTGGCGGTCAGCGCGAGGTTCGCCGACACCGGGGGTACGACCACGCCGCGCTGGTAGAGCTTGAGCTCGGTGAGCCCGGTCTTCGTGGTGCCGGTCGGCTGGGTGAACTGGATCCGCAGCCGCGACGTGGTGACCGGCGTGAAGTTGACCTTGTTGTAGTTGGACTGTGGCGTGCCGGGCGACTTGACCTGGGAGGCCGCGGCGACCCAGGCGGTGCCGTTCCAGTACTGCACCGTGTACGCGGCCGGCGGCCGGTACCGGTTGGTGGCCCGGTCGTTGCGGAAGTACAGCCGGGCCTCGTCGACCGTCCGGTTCGCGCCGAAGTTCAGCTCGTACCAGTCGGTGGCGTTGGTGCTGCCGTAGCTGCCCCAGAGCGGCGCGTTGGTCGGCAGGTCGTCGATCGCGGCCGCGGTCGTGGTGCCGGAGGCGGTGTACGACGCCGTCGCGGTGGCGCCGGCCGCCAGGTTGGTGGTGCTGGAGGTCAGGTCCACGCCGGCCTTGGCGAAGACGTCGACCATCCGCGCGCTGTTCTGCACCACGTTCTGCGGCGCCTGCAGCGACGGGAACGCGGCGCTGTAGGTGACCGTGCCGACCCCGGACGGAATGGTGACCGCGCCGGTGGCCGGGTTGTAGACGAACGGGGTGAGCCGGTCGACGGTGGCCACCCGGGTGCCGTTCAGGTAGATCGAGTAGCCCTGCGGGACACCGGCGTACTTGACCACGCCGTCGGCCGGGTCGTCCCAGACCACCGACAGGTCGGCGTTGCGGTAGCGCAGGTTGTTCACCGCGAAGTTCGGCCAGCCGATGGTGATCGGGGACAGCTCGATCTGCGCGTCGTTGCGCGGGCGCAGCCCGGCCACGTCCTCGATGATCGTCCAGTTGCTGCTGCCGAGGATGTTGTGGTGGATCCAGGAGCGGTAGGTGATCGCGCTGCCGTTCCAGTCGGCCCAGAACTCGTTCGCGTCGGGCCAGGCGGTGTTGCCGTCGACGTACTGGGCCCAGGTGTTCCAGTACAGCAGCTTCTTGTAGTCCTCACTGGTCATCGACGCGTTCGGGTAGTTGCGCAGCACCGACGAGTAGAGCCGGAACTGGACCGTCGAGTTGATCGTGGAGAAGTTGTTGCTGCCCGGGTTGCCGGCCGCCGCGGCCGCCGCCTTGTCCTTCTGGTTCGCCGTGTAGAACGGGAAGATCGGGTACTCGGCGGGGTCGGCGAACAGGCGCAGGGCGGCCTTGTACTGCTCGGTGTTCGGCATCAGGCCGACCGCGTACGGGTAGTAGTTGTTGATCTCCTTCCACGGCACGAACGCGTTCGTCGCCACGTGCTTGTGCTCGAGCAGCTGGTCGGCCGGGTTCCACAGCGTGGTGATCACGCCGTTTTTGATCCGGTCGGCGAGCGTCTGCATCTCGGTGCTCTTCGCGGTGTCACCGAGCAGCGCATAGGCCTGCTTGGCGGCGTTCGCGGCGGTCCACACGTAGGCGGTCTCGGCGCGGTCCAGGTTGCCGGTGCGCCAGTGGAACGACACCGCGTCGGCGTCATTTCCGGTCATCGCGCCCCAGTCGTACTCGATGACGCCGTTGTTGTTGGTGTCGTAGGTGGCCAGCTGGCCCTTGGCGTCGCCCTCGGCGTACCGGGCGAAGTTGCGCAGCATGGCCGGCTGCCCGCCGTGGATCTGGTAGGCCCGCCAGGCCGCTTCGGCGATGTACTGGGTGTAGGAGTTCGACCAGTTCTCCGGATCACCCGGGTTGTCGACGAACCGGCCGTTCGCCGAGTACTGCCCGACCGCCAGGTAAGGACCGTAGGAGTACTCGGCGTTGCGCAGGTACTTCAGGTCGTCGATGTGCATCGGCTGGGTCAGCGCGATCGCGTTGTTGTATCCGGTCGCGCCCTCGACCGACTGCGGGAACTGGAAGTCCTGCCCCGGGATGTCCGCGTCGAGGTGGTTGAACCGCATCAGCCACCAGCGGTAATAGATGTTCTTCTTGATCGCCGCGTCCGGCACGTCGATGTAGGGCACGTTGTCGGCCCACCACTTGTTGTAGGCCCGCACGTGGGTGGCGAACGCGTCGGCCGCGGTCCGGGCACGGTAGGCGTCGTACTCGGTCCGTGACTCCGGTATCTCGGTGGTGACGAACCCCAGCTGAACCTTGACCGTTACCGTCTGGCCCGCTGCGACCGTTACTGATCGGCTCAGCCCGCTGCTCGCGGCGGTGAAACCGTCACCGGAGAACCGCGGGTAGAGCGTGGTCAGGTTGTTCTTCACGGCCCGGGTGCCGGTCAGCTCGGTGCCGCTGACCGTGCTCGCGTAGGGCGAGGTGGCGTTCAGTGTCAGGGTCGCCGAGGCGGTGCCGGTGTTGACCACCGCAACGTTCGTGACCAGCACGTTGTTGTCGGTGATGAACTTGGTGACGTCCAGCCGGACGGTGCCGCCGGTGTGCACGCTGCGCCAGTGGCTGGGTGCCTGCTTGCGCTGGGCGGGCTGCTCGGTGAACGTGCCCGGCGACGCGGTGATCGCGTAGGCGTTCTGACTGCTGATGTTGTCCCAGTAGGCGGCGTTGCCGCCGAAACCGATCACCGCGGGATTGTGCGTGTACATGAACGCGGCCCGCCCGCGGGTCATCAGCCAGGTGCCGGACGGGTCGTTACCGGTGCGGGCCAGCAGCCGGTCCATCCAGAAGTCGGTGCCGCCGGCCTCCGCGTCGTAGATGGCGCGCATGGTGTCGCCGGTGGCGTAGCCGACCGGCGGCGCGGGGATCGAGCCGGCGCCGGTGAAGGCGGGATAACCGATGGTCTGCGCGGCCATGGCCGCCTGCGGAAGGCTCAGGAAACACACGATCAAAATCAGACCCATAGCGTACGAACACAGTCGTCGGATCACGGCTGGAACGCCTTCCACTCGAGCACGCCCGTGGAGTAGCCGGTCCGGGACGTGATGGACAATCGCAATCGCGTCGTGCTGATCGCCGGGAACGTGCTCACGTTCTCGGTGTTGCCGGCCACCCCGCACGCCGACTGCCCGGGCACCGCCGCGTACGCGCTGCCGGTCCAGTACTGCAGCTGGCAGGACGCGGGCAGGTCGATGCCCTGGTCGTCGTCGAACCAGTAGACCGAGCTCTTGTTGATCGACTTGGCGGCGGGCCAGGTGTACTCGACCCACTGGGTGCCCTGCTGCGGCCAGTTGCCGTAGGCCAGGTTGGCGCGGTCCGCGGAGCTGGCCGGGGTGCCGCCGTTGTTGATCGCGGCCAGGCTCTCCCACGAGGACACGTAGGACGTCGACGCGGTCGCCGACGGCCCCAGGTTGGTGCCGCTGCCGGTGCCGCCGCCGACGGTCGGGATGACCTTCTGGATCGTGCCGTCGGCGTTGAAGGTCAGCTTGTCCACCGCCACCGACCGGCGGAAGTTGCCGCCGCCCGGCGCGTCAGCGGTGTGGTAGACCAGGTACGACTGGCCGTTCAGCTCGGCGATCCCGGCGTGGTTGGTGGTCGACGAGACCTGGCCCAGGACGATGCCGCGCTCGGTCCACGGCCCGAGCGGGCTGCTCGCGGTCGCGTACCGCTGGCAGGCGTAGCTGGAGTTGGTGACGCAGCCGTTGGTGTCGTTCGCGGCGTACATCAGGTAGTAGAGGCCGTTGCGCTTGAACATCCACGGGGCCTCCCAGTAGTTGGTGAGCCCGGTCGGCGTGACCACCGCGCCGACCGTGTCGATCATGTTGGCGGCGAGCTTCACCGCCCGCGGCGACCAGTACCCGCCCCAGTACATGTACGCCTGGCCGTCGTCGTCGACGAAGACCGTCGGGTCGATGTTCAGCCCGGACGAGTTCGCCGTGCTGTCGCTGATCAGCGGCCCGCCCTTGGCGTCGGTGAACGGACCCAGCGGGGTGTCGCCGACCGCGACGCCGATGTTCATCCAGCCCGCGCCGTTGCCGTTGATCGAGGTGTACCAGTAGTACTTGCCGTTGCGCGGCTCCACCTCACCGGCCCAGGCGTCGGCACCGGCCCAGCCGAAGGTGCCGATGCTGGCCTTGGCGCCGTTGTCGGTCCAGGTCTGCGCGTCGGTGGAGGACAGCACGTGCCACTCGCGCATCACGAAGTTGCTGGTCCCGGCGGGCGCCTCGTCGCGCCCGGCGTAGATGTACATGGTGTTGCCGACCACCAGGGGCGCGGGATCGGCGGTGTAGATGCTGGTGATGATCGGGTTGGCGGCCTGCGCGGGCAGGGCCACCGCGGCGACCGCGGTGACCACCCCGCACACGGCGGCAACCCATCTCCTGGCGGACATAGGGGACTCCTTCACTGACCGGTGGCGTTCAGTTGGGACACCTCGGCCGCGGACAGGGCCCGGCTGTAGATCCGGAACCCGTCGACGGCCGCGGCGAGATAGGGATCGCCGGCGTACTGGGAGCGGCCGATCCAGTTCTGGGTGGTGGCGCCGAGCACGCTGGGCCGGATGGTCAGCGCGCTGTTGCGGGCCGCCTCGGCGCCGTTGACGTAGAGCACGCCGAGGTTGCCGGTGTGGGTGACGGCCACGTGCGTCCAGGCGCCGGTGGGCAGGGCGGCCGGGCCGTCGATGCGCTGCTCGGCGCCCGCGCCGCCGGTGGTGATGGCGTACCGCGGGGTGCCGGCGCTGCTGCGCGGGGTGAGGAACAGGTAGGTGCCGGTGCCCGCGCCGAGGTCGAACAGCCGGGGCCAGGTGGCCGCGGTGTCCAGCCGGACCCAGGCGGCGATGGTGAACGAGGTGGCGCCGGCGAGCAGCCCGGCCGGCAGGTTCACGTACGCGCCGGAGCCGGTGAGCTGCACCGCGCCGCCGCTGCGCCCGGTGGTGCGGGTGGCGCCGCCGGCCAGCGCGGCGTCGCGGCCGTTGCCGGTGGCGTCGAGCGCGGTGCTCCCGGACGCCTCGTCGAACGGGTAGTGCGCGGCGAACGTCCCGGCCACGTTCCAGTACACCGAGTACCGCTGGCCGTGGGTCTGGTAGAACGGCCGCAGCAGCACCGAACCGGCGGTGTACTCCAGCGGCACCCCGGTCGGTTGCAGGGCGGCCGGGTCCAGGTTGGGCAGCGCGCTCAGGTTGGTGGTGCCGAACTGCCCGGCCAGCACCACCGGGCCGTGCCGGACCGCGCGGACCGCCGGGTTGTCCGGTGCGGGTTCCAGGCTCAGCGCCATCGGCAGGCTGATGTCGACGGTGTCGCCGCCGGCCCAGGTCCGGTTGATCGCCAGGTAGGACCCGGGGACGGGGGAGCCGGTGAGGACGCCGTTGACCCGGACCTGGGCGCCGGTGGTCCAGGACGGGATGCGTACGCGCAGGTCGATCTGCCCGGTCCCGGTGATGGTCAGCCGGGACGTGGCGGTCTCCGGGAAGCCGGTCGCCTGGGTGACCGTGATCCCGCGGCCGGGCCAGGTGAGCGTCGCGGGGATGAACAGGTTCAGATACAGCGTGTTGCCGCTGGTGAACCAGATGCTGTCGGTGAACTTGGTGTTGGTCTCCATCCCGGTGCCGTGGCAGCAGGTGAAGTTGTCGTAGTCGTTGCTGTACGTCTTGAGCCCGCCGGCCCGCAGCGGCACGTAGTAGCAGTGGAAACCGTGCGCCGACGCCGGGTTCTGCGCGCCGAGCAGGTGGTTGACCAGCGCCTTCTCGTAGAAGTCCATGAACTCGGCGCCGCGGGCCGGGTCGGTGAGGAACAGCTGGCGGGTCAGCTTGAGCATGTTGTAGCTGTTGCAGCACTCGCAGGTGGTGTCGGACAGCTCGCTCGCGATCCGGTTCGGCGCCTGGAAGTACTCGCCGTTGGAGTTGCCGCCGATCGCGTACGAGTGCTGCTTCACCACGAGGTTCCAGAAGGTGACCGCGATGTCGCGGTACCGGGTGTCGCCGGTGGCGTGGTACCCGCGGATCGCGGCGAGCGCCTTCGGGATCTGGGTGTTCGCGTGGAACCCGGCCAGCGCGTCCACGCCGGCGGCGAGCGGGTCGAGCACCTGCGCGTGGTCGAAGTACTGCGCGGTGGTCAGGTGCGCCGGGTTCTCGCTGAGCTGGTACAGGTTGAACAGGGTCTCGCCGATCCCGCCGAACTCGACGCGCAGCATCTGCTGCCGCTGCGCGTACGAAAGCAGGCTGTTGCGGGCCTGGACCCACGCGGCCTTGCGCTCGAGCACGGTCCGGGCCAGCGCGGACCCGGTCAGCTGGTGCATGTCCAGCAGACCCGCAACGATCTTGTGCAGCGTGTAGTACGGCGCCCACACCTGCTGGCCGGCCTCGAGCCGGTCGATGAAGCTCTCCGGGTATGCGGACAGGAACCCGTTCGGGCGCTGGCAGAGCGCCAGCTCGGCGACCAGGTAGTCGCCCTTGGTCTTGAACGCGGCCTCGCCGGTGCTCGCGTACGCCTGGGCGAGAGCGGTCAGCACGTGCCCGATCGAGTGCCCGCGCAGCTCGGTGGACGGCGACTCCCAGCCGCCGCAGGGTGTCGCCGACGACGGCCGCCCGGCGGTCACCCGGAACATGTGCAGCAGCCGGTCGGCGTCCAGGAAGCGCAGGTAGGCATGGGTGCGCGCGGTGTTCTCGGCGAACCGACCGGCGCCCAGCCGGACGGCGGTGAGCGGGAACGCGTACGCGGTGACGCCGGCGTCCGGGCGGAGCGCGAGGGCCGGGCCGGCCGGCAGCAGGGCGGCGGCCTTGAGGAGGGTGCGACGGGACGGCATGGGACGGCACCTTTCGCCGGAGTCCCGGCCGGGGGCCCGGCCGGGACGGGATCTGCAGGGGGACGGCGCGATCAGTAGCCGTAGCGGTTCTTGAGGTGCCGCCACCAGTCGCGGAACATCCAGGCGTCGAACTCGGTGATCTGGGTGGCGGTGCCGGCCTGCATGAGGAAGCCGCCTACGCCGGTCGGGGTCCAGTCGTAGAAGTCGTCCAGGCCCCAGGTGTGGCCCATCTCGTGCAGCAGGATGTGGATGTTCGTGGCGGTCAGGTTGCCCATGAAGTACTCGCGGCCGATCCGCTGGCCCCAGTCGCCGCCGGCGCCTCCGCCGAAGCCGTCGGTGAGCCACAGCGACTGGTCGTAGTGGTGGGCGTAGCCGCCCGGGCAGCTGGGGTACTGCGCGTTCTGGTGGAAGAACCGCCCGCACGGCTCGGAGCACTGCGGCGCGTTCTCCCGGATGTCGTTGACGTAGATGTCCACCGAGGAGTCGGTCCACTGCAGCTGGGACCGGTTGCGCACGGCCCAGCCGACCACCTTGACCGGCACGTCGGCGTACGGCCAGGCGTTGTGCCCGACCAGCTCGTCCATCCACTTCTTGTGCTGCCGGGCCAGGGTGGCCTGGATCTGGTCGCGCTGGGCCGCGGTCACCGAGGCCGTGGAGTCCCAGCGGACGCAGTAGTTGATGTACCCGCGGTTGGCCATCACCTGGTCCCAGCCGTAGTTGCGGAACCCGTACAGGTCGCCGTAGGTCTGTTCCTGGTGCTGCCAGACCTGGGCCAGCGGGGTGACCAGGTTCGCCGGCGGGCTCCAGGTCGGGGGAGCGGCCCAGGCCGGGGCCGGCACCATGACGACCGCCAGCAGCAGGGCGATCCACTTTGCTTTCACGAGGCCTCCTTTAATCGATGTTGATCTATCTATGTCCCGGCACTTCACCCCCACGACGATCGGTGCTGGTGGATGAGCGGCACTCTTGATCCGGGCCGCCCGTAGGTGAGACTTCCTTACGAAAAGGTTTTCGGCAAGATGTGCACCGTGTTACGAATGGGTCCTCCGTAACGGGCGATAGTGCTGGTAGCGTCCCCGCAACCACAGAGGACCGGCACCGAAAGGCAGTTGATGGGACGGCGAAGATCCGAGGCGATCACCCTGGCCGACGTGGCCCGCCGGGCCGGCTGTTCGGTGGCCACCGCGTCGAAGGCGCTCAATGCCCGCGATCAGGTCGCCGAGGCCACCCGGCAGCGGGTGCTGGACGCCGCCGCCGAGTTGTCGTTCCACCCCAACGCGCTCGCCCGCGGCCTGATCTCCGGCCGTACCCGGGCCATCGGCCTGCTCACCGACGAGCTCGGCGGCCGGTTCTCGATCCCGATCCTGCTCGGCGCGGAGAACGCCCTCGGCAACGAGCGGATGTCGGTGCTGCTCTGCGACGCCCGCGGCGACGACGCCCGGCGCCGGCACTACGTCACCACGCTGCTGGCCCGGCAGGTGGACGGCTTCATCGTGGTCGGCGACAACAACGACCTGCGGCCCGCGCTGCCGCGGAACCTCCCGGTCCCGGTCGTCTACGCGTACGGCGAGTCCGGGCATCCCGACGACGTCTCGGTGATCGCCGACGACGAGGGCGGTGCGCGGCTGGCCGCCGACCATCTGATCAGTCTCGGTCGCCGCCGCATCGCGCACATCACCGGCCCGCGCGGCTACCGGGCGGCCCGCGACCGGGCGGCCGGGCTGCGCGCGGTGCTGGCCGAGCACGACCTGCCGCTGGCCGGCGGCGAACCCGGGTACGGCGAGTGGTCCCAGCGCTGGGGCCGGCTCGCCGCGCACCGGCTGCTCGCCGCGCATCCCGGCCTCGACGCGATCTTCTGCGGCAACGACCAGATCGCCGCCGGGGTGGCACAGACCCTGCGCGAACGCGGCCGCCGGATCCCGGACGACGTGGCCCTGGTCGGCTACGACAACTGGACCGAGTTCGCCGCGGACTGCCGCCCGCCGCTGACCACCGTCGACCTCAACCTCGAGGAGCTGGGCGCGACGGCGGTCCGGCACCTGTTCGCGGCGATCGAGGGCCACCCGTCCCGCGGCGTGCTGCGCGAACCGTGCCGCCTGGTGGTCCGCGACTCCACGGTGCCCGGCCCGGAACCGGCGGGCCGACGCCCCGGATAGGGCCGGGACGGCGGCTCCACACCGTACACAATGGGTCTTTATGGTCGGCGGATCACCGCGACCGGAGGCCGGGTCGTCAGGCGGCGGCGGTGTTCAGCGGATCGCTGAGGAGGCGTTCGAAGGCCAGCTCGGCGGCGCCGATCAGCGGGGCGTCGTCGCCGAGCAGGGCGACGCTCAGCCGCAGGCCGGCGCGGCAGGCCGGCAGGGCGGACGCGTGCAGGCGGCCGCGGACCTGGTCGTGGCCGTCGCGGTAGAGGCCGGCCAGCGTGCCGCCGAAGACGACGGCGCCCGGGTTGAGGATGTTGACCAGGTTGGCGAGGCCGTGACCCAGCCAGAGTGCCGCGCGGGCCCGATCGCCGGCCGCGGCGCTGATCTCGGCCTCCCAGCAGCCCCGGTGCCCGCAGCGGCACGGGTGGCCGTCCGGGTTGACCACCATGTGGCCGGCCTGGGCGCCGATGCCGTTGTGGCCGGTGAACCCGCGGCCACCGATGATCAGTCCGGCGCTGATGCCGTCGTCGCCGTGCAGGTGGATGACGTCGTCGACGCCGACCGCCGCGCCGCGGGTGTGTTCGGCGAGCGCCGCGAGGTCGGCGAGGTTGCCGACCTGGGCCGGGTGATCGAGGCCCAGGGCCTCGCCGAGGGTCTCTCCCAGGGCCGGGTCGCGGTCCGTTCCCACCACCGCGACGGCACAGCCGAGCGGGACGCTGCCGTCGGCGGGGCGCAGCTCGCGGGCCAGCCCGGTGAGCGTGGCGGTCAGATCGTTTCCGGACGGCCGGGCGACGGTCCGGCTGTCCAGGATGTCGCCGCCGAGCCCGATCCGGGCGGCGCGCAGCCGGCCTGCCTCGACGGTCAGCGCGTACGCGGAGAAGCCGGCGGCGTTGGTGCGCACCACCGGTGACGGGCGCCCGGCGCGGCCGCTGGCCCGGGGCGCGCCCTCATGGACCAGCCCGACGGCGGTCAGCTCGGCGGCGAGCGCGCCGATGGTGCTGCGGTTGAGTCCCAGTTCGCTGGTCAGTTCGGCGCGTGAGGTGGCACCTCGCAGGTGCACGTAGCGCAGCACCGCGCCCAGGTTCCGCCGGCGCACCGCCTCCTGGTGAGGGACGGACACGACGTCTCCTTCTGGTGGTATCGCAAATCCCTCTGGTGGTGTCGCAAACAGCGAACGGGTGCCCCCGGCAGAGCCGGGGACACCCGCAGTCGCTAACCGGGAATTACTTGGTGAGCGCGGACAGCTTCGGGTCGTTCGCGTAGGCCTCGGCAGCGTTCGCCTTGGTCACGATGACCGGGGGGAGCAGGTAGGCCGGGACGACCTTGGAACCGTTGTCGTACGACTTGGTGTCGTTGACGGTCGGCTCGGCACCGGTCTGCAGGGCCTGGACCATCTTGATGCTCTCGGCCACCAGGGTGCGGGTGTCCTTGTTGATGGTGGAGTACTGCTCGCCAGCCATGATCGACTTGACCGACTCGACCTCGGAGTCCTGACCGGTGACGACCGGGATCGGCTTGCCGGCGGCCTTGACCGAGGTGATGATGGCGCGGGCCAGGGTGTCGTTCGGCGAGAGGACGCCGTCGAGGGTCTTGGCACCGTTGTAGGTCGAGGTCAGCAGCGAGTCCATGCGCGACTGCGCACCCTCGGCCTTCCAGCCCTGGATGGCGGTCTGCTTGACGTCCTTCTGGCCGGAGCCGACGACGACGTCACCCTTGTCGATCAGCGGCTTGAGGACGTCCATCGCACCGTTGAAGAAGACACCGGCGTTGTTGTCGTCCGGCGAGCCGGAGAACAGCTCGACGGTCCACGGGCCGGTCGGCTTCTTGGCCTTCATGCCGTCCAGCAGGGCCTGGCCCTGGAGCTGGCCGACCTTGAAGTTGTCGAACGCGATGTAGTAGTCGACGTCCTTGGTGTTCGTGATCAGCCGGTCGTAGGCGATCACGGTCGCGCCGGCGGCCTTGGCCGCGGTGACCTGGGTCGACAGCTGCGCGGCGTCGGTCGCGCCGATGATGATGACCTTGGCACCCTTGGTCACCATGGCGGTGATCTGCGCCTGCTGGTCGGCGACGGTCGTCGACGCACCGGCGTACTGCACGTCGGACTGGAAGCCGGCGGTCTTGAGGCCGTTGGTGAACAGGTCACCCGCGAGGACCCAGTTCTCCGAGGTCTTCGACGGCAGCGCCACGCCGATCAGGGCGTCCTTGGCGAAGCCCTTGGCGGCGGTACCGGTGTCGGTGCCGGTGTCGCCGTCACGGTCGCTACCACCACAGGCGGCGAGACCGAGGGCGAGCAGAGCGGCCGTGCTGACGGCCAGGCTCCGGGTGAAGAATTTGCTCATGGTGCGGTAGACCCTTCTGTTTCTTTAATCTGGGAGTGAGAGAAGTCAGTTGGAAGCGGGGGTCTTGTCGTCGGCGACGTGCTCGACGACCGGCGCCGCGGCCGGGGTGGCCGGCTCGTCGCGGCGGAACGGTTTCGTCAACGCACCGACGATCGAGAACTTGCCCTGCTTCTTGTTGTAGACGTCCAGGGCGACCGCGCCGAGCAGGAACAGACCCTTGATGATCTGGACCTTGTCGGAGCCGGTGCCGATCAGCTGCAGGCCGTTGTTCAGCACTGCCATGACCAGACCACCGACGATGGCGCCGCTGATCGTGCCGAGGCCACCGGCGACTGCCGCGCCACCGATGAAGACGGCGGCGATCGCGTCGAGTTCCCAGCCGTTGCCGTCCTGCGGGCCGGAGGCCGCGGACCGGGCCACGAAGATCATGCCGGCCAGAGCGGCCAGGACCGACATGTTCATCATGACGTAGAAGTTGACCCGGCGGAGCTTGACGCCGGACAGCTCGGCGGCGCGGGAGTTGCCACCCACCGCGTAGATGTGCCGGCCACCTGAAGTGTTCCGCGTGTAGAACGAGTACGCGATCACCAGAACGGCCAGAATGATGCCCGAGATGGGGAAACTGGTGCCGACCCGGCCACCGGCGAAGCGCAGCGTCGCGAAGACGATGACGGCGACCATCAGGGCCATCCGCAGGATCGCGATCCACAGCGGGCTGGGCTCGGCGCCGACCATCTGCTGCCGGACCTGCCGGGCGCGCAGCTCCCGCCAGATCACCGCGAGGCAGGCGAGCAGGCCGAGGATCAGGGTCCAGTTGTTGTACCCGGTGTTCGGGCCGAACTCCGGGAGGTAGCCGGAGCCGATCTCCCGGAAGCCCTCCGGCACCGGCACCGTGCTGGCGTCGCCGATGTACTGGTTACCACCGCGGAACAGCAGCATGCCGGCCAGCGTGACGATGAACGCCGGTACGCCGACGTACGCCACCCAGAAGCCCTGCCACGCGCCGATTGCCGCGCCGACGACCAGGCCGAGCAGGATGCCCAGCGGCCACGGCACGTCGTGCTCGGTGATCGCCTTGGCCACGATGATGCCGGTGAACGCGGCGACTGAGCCGACCGACAGGTCGATGTGGCCGGCCACGATCACCATCAGCATGCCGATGGACAGGATCGAGATGTACGCGTACTGCTGGGTCAGCGCGATCAGGTTGCCGGAGGTGAGCGTCAGCCCGTCCGTCTTCACCTGGAAGAACACGATGATCGCCAGCAGCGTGAAGATCATCCCGAACTGGCGTGCGTTCGAGGTACCGCCCCCGAACAGGTTCTTCTGCAATTCTTTAAATCGGCTCATGACGTGGCCAGCTTCTTCATCGAGGTCATCTGCTTCATGAGGAGTTCGGGTGCGGCGTCACGCCGGGCGATCTCGCCGGTGATCGAGCCTTCGAACACGGTGTAGATGCGGTCGCAGAGCCCGATCAACTCGGGCAGCTCGGAGGAGATGACGATGACGCCCTTACCCTCGTCGGCGAGCCGCTGGATGATGCCGTAGATCTCGTACTTCGCGCCGACGTCGATGCCACGGGTCGGCTCGTCGAGGATCAGCAGGTCCGGGTCGGTGAACATCCACTTCGCCAGGACGACCTTCTGCTGGTTGCCACCGGAGAGCTTGGTGACCCCCTCATCTACGGTCGGGGTCTTGATCCGCAGGTTCTTGCGGTACTCCTCGGCCTGCTGGTACTCGGCCGCCTCGTCCAGGACACCGTGCTTGGTGATCTTGGAGAGCTTGGCGGCGACGACCGAGGTCTTGATGTCGTCGAGCAGGTTCAGGCCGACTGCCTTGCGGTCCTCGCTGACGTACGCCAGGCCGTTCGCGATGGCGTCCGAGACGTTCTTGAGCTTGACCTCTTTGCCGTCCTTGATGATCGTGCCATCGAGGAAGACGCCGTAGGACCGGCCGAAGATGCTCATCGCCAGCTCGGTGCGGCCGGCGCCCATCAGACCGGCGAAGCCGACGATCTCGCCGCGCCGCACGGTGAAGTTCGAGTTCTTGCAGACCAGCCGGTCGGCGGAGATCGGGTGCCGGACCGTCCAGTCGCGGACCTCGAAGAACACCTCGCCGATCTTCGGCTCGTGGTCGGGGAACCGGCTGTTGAGGTCACGGCCGACCATGCCGCGCACGATCCGGTCCTCGTCGGCGCCCTCGCCCTTGACGTCGATCGTCTCGATCGACTTGCCGTCGCGCAGGATCGTGATCGAGTCGGCGACCGCCTCGATCTCGTTCAGCTTGTGCGAGATCATGATCGAGGTGATGCCGCGCGACCGGAACCCGCGCAGCAGGTCCAGCAGGTGCTGCGAGTCGTTCTCGTTCAGCGCGGCGGTCGGCTCGTCCAGGATGAGGAGCTTGACGTCCTTGGCGAACGCCTTGGCGATCTCGACGAGCTGCTGCTTGCCGACGCCGATGTCCTTGATCAGGGTGTCCGGGTCCTCGCTGAGCCCGACCCGGGCCATCAGCTCGAGGGCCTGACGGTTCGCGGCCTGCCAGTCGATCCGGCCGAACCGGCGCGGCTCGTTGCCGAGGAAGATGTTCTCGGTGATGGACATGCCGGGCACCAGCGCGAGCTCCTGGTGAATGATCACGATGCCGGCGTTCTCGCTGGCCCGGATGTCGGAGAACTTGGTCTCCGCACCCTGGTACAGGATCGATCCGCTGTAGGAGCCGTACGGGTAGACGCCGCTGAGCACCTTCATCAGCGTCGACTTCCCAGCACCGTTCTCCCCGCAGATCGCGTGGATTTCGCCGGAGCCGACCACCAGGTTGACGTTCGACAGCGCCTTGACGCCGGGGAACTCCTTGGTGATGCCTCGCATCTCCAGCAACGGCGGAGCGCCGCCCATGTTCGCCTCCAGGGGTGCCAGACGAAGACCGTCATCCGCCCGGGGGCGGCTGGGCTCGTGCAGCTGTCGAAGCAGCCGGGGTAGCTCTACTCGAGCCTGGCCCCGTCTTTTCGAGACGGAAACTTTCTTGTGCCGGGACTGTAAATCCAATTGTTTTACTAAGTCAACGCGAGGCGGCATCATGTTGGTAACAGCTCGATGGAGGCTCGCGCGTGCGACGAACAGGGACGAATCTTCCAAAGGTCGGTCAGTACAACCAAGCGGTCGTACTCGACCAGATCCAGCACGCCGACGGCATAAGCCGTGTGGAGATCGCCCAGCTCACCGGTCTCACCCCGCAGACCGTGTCCAGTATCGTCCGCCGGCTCATCGGTGACGGCATAGTCCGGGAGGACGGCGCCGAGTCGTCCTCCGGCGGCAAACCCCGGACCCGGCTGCGGATCAACGCGGCCGCCGGTCTCGCGGTCGGTGTGCACTTCGACCCGGTCCAGATCACCTGCGTGGTGGTCGACCTGCTGGGCCAGCCACTGGTCACCATGCAGCGGCCCACCCCGCCGGACGCCGACCCGGAACGGATCACCGAGGCGGTGGCCGAGATCGTCGGCGAGGTGCTCGCCGCGGCCGGCCTGCGGCGCGACCAGGTGCTCGGCCTGGGCCTGGCCACCCCGGGACCGATCGACCAGTCCCTGGGCATCCTGGTGGTGCCCCCGCTGCTGCCCACCTGGGGCCGGGTGCCGCTGAAGAAGATGCTGGTCGAGGCGACCGGCATGCCGGTCACCCTGGACAACGACGCGACCGCGGCGGCGATCGGCGAACGCTGGGCGGGCGCCGGGCGCGGGGTGGGCAACTTCGCGTACTTCTTCTTCGGCGCCGGCATCGGTGGCGGCCTCATCCTCAGCCACCAGATCTACCGCGGTGGATCGATGAACGCCGCCGAGTTCGGGCACACCTCGGTGCAGGAGGTCGGTCCGCCCTGCTACTGCGGCAACCGGGGCTGCCTGGAGAGCCTGATCAGCCCGGCCGCCCTGGTCGGCGAGACCCGGCGCCGGCTGGCCGCGGGGGCCGGCCGGAAATCCCGGCTCGCGAAGCTGTTCGAGGACGACCCGGCCTCGGTGGACTACGACGCGCTGCGCCTGGCCGCGGCCGACGGCGAGCCACTGGCCGTGGAGATCATCGAGGCGGCCGCCGAGCGGCTGGCCACCGCGGTGGTCAACGTCGCTAACGTGGTCGACGTGGACCTGTTCGTGCTCGGCGGGCACGGCCTGCGGCACATCGAGGACCGGTTCCGGAGCGCGGCGGAACGGGCGCTGGCGACCCGCACGCTGGCCCGTCGTATTCGTACGGTGAAGGTGGAACTGTCGCCGCTCGGCCCGGGTGCCGCCGTGATCGGTGCGGCCGCCCTGGTCCTCTACGACACCTACTCGCCGCAGGTGTCCGAGCTGCTGTCGCTCTGACCGGAAAAGGCTCGCCCGCAGCAGATGCGGACGAGCCTTTTACCGTACGAACAGCCTGGTCAGCCGCCCAGAACCGGGGGAGCGGCGTTGCTGCCACCCCACACCATCTCGTCCTCGGTCAGCCAGGTGGTGCGCTCGTCGGCCTCGTCCTCGTCGCCCCGGCCCGCGCCACGCCCGGCGGCGTTGCCCGCGGCCTGGCCGCCCTTGCCGTGCAAGCCGTCCCGGACACCCAGGTCACCGGCCGTCCCGCGACCGGCACCGGGCCCGTTGCCGGCGCCGTGACCGCCGGACGACGACGCGCGAGCAGTCTCGCCGCCACGCCCGCCGCCACTGCCACCGGCCGACATCGACCGGCCGCCGGGCGGGTTGGCGCCCTGCACACCGGCGCCCGAGGAGCCGTTGGTGAGCAGCGCGGCGCCACCGACCAGACCGGCGGCGAGCGCGAGCCCGCCACCGGCCGCGAGCCAGCCGTTGCCGCTGCCACCGGTCAGCGAGGAGCCACCGCCGGCCGTGATCAGACCCGGGCTGGTGCCCGGACCGGTCGTGCCGCC
The DNA here is from genome assembly GCF_016862315.1 of Actinoplanes palleronii. GTDB lineage: Bacteria > Actinomycetota > Actinomycetes > Mycobacteriales > Micromonosporaceae > Actinoplanes > Actinoplanes palleronii. The sequence goes on along the minus strand of NZ_BOMS01000009.1, from coordinate 81,698 downwards.
GCCACCACCGGCGCCGGCCAGGCCGGTGCCGGGCGGCTCGTCGCCGACACCCAGGGTGGGTGAGGTCGTCGCGTGGTCACCGCCGCCACCGGTGCCGATGTCCGGCCCGGTCGAGGCGTGCGTCGGCGTGGCGATGGTGCGCTCGGACTTCAGCCCGCCGAGCCCGGTGGACCCGGCGCTGCTGACCGCGGCGGACGTGCCGACCGACGTCGCCTTGTAGCCGTCGTCGTTGATGCTGCGCGGCAGGCCCGGGTCGACCGGCTTCAGCGGCGGCGCCCACGTCGAGCCCTCGGCCGTCTGGTAGGACGCCGCCAGGCCCGCGACCAGCTCGATCATGCGGTTGTGCGCCTTGTCCTGCTCGGCCTTGTCCTGCTGACGACCGTAGATGCTGCCGATCAGCGCGCCGGGCGCGCCACCGACCAGGCCGCCCTTGAACGCCCCGGAGATCGCCTTGTCGTTGTCGTCGGTCTCCGCCGGGTCCTCGGCCTTGGCCTGTGCCGAGCGCAGCACGGCGGCCTGCTCGGTGAGCCCGGTGCCGAACCGCTGGTACTCCTCGCTCAGCGTCTGGGCGTGCCCGGACACCAGCGACAGCCGCTGCTTGAACTCGGCGCCACCGGTGCTGTCCCACGACCCGGAGAGCTTGCCCAGATCGGTGTCGAGGGCCCGGGCCAGGTCGGCCAGTGTGCTCGTCATCGCCGACCACTTGGCGGCCAGGCCGTCGATCTGGCCCGGGTCGCCGGCCTTGAGGTCGTTGTACAACTTCTCGTGGCTCACGCCCTCGTACTTGGCGTAGAACTCGTCAGCCATTACTCGCCCTCCAGGGCCGTGTAGACACCGGTGAGGGCCGAGCCGATGGCCTCGGCGTTGGCGCGGTTGCGCGCCTCCGTGGTGCTGTAGTTCGCGATGATCGTGGTGGTCGCCTCCTTGGCGGCCACGATCGCCGCCCGCAGGCTCAGCGCCCGGGAACGGTGCTCCTGCAGCAACTCGTTGTACCGCTTGGCGCCGGCGTTCGCGTCGGCGAACTCGCCCAGCTGCGGTGGCCGGCACGCCAGCTCGTTGTCGAGCTGGCGCAGCACGAACTCGGCCTCGGCCAGCCGGGCGGTGAGTGTGTCGTGGAAATCCTCCAACGAGAGGACATCCACCGTGGTGCGTTGGTCGGTCATCGCGTCATCCCCGTTCGATCTGCGCGACCGCATCGGCGATCTACTGTCGTTCGCTGTGCAGACGTCAGATTAATGGATCCCGGCCAGCGAAGCGACCGCCTATAGACCTGTCGCTATTTGTCAGGACATTCCTCATGATCCGGTCGATGCCGCCGGAGCGGCCTGTGTCGTGGCGAACGCCTTGGCGGCGGCGATGTCCAACGTGGGCCCGGTCGGCACCAGCGTCAGCATCGCGGCGGGCACCGGCGTCGGCGTCACCCCGCCGTACCCGAGCGCCTTGCGCGCGTCGCCGTTGCGCTCGCCGAACGGGTACCGCACCCCGCCGGCCACCAGGTAGACCGCGGTGCCCGAGGACTCACCGCTGCCCGCGATCGCGCGCACCACGGCGGCCCGGCCACCGGTCATCACCACCTGGTCGACGGTCTGCACCTGGTCGCGGGCGCCCTGCTGGCCGGCCACCGCGTCGGCGGTGGCGGTCTGCAGATCCGGGGGCAGCGTCTTGAAGACCTCGACCGTGGTGGTCAGCGGCATCCGGCCGGCGGTGTCCCGGTCCGCGACACAGACCGCCACCGGCGCCGGCAGGTTGTTCAGCGCCGGCATCGCCGGCGGCATGCCCGCCGGCTCGACGCTCTCCCGCACCAGTGCGCCACCGACCTGGTCCGGGGTGATCTGCCGGGGGCTGCCGCCACCGGCCAGCGCCAGCCGGGCGCTCACCTCGCCGATCGTGACCAGACCGGTACGGGTCAGCACGTAGTACTGCCCGGCGGACTGGAAGAGGTCGCCGACCAGCGCCGACGCGCCACCGATCGGCTTGGAGCTGGGCAGCCCCTTGCCGGGCAGCGCCAGCGGCTCCAGGTCGGGGCCGGCGGCGATCGCGTTGATCAGCGGTTCGTCCACCTCGACCGGGGTGGCCGAGGTCAGGCCGAGCGCCGCCATCACCGCGGTGCTGGCGATCCGCAGGCGGGTGTTGTGCCACACCAGATAGGTCGCGTCACCGGAGCTGACCAGCAGGCCCCGCTCGCCGAGCGGCGCCGCGCCGGGCAGCTCGCGCCCGATCACGGCGCGTGAGACCGAGCCGCCGGCGGTCGTCTCGCTGGCCGCCTGGCACACCTGCCAGGGCAGGCCGAGCAGGTTGCCGGCCGCCGGCAGCGCGTCGGGCGCGCCGGCGATGCCCACCGGGAGACCCCGGGGCAGGCCCTGCAACGACTTCTGCGACATGGTGCGGACGTCCGGCGCCTCCGAGTCCAGCACCAGCCGCGCCGACGTGTAGTTCAGCGCCGGGTACAGCTTGCCGTTCAGATAGACGTACTTCGCACCGGTCTCCTTCTCGATGACCAGTGCCTGGTCGGACAGCCCGCTCTGCTTCCCGGTCACCAGACCGTAGACGCCGAGCCCGGCCAGCACGATCGCGCCGACCATGGCGCTGGCGAACAGCGCCATGCCGAGCCGGCGCATGGGTAGCTCGTTACTCTCCGGTTCCCCGGACAACATGGCGGATACGATCCGCCGCGTCACGAACCGGTACGCCTGAACCTGCTCCCGCCGCGTGCGCACGGTCACCTCCGAGCCGAATCCGCCAATACACCCGGAGAAAGTCCGGAAGCACCCCCGCCGCGGCCCTACCGGCTCCGCGGAGCTTCCCTACGATAAGGGTCCGCCGGGCGGCGTGTGACACACGCTTGGCCCGGACAGCGGGGCACGGTCGAGAAGGAGAACGCGGGGGATGACGATTACCCAGGCGCAACCGCCCCGGGGGAGCGAGCCGGTCGCGGCCGGAGGACCGGTGTCCCCGGCTCGACGGCGGACAGGGCGCATCGCCGGCCTGCACGTCGGACAGGTGATCGCGGTCGAGATCGCGGCCCTCGCGGTGGCGCTGAGCCTGCACCAGCCGATGTGGATCGTCGGCGTGGTCGGCGGCGCCGCGGCACTGGTGCTGATCGCCGGCTTCGGCCGCCGTCAGGGCCGGTGGTGGTTCGAGCACCTGCTGGTCAACCGGCGGTTCAAGCGTCGCGCCCGGCGGTCGGCGGCGGCGGCCGCGCAGACCCGTACCGGTGCGCTCCCGGCGGCTCTCGCGGCCCTGGCGCCGGATCTGCGGATCGCCCAGATCACCGACCGCGGCAACCAGGTCGGCATCGGCCAGGACGGCGACGGCTTCTTCGTGGCGCTGGCCGTGACGCTGCCCCGGCAGCAGCCGCACGCCCTGCCGATCCCGGTGCTGGAACGGCTGGCCGCCGTCACCACCAGCGGCAACCCGGCCTCCGCGATCCAGATCGTGGTGCACACCGTGCCCGGTCCCAGCGCGCTGCTGCACCGGTCGGCGCCGGCCGTGCAGTCGTACCTGGAGCTGCTCAACGGTGAGGCGGTGCCGGCCAGCCGGCAGATCTGGGTGGTGATCCGGCTCGATCCGCGCGACGCGCGGACCGCGTCGGCCGCGCGCGGTGGCGGGATCGACGGCGTGCACCGCGCGCTCACCGCTTTCGCCGGCCGGGTCGGCAAGGCCCTGCGCGGCGGCGATGTGACATATCGCATCCTCGACGCCGACCAGCTGACCGCCGCGATCGCCACCGCGGCCGGCCTGACCGGATCGCCGACCCCGCCCCGGGAGGAGTGGGCCCGCTGGGTCAGCGGCGAGGCCGGGCACCTGGTCTTCGCGCTGACCGGCATCCCGCCGCGCTCGCTCAGCGGGCTGCTGCAGGAGACCGCACAGGGCCCGGTCACCTCGACCACCGTCGCGGTGCGGATGGCGCCGGCCGCCGAGGGCGCGCTGACGCTCAGCGGCGTGCTGCGGGTCGCCGCGGCGCCGGACGGCCTCGAGGAGGTCGGCACCTGGGTGCGGGCCCAGGCAGACCAGGCCGGGGTGAGCATGCAGCGCCTCGACGGGCAGCAGGCCGTGGGCGTCTACGCGGCCGCACCGACCGCGGCCGGCCCGCTGTGAGACCCTGCACGCGCCTGACGACCGGGAGGCCGACGAAGTGAGCGACAACACCCTGATGCTGCGGCACGCCGCCGACCCCGCGTCGCCGGCCGTGCAGCCGTTGCCGGCCGGTCCGACCGGGCTGGTCCTGGGCCGGGTGCAGGACGGCAGCGTCGCGACGGTGCCGATGTTCCGGCCCGAGCGGACCCGGATCGCGCTGATCGGCAAGCTGGCGCTGGGCCGGCTGCTGGTCTTCCGGGCACTCGCCATGGGCGCCCGGGTGGTGGTGCGCACCGAGTCACCCGCGCACTGGCAGGGCCTCGGCGAGTGGGCCACCGGCCGGTCCGACCGGCTGTGGCTGATGACCGAGGGCAACGTGGTCCCGCCGATCCCGTCCGACGCCACCCAGCCGGCCCTGATCGTGCTGGACCTCGGGTCCGCCGCGCTGTCGGTGACCACACCGGAGCAGCCGTGGCACACTCGGCTGACCCTGCTGCCGGACCTGAGTGTGAGCAACGCCCGGACGGTCGCCGACGCCGACGCCTACGTCTTTTCCCGCCTGACGGCGGAGGAGGTCTCGGTCGCGGTCTCCAGCCTCCGGCTTCCGGTACGAGCAGTGGACCCGCTCGCGGTGCTGAACCCGGACATGGTCGGCGTGGTGCAGGCGGACGCGGCCAGCTACGTGTGGCTGACGCCGACCGCCACCGAGCGCCAGCACCTGGGCCTGACCACGTGAGGCGGGGCCCCCGTCACCGGGGGCCCCGGGTTCACGACTTGACCGTGGTGATCCAGCCGTACAGGCCGCAGACCCAGGCGGCCAGCGGCACGACGGCGACGATCAGCAGGATCTCGGCGAGGTCGAGCAGCCGTCCCCAGACCGGGGAGATCCGCCGGCCGGCCACCGCGGTGCCGTAGACCAGGCTGATCGCGGCCGCCACCACCAGGCCACCGGTCACCGCGGTCAGCCGCAGCGCCGGTCCGCCCTGGTGGTACAGCCCGTACGCGGCCAGGGCCAGCGCCAGGCTGCCGGCGCCCAGCATCGGCAGCCGCTGGGCCTGCGTCAGCAGCGGGCGGGCCCGCAGAAGCAGGAGCAGCGCGAACACCGCGCACAGCGCCAGGTTCGGCGCGTCGCCGTCGAGGACCAGCACCAGCGACGCGCCGCAGATGATGGTCGCCACGGTCGCGATCAGGCCGGTCAGGAACCGGTCGGCGCGGTCGCTGAGCATCAGGATCCGGGCGCCGTCGACGAAGTCGTCGTCGGTCTTGAGGTCGTCCGGGCCGGTCGGCACCGACGGGATAGGCAGCCGGGCCAGCCGGTACGCCAGCAGCGGCAGCGACGGCACGACGGCGAACGCCAGCGCGGCCGCGACCGCGGCGCCCGCACCGGGGGCCACCCCGAACGCCAGGCAGACGCCGGTGCCCAGAGCCAGCGCCCCGGCCACGCCCATGGTGCCCAGGAACAACGGCCCGGATGCGCCGACCGCCACGGTGGCGGCCGCCGCGGCCACCAGCAGGGTCACCGCGGAGAGCAGCACGTGCGGCGCGGCCAGCTCGCCGAGCTTGCGGTCACCGCCCAGCACCAGCAGGCCGCCGACCGCTGCGTACCCGAGCCCGGCGACCGCGACCAGGGTGGCCGCGGTGGTGTGCCCGGCCGCCCGGGACAGCACGGCCGCGGTGGCCAGCAGGGCGATCGCGGCGCACAGCCCGACCAGCCCGCCGGGCAGCTGCGGCGGGCCGGAGAACAGCACGGCCACCGCGCCGGCCAGGGCCATCGTCGCCGCGAACACCACGGCGAACCGCCGGGTGTGCTTGACCTCCCAGCGGCCCGAGCGGTTCTGGGTGCCGGTCGCCACGGCGTCCACCACGTCGTCGAAGAGGACCTCGGGCGCGGCCGCGTTGCGCGGGGTGAAGTAGAGCACCTCACCGTCGCGGATCTCGAGTTCCATCGATGTCCGGCTGGAGTCCAGCGGCGACTGGCCGAGCCGGTTCAGCGACCATCCGCCGTTCTTGGCGCCCTCGTCGGCGAGGTCCTCCCCGGCGTGCCACAGCAGGATCGGAAGCAGGTCGGCCATCGGCACGTCGGCCGGCAGCGCCAGATCCATCCTGGTCCGTGGCGCGACGATGGTGACCCGGGTGAGACCCCCCACGATGCTGCTCGTCACATTCGCCCCCCGTGCCGGTTGATGTCGCGTATGTCCGGTGCCCGTCGCCCTCACCGACCACGTCCATCGATGGGGCACGCACACGACCGGTGCAGCGTACCTATGATGTCGTGCGCGTACGATGCCCACCCAAAGAGATCGGCGTCAGCCGGCAGACGGACATCCGGGGGAGGTGACCCGTCGTGAGTACGGTGCTGTTCCGACGCCCGCCCAGGCGCATGGGCCCGCAAATGCCACGCGGCGAACTGCTGTTGGAGTCGCCGCCCGAAATTCCCGAGGCGCTTCCCCGCAGCATGGGGCAGATGCTGATGGTGCTGCCGATGATCTGCGGCGTCGGCGCGATGGCGTTCCTGTACGCCGGCAAGGGCGGCGGCACCATGATGTGGGTGGCGGGCGGCCTGATGGGCGTCTCGATGCTCGGCATGGCGGTCGGCACCATGGGTGGCGGCAACAACGACTCCAAGGCGGAGCTGAACGCCGAACGCCGCGACTACATGCGGTACCTGGCCCAGATGCGCAAGCGGGCCCGTCGCGCGGCCGCGCAGCAGCGCTCCGCGACCACCTGGAAGCACCCCGAGCCGGACGCGCTGTGGTCGATCGCCGCGTCCCGGCGGCTGTGGGAGCGCCGGATCACCGAGGACGACTTCGGCGAGGTGCGGGTCGCGGTCGGCTCGCAGCGGCTGGCGATCCAGATCGTCCCGCCGGAGACCAAGCCGGTCGAGGACCTGGAGCCGATGACGGCCGTCGCGCTGCGGCGGTTCGTCCGGGCCCAGTCCAGCATCCCCGGACTGCCGATCGCGCTGTCGGTGCGCGCGTTCAGCCGGATCGTGCTGCGCGGCGAGCGCGACCCGGTCCTGGACATGGCCCGTGCCCTGCTCGGCCAGCTGGTCACCTTCCACGCGCCGGACGACCTGCTGGTCGTCGTGGTCGCGGCGGCCGACCGGCAGCCGGTGTGGGACTGGGTGAAGTGGCTGCCGCACGCACAGAACACCCGGCGTACCGATGCGGCCGGCGGCCGGCGGATGGTCTTCAGCACTCTCGCCGAGGCGGAGGCCGCCCTGGGCGAGGACCTCGGCAGCCGCCCCCGGCACAGCGCGGACGCGCGCCCGCTGACCACCGCGCCGCACGTGCTCGTGGTGCTCGACGGCGGTGAGGTGACGCCGACCTGCCAGCTGCTCGGCTCCGGTCTGCTCGGCACCACCGTGCTGGACCTCTCCGGGGCGGTGCCCCGCGACGCCGGCCGGTGGCTGCTGTGCCTGGACGTCGGCGCCGAGAGCGTCGGCATCGACCGGGGCGCCGCGAGCACCCCGCTCGGCCGCCCGGACCGGCTCTCCGTCCCGCAGGTCGAGGCGCTGGCCCGGCAGATCGCACCGTTCCGGCTGTCCGCCCCGGCGGTCACCGACGAGCCGCTGGCGCGCAGCATGGAGCTGCCCGACCTGCTCGGCGTCGGCGACGCCGGCGCGGTGGACCCGCGGCTCACCTGGCGGGTCCGCCCGCACCGGGAACGGCTGCGGATCCCGCTCGGCGTCGGACCGGACGGCAGCGTCATCGAGCTGGACTTCAAGGAGTCGGCGCACGAGGGCATGGGCCCGCACGGCCTGATCATCGGCGCCACCGGCTCCGGCAAGAGCGAGCTGCTGCGCACGATCGTCGGCGCGCTCGCGGTCACCCACTCGTCCGAGGAACTGAACTTCGTCCTCGTCGACTTCAAGGGCGGCGCGACGTTCGCGTCGCTGGACGTGCTGCCGCACACCAGCGCCATGATCACCAACCTGGAGAACGAGCTGCCGCTCGTCGACCGGATGAAGGACTCGCTGGCCGGCGAGATGGTGCGGCGCCAGGAGCTGTTGCGCGCCGCCGGCAACTACGTCTCCCGTTTCGAGTACGAGAAGGCGCGCCAGGACGGCGAGCCGCTCGAGCCGATGCCCAGCCTGCTGATCATCTGTGACGAGTTCAGCGAGCTGCTGGAGAAGAAGCCGGACTTCATCGAGCTGTTCGTGATGATCGGCCGGTTGGGCCGCTCGCTCGGCGTCCACCTGCTGCTGGCCAGTCAGCGGCTGGAGGAGGGCAAGCTGCGCGGGCTGGACACGCACCTGTCGTACCGGATCGGTCTGCGCACGTTCTCCGCGGTGGAGAGCCGGATCGTGCTCGGGGTGCCGGACGCGTACGAGCTGCCGAACGCACCCGGGCACGGCTACCTCAAGACCGACACCCAGACCATGCTGCGGTTCCGTGGCGCGTACGTGTCCGGCGACTACCGCCAGGCCGGCCGCGCCACGCGCTCGCAGGCGGTGGTGCAGCGGCAGGTGGTGCCGTACGGCATCGACTTCGTACCGGTGCCGGAACCGATCGGCGAGCAGATCACCGCGCCGGAGTCCGAGCAGGAGGCCTCCGGCAAGCAGCTGAGCATGCTCGACGTGATGGTCGACCGGCTCCGCGGGCACGGCAGCCCGGCACACCAGGTCTGGCTGCCGCCGCTGGGCGAGCCGCCGAGCCTCGACGAGATCCTCCCGCCCCTGGTGGTCGACCCGGTGTTCGGGCTGACCACGGCGGGCTGGGCCGGTCGTGGCCGGCTGCACGTGCCGGTCGGCGTGGTGGACCGGCCGTACGAACAGCGCCGCGACCCGATGATGGTCGAGCTCGACGGCGCCGGCGGCAACGTGGTGATCGTCGGAGCTCCGCTGTCCGGCAAGAGCACGCTGCTGCGGTCCATGCTGTCCTCGATGGCGCTCACCCACACCCCGCGTGAGGTGCAGTTCTTCTGCCTCGACTTCGGTGGTGGCGCGCTGGCCAGCCTGGACGGCCTGCCGCACCTGTCCGGGGTGGCGCGCCGCCGGGACGTCGAGGGGGTCCGCCGGACCGTCGCCGAGGTCACCGCGCTGCTCGACCAGCGCGAGGTGCACTTCGCCGAGAACGGTGTCGAGTCGATGTCCGGATACCGCCGGCGGCGTGCCGCGGGCGAGTTCCGCGACGACCCGTTCGGCGACGTCTTCCTGGTCGTGGACGGCTGGAACACGCTGCGCCAGGAGTACGAGGAGCTGGAGCAGGCGATCACCCTGCTGGCCGGCCGCGGGCTCGGGTTCGGTGTGCACGTGGTGATCACCGCGGCCCGCTGGGCGGAGATCCGGATCAACATGCGGGACCTGCTGAGCACCCGGTTGGAGCTGCGGCTCGGCGAACCGGGCGAGTCGGAGATCGACCGCCGGTCGGCCGCGAACGTGCCGCAGAAGTCGCCGGGTCGCGGTCTGACCCGGGACAAGCTGCACATGCTCGCCGCGGTGTCGCGTCTGGACGGACGGCACGACATCGAGGACCTGGGCGACGCCACCGGCGACATGGTCAAGCGGATCGCCGCGGCCTGGCCCGGCGAACCCGCGCCGAAGGTCCGGCTGCTGCCGCGCGAGCTGCCGGTCGCCGAACTGGCCCGGCTGATCGACCCGGCCGCGCCGGGCATCGGGCTCGGCGTCGACGAGGCCGCGTTGGCCCCGGTCATGCTCGATTTCGCCACCGAGCCGCATCTGATCATTTTCGGTGACGCGGAATGTGGCAAGACGAACCTGCTGCGCCTGATCGGCCGGTCCATCTCGCAGCGGTACACCCGTGAGGAGGCGCTGCTGGTGGTCGCCGACTACCGGCGCGGGCTGCTCGGCGCGTTCGACGAGTCGCACCTGCTCGACTACGCGCCGTCGGCACAGGTGTTCAGCAAGGGACTCGGTTCGATCAAGTCGGCGCTGGAGAAGCGGCTGCCCGGACCGGACGTCACCCAGGAGCAGCTGCGGGCCCGCAACTGGTGGAAGGGTCCGGAGCTGTTCCTGCTGGTCGACGACTACGACCTGGTCGCATCGGCCGGCAACAACCCGCTCAGCGCCCTGATCGACCTGCTGCCGCAGGCCCGGGACATCGGACTGCACCTGATCGTCACCCGCCGGATCGGCGGCGCGGCGCGGGCCATGTTCGAGCCGGTCCTGCAGCGGATGCGGGAGCTGGACACCCCCGGTCTGCTGATGTCCGGCAACCGCGAGGAGGGTCAGCTGCTCGGCAACCTGCGGCCCAGCCCGCAGCCGCCGGGCCGCGGCACCCTGGTGCGCCGGCGTGACGGACATCGCGTCGTGCAGACCGCGTGGAGCGAATTGTGATGACTCAAATCGGACAGATGGCGACCGATATCGACGGGAATCGTGAAGGATTTCCGGGTTCGCCGCTGCCCGGGGCTGCTGAGGGTGGCAAACCTCAGTTACGGTATGGCGCAAAGTGTCCGACGGTTAGGTCTCAGCGCCTTACCGCGGGGGAGGCGCGGCAGCACGCCGCCTTAACGATGACGAAGGGGTGAGAAGCATGACGTCCCCGTTCGAGGTCGATCACGCGACACTGCATTCCGCGGCGAACGACGTCCGCACCACGCGCAGCGAGGTCGACGGTGAGCTCAAGAAGCTGTTGGGTGTAGTCGACGATCTGGCGATCGCTTGGCAGGGGCAGGCGTCCAGTGGCTTCCAGAGCCTGATGCAGCGGTGGAACGAAGACACCACCAAGCTGCAGACCGCGCTGGACGACATCGCGAACCTGCTCGACAAGTCCGGTACCGCGCACCAGGTGACCGACGAAGAGCAGCAGCAGATGCTCGACAAGTTCCACTCTGCGCTGAACCCGTAGGCCTGACGACGAGAACCTGGGTGGATTTCTGATGAGCATGATCAAGGTCGACTACGCCGTCCTCGAGAATTCGCACGCGCAGATGACGTCGATCTCGCGGACCATCGACGAGAAGCTGGACACCCTCCGGCAGATGCTGTCGAAGCTGGTCTGGGATGGTCAGGACCGCGCAGCCTACGAGCAGCACCAGGCTCAGTGGGACGCGGCCGTGCGTGACATCAACCAGATCCTGAACGAGATCGGTGGAGCCGTGGGCGTCGCCCGCGAGAACTACGTCTCGACCGAGATGAGCAACTCGAAACTCTGGGGCTGATCCCAGCTCCTCCGCACGCGGCTCCGTTCCCGGTTCGGTCCGGGGCCGGAGCCGCGGGTGTGTCGGCTTCAGGAAAGGGACTACGCGCGATGCGTTTGACGGTGGGAACGGGGCCGGTGGCCAGGGTGGCCGCGGCCGCACTGGCGGCGGCGATCGTGTCGGTCCTGAGCTGGCCGGGCGTGGCACACGCCGACACGGTCGCCGACTACCAGAAGTGGTATTTCGACGCGTTGAAGATCACCAGCGCCCACAAGACCTCGCAGGGCGCGGGTGTCGTGGTCGCCGTGGTGGACAGTGGTGTCGACGCCACTCACCCGGACTTGCGCGGCCAGGTCCTTTCCGGACACAGCACGACCAGCGAGGGTGCCGCCGACGGCCGCCGCGATCTCGATCGGGACCAGGGTCACGGCACCGCGATGGCCGGCGTGATCGCGGGCCGTGGTGGCGGGTCGCAGCACGTTCTGGGCATCGCGCCCAAAGCCAAGATTCTTCCCGTGTCGGTGAGTGAGCGCTACGACCCGCGCCAGGTGGCCGATGGCATCCGCTGGGCCGCCGATCACGGTGCCGATGTGATCAACGTTTCCATGGGTGGCACCGACAGCACCGACAGTCAGGTCAGTGCGATCCAGTACGCGCAGTCGAAGAACGTCGTCGTGGTGGCCGCCTCCGGCAACACTGACGAAGGCTTCCGGACGGTGCCCCGACCGGCCAACATTCCGGGTGTGATCGCCGTGGCCGGCATCGAGAAGTCCGGTAATGCCTGGGATGGTGCCACGACCGGCCCAGAGGTCGTGCTCGCCGCCCCGTCGGTCCAGGTCATCTCCGCGGCGCCAGGCGGGCTGACATCGAACGGCTACCGGGTGGGCGATGGCACCAGTGAGGCATCCGCGATCGTGTCCGGGGTTGCCGCCCTGATCCGAGCGAAATATCCCGATCTGGACGCCGCGAATGTGGTGAACCGGCTTATCCGTACCGCCGACGACCGCGGTGCGTCGGGCCGCGACGCGGAATATGGCTTCGGTGTGGTCGACCCTGTCGCCGCCCTGACCGCAGATGTCCCATCGGTGAAGGCGAACCCGCTGGTGGGCAGCACGAGCGCGGCGGCGCCCGCCGGTCCCGGTGCGACCACGGGCGAGGAGAAGGGCGACAGCGACCCCGATGTGGCGTTCTCCGTCGGAGACCCGAAGGCGGCCGTCCTCCAGGGCGGACTGTGTCTCGCCGTGGTGGTCCTGATCGGATGGCTGCTCGTCGCCAGGTCCCGCCGCAACCGCCGCAGGGCGGCCGCGCTCCGATCCGCCTACCCGCCCGGCTATCCCAGCGCGCCGCCCGGCTATCCGCAGGGTGCCCCGCCGCAGCCGGGTTACTACCCGCCGGCCCAGCCCGGCTATCCGCCGCAGCAGCCGGGTTATCCCCCGGCCCAGCCGGGCTATCCGCCGCAGCAGCCGGGTTACTACCCGCCGACCGGCTATCCCCCGGGCGCACCCGGGCAGGCACCGCCGCCCGGGCCGAACCCCGGCCCGGACCACCGGTAACAAAGACACCGCACGCTACGGGGAGGACTGACCGATGACGGATGAGTACACGGACCCTGATCGGACGGGGTCGAGCATCCCGGTGCCTGTTCCGGTGCCGATGCCAGGGATCTTCCTTCCCGGCCACTTCGGTTCGGAGATGGACAACGTCTACACCTCGAGCGTGCCCACGGGCGTGGTGGCCGACGCGGGGGACGCTGGCGCCAACACCGAGTGGGACGCCGCCACCCTCGACGACGCGATCAGCTGGCTGAACGCCACCGGTAAGTGGCTCCACGACCTGTCCTTCGGGATGGTCGACATCAAGGAGCTGATGGGCGGCGCGGAGGGTGGGAAGAGCCCGATGGGCACGTTCCCGTGGGCGCAGGAGCTCAGCAGGCTCCATTCCACGCTCTACAGCAACACGGAAGCCCAGATCAAGCAACTGTCCAAGAACCTCTACGAGGCCGCGACCGCCTTGCAGAACGTGAAGGACAACTACGACCGGGCCGAGGAACGCAACGCGTTGAACGCGACCGACATGCAGCAGATCTTCGCTGACGCGGCCCGCCGCCCGCAGGCCTGAGCACGGGGGAGGAAGCGATGAGCAAGAGCTGGGAAGAGATGGTCCAGGAGGTCGTCGTCGACGGCCGTCCCGGTGATGTGCGGAGCGCCTCGCTCGGCTGGCAGGAACTGCTGGGTCACCTGCGGGACGTGCAGACCAGCCTGGAGACCAACGTCAAGGACCTCGGTGCCACCTGGAAGGGCAAAGGCTACGAGGCGTTCAAGGCCCACATCGACGGCCTTGCCAAGACCACCGGATACCTGGTGGAGGACGCCGAGAAGAACGACGGGATCGTCGCCAGCCTGAGCGGTGCCGCGGACCGGCTCCACGAAGCGCAGGCGGCGATGCCGATCCCGCTGGCCTCCCAGGTCGACATCGCGGCGGCCCGGGACGGTCGGCTCGTTCTCGGCGTAGGAACGTTCGAGGTGAAGGTGAAGCCGGGCTTCCTGAGCTGGGGGCCGCAATCGTGGGGCGCGAAGCTGCACGACTGGATGTTCGACCAGACCTCCGAGGCCCGGAAGATCTACGACCAAGTCGACAATCAGTATCAGACTCAAGCCGCGAACATGCCTGAGCCGATCATTGAGACCGGAGGCGGTCTCGACAAGGGCTACACCACCCCCGATCTCGGGGGCGGCGGCGGCTCGGGCGGCGGCGCGGGCGGCTTCGGCGGCGGCGCGGGCGGTGGCGCCGGCGGCATGCCCAGCTCAAAGGGCTTCAACCCCTCCGACATCGGTTCAGGCGGCGGAGTCGGTACCGGCGGTTCCGGCAACTACCCCTCCGGCGGTGGCTCCGGCGACTACCCCTCCACCGGCGGCATCGGCGACTACCCGTCCTCAGGTGGCGGTTCCGGTAGCTACCCCGGCACCGGCTCCGGCAGCTACCCCGGTTCCGGCTCCGACCCCGGCGACTACGGCACCGGCCTGGCCGGCGCGGGCGGCGGTGGCATCGGCGGTGGCGGTGGTGGCCTGGGCGGCGGCGCCGGTATCGGCAGCGCCGGACTGGGCGGCCTCGGCAGCACCAGCGGTCTCGGTTCCACGGCCGGCCTCGGCGGCGGCGCCGCGGGTGCCGGTGGCTTCGGCGGCGGCGCGATCCCCGGCGGCGGCGCGCTGGGCAAGCCGGTCAGCGGCGCTGCCCCGGGCATGATGGGCGGCGGCGCGGGCGCCGGTGCCGGCAAGGGCGGCGCGGGCAAGGCGGGCGGCACGAAGGCCGGTTCCTCACTGCGGGCCGGCGGCGGCGCGGGTGCCGGTGGAGCACCGGGTTCGCGCGGCGGCGCCGGCTACGGCGAGGACGGCCAGGAACGCAACAGCTGGCTGCAGGAGGACGAGGACGTCTGGGGCACCGGCGGCGACCTCCCGCCCGGCGTGCTCCGCTGACGACGACCTGACGACGACCTGACGACGAAGGCCCCGGCCCGGACCCGCTGACGCGGCCGGGCCGGGTCCCGTTCAACCCCCGACCACCCCGCCGCTCACGAAGGCCACGCCACGCATCCAGCAGCGCAGGAAAGGCCGCGAGGGAAAGCGGCGCGGCGCAAGGAAGGCCGAGCAGGGAAAGCCGAGCAGGGAAGGCCGAGCGGCCAGGGAACTAGGACGGACCGGCCCGCCAGCCCCGTTCCTTGCCGCGCCTCGCGATCGGTCGCGCCAGCAGGATCAGGATCGCCAGCACCACCGCCACGATCGCGGCGATCTCCGCGGCTGTCCGCACCCCGGCCATCGCGTCGTCCGCGTTCTGCGGTTTCGGCAGCGCCGCGGCCGGCAGGTTCTCCCGCTCGCCGAGGACGCTGGTCACCGCGCGGTACGGGTTGACCACCCCGGCCCCGGCCTCCGGGGTCAGGCCCTCCGGCGGGTTGTCCGCGGTGGCCACGATCCGGTGCAGCAGCTCGTCGACCGGCATGTCCGGGTAGTACGACCGGACCAGCGCGGCCACCCCGGACACGTACGCGGCAGCGAAGCTCGTGCCGCCCTCGGCCTCGCTGGTGAAGCCACCACCCGGCGCCGGCGCCGTGATCTGCAGCCCGGGCGCGGCCACGTCGATGTAGTCACCGCTGATCGACGTGTCCACGTGTTTGTCCTGCTGGTCGACCCCGGCCACGGCGAGCACCACCGGATAACCGGCCGGGTACGCCGGCTGGTTGCGCTGCGTGCCGCTCTCCTGGTTGCCGGCCGCGGCGACCACCACCACCCGGTGGGCGATCGCGTAGTTCACCGCCGCGGCCAGCTGGGGCGTCGGCACGGTCTCCAGCGACAGGTTGATCACGTCGGCGCCGTTGTCGACCGCCCAGCGGATAGCCTGCGCGATCCGGAACGGCAGCTGCTGGTCGAAGTTCTTGTCGGTGGTCTGCAGCACCCGCACCGGCAGGATCAGGGCGTCCGGGGCGATGCCGCTGAACGCCGAGCCCTCGGTCTGCCGCCCCGCGATGATCCCGGCGACCATCGTCCCGTGGCCCGCCTGGTCGCAGCGGCCCAGGAGCGCGGGCTGGATGAAGTCCTTGCCGTTGCGCACCTTGCCTTTGAGCGCCGGGTGGTCCGCGGCGACGCCGGAGTCGATGACCGCGACCGTGGTGCCCAGGCCGCGGGTGAGCGGCCAGACGGCGTCCGGGGCCAGCCGGGTCTGCGCCCAGGGCGCGGTGGTGGGCGCCGCGGTGCCTTTCGGGCCGCAGGTGGCGGCGAGCGCCGGCTCGGCCACCACCATCGGGACCGCGGCCGCGAGCAGGACCGCGGTCAGCAGCCTGGCGGTCCGGCCGGTACGGCGGGGGTGTGCGGGCGCGGTTCGCGGACGATTCGGCACCCAGCGAGGGTAGCGGGCCGGAGCCCGGCGTGGTGGGGGTGACCGGCGCCGGCCGGGAGTCGGTAGGGTGCCTGCGATTCGGCGGACGTGCCTGGGGAGGCTGCGAGTGAACCGGTGGCGGATGGCAGAGCGCGGTACGGCCGCGGTGGGCGCGGTCCTGCTGGGTTTCCTCGCGGGGGTCGTGCCCGCCGCCCCGGCGCTCGCCGAGTCCATTCAGGAACGGCAGTGGTACCTGGACTACCTGCACGTACGCGAGGCGCACAAGATCTCCACGGGCAAGGGCGTGGTGGTCGCCGTGATCGACTCGGGGGTGGACGCCCGGAATCCCGACCTGGCCGGGCGGGTGCTGGAG
This sequence comes from Actinoplanes palleronii, assembly GCF_016862315.1. Taxonomy (GTDB): domain Bacteria; phylum Actinomycetota; class Actinomycetes; order Mycobacteriales; family Micromonosporaceae; genus Actinoplanes; species Actinoplanes palleronii. The sequence continues at coordinate 65,278 of NZ_BOMS01000009.1, read as the reverse complement.
GGCAAGAGTTACTGGCCCGCCGACCCGGCCGGCGACGGCGGCAAGACCGATCACGGCGGGCACGGCACCAGTGTGAGCGGGATCATCGCCGCCAACGGCCGGAAGTACGGTGCGCTCGGCATCGCCCCCGGCGCGAAGATCCTGCCGGTGTCCGTGACGGTCGGCAAGGGCAGCGGCGGCATCTACAGCGGCAGCGTCCCGCCGGACAGCATCCGCTGGGCCACCGACCACGGCGCCCAGGTGATCAACATGTCGTACGGCGGCAGGATCACCTCCCCCGAGGAGCGCGCCGCGATCCAGTACGCGCTGGACCACGACGTGGTGCTGGTCGCCGCGGCCGGCAACAGTGCCTTGTCCACCGGGGTCGACTCGCCGGCCAAGATCCCGGGCGTGCTGGCGGTGTCCGGGTACGACGAGAAGGGCACGTTCTGGAGCGGCTCGGTACACGGCCCGGAGGTGGCCCTCGCCGCGCCGAGCGTCAACATCATCACCCTCGGCGTGATGGACCGGGGCGCGAGCGGTTACGTGCTGGCGCCCGGCGGCACCAGCGGCGCGGCCCCGATGGTCGCCGGCGCCGCCGCCCTGATCCGGTCCCGATACCCGGAGCTCAAGGCCCCCGACGTGATCAACCGGCTGATCTCCACCGCCACCGACGCGGGCCCGAAGGGCCGGGACGACCAGTACGGTTTCGGCCGCCTCGACCTGGTCAAAGCGCTCACCGCGAAGGTCCCCGCGGTCACCGCGAACCCGCTCGGCGACCCGACCCCGACCGCCGAACCACTGGCCGCCGAACCCGAGTCGAAAGCCGACGCGTGGCTGCGCCAGGTCCTCACGATCACCGCCGCGGCCCTGGCCGGCCTCCTGGTCGTGGCCGGCTCGCTGTTCCTGTTCCTGCGCCGCCGCTAAACCCCATTGGGTACGAATACCGAGTCCCGCCCGCAGGCTACGAGCCGCGTCCCGCCCATGAGGCCGCCGCGAGACCGCGCCCACCCGGACCGAGGCGCGCCGCAGGGTTCCGGCTGGTTCCTGGGGGTGTCTCAGGGGTGCGCAGGCACCCCTGAGAACCAGCCAAGGCCGGGAGGCGCGCGGCGGCCCGGTGCGGCAGCGGTCTCGCGTGGTGAGCGGCACCGGCCGGGGGCGCGCTGCGGCCCGGTGCGGCAGCGGTCTCGCGTCGCCTCACGGGCGGGACTCGGCTCGTAGCCTGCGGACGGGACTCGCTGGTCGTACCAAAAAGGGGTTTGGGGTCTCAGGGGCCTCGTTGTTCTCATGTGAGTGCGGGGGCGGCCGATCCGGCTGAGCATGATCCGACCGGTTGCGTTGTTCACCGCCGCACTGCTGTGCGCCACTCCCGCCGTCGCGCAGGCCGCGCCGGCCGGGACCACGCTCACCGGGGTGCTGCAGCGCACCGTCGCCGACGCGTTCCCGGGTGGCGCGGACGTCACCCGCACCGAGGTGGTGACCAGCGCCGGGACGGCGATCGCGGTGCCGGCGGACCTGGCGGAGGGGATCACCTCCGGCGCGACGGTGACCGTGGACCGGGCGGCGGACGGGACGGTCAGCGAGGTCGGCGGGCGGATGCGAACCGCCGCGACCACGTCGGTGGCCGGGACACACCACCTGGTCGTCGTCCCCGTCCACTGGCAGGCCGCGCTCGCGCCGGTGCCGGACTTCGCCGCGCTCGGCAAGCAGGTCGACAAGTACTACGACACGGTCAGCGGCGGCGCGATCCGGTTCACCGTCGACAAGGTCACCGCGGTGACCAGGCTGAGCACGGCGATCAGCGGCTGCGACCACAAGGCGATCGAGACGGCCGCCCGGGCGATCGCCGGCACCACCGTGAAGGACCGGTTCCACCACGTCGTCGTCTGGTTCCCCCGGCTGGCCGCCTGCTCCTGGGCCGGTCTCGGCACCATCGGCGCCGGCCAGTACGGCGACAGCTTCGTCTGGCTCAACGGCTACGACTCCACCCAGGTGGCCGGGCACGAGCTCGGTCACAACCTGGGCCTGTGGCACAGCGACGGCTACCACTGCTACGCCGACGCCACGCGCAAGACGACGGTGCCGCTCTCCGCGACCTGTGCCGTCGAGGGGTACGCCGACCCGTGGGACATCATGGGCAACCGGGCGGCCGGCGAGCTGACCGCGGCGCACCTCGACGCGCTCGGGGTGCTGGGCGCCGGTGGCACCCAGCCGGCGACGGCGGGCAAGCAGGTCGTGCTCGCGCCACTCTCCGGCGGCAAGGGTCTGCGGCAGGTCACCTGGACCAGCGGGACCCGCACCTGGTTCCTCGAGTACCGCACCGGCGGGCGCCTCGACCAGCCCATGGCCAAGGCCGGCACCGGGCTGGCCGTCCGCTTCGTGGACAGCGGGCTGGCCAGCGAGTACGCCCACGACCACCAGCTGCTGTCGTACCACCCGGCGGTGCCGGTGCTGCTGCCCGGCGAGGGCTGGAACGATCCGGCCGGCACCATGGCGATCCGGACCGGCACGGCGACGGCAGCCGGGCTGCCGGTGACGATCAGCAAGGTCGTCGACACCAAGGCGCCGTCCGCGTTCGCGCTGACCGCCCCGAAGGCCAATGCGTCGATCACCACCGCGAAGGCCACGGTGACCTGGAGCCGGGTCACCGACGACTCCGCTGTCACGTCGGTGTCGGTACTTGTCGACGGCGTGGTGGTGGCGACCGCCCCGGGGACCGCGACGTCGGTGGCGGCGGCGATCCCGGACGGGACGCACAAGCTGCAGGCGGTCGCGGCCGACCCGTACGGCAACACCAGCCGGACCGCCGCGATCACGATCAAGGCGGACGGCAACGCGCCGGTGGGCAGCCCGGTGCCGGCCGCGTACCTGCGGGCCGGGGGCACGGTCAGCGCGAGCGGGGTGCCGGTGTCGGTGCGCTGGGACCTGACCGACCCGAACGGCGTCGCCCAGCAGAAGATCACGGCGAGCACCGGCAGCGGCGCGACGACCCTGGCACCGGCGGCGCGGCAGTTCGCGGCGACGGCGAAGCCCGGCGTACGGACCCGCTGGGATCTCGCGGTCGCCGACAAGCTCGGGCACGCCGGCAAGGTCCTGGGGGAGTGGGCGACCACGGCGGTCGAGGTGCGCGGGGGCACGTACACCGGGGCCTGGTCGACGACGAGCGGAAGCACCCGGCTCGGTGGCAGTGAGCAGACCACGGTGGCGAAGGACGCGGCGGTGTCCTACACGTTCACCGGCCGTTCGGTCGGGCTGGTCGGCACCCGCGACAAGTCCAGCGGCGTCGCGGACGTCTACGTCGACGGCACGAAGTTCAGCAGCGTCAACCTGGCCAGTGCGACGGCCGGGAACCGGTCGGTCGTCTACACCCTGACCTGGTCGGGGTCCGGCACGCACACGGTCCGGTTCGTGAACCGCGCCAGCCGGCTCAACGTGGACGGTTTCGTCACGTTGTCCTGACACACGACGACGCCCTCTGATCCGGAGCCGGATCAGAGGGCGTAAGCCGTTTCACATGTGGTGCGCGGGCCGGATCTTCAGCATGCCGGACAGCTTCGCGGTCACCGAGCGGGCTTCCAGGTGCAGCCGGGCGATGTTCAGACCACCCTCACCGATCACCACCAGCAGGGCCAGGTCCCCGATCGCGTAGACCGTCAGGTAGCCGTTCTGGTTGTGGATGGTGACGTCGGAGAAGCCGCCCTGCCCGAGAACCGCACCGGTCGTGCGGCTGATCCCGTGCGCGCCGGCCGCCAGCGCGGCGACGTCGTGCGGCTCCGTGCCGATGGTGGTGTCGTACAGCATGAGCAGGCCGTCCACACCGGCCACCACGCAGCCCGCGACGCCGGGCACCTGCAGGCGCAGCGTGGCGAGCTCAGCCAGGACGGAGGCGTCGAGATCCTCCTGGGTGGGCATCAGACGTCGAGTTCCGCTTCGATCCGGCGGAGCTGGTGGCGGGCCAGCCCCAGGTTGGCCCGGTCCTTGCGCAGCGACAGGTAGAGGAAGAACGACTCGCCGTTGCGCTTGTTCTGCAACAGGCGGATCAGGTGGTACTGGCTGTCCAGGGTGATCAGGATGTCCTCGATGCCGTCCTGCAGCCCGAGCATCCCGAGGGTGCGTACCTTGGCACGGATCACGTCGGTGTTGCCGGCCGCCGCGATGTTCATGTCCATGGTCGGGCCGCCGCCGAGCACGCCCAGGGTGAGCCCGCTGGTGTAGTCCACCAGAGCGACGCCGATAGCGCCCTCGATGGTCATCGCTTCCTTGAGCGCCGTCTCGATATTCACTGCACGTACTCCATTTCGACCGACATGATCAGGCGCTGCCAACAGTGACACGCGATATTTGCAAGGGCACTGAACCAAGCCAGGTCGGGCCGAAGATCCGGCGGCCGGTGGCCTGGATCGAGCCGGAAAGGGGCGCAACGAAGGATGGACATTTCCCGAACCGTCCGGCGGGGCGTCGCACCAGGGACGAGACAATTCGAGAACCGCCTACCGGGGCAATTATCCGAAATAACCGATAGGCGGGCTGATACGTCAGAGATCCGACGGCGCGGGGATGTTTCGCGTACGTCGGACGCGCGTCAGCATGGTGAACGTGACATTCGATCGAGTACGGGCGGAGTCCAGCGCCGAGCTGCTCGCCCAGGGCCGCAAGCGGCTGGCGCGTGCCGTGGCCACCACGGCGCACGACTGGTCGCCGGCCCAGCAGGAGATGCTCACCGCCGTCGAGAACGCGCCGGACGACATCGCCGGCGTGATCGAGCGGCTCAGGGTCGTACAAAAAATCCTTGATTCGCTGCCACCGAGCCCCGGGACCAATCGGGTCGCGGCGTTCAACACCCTCTACCTGACCATCACCGAGAAGGTCGCCGACAGCCTGACCACGCCGGAGTGCACCGACCCGGAGTGGCTGGAGACGCTCGACGTCGAGTTCGCCCGGCTCTACTTCCGGGCGCTCGGCGACTGGGGTGTCAGCGGCCGGAACCCGGCCGACGCCTGGGAAGTGCTGTTCCGCCGCGCCCACGACGACTCGATGACCGTGATGGACGCCGCGGTCCTCGGCGTCAACGCGCACATCAACCACGACCTGGCGCTCGCCGTGATCGCCACCTGGGAACGCCTCGGCTTCCCCGGCGACGGTCCGCAGCACCCGGACTACCTGCTGGTGAACCGGATCTTCTACCAGCAGATCCCGATCCTGCGCCGCCGGTTCGCCACCGCCTGGCAGCTCGAGATCGACCGCTGCGTCGGCGACCTGGACGACTGGAGCCAGAGCATCCTGGTCCGCGCGACCCGGGCCCTGGCCTGGGAGCAGGCCGAGATCCTCTGGCGCCTGCGGGACGACCCGGAGGACCTGGCACAGGCGCTGCTGGTGCTCGACCGGGTCTCCGCCTGTGCCGGGGAGACGCTGCTCAACGGCACCAGCCTGCTGCGGGTGGTGTGGCTGACCCTCACCGCGTGGTTCCGCGGTCTCCGGCGCCGGCTGCGCCCGGTCGCCGCCACCGCCTGATCACCAGCGGTCTGATCAGACCGCCGGTGCCCGGTGGCGGGGCAGGCGCTCGATCGCCGGGGTGCCGTCCGCGCGCACCCCGGCCGGGGCGAACCCGGCCGCCCGCAGCGCGGCCAGCGTCTCGGCCTGCGGTTTCGCGCTGGCCAGCACGGTCGGCGCGAGCCGGGTCAGCGCGAGCGCGCGCAGCGACTTGGTGTGCAGGATCTCGGTGAGCAGCGGCTCGTCGTCGCTGCACAGGCAGCAGGCCACCGGGCGTACCTGGACCCGGCCGTGCCGCCGCACGGTGTCCTCGATCAGGTAGGTCAGCGGCTGCGGGAACCGGCCGCCCTCGGCGACCTGGCGCAGCCGGGCCAGCAGGTCCGCGCCCTCGATCCCGGCGTCGACCGCCCGCAGCACGCTGGCCGGGGAGAACCGCCAGGTCCAGGCGCCGCTGCGGGACTCCGGATCGGCGGCGCTGTCGAGCAGCGCGAGCAGCGCCGCGGACGGGGTGCCGGTGGCGACCGCGGTGAGGTCGTTCTGCAGCAGGGCGGTGGCCCGGGTGGCCGGGACCATGGCGTCGGCCTGGGCTTCGAGGGCCGTGGCGGTCTCGTCGCCGGGCTCATCCGAGCCGGCCAGCAGGAGCCGGCACAGCACGGTCGGCGTGCCGTGGGCCAGCAGCCCGATCGCGTGGGCCTCGCGCCAGATCCCGGTCAGGAAGCGGCCGAGGTCGTACCCGGCCGCTTCGGCGAGCGCCGGGAGCCGCCAGGCGATCTGCCCGGCCATGTCGTCCGCGGTGACCGCCTGGCCCTCCGGCACCATCGCCACGACCGTCCGCAGCAGGGCCGTCCGCAACGCGGTCAGGAGCGCGTGCTCGTTCGCGTCCCAGTAGATCGCGCGTTCCGCCGGGTCACCGGGCCGTCCCGGCGCGAGCGGGCAGGCCGGCATCTCCAGCCACGTCTCGACGGCGTCCAGCAGTTGCCCGCCGGGCGCCATGGTGGCGTAGTCGTCATAGGCCTCGGACACCGTGACGGTGTCCTGCACCGCGATCAGCCCGCCGGCCGCGGCCAGTTCGAGGGTGAGCCGGGTGCGGTCCTCGGTGTGCCCGGCCGCCTTGACGATCCTGCGGAGCTCGCGGACACCCAGCCCGCCGGTCTTGAGGGTCGCGACCGGCGCCTTGCTGATCGTCTCCAGCACGGCGGTGACCGCCGCCAGGGTCTCGGTGGCCGCGGCGGCCGCGTCCCGGGCCACCGCCTGCGCCGCGACGGCGACGGCCGGCAGCGCGGGCGCCTCGCCGTCGAACGGCGCGTGGTAGTCGGCGCCACGCAGGGCCAGCGCCACCTCCCGGGGCATCCGGCCGCCGCTGCCCCAGCCGGCCTGGACCATGAGGCCGCGCTGGGTCGCCCACGGCGGGGCCGGCACGACACCGCCGTAGGCGAAGCCGTTGAACGTGTAGAGGTCCACGGGTTCCAGTGCCACGTCCTGCAACCGCCGGCGGACCTCGGCCGGCGCGTGCGCGACCACCCCCCGCACGTTGTCCGGAATCGACAACCACGCGGTCAGCGCGGCCACCACGTCGCCCTTCAACCGCCCGGCGGTCACCCCGAGATCCTGCGCCATCTCCCGCAGCTGCGCGGTGGCCAGCCCGTTGAGCATCTCGGCGGCCCCGGCACCGAGACCGAGCGGGTTCGGCCACATCACGTCGAGATGCCCGGCGGCGAAACCGTCACCGATCGGCCAGATCAGGGTTCGCTCGGACAGGTGCGCGACCGTCGTGCGCAAGGCCGCGTCATTTTCCGGTACGCCGAGGAGCGCGGCCAGCCGGTCCATCGTCCAGCCGTCGCCGAGCGCCGTGACGGCCTCGGCCACCTGCAACCCGGGCAACGTCAGCACCGAGCAGGTGAGCTCGATCGCCTCGCCGTCCAGCAGCCGCTCGGCCCGTTTCGCCGGGGTGCGGGGCGCCGGGGCGGCGGTGAGTTCCGGCCGGACCGCGGTCAGCTCGGCGAGCTGCCGGGCGGACAGGCCTGTCAGGTGGGTGATGAGCGCCGCGCGGGACGCCTCGGAAACCGGCACCCGCAGAATTTACGCGACCGCCCCGGGCGAGCGCCCGCACAGGTCGTCCGCGAGCGTGTCGATCAGCCGTTCCTCCATCACCGACCGGCCCTCCCGGGTCATCAGCTCGCCCAGCGCGGGGTCCCACGGTGTCACCGCGACCGCGCCGAGCAGGCCCGGACCCGTACCCGCGGCGCCCGCGTAGTCGGCGGCGCCCATCCGCCACGGCATCGCCGACGGGTACCGGGCCAGCGCCGACCCGGTCAGCCGCACCCCGGTCCAGTCGAAGTCGTTGCGCCAGCGGATCACCGTGCCCGGCCCGGCGGCGCCGAGCAGCAGGTGCACCGCCGCCGACGGCACACCCTCGGTGCAGACCAGCGGCGCGGTGGCCCGCCCGGTCACCGCGCGCAGCACCGCCGGGTTCTCACAGACGAAGATCTCCGGTACGGCCAGCACCGGCGGTGTCAGCCGCAACTGGTGCAGGGTGACCCGGAACGGCACGTGCGCCGCCGCGGCCCCGGTCAGCCACTCGCCGAGCAGGCCGCCGCCGGCCGGCAGGTTCAGCACCAGCACCTGACTGGCCAGGTCGTCGGGCACCACCCCGGCCAGCTCCCACAGCGCCCGTTCCTGCTCCGCGCCGGCCGGGATCGGCACCTGGTGCCAGCCGGCCAGCGCGCGCAGCACCAGTCCGCGTACCGGGCCGTCGGTGAGGGCCTTGGTGTCGCCGAGCACCCGTTCGGCGAAGACCGGCATCGGCTCGCCGGCTGCCGGCAGCGCGTCCAGTACCGCCACCACGGCGGGCAGCGGCAGTCCGGCCCGGACGATCCGGGTCAGCGTGCCGTCCCGGCGCAGCGATGCCACGAAGTCGAGATACCAGGGCTGGGCGGCGTGCCGGCTCTCCCCCGCGAGAGACAGCGCCGCGTCCCGGCCGACCGCCTCGCGGGCGCGTTCCCCCGGCCGGTCCCGGAACGGGCCGACCGTCTCGGCCAGGCCGGCGCCGTGTGCCGCGCGCAGGAACGCGTCCAGTTCGGCGAGCCGCACGGTGACCCGGGCGACCCCGGCCGGCCGGTGCACCCCGGTCACCCCGATGACGACGCGGCGTTCGGCCTCGTCGGGCGCGGCGAGCGAGACCGAGCCGGCCAGGCTGCCGCCGGTGCGTTCCAGGCTGCGCCGGGCCGCGGCGAGCAACCGCTGCCAGCCCGGTTCGGCGCCCGGGTCAGGCATCGGCGGGCACCCGGCGGGTCTCCGGCGAGCCGAGCGCGCGGGCCAGGGTACCGTCGAAGTCGGCGACGTTCATCGTGCCGTCCCAGACCAGCAGCACCGTGGAGACGGTGTGCTCGACAGTGGAGTGCGACAGGTCGTAGTGGGCGCAACCGGTCACCGCGGGATGGGTGGCCCACAGGTCGTACCCGGTCATGAACAGGTCCAGGTCGAACTGCTTCGCGAGGGACATCAGCTCGCCGCGGCCGTTGTCGTCGACGCCCGCGAACGCCTCGTCCAGCCCGAGCAGCCGCGGCGCGTCCGGGCGGGCCGAGCCGAACAGCGCGTTCGCGGCGGCGAACAGCGGCAGGTGCAGCGACACCGACTGCTCGCCACCGGAGAGCTGGCTGTGCCGGGCCCGGGTCAGCGGCTCGGTGGTGCCACCCGGGCGGTGCAGGGTGAACGCGAACACCCGCCACTGCCGGTAGTCGAGCACCTCGGCCAGCAACTCCCGGTACGGCTTCTCCGCCGCCTGCGCCCGGGCCGCCTTGATCCGGGTCGCGAAGTGCCGCCGCAGCATGGTCAGCTGCGCCGGGCCGAGCCGCGCCGGGTCCCGTTCCAGCAGCTTGCAGACCTCGCGCTGGTCCGGGTCGAGGTCGTCGGCGAGCCGCCAGCCGACCCCGACGGTCAGCCCGGACGACATCCGCCGGGCCCGCATCTGGGTGTCCATCGCGTCGACCAGGTCCCGTGCCTCGATCGTCCGGCGGTGGATCTGCCCGGCCAGCTGACCGAGCAGTGCGTCCTCGAAGACCCGCTGTTCCGCTTCGGTCAGCAACTGCTCCTGGTCGCGGCGTTCACCCGCGATCCGTTCCGCGAAGTGCGCGACCGGGGTCATCCCCTGCTCGTCGGCGACCCGGACCACGATCACGCCCTCGTCGGTGTCCCACTCCGGCCGGTGGTCGAGCCCGGCCGCCGGCAGCTGCGCCTGCAACTCGGTGAGCGCGCCGGTCAGCCGGGTCGCGGACTGCTTCAGCGAGGACTCGGTCGGGCTCAGCTCGCGGGTCGCGGTCAGCACCGCCTCGTGCAGCGCCACCACCGCCGGGTCAAGATCCAGATCCGCGAGGCCGGCGGTGGGCCACCGCAGGTGCGGCGGGCAGCGCATCAGCCCCAGAAGATCAGCTTGAGCGTACGGGCGCAGCCGCACCGCCTCCCGTGCCGTCTCCGCGGCCGCCTCCGCCACGGCCTGCTCACCGAGCTCCACCCGGGCGGTCGCGCCGGCCTTCTCCTGCAGCGCCACGCTCTGTGCGGCCTGGGCGTCCCGCAGCGCGGACTCGGCCACCGTCACGGCCTGCTCGGTGTCCTTGACCTCGGCCAGGATCTGGGTCGCCTCGGCACCGATCGCCGCCGCGAGGGTGCGCAGCTCCTCGTCCTTCTCGCCGTGCCGCTGCCGGCTCTCCCGGGCGGTCCGCGCGGCGGACTCGGCCCGCTCCTCGGCCTCGGCGTGGCGCTCGGCGGCCTCGTCGGCGAGGACGGCCGCCCGCTCCGCGGTCTCGTAGGCGTGCGTGAGTTCGAGACCGAACCTGTCGAACCGGTCCAGCGCCGCCGCGGTCTGCTCGACCCGGTCGACCGGGAGTGATCGTTCGGCGACCGCCCGGCGCAGCGCGGCTCCGGCCGACGCCTGCTCGGCGACCGCGCTGTCGAGGCGGCCGGCTGCCTCGGACGCGGCTTCCCGTCGTACCCGGAGCAGTGTCGCGGCCCGGTCCACCAGCCTCTCGGCCTGATGGATCGCGGTGCGCGGCGGCAACGCCGCGCCCGCGGCGGCGACCTCGGCCAGCATGCCCCGCCGCGCCTGCCGGACCGCCTCGACCCGCGCGATCTCGGTGTCCAGGTCGGCGATCCGCTCGTCGCAGGCGGCGATCCGGGCCGCGCGCCGGGCGGCCCGGGCGGTCGCGCCGATGTACTCGCAGCGGTCCTTGACGAACCGGCCGACGCCGCTGCCCTGCGCCCAGCGCCCGTCACCGGCCACCCCGGACGCCCCGGTGAGCGCGCCGAGCGCGATCCCGCTCAGGATCTCGGTGATCCGCGCGGTCGGCACCATCTCCTGATCCTCCGGGACCAGCACGGTCGCGAGCGTGGCGCCGCCGATCGGCGGCGCCGCCTGGTCCGCGGCCTTTTCCCCGGCCGGAGGTGTGGGCTGCCCGCCGGTCGTGCGCAGGAATGCGTCCTGTGCGCCCCGGCCGAGCGCGGTCTCGGTGTCCGTGTCCGCCGGGTGAACCCAGGCGTCGAGCAGACCCGCCGCGTGCAGAGCGGCTTCGATGCCCGCTGCCTCGGCGTCCGGAATGCCGTCGGCGAACCGGACCAACCGCCAGAACGGCGCGCCGGAGCGGCCGGTTCGCGGTGCCGGCCGGGTCGGTGAGGCCGGCGGGGCGTCGTCGTGTTCGGCGGCGATCGCGGCCCGCTCCGCCGCCACCTCGTCCCGCTCGCGGCCTCGCCGGTCTGCCTCGGCGCCGAGCGCGGCGACCTCGTCGCGGATCGCCGCGACCGGGACCGCGACCTGCTCGGTGTAGAGATCGCGCAGCGAGATCGCGTCGCCGGTCCGGCTGTCGTCCGGTCCGGCCGGGCGCGCCGGTTCCGGGGCGGCGTCCGGTTCGGTGAGCGTCGCCGCCAGCTGCTCCGGCAGATGTGGCAGGTCCAGATCGGTCAGCAGGGCGGTGTGCTGGACGCCCCAGGCACGCACCGCGGCGGCGGTTTCCCGCCGGGCCACGCCCAGCGCCTCGGCCGCGCCCCGCTCCGCGGTGATCGCGTCGTCCACGGCGGCCCGGGCGTCGCGGTCCGCGTCGGCGGACCGCACGTGGTCCCGCTCCGCCTCGGCGAGCCGATCCGCGAGCCCCCGCACCGCCCGCACGTCGGCGCGGCGGGTCTCGGACCGGGCGGCCAGGCGGGTGGCCAGCCCGTCCGGCGCGGCGTCCGCGGTGTGCCAGTCGAGGCCGCCGGACTCCGCCTCGGCCGCGAGGGCGGCGGCGATCCGCCCGGTCCGGGCCCGGCCGTCCTGCGCCGCTGTCGCCGCCTTGACCGATTCGGACTGTCGTTTCCCGGCGGTCGCCCGTTCGCCGTCGGCCAGCTCGTCGGCGTCGCGGGCGGCCTTCGCCAGGTCGGTGACGTGCCGCTCCAGGTCGGCGAGCTGCTCGTGCGAGCGGTAGGCGGCCGAGCCCTTGAGTCGTTCCAGGTGCGCGCGCAGCCGGCCGGGTTCCCCCTCGGCGGCGCGCAGCCGCTCGGTGGCCTCGCCGGCCCGCTGCTGCGCGCCCTCCGCCGCATGCCGGGCCGCTTCCAGGGTCGCGTGGCGTTCCGCGGCCGCGTCCCGGCGTGCGGTGAGCGCGTCCGCGGCGGCGCGCGCGTGGGTCCGCAGGTAGGTGGCGTAGACCCCGAGGAACGCGCCGGTCGCGGCGTCCGCCGCGATCAACCCCTCGAGGGTACGGGCCACCGCCTCCATGTCGTCGAACGAGCGCGCCGCCTCGACCAGCAGCTGGTCCTCCACCGGCCGCAGGCCCCGCTGCAGGGTGCGGGACAGCTCCACCGGGTTGAGATCCTTCGCCAGCTGCGGCTTGCGCAACGTCAGCACCAGGTCCAGCAGCTGCTCGTAGCGGGCCGGGCCGAGCTGGAACAGCCGCGCGTCGACCAGGTGCCGGTACTCCTCGGCCGAGTCGCGGACCGCCTCCGCGCCGAGCCGGTCGATCAGGTCACGGCGGGACACCGGCCGGTCGTCCGCGTCCAGCAGCGACAGGTCCACGCCGACCCGGCCGTCCGCGACGAAGTGCCAGCGGGTCACCCGGTCGTTGTGCCGGTGCGCCCGCAGCCCGATCCCGATCGTCACGAACGACGCGCCGTCGCCGAACTCCATCCACACGTACGCGTACGCGGAGTCCTGCCCCCGGTAGAGCAGGTTCGACTTCATCGTCCGGTCCTCGCCGGCGAACGGGTTCAGCCGGCGCGGCTCGATCCGCCCGTCCAGCACGAACGGGAACAGCACCTCGAGGGCCTTCGTCTTGCCGGAGCCGTTCGGCCCGCGCAGCACCAGCCAGCCGTCGACGAACAGGAACTCCTCGTCCCGGTAGTCCCACAGGTTGATGATCCCGGCCCGGGTGGGTGCGAAGCGTGCCACGTGCGTCCTTCGTTCGACGGTCTCAGAAGAGCGTGCGCTGTTTGACCTGCGCGACCGTGCTGCGGTACCGGCCGATCAACGGGCGGGCCAGCACCCCGCCGGGGACCACCACGACCGCGTCGAAACGGACGAGCAGGGCCACCGCCTCGGTGCGCAGGCGCTCCGGATCCGCGTGCCAGGCGGTACCGAACGCCGACCCGTACGCCGACAGCACCTCGGCCGTCGCCTCCCGCAGGAAACTGTCGGTGATCAGGGGCAGTCTCCGCTGATCGGTCTCGTCCGGATCGCCGGCCGGGTCCACCGGGTCCGGCTCGTCGAGCAGCAGCGGGACGCCGGCCGGCAGACCCGCGTCGATCTGCCCGGCCAGCTTGGCCCGTACCTCACCCGGGTCCGGCATCGGCATCCGGCGCGCCTTGCGACCGTCCGGGTCGGACACCCGCTCGGCGATCGCGACCGCGAGCAGCACCGCGGCCTGCGCCACCGACCCGGTGCCCGGGAACCGTTCGGACGACCAGCCGGCCGTGTCGACGAGCAGCACACCCTCGGCCCGGCGTTCCAGGCGCAGGCCGGTCAGCCGCTGCAGGTCGGCGGCGAGCGTCTGCCCGCGCAGATGGTTGCCGACCTCGACCGGCACGTCGTCGAAGTAGACCACCGGGCGCTCCAGCACGGCCCGCCGGGCGGCCTGCGCCGCGGCCCGCCGCTCGGCGTTGCCGCTGCTGATCGGCGACCGTTCCAGCAGCGCGCCGACCGAGTCGATGTGCTGCAGCACGCGCGGCGGGCGGAACAGCGCGAACACCGCGTCGCGGGCGACGTCGTAGAGCGCCTCGCCGGCGCCCGGGTCACTGGCCCAGGCCGAGCTGGACCCGTCGGCGAGCCGCAGCACGCCGCGTTCCTCGAGCCAGGCGACCGCGTCGACGAACGCGCGCCGGTCCGCGCCGACGTCCGGGTCCAGGCCCAGCCCGGTGATCCGGTTCGCGTCACCGCCGACCGACTCGGCGAGCTCGCTCAGGGTGATCTGGATGCCCGCCCGGCCCAGCGTGCCCAGGCACAACGACAGGTACGCGTAGCGCTGGCGGTCGAACGGGCGGCCGGTCCGGGACACCGCGCCGCGGTCCGGGTCGAGCCGGTCGGCGGTGCGGACCAGGCGGGCGGTGGCGCCGTGCAGCTCCAGCCGGTAGCCGAACGCCTCGGACAGGTCGGTGCGCAGTTCGGCGGCGAACCGGCGGACGCGGGGGAGGGCCTTCTCGTCCGGGAACGTGGCGGTGATCAGCGGGTGGCGCAGCACCAGGCGGACGGCGCGCTGGTAGTCGGCGATCTCCAGGTCGGCGACGTCGGCGGCGAACCTCATGCGGTGACGGCTTCCGCCGGGCGACGGGCCGTGGTGTGCTCGGCAGTGGTCACCGTCAGTTCGTAGCCGTCCAGGTGCAGGCGGCCCGCGTCGGTGGTGACCGTGCTGAAGCGGCCCGGGCACGGGTGCAACGTCAGGCGTACGCCGAAAGCCGCCGCGGCCAACGGCGCATCCCGGCGGCCGGCCGCCCGCGCCGAGAGGGCGATGTCCAGCAGCCGGCGCAGCGCGGCGGTCTGGTCGTTGCTCAGGTTGCTGTCCTTCTCCCCGGTCAATCCCTGGTGTTCGACAAGGCCCGCCGCGGCCTCGGTCTGGCGGCGTTCGTCGGCCAGCTGCCGCTCCCGCAGCACCCGCCGCGGCGCCTCGGACCGGTCGATCCGGGCCGGTCGCCCGTTGCCCTGCCCGGGCATCCGCCCGGACTGCACCAGCGACCGGGACAACTCCACGGCCGGCGCCTCCCACCAGGACAACCGGCTCGCGATCGCCTCCGGATCCGGGTACGCCACCCCGGCGTGCCGGGGCGCGCCCAGCCCGAACACCACCTCGAACAGCGCGTGCGCGGCCTCCGCCGACCCGGCGCCGGTGAACCAGGCGGCCAGGTGCCGCAACTGCGACTCCCGGCTCACCCCGCCCCGGCGCGCCTCGGTCACCCGGCGCAGCAGCGCGAGGACGTCCCCGATCGCCGCCATCGTCGCCCCGGACAGCCGTTCCGCCTCGCTCGGCACGTCGGTGCTCGGCGCGAGCCACGACCGCAGCCCCTGCCATCGCCGCGCCCAGTCGCTGATCCGCTCGGCCGGCGTCGCGAACAGCCGCTCGTCGGCCTCCGCGGCCGCCTCGATCATCCGGTCGAGACCGGTCGCCTCGACCTCGTGCACGGCCTCGCGCAGCCGCGGCGTGTACCGCTGCAACTCGTCGTGGAAGTCCCGCAGGTGCACCAGCAGCGCATCCTTGTGGGCGAGGAACACCTCGGGCCGGATGTCGTGGGTCCGGCCCAGGTCACCGAGCATGTGATAGAACCGCGCGGCCCGTTCGGCGACGTCGGCGAGCGCCCGGTCGAGGCGGTTGAGCTTGCGGTAGACCTCTTCGGCGTCGCCGCTCTCGTTGGCGTCCCTGAGCGCCTTGAGGTCGGCGAGCAGGTCCGCGAAGACCAGCCGGGAGAGGGTGCTGTCCTCGATCCCGGCGGCCAGGACACTCTCGACGGCCCGGTGCGCGCGGTAGCCGGCCTCGGTGAACTGGTAGACGGAGTGCCGGTTGCGGTACTCGGCGAGGGTCGCGGCCCGGGTGCCGTCCTGACCGCGGTCGAGTACACCCCAGTCGACGAGCGCGTCCAGCAGCCGGGCGAGCTCCAGAGTGGCCGGATCGGGGCATTCGGCGTGGGCCGCGCTGAGCCCGGCCAGGGCGGCGTGCACATCGGAGGTGTGCAGCACGACCTGGTAGCTGGTGCGGGCGGCCTCGAAGGCGCGCAACAGCCAGAGATACGCGAGCCGGTTGTCCGCGTTGACGTAGCTGAACAGCCGCAGCCGATCATCGACCCCGAAGTCGTCGAGACCGAACGACCCACTCCGCTGCCCGGCCATCCCACCCCTCCCGAAGATCTTCAACCCACCCTATCCACCCTTCCTCGTCGCACCTTCGTCAATACCCCGGGCGGGTGATCACAGGCCGGCGCGGGCCAGGGTCGCGAGGAAGGTGGTCTTGCGGGCGTGCGTCTCCTTGACGCCGGCGAGGAAGGCCGGGTAGTCGCGGCCGGCTCGCTCGTGCAGGTCACGGAGGTCGGCCAGCAGGCGCGCGGCCTCGGCGTACCCCTTCTTGTCCTTGCGGTCGACAGCGGCCTCGACCCGGTGGGCGAAGGCCGGGATCGCATCCGCAGGATGCGTCTTCGCGCGTTCCTCGGCGACCTGATACAGCTTCCCGGTGCTGCACTGGTACTTCCCGGCGGCCGCCCACGCGGCGTCGACGTCTCCGCCGTCCAGCAGGATCTGGACCAGCGCATCGGCGTGGTAGCCGCCGTGCGCCGCGCGGCCGTGCAGGTGGGTGTTGGCGCGTTCGGCCACCTCGGTCAGCGTTCCGGCGCGTTCGGCCGCGTCGAGCAGGGCACGGTGACCGGGGCTGTCCGGGCGTTCGGCGAACAGCATCCACCGGACCTCGGCGGCCGCGGCGTCGTCGCCTTCGCCGGTGAGCAACTCGGCGAGCAGCAGATCGATGCGGTGATCGCGCTGGTCCGCCTCGGCCAGCCCGCGCCGCAGCCAGGCGATGGCCTCCACCGGCCGCCCGGCGTCCCGGAGCACCTCGCCGATCTGGACGTACCGATAGGCCTGCGGCAGCTCCTCGGCATACACCGCGACCAGGGCGTCCGGGTCCTTCGCGATCGCTTTCAGGTACTCCTCGCGCAGGTGCCGCACGGCCCACTGGCCGGCGGATCCGAGCCGCGTTCCGGCGAGGTCGGTGAGGTGCTGCCAGTACACCGCCAGGCCGCTCTCCCCGAGCCCGTCGGCGAAGTCGCCGATCGGAACCTCCGGCCACCCCGGCCCGTTGACCTGGAAATCGATCATCCAGGTGGCGAGCTCGGCCGGGTCGGCGGGCGGTGCGGCCCGGCACGCCTTCGCATAGCCGGCGACGGCCCGGCGGATCGCGTCCCCGATCATCCCGGAGGAGTCGTCGGCCTGCTCGGTCGTCTTGGTCAGGTGCTGGATGGCCGTGCGGTAGAGCGGCCCGATCTCCTGCGGGGACTGCGCGGCCGCCACGTCGAGGGCGTCCAGCACCTCGCCGGCTTTGCGCGCGTAGTCGAAGCTGCGCCCGTACGAAAGAAATCCGCGACCACGCAGGGCGCCGAGCACCCGCCGTAATTCCTTGACGTCGGGGGTGCCGTGGGTGGCGGCCCGCAGCGTCAGCGTCCGCCGCAACCCCGGATCGGCCTCGACCAGCTCCATCACCAGCTCGACGAGGGCGTCCGGCCCGATCGCGCGCAGATAGTCCCGGAGATCTGCTTTCGGTGCCTTGACCATGGACCCATTCCACCATCCGGGTGGGGCTCAGGCCGAGTGCGGACTGCGGCGTTTTATGCTGCGCGGGTGCCGGTGTCGAAGAAGCGGAAGAAGCCCAGCAAGCCCAACGCGGCGGCGAAGGCCGCCCGGCTCCGGGCGCAGCGTCCGGCGGAGTCGATGGTTGACGTCGACAGCCGGGTCCGGACCGATCGGGAGCGATTCGACGCGGCCCGTCGTGACGCCTCGGTCGCGCCGGCGGCCGCCCTGGTCGCGGAGTTGACGGCGCTCGCCGCGTCACGGTCGGACGTCGAGCTGGCGGACGAGCTCTGCGCGCGGCTCGGACCGCTGCTCTCCGAACTCGACGCCCGCAGGCCGGCCATCCGGATGATCAGCCCGGACATCTTCGCCGGGGTGCTGGCCCAAGCGGCCACGGCGAATGACGGCCCGGACGCGCCGCGTGTGCTGTCCGCCCTGGCCGGGGTGCTGCCCCAGTCGTTCACCGGCGCGGCCGCCCCGCCGGTCGGCGAGACCCGGTGGACCCGGGACCGGTACGGGAGCCGGTACGGCATCACCGCGTCGTTCCCGGCCGGTGACGGGGAGCGCTGGTATCTGTGGGACGTCGACGCCTGCGCTCTCCTGGTGGCCACCGTGCACAGCGGCTTCTACCCGACCGCGGCGGACGCCCTGGCCGCATGGCAGCAGGGCGTGGGCGCGTTCGCCTCGGCCGGCACGACGTGGGGCGAGATCGACGACCGCACGCTGCTGCAGAAGCTGCTGCCGGTGTCCGAGGGTGATCTCCGGATGGGTGGCGAGACCGTCGACCAGTTCGCCGAGTACCACCGCTGCCGACGACTGGCCGAGTCGTTGCTGGAGCTGCCGGTGGCATCGCCCGCCGAGCCGGCCGGCGCGGCGTCCTCGTTCACGGCGTGGCTGACCGAGCGGGGGACCACCCTCAGCACCGACGACGTGCACGACGTCGCGGGGTCGCTGACCGAGATCTGGGGCGGGGTGCGGGACATCGGCTTCGGTGCTTTCTCGCCGCACCGGGTGGCGTACACGAAGCAGTACATCCACGACGACTACGACGAGGAGTACGGGTCGTTGCTGCTCGCCACGCTGCCGGAGTGGATCCGGTGGCTGGCGTCGACGACGGGCGCGGCGCCGGAGCTGCTCGACCGGGCACTGGAAGCGGTGGAGACCGCCGTCTACGACGACAGCCCCCTGGCCCGCGTCGTCGAATAGCCCGGCTCAGGCCGGGGATCAGGTCGAAGTAGCCTTCCCCCGGGTACTCGTTCTGCGGGTCCATGCCTCATCCGCGACCCGGAATCGCTGAAGTCCGCCATGAGGCTCGCCTCATGACCGTCCGGTACGCAAGAATTTCCGGATGAAGTACGGGACCGCGGTGAAGCGGCTGCAGACCATCGCCGGCCGCTGCCAGCACGTGGGTGACCTGGACGAGCTCCTGCTGGTCGGAGCGTATGCGTTCGGTGCGGTCCTCGACGAACCAGGCGACCTGGACTTCGTGCAGGTCGCCTTCGTCCTCGACCTGCCGCCGGACGATCTGCCGTGGCACACGCAACCCCAGAGCTGCAGCAGCATGCCGTACTTCCTGCAGATCGACAAGGGTGGGGTGGACTGGTTCTGGCGCTCCGCGTCGAGGCCGGTGTCCAACCACCGGATCGTCCGGCCCCTGCGGATCTGGTCTCGCGAGGGCGGGCCGGACGCTGTCGCTCTGGACGCGCTTCGCCGCGGAGAGGCGGAGGAGTTGCGGCCGGCGGCTCCGGACGCCGCCGAGTTGCGGGAGCAGCTCACCGCAGAGCTGGCGACGAGCCTCGCCCACCTACGTCGCGTCGAGGGGAGCTACTGGGAGCGCGAGTGGCGCCGGGACAACCGGGGCGGCGGCACCTACCCGGAGAACCACTTGTGGGACGCCACCCACGGCTACCTCGACCTCCTCGACACCCTGTCCTGAAACGGTGACCTACCGACCCCGGCCCTGCGTCCTATCGCGAAGCAGCCGCGCTGCGGCGAAACCGATGAGGGCTCCGGCGGCAAGGGCCGACGAGGTGCGTAACGCGCGGACCGAGGCTGTGCCGGTGCCCCAAGCCTCTCGGTTTCGCTGCTTTTCGGCTCGCCGGTGGAGCGGTTGGTGCTGCTGTCCCATGCAACCTCGGCCGGGTCGTGCCAGCGCCAGCGGTGACAGCAACACCGCGCCAGGAGCGCCCGTGATCGCCAAGGCGGTCAGTGTGTGCGTGACGGTCCGGAGCCCGGTGGCTCGGACCGAACGTCCGGCGATCTGTGAGGAACGAGGCACCGCTACTCGAATCCATTGTTCGATGCGATTTCCCGCGTGTTCGATGCGATTTCCCGCGTGAAAGAAAGATTGAAATCTTCGCTCTGGGCATACAGCCCAATCAGCACCTTGCGACAGCGCTCGATGGTCGGCGAGTCGGTTAACTTCGCGGCGCCCTGCGGGGCTCCGTCTTTCCCGTAGTGTCTTGTGGCCCAGAAGAACTAGTTCGGGAATGGTTCCAAGGATGTGCTCGGCTGGCGCCAAGATCATTTCCGGGTTGCATATCGGCGAGAACGGTTGGTCTTCTGCGAAGCGCGGCAGACCGTCGAAGAACTTGGCGAGATGCTACGAGGGCATGCGATCATCAGACCTGGACAGTGACGGCGGCATGTACTTCATCGGGCCTGAGGCGGAGAAGCGATTCGGGTATCGACACTTCATGGACATGATGGCGGTCTTTCTCGGTGCACCCGAGTTCACGGTTCTGGCCGGCCGCAATGAGCTCGGAAGAATCGATCCCTCGTTGCTGGTCGAGGAAGTCATGGGTCCACGTCGGCTGCTTCTGTCCGGGCGGAGCTGGCAGGTCAGCTACATCGTCTGGAAGCGGCGGCGCTGCTTCGTCGAGCCGGTCGACTCGGGTGGCCGTGCTCGATGGACATCGAGCGACATGGCCGGCACGGGTTTTGAACTGACCAGAGCCATGCGAGATGTGCTGCTGGGAGCGGACCCGCCGGTGAAGATGACCCGCCGCGCCGTCGACCGGCTGGCCGACGAGCGCGAAGAGTCCTCGTCGCTCGTGCATCCCGGCGGGAACGTCATCGTGCGCGAGAAGAACGGCGATCTGAAATGGTGGACGTGGGCGGGTCTCCGGGCGAATGCCACTCTCAGCGAGGTGACTGATCCCGGTCACAAATTCGATGACCTGTACATCCGGCTGCGTGAAGATCTCACACCGGATGCATGGCGCGCCTTGACATCTGATGCGGAGACACGGCTCTGCCTGCCCGAGATCAATCGAAGAGCGCTGGAGGGGCTCAAATCCAGTAGGGCGTTGCCGGAACGGCTGGCTGTGGCTACTCTCGCGGCTCGCCTTGCGGATCTCCCAGCTGCTCGTCGAGTGATTTCCGAGCGGAGCCGCTTCGTTTCTGTTGTTCAGTAGCGTCCGGATGGTAATGGCGTTCGTGGATTTTCACGTGGGGTCGTAGGTCCTCGGGCTGCCGATCTGGGGTGTCGCCCGCTAGCTCGGTGACAACCTGTCATGCCGCTATCCAGTGCCGATCTAGCGTGACCGGATCGAACCGACGGCGAACGGTGCGCTTCGTGGCTGACGACGTTTTGGCAGTTTGGTCCTCCTCCAGTCCAAACGGATCACGCAACTTCGAAGAAGGTCTCAGGACTCGGACCTGGGGATTCAAGAGTTTCGAACCCGACTACCGCAACTCGATCCGGTGGATCCTGTTCGGCTACTCGCACAGCAGCGGCGGGCCGCGTCAGCAGGCCGCTGACTGGCAAAAGGGTGTCGTCGACATTCTTCTCTGTGAGGTCAGCGGCGATTTCTACACAGGCCATGCACCGCACTGGGAAGACGAGATCTCACAGAACAAGATCATTTATCCATGCCGTGTCGGCATGACCGTGATCGGCTCCGCCACCGGCGTAGCCACCGATGCAGCCGGACCGCTCGGATTGGCTGGAAGTGAGGCGTTGCGTCTTTCCGGTGCAGGTAACCGCGGTGTCCGATTCCGCGCGGATCTCGGTGATCTGCACCGGGTTCTGAGGGCTGATGTCACCCCGAGCGGGGTTGTCGACCTCAGTCGCACCGCTGGTGACGTCATTCCGGAGCGACCTGGTCGGCGAAGTGCGGGGCAGGGGCGGTCTCAGGACGCGGCCTTCAACAAGGCGCTGGAGGATCACGCCGTTGCCATGGCGATCGAGCATTACCGCCGCCGCGGATGGGATGAAATCCGGACCCTTGGTAAGCCTTATGATCTGGTTTGCACCAAGGTGACGGGCGAGGAGAAGCACGTCGAGGTGAAGGGCACGACCGGCGCGGGCGGCGACGTCAATTACACCCCGAACGAGATTCAGCACTTTCGTGCGTGCCCGTACGGGGCGGATCTCGTGGTGGTCCGCGACATCCGGGTCGATCGCACTGCTTTGCCGCATGTCACCAGCGGTGGCGAGTTGCTGCATATCGAAAACTATGAGGCTCCGCCCGAGGACCTGAAAGCCACCGGTTGGACCGGTCGAGTCACTGGTTGGCTCTGATCGGGACAGGCCCGGCGGCTACTTGATGCCGGTCTGTGAAGGGTCCTTCAGGGCCGTGTCGATGTCGGCGCTGGCCTTTGTCAGGATGGCCTGGATCTGGGGGCGGGTCAGGGCTCCATCGGACTGCCACAGGTCGGCCAGGTCCTTGGCGATGATGCTCTCGACCACGATCCACGCTGGGATCGAGGGGTACATTTTGCCGGCCGGGATCATCTCTCGGAACGCCGCGTAGGCCGGGTCCGTCTCCAGGCGGGTGCCCTTGATCGCCGCGGTCCGCGACGGCCACAAGCCCGACGTCACTCCATAGCGGCGCTGGCTTTCCTCGCTCGTCAGATACTTCACCCACTCGAAAGCGGCGTCCGGGTGCTGCGCCGACTTCAGGATCGCCAGGCCGGAACCGCCCAGGAAGCCGAAGCGGCCGGTCTTTCCCGCCGGCATCGGGGCCGTTCCCCACCCGTTTCGCAAGCCCGGGCGGTTCGGTTCCGACAAGTAATCCCCGACGGACTGGGAATTGTCGATGGTGATGGCGCCGATGCCGTTCGCGAACGCTTCCGGGACGTCGCTGGAGGTCAGCTTCATCGCCTTGGGGTCGTCGTAGAGGCCGACCAGGCGCTGGTAGTAGGCCACACCGTCGACGGCGGGGGGTTCGGCCAGCAGGGAATGGTCGCCGGTGCCGTTGAGCAGGTCGCCGCCGGAGCCCCAGATGAACGGGGCGACGTTGTGGATGATGCCGAAATTGTTCTCGTTGCCGATCGCCAGCGGCCACACCGTACCGTGGGAGTCTTTGATTTTTTTGAGGGTTTTCTCGAACGCGGGCCAGTCGGTGAACGCGGTCGCCGGGTCGACGCCGGCCTGCTTGAGGACGTCCTTGCGGTAGAACAGCGCGCGGACGTCGGTCAGCCAGGGCAGCGCGGTGATCTCGGCCGAGCCGAGCTGATGGCTGGCACTCCAACTCGCGGCCGCGAACACGTCCGGGCCGCCGACCGCGGCGACTTCCGATTCGGTGTACGGACGCAGAGCGCCCAGCGCGCTGAACCCGCCGACCCAGGTCGTGCCCATCACGGTGACGTCCGGGCCCTCGCCGCTCGTCGTGGCCGTGCTCAGGCGGGTCAGCGCCTCGCTCCACTCGATGCGTACCGGATTGATGGTGATGTTGGGGTGGGCCTCGTGGAACTTCTCGGCCTCCTGGAGCACCGCACGGTCCTGAATCGGGCCGCCGTAGGGCATGTACCAGAAGTCGAGAGTGACGGACGGCTGGCCGGTGGGGTAACCGACGCCCCCGCGCGACGGGGAGGGCGCGGTCCCGCACGCGGTCAGCAGCAGCAGAACAACCATCGTCGCGACGGCAGGGAGACGCCTCGTCATATCAGCCTCATCGGCCGTGCCCGGCGACCGCTGAGCGGGAAAACGCTTGGCCGGACGCCTCCGCCCGCCGATATGAGGACCATGACCGGCGGACGGGGGACCTCGGAGTCGTGGCGGTGGCCGCGCATCCTGGTGCTGACGATGCTCCTGCTCGCCAGCGTGACGGTCGCCAACTTCGTGCTGCACGGGCGCAGCGGCGACCACGAACTCGCCCGGTCCCGGCTCAGCCAACTCGACATGCTGCTGCACGAGGAGAGCTCGCTGCAGTGGAAGACCCTGGCCAAAGGCAACACTCCGGTACGGGTGGCGCGCGAACTCGGCGCGATCCGCTCACAGGAGAAGAAGATCCAGGAGGAGTTGGGGGTCAACGACGCGCTGCGCAAGCAGGTCGCCGACTACCACGCCGTGCTGGACACCGAACTCGGCCTGCTCGGCGTCGGCAAGACCGCGGACGCGCTGGCCCTGGAACAGCAGCGGACCGAGCCGGCCTTCGTCGCGCTGGCCGCCGAACTCGACCAGCTCGGCGAGGCCGAGATGACCGCGGCCGGAGTGGCGAAGAACATCGCCGACCTGACCCTCGCGCTGGCCATGATCGCGGTGGCCGGCCTGATCGGGCTGCTGCTGTACCGATTCGAACGCGAGCACCGCATCGCGCGGCGGGTCACCGACGAGATGCTGCACCAGCAGTCGATCGCGCTGGAGACGCTCACCGAGCACGAGGCGCTGGTACGCCACCAGGCGCTGCACGACCCGCTGACCGGGCTGCCCAATCGCCGGGCGCTCAGCGCGCTGCTGGCGGGCGGCGGACGGCAAGCCCTGCTCCTCGTCGACCTGGACGATTTCAAGCCGGTCAACGACCAGCTCGGCCACGCCGCCGGCGACGAACTGCTCGTCACCGTCGCCCGGCGGCTGCACCGCTGCGTCCGGGAGGGTGACAGCGTGGTCCGGCTCGGCGGCGACGAGTTCGCGGTGTTCGTCCAGGACGGCGACGCGGCGGCCGCCGTCCACGTCGCCGAACGCATCGTCGACCAGATCGGAGAGCCGTTCCACATCGCCGGCACCACGGTCCACATCGGCGCCAGCGTCGGTGTCGCGGTCGGTGCGGACGTCGTCGACGGCGATCTGCTGCTCCGCGAGGCGGACGAGGCGATGTACCGGGTGAAGCAGGCCAACAAGGGCGGGTATGCGGTCGCCGGGTCGGCCCATACGGCGTGACCAGCGGTTATGCGCGAAAAAGTGGACATTACTCGCTGATTGCACACTTGTGGGGGATCGGGATGTGGTCGAGTCTTTGAGGCTCTGCCTGGGCGCCCGATAGAGTCGCACCTGTGGAGCATGATTTGAGCGTTGTTCGAGTCCCCTACCTGCCTGGCAGGCCGATCAGGGTCGGTACCGTCCTGACGCAAGAGGGAGAGCTCTATCTGGTCCGGTGGGACGACGGAGCCGAGGAAGAGATCAAGCCCGGCGAGTACGAACTTCTGGCCCCGCGTGACTCGCTGCGGTTCGCATCGTTCGTTGATGCCGAAGCGGTGCGCGCCGATTTCGAGGCCGATCCGTTGGGGATCGTGCTGCGGGTGCTGGGAGAGAACGGCACGCCGATGACCCGCGGCCAGATCGCGACGTATCTCGTCGATCTGGGTGTGGAACGCAAGCGGTTCGCTGCCAAATGGCGCAAGGTCCAGACCGCGCTGGCGTCGACCGACGGCGTGACGGTCAGCGGCGAAGCCACTGACCTGGCGTTCGCCTGGGACGGCGAGTTGGCCGTCGAGCCGGTGGCAGTGGCCGAGGAGAGTTAGCCGACGCTAGAGCTGCGTCGCCCCAAACACCTTGTCAGGCGGAGGGGCGACCCGGCGGCGTTTTCAGTATTTTTCGGGGTCAAGGCTGCTGGAGTTGGTCCAGCGGCACTCCGTTGACGACTCTGACCAGGTTGGCGTCATGGTCCGCGGCCACGAGGGCGGCGGCGAGCTCATCCAGGCCGGGGATGTCACCGAACCGGGTCTGCAGCACCAGGCGCATTGAGCGCACGAGACTCTGTTTGTAGCCTTGCTCAAATTGTTGCTTGAGGCCTTCTTTGATGCCTCGCTCCAGGTATTTCTGGGCGATTTCACGGCCGGCTTCCGTTTCTTCGAGGAAGTTGCCCATCCCTCTGCTCCTCTACGGTCGCGCTGATCGACGGTGACTTTGTGATCAGAGTTGTTGAAGTTCGGTCAGGGGGACTCCGCTGACGACTTTCACCATGTTGGCGTCGTGGTCTTCCGCCACGAGTTTCCTTGCCAGGTCGTCCAGGTCGGGGATGTCACCGAACCGGGTCTGCAGCAGCAGGCGCATCGAGCGCACCAGGCCTTGTTCGAGGCCTTGTTCGAGGCCTCGGTTCAGGTTTTTCTGGGCGATCTCACGGCCGGCTTCTGTTCCTTCGAGAACGTTGCCCATTCCTCTGCTCCTCAACGCAGTGACGACCTGAGCTGCGAGACCTTCCTCGGCCAGCATACAAAGGTCGACGAGAACCAACTGTTGCTCGCGGTTCGGCAGCTCGCCGATCCGCCCGCCGATCCGGTCGGCGAAATCGGCCGGCCGCCGGCTCGACCACAGCACGAGCGGGGCGAGCGGACTCGCCAGCAGGGCATCCGGGTCGAGGTCGTCCGGGACGTTCACCGAGTCCCATTCCAGGTGCATACGGTTCCGCCGGAGGGATCCGGGACTACCGCCACCGACCGGCCACACCGCGGTCTGATGGATCTGGTGACGGGGATCCTCGTATTTGATGGCCAGTCCCGCCCAATACGCCGCCATCCGTGCCGGGAAATCGCCGGTCCGCTTCACCTGCACTTCGATGTGGTGCACGTCGACTGTGCCGTCCGGCCGGGACACCATGAACACCTTGTCGCGCTGCAGGCTGCGCTGCCGGACCTGCTCGGTCGGCCCGTCGGCGACCACCGTGTGATCGCCGACCTCGACTCGGCACAGGAGCCGCAAAGCGTCCTTCGGATGCGCCTCCATCAGCGCCTTGTACAAGCCGTCGTAATCTCGCGCCGGGGCAGCGCCGGGACCGCAATCCCCAGGGATGGGTGACATGCGACAACTGTACGCACGACCAGGTGCCCGCGACAAGGGCTGACCGGGATGGCGCGAATCCGTGATCACACGGACTGCCGTGAGTCACTACGTTGATGGCGATCCGGCGGAATGGCTGGCACTCAGAGGAGACGAAGAAGTGGCTCAACGAAACGTCCGCCGCCCTGCCCGCACCGGCCTGGTTCCGCTGGTGGTGGCCGGTGTCCTGACCCTGAGCGCCTGCAGTGCGGGCGCCTCGTCCGGCAACCCGGCCCCGGCGGCCCCGGCGACCGCCCCGACGAGCACCACCACCGCCCCGACCGGCACCGCCACCGGCTCGGTGACGGGCACGCCGAGCAGCAGCGGTACCGCGGGCGCCGATGGCACCGCGCTGGCCGACGGCAAGCACGATGCCTACCTGACCAAGGTCGACACGAGCAAGCGCACGATCACCTTCGACAAGGTCGAGATGCTGACCGGCGAGGCCGCCCGGAAGAAGTACCAGGAGCAGAACCCCGGCGAGACCGACGGCCCGCCGAACGACTACGTCCTGGTCAACGACAACAAGTTGAAGCGGACGTTGCCGGTCTCCGGCTCGGTCAGCGTGTCGGTGATCAAGGCCGGGTCCGGCGACTCGGTCAACCCGGTCCCGAGCTCGTTCGCGAAGCTGCCCGGCTACCTCGCCGACAAGGACAACAGCACCCTGTTCGCCTTGACGGTGAAGGGCGGCGAAATCGTCAGCCTGACGAGCATCTACCTGCCCTGACCCGCAGCGGTGCGCACGACAAAGCAACAAAAACGAGGCCCCCTCACGGGGGCCTCGTTAGCGATCAGAAACGGTCGGATCAGTTGGGGCGGTCGCGGCGGACCGTGGGGCGGCGGCCGCGGATCGTGCTGTGGCTCAGCGCCCGGATCACCTTCTCCGCTTCCGCCTCGGGCACCTCGACCAGCGAGAACCGGTCGGTGATCTGGATGGCACCGACGTCGCGGGCCGACAGCCCGGCCTCACCCGCGATCGCGCCGACCAGGTCCTGCGGCCGCACCCCGGCCCGGCGTCCCAGGCCGACGAACACCCGGGTCACCGCGCCGCCGTCGGCGCGGCCCCGGCGCGGTCCGGTACCCGGACCACCCGCCGGACGGCCCCGCTCGTCGCGCTCGCGGACCGGGGAGATCGTCGGGATCTCCGCCTCGTCGACGTCGCCGCCGTTCGCCTCGTGCAGCAGCTTCAGCGCCGCCAGGGCGACCAGCTCGATGTCCGACTCGTCGGTCAGCGAGTCCAGCACCGCCCGGAACCGCTCGAGATCCTCGGCCGTCAGCGCTTCCTGCACCGTCGTCCGGACCACCTCGAGGCGGCGGGCGCGCAGGTCGGTGACCGTGGGCAGCTTCTCCAGGGCGATCCGCTGGCCGGTCAGCCGCTCGATGGCCTTGAGCATCCGCTGCTCACGCGGCTCGGCGAGGGTGATCGCCGCACCGGTACGCCCGGCCCGGCCCACGCGGCCGATCCGGTGCACGTAGGCCTCGGGCGCCGACGGCACGTTGTAGTTGATGACGTGGGTCAGCTGCTCCACGTCCAGGCCGCGGGCCGCCACGTCCGTGGCCACCAGCAGCTCGGTGGCGCCGCCGCGCAGCCGGCCCATCACCCGGTCACGCTGGTCCTGGCTGAGACCGCCGTGCAGGGCCTCGGCCCGGTACCCGCGACCGTTCAGGCTCTCGGTGACCTCGTCGACCTCTTCCCGCGTACGGCAGAAGACGATCGCCGCGGTGGGCGCCTCGACGTCCAGGACCCGGCCGAGCGCCGCGGTCTTGTGCGCGCGGGCGACCAGGTACGCACTCTGGCGCACCGTCGGCAGTCCGTCGGCGGCGGAGGTGTCCTTGCCCATCCGGATCCGCAGCGGATCCCGCAGGTGCCGGCGAGCGATGGCGTCGATCCGTGGCGGCATGGTGGCCGAGAACAGCACGGTCTGCCGCTCCGCGGGCGTCTCGGCCAGGATCGCCTCGATGTCCTCGGCGAAGCCCATGTCGAGCATCTCGTCGGCCTCGTCGAGCACGACGGTGCGCACCGCGTCGAGCTGCAGGGTCTCCCGCTCGATGTGGTCCAGGATCCGGCCCGGGGTGCCGACGACCACGTCGACGCCGCGGCGCAGCACCTGCAGCTGCCGGCTGATCGGCTGGCCGCCGTAGACCGGCAGCACCCGCACGTTCAGGTCCCGCCCGTACCGGTGCACGGCCTGCGACACCTGCTCGGCGAGCTCGCGGGTCGGCACCAGGACCAGCGCGGCGGGGCTGGTGCCGCCGGTGGTCAGGCTCTGCAGCAGGGGTAGCGCGAAGGCGGCGGTCTTGCCGGTGCCGGTGGCAGCCTGACCGACCAGGTCGTGGCCCGCGATGAGCGGGGCGATTGCCTCCCGCTGGATCGGCGTGGGCTCCTCGTAACCGAGATCGGAAAGGGCGCGGAGCAGCTCGGGCCGCAGTCCCAGTCCGGCGAAGCCTCCATCGGTGCTGGTAGCGAGGTCTTCGTCCATGGAAGCAAGGATACGGAGCCGTTCTGGCGGCCCGCGTGCGGGCCGTACAGGTGTTACTTAACGTACGCGCTGGTCGGCCGTTGACGTGCTAAAAGGGACGATAGCTACCCCACCCATCTCCTCGATCCGCCGCCACAACGGCGCGAGCGCCTTCTCCGGGTCACGGCTGAAGACACTGCCCCTGATCCGTACGAAAACGCAGTTGCCCACCCGCTCCAGCAGCGCCTGGCGCCGGATGTCGTCCTCCCAGCGGTCCGGCCCGTGATACGCGTCTCCGTCGCACTCGATCGCCAGCCGCCGCCCGTCACCCGTCGGGAGGACGAAGTCGATCCGATAGCTGCCGATCTTGAACTGGGGCAGCGGCCGCAGCCCGCGCAGCAGCATCCGTTTCAGCACCGCCCGCTCGAAGTCGCTGTCACAGCGCTGTTCCAGGTCGCCGTACGACTCGGTCGCCGTCCCCACGTTCTGGCAGTACGTCAGCAGCTGCCCGCGCGCGTCGTCGCCCGGCACGTCACCGGGCTGGAACGAGTGGAACACCCACAGCTGGTCGCGGGCCCGGGACGCCGCCACGTTGATCCGCCGGTGGTAGTCGCGCTTGGTGAACGCCGCGATCCGCCCGTCGTTCGCGGACACCACCGTCGACAGCAGCACCACGTCCCGCTCGTCGCCCTGGAACGTGTACGAGTCGCCGACCCGCAGCCGCCGCCGCTCCATCTCCTCCAGCCCGATCGTGGCCTGCAGCCGTTGCAGGAGATACATCCCCTGGTCGCTGCCGCTGAGCAGGCTGATCACGCCGAGGCTCTTCCCGTCGTACGCCGGATCCTCGACGATCGTCTGGACCTGGGTCAGCAACCTTTCCGCCTCCGCGACATTGACGTCGCCGAAGGCGGCGATCGCCTGCCGCGTCCCGTCCGGTACGTGCACCGCGCGCACCGGCTCACCGATCCCGGCCGGTCGATCGGTGCGCAACGGTTCGATCCGGTGTTCGTAGTAGGTGGCGCTGGAGAACTCGATGATCTGCGGCACGCAGCGGAAGTGCTCGGTCAGCAGGATCCGCTCGGAGCGGCGCACCGCGTGGTCGTAGAGGCTGCCCTCCGGGTCGAACTGGTTCGCCGACGGCACGTCCGGCAGGTGCGCCTCGATCAGGCCCTGCACGTCGCCGAGGAACGTCAGTTGCGGGCCGATCTGCTGGTCGTCGCCGACCACCACGGCGCGTTCGGCCAGGCTCAGCACCGGCAGCGCGAACATGTCGGCCTGCGACGCCTCGTCCACGATGATCACGTCGAAGCGCGCGCCGCCGGCGAACTGCTCGATCGCCCGGTCGATCGACATGACCCAGACCGGCACGGCGTCGACCGCCGCCGACATCTGCCGCTGCGCCTCGGCCTGCCAGTGCGAGGCCTTCTTCCCGGTACCCTTGCCGATCTTGCGGAGCGAGGTGGCCCAGTCGGCGAGCGCCGCGCGTTTCCGGTCGTCGAGCGCGCGGGAGACGGCCAGCCACGTGGACGCGACGACCAGCTCGTGGGTGAGCTGCCGGATCGCCTGCCGGGCCCGCTCCACCCGCCGGCCCAGCGTCTCGACGTCCAGGTCGCCGATCACCTCGTCGAACCAGGTCTGCGCCTGCCGCCACCGCCATCGTTGCAGGCAGTCGGCTCCGCTGCCGTGCAGGGCGGCCGCGGTTCCCGCGCCGATCTCCGCGGTCCAGGTCGGCGCCGCGGCGCCGAGCCGCGCGGAGAATTCCGTGTACGCCAGCGCGTCCGGGCGCAGCGCGGCCAGCCGGCGGATCTCCGCGCACGTGCCGTCCCAACCGGCCAGGTCGGCGTCCTGCCACTGCATGTCGAGCAGCCGCCACAGGTCGCTGGCGTCGGGCTGCGACATGCCGTCCTGCAGGTAGGCCACGATCCGCTGATCCGTCTCGGTCAGGTGATCGTGCTCGAACAGCACCGCGACCCGGCCCAGCAGCTCGGCCGCCTGCGCCAGCACCGCGCTCTCGGCCCGGGGCTCCAGCTGAGGCAGCACCAGCCGCAACTCGTCGTAGAGCGCGGGCCACTCGTCGTGGTCCCACCGCACCGCGATCCGGGCCTGCTCGATCAGCCCGCTCGCCCACAGCTCCGGGAACCCGGTGAACTGATCGGCCGGGATGTGCAGCCACTGCGCCCAGTCGGTCCACCGCCCGGCCAGCTGGCTCCGGACCTGGACCCGGGTCACGTAGGCGATCACCAGAACGACGTCGTCGGCGGTGCGCAACGGCTCGCCGTCCACCAGGCACTCCGCGGCGAGCCGGGCCAGCCCGCTCTGGAAGACCCGGCTCACCCCCTTGCCGGCGGCGAACCGCTGCCGCAGCTCGGCCAACTCGGCCTGCAACTGCCGGGGCTGCCCGAGGTGGCTGTCCGGAACGGTCACGGTGTGCCCGCCGATCGCGCCGGCGGCCTCGGCCAGCTGCACCAGCGCGGCCTGGCACCCGGCGACGTGCTGCTGCCACTGCTGTGCCCACTGCGGGTCGGCCAGCTGCCGCCCGAGCCGGTCCACCCACGCGCCCTCGCGCCGCCGCAACAGCCCCACGGTGTCGTGCAACCGCCGGGTGAGCTGCGACAACCCGTCCGGACCGGACCGACGGACCGCGGCGAGGTGCACCCCGGCGTCCGCCAGCGCCGCGAGGTCCGCGGCAAGTGCCGCCTGCCGGCGCCGATTCGCGAGCATCGCCGCTGCTTGCGGCAGTTCCGCGGCCGGCGGCAGATGTCTTTTCGCTTGTACGCGGTCAGCCGGATCCAGCGTCGCCGCCAGCCGCAGCAACTGCGCGAACTCGTCGGCGCTCAGCGGCGGCGGCTGATCCTCCGGTACGGCGTCCGGGATGTCGCCGAACGCGGCCTCCCGCGCCACCAGCCACTCACCCACGTCCGCGGGGCTCAGCGGGGCGCCGTCGATGCGGTAGGTGCGCGCGTCGTTCTCGGCGATCGACCGCAACGCCGCGAGCGCCCGGCCCAGCTCCCGCTCGGTCTCCTCCACCTGACCGGTCAGCGCGTCGATCCGCTGCTGCTCCCGGTGCTGGTCCAGCGTCGCCGCCCGGTCGGACAGCTCCCGGGCCGCGTGCTGCAACTGGGTCAGCTGGTCGGCGGAGCGGCCCAGCACGGCGAGGCACAGCGCCCGGATCTCGGCCGGCAGCCCGTCGCGCAGCACCCGCAGCGGATCCTCCTTCTGCGCCACCACCAGGACCCGCTTGCCGTGCGCCATCAGGTGCGAGATCAGGTTCCGGATGGTGTGCGTCTTGCCGGTGCCGGGCGGACCCTGCACCGCGACGTTCCGGTTGCCGGCCAGCCGGCGCGCGATCGACTCCTGCGCCTCGTTCGTCGGCAGCGGCATCAGCAGCCGCCCACCGACCGGTTTCCAGCGTTCCGGCTCGTCGCCGGGCATCGCCAACCGGCTCGGTTCGTGCGCGACGATCGAGGCCAGCGCGCCGACGCTGTTCAGGTCACCGGCCGCGAGCCGGTCCCGCAGCTGCTCCAGGAAGCGCCGCAGCATCCGCTGCCGGGGGCGGACGAACAGCACCCCGGTGTCGTGCACGTGCGGCCCGTCGACGGCCGGCCCGGTGGCGTCGCGCAGCACCGGGTCGTGGCCCAGCCGGCGCAGCGCCCGCTCGAACAGCTCCCGGCGCTCCAGGTCGTCCCAGAGGTCGACGCTGACCAGGCCGCCGTCGCCGAGCGCGAGCAGCTGGCGCAGGTGCCGGTCGTCGATGCCGATCAGCGCGTCGGTCTGCAGCCGGGGCGGCCCCTGCGGCGACACGCTGACCACCGAGAGGTCCGCGTCGTAGTCGATTGTCACCGGCGTGACCAGCAGCGGATAGGCGACCCGCTGATCGGCGACGGTCAGGTGGACGACCCCGTGCCCCCAGACGAGTTCCTCGGCCGCGGTGTTCATGTCCAGCCGGCTGCGCATCTCGCTCAGCCGGGCGTGCAGCTCCCGGGTCGCGTCCACCGGCCGGGTCTCGGCCGCCCACGGCCGCCAGACCCGCTCACGCCACTCCGCGACCTCGGTCTCCAGTGCGGCGGCCCGGTCCGGGTCCACGCCGGGCGGCGCCCGGAAGACCGGCTCCTGATCCGCGACGACCGGCTCCCGCAGCGCCTCGGCGAGGCGCCGGGGCGGTTCCAGCGCCCGCACCTTCGGCGGCCGTCCGACCTGCAGCCAGGCGGCCTCGTCGCCCTGCGGCCCGAGCCGGCACTGCGGATGCGCGGGCAGCTGGTGCTGCCACACCCGGGCCTCGGCCGGCACGGTCCGGGTCGGCTTCTCCATCTGCGCCCGCACCGCGAGGAGATATTCGGTCAGGCTCGCGGCCCGGGTACGGATGGTGCCGGGTTCCTCGTGCAGCACCGAGGCAGTTCTCCTTCAGCCGGACCGGGGATCGAGCACGGACCCCCTACACGCTAGGTGGTCGTGTCGATGCGGTCCGTGCCGGGTCTCAGGCGCAGCCGGGGAAGTCCTTCTTGGCCCAGCGCTGGGTGCCGGTCTGGTTCGTCACCACGACCTCGTCGGCGCGGTTGCCGTTGCCGGAGCACCAGACCGGTTTGACGTAGCTGTCGAAATGGTCGCGGGCGGCCACGTAGGTGTACCCGGCCGAGGGATCCACATAGAGCAGCACGGTCCGGGTACCGGTGGCCTTCTCGAGGTCCTTCAGCGCGCTTTCCAGATTGGCGGACACCGCGTCGCCGCTGACCGATCTGAGCTGCACGGTGGAGGTGCGCGGGCCGCTGCGCACGACGAGGCCGGAATCCGATCCGATCGTCAGCTTCGCGGCCGGGTCCTCGCGCAGCATCCCGGCGGCGATCTGCAATTCCCGGCGGTGCCCGATCTGCTCGTTCACCGGCGTTGCGGGTGTTCCGGTGTCGTACTCGAAAATCAGGTCCGGCAGTTTCGTGTACAGGATTTCCGGGTTCGTCAGCCGGGTGGAGCGGACCAGCTCGCCGACCTCCGGCAGCGCGCCCGCGGTGACGACGTCCTCCATCGCCGCTATCGCTTTGGCGGCGTCGAATCCGCGTGCGCGGCGCATGGCGTCCAGCGCGAAGAGCACCGTCTCGGTCGGTGCCGGGCCCAGGGCGCCGAGGACTTTCGAGCGGCCCGGGACGATGCCGTTCTCCTGCAGCCGGCGCATCAGTCCGAGGGTCGAGCCGTGCAGTTCCCGGTTGAACACCTGCGCCTGATAGTCGGCGGTGACGTTCTTGTTGGTCGGCGCCGGATTCGGGAAACTCATCGCCGGTGTGGTCGCCGATTTCCCGGGTGCGATGGAACCGAGGTTCTTGACCTGGGTCTGCGTCATCCCGGGCGCCACCGAGGCGATCACCGAGGCGTCGCCGGCCGCCGTGCCGGTGTTGCGCACCGTCACTGACCAGGTGCAGGTCACCGTGCGGCAGGTGGTGGCCCGGACGGTCGTGTCGAAGGCGGGCCGTTTCGCCGGCACCTTGCCGATCGGTACCGACTCCTGCGGGGTGCGGGGCTGGCGGGCATTCTCCGGTGTCGGATTCACCAGCACGCTCACATAGGACGGGGTCACCAGCGGCCGGGATTCCAGGCCCAGCGGCGTGCCGAGCGGGGTGCCGTCCTGCATCGGGCCGCCGAACCACACCAGTCGATGCGGTTCCGCGCTGCTGACCATTGCGGTCCAGCCGTTGCGGCGCAATCCGACCACCGAGGTGCCGGCGACGGTTTCCGCGTCGGTGACCGGGGTGCCGCCGTCGCCCATCCAGTCGAGCATTCCGGCCAGGGCGGCCGGTGCCAGCTTGCTGTCGTCGACCGGGAACGGGGGTTCGTCCGGTCGTACCCAAAGGTCGGTGACGATGCCGGTGCGGGCCGGGTCGCGACGGGACCACCAGGCGCTGTCACCGCGTACCGCAATGGTGTCGCCGGAGGCGTGATAATCCGCTTTCCCGCCGCCCGCGTCGGTCAGCGTGCCTATCGCGAATCCGTCTTTCGTGACCGTCAGGTCGCCGGTGACATCAACGCCGGCCTGGTCGAAGAAACTCACCTCGAGCGACGCGGTGTCCCGGTCGCGCAGCGCCGTCGCGGCCTGCGCGGCGGCCGCCGCGGAATCCGGCGTCGTGGCCGGCCGGGTCTGCAAATAGAAAAGGCCGAGAGTGGCGGCGAGCGCCAAAGCCAACGCGACGCCGATCAGCAGGCCAGCTCCGCGGGGCGACCTTTCGGCCGCGCGTTTCTCCTCGGGTACGACAGGAGCCGCCGCCGGTCCGTGCCCGATCGCCGACGGCGCGGGCGGTGCCCCGCCGGGTGTCGCTCGTGCGGGTTGCGGGGGAGCGGGCGGCGGGCGCCGGGCGGGGGTGAAGAGCGGCTGGTGCTGCTGCGGCACCGGTGCGGCGGGTGGGGTCACCGGGTCGGGAGCGCGGGGCGGCGGGGCGACCGGTTCCGGGGTGCGCGGCGGGGCGACCGGTTTCCGGGTCTGCGGGCGAACCGGTGTCGCCCACGGGTTGGACATGCGCGGGGTGGCGGGGGATGGCGATTCCCTCGAGACGACCGTCGGTTGTGGTGGCTCGGCGTCGGTGACCTTCGCAGGATCCCCGGCGGGCGGCTGGGGCTCTGCCGAGCGCGCCGGCACCGGCCGGGTGCGGCCCGGCGGCGGTGAATCGGCCGGGCGCGGGGGAGTGGGGTCGGTCCTGCGCGGTGGGCTGTGACCGGGTTTGCGCGCGGGAGCGGGGTCGGTTTTGCGCGGGGGTGTGTCCCACGGGCCGGGGTTGGGTGCCCGTTCCGCGTCGTCGCCCTCCGGATCCATCCACAACCTCCCGGTCCGTGCCCGGACGATCCTAGTGAAGAGAGTCGATAACCGGCGGATCGGAACGACGATTTGGCACGTTCGGCGGCCGGCGGGTGCGAGCCGAAATTCTGTCGCACCCGGACGGTACGCTGCGGTCATGGTCGATGGCTTGCTCGACTCCTAGAGCATCGGCCGCACGTTTTCGAGTCGGGGGATCGCATGACTCAGCCGCCGTCGGGTGGGCAACCGGAGCAGCCGTCGCAGGATGACGGGCAGCCTCCGCAGAT
Organism: Actinoplanes palleronii; assembly: GCF_016862315.1. GTDB lineage: Bacteria > Actinomycetota > Actinomycetes > Mycobacteriales > Micromonosporaceae > Actinoplanes > Actinoplanes palleronii. Next base: position 29,538 of record NZ_BOMS01000009.1, on the reverse strand, counting down.
GCCGCAGCAACCACAACCTCAGCCGCCGTCACCGACGCCGCCGGTCCCGCAGCAGGGGCCGCCGGTCCCGCAGCAAGGGTCGGCGCCCCCGCCGGAGGGCCGGCCTCAGCCGGTGCCTCCGCCGGAAGGCCAGCCGCAGCAACCGCCGGTCCCGCCGGCGGGCTGGCCCCAGCCGCAGGACCCCTGGCAGCAGCCGCCCGCACCGGCGAGCTGGCAGCAACAGCCACCTCCTCCGGCGGGCTGGCAGCAGCAGCCGCCACCGCCGGAGGGCTGGCAGCAACAGGTGCCACCGCCCGGGTGGCAGCAGCAGCCGGCGCCGCCCGGGTGGCCGCAGCAGGCGGTTCCCCAGCAGGGTGGCTGGCCGCCACAGCCGCCTCAGCAGGGCTGGCAGCCGCCGTTGACGCCACCACCGCCGGTGGTGCCCGCGCCGCCGCGCGAGCCCAAGAAGTCCGACCGGCTCGCGATCGCGGCCGGCAACGCCTCGTTCCTGAGCGTCGGCTACTTCATGGCCCGGCGCGGTGGGTGGGGGTTCCTGACCCTGATCGTCTCGTTCGTCCTGCTGTTCTTCGTCGTGCCGTCGGTGCACACCGTGCTGATCGAGATCGTCGCGGTCCTCTGGTGGCTCGCGCTGATCGTGCACGGCTTCTTCCTGGCCAAGGGCCCGGTCGAGCCGGCCGCCAAGCTCCGCCAGCGGGGGGTGGGCATCGCCGCCGCGGTCGCCGCGCTGCTGGTCCTCGGCCTGCTGCGGGTGCAGGCCGGTGACATCGGCCAGACCGTGGCGGACGCCAAGGCCAGCGGCGACTGCAAGCACGCCATGGACAGCCTCGACAAGGTGTGGCTCGGCCTGCGCATCGCCGACGCGCCGCTGGCGGCCGAGGGTGACGACACCGTCTCCGCGTGCCGGGAGCTGACCGCCGCCGGCACGAAGCTCACCGACGGCCTGTCCGGTGACGTCACCGACCTGAACACCGGCTTCAACCAGATCGGCACGGTGCTCGCCACCCGGCCCGGGCACGAGAAGATGGCCGACGCGGTCGTCGACGGGTTCCTCGCCGGGCTGCCGGTCCAGGATCCCTGCACCACCGTGACGATCACCGACTGGATCACCAAGCGGCCGAAGACCGGCAACACCCTCGACCGGTCCGTCGAGGCGGTGGCCAAGCACGAGCCGGCCGCGCTGCTCGGCTGCGGCGACAAGTACATGGCGGCTGAGCAGTGGACCTCGGCGAAGGCGTCGTACCAGTCGCTGATCCAGGCGTACCCGGCCGACGCGGGCAAGGCCAAGGCCGTCGCCGGGATCGCCAAGGCCGACCTGGCCATCGAGCTGGCCACCGTCCGGGAGAAGCTGGAGGGCACCGGGACGAATTCCCAGCCGGCGTACTGCGGCAGCCCGGCGAAGTACAGCGCGGCCAAGGCGTACGGCAAGGGTGTCAACAAGGCGTTGTTCTTCGGCAACGACACCGAGTCGGGTCGGCTGCCCAAGACCTGGTCGGCCAGTGACGTCACCAATGCGACCCTGGTGGTCTGCATCGGCGACGACACCCGGGGCGCCTCGGTCCAGTCGTGCAGCTACCGGAGCAACTTCGGCACCGGCCCGAGCTACAAGGTGACGTTCCACAAGGTCAAGGTCGCGGTGAAGGCGTACGAGATCCGCACCGGCCGGGTGGTGTTCAACAAGACCATGCAGTTCGGCGGCTCGAGCTGCCCGTCGACGGTGTCGTACACCTCGACGCTCGGCAGCGACCTCGGCCCGCCCAGCCACATGGACGTCAAGGTCAACGCCAAGGACGTGAAGACCCAGTTCCAGAAGTTCGTCGTCAAGTAGCCCAGCGCACAGCGGCGTCACCCGGCCAGGTGGCGCCGCTGTGTCTTGGCAGGATGTGCCGGTGACGCTCACCCCCTGCACCGATCTGTCGGCCGCCCGCTGGCTGATGGACGATCCCCAGCCGTGGGGGTTCCAACTGCTCACCGTCGGCCCGGCCGGCTTCCCGGCGTACGCGCGGCTGCGGTTCCTGCCGGAGCCGGAGTACCCCGGGCCGGACGCGGCCGACGTCGCCGACGAGGTGCCGTCCGAGACTGAGCAGTTGCGGACGGTGCTGACCGTGCTGGCAGGGCACACCACGACGCCGGACGCGTGCTGGTTCGCGCTGTGGGACGGGTGGGGCAGCGACATCCACGGCAGCGCCACCGTGGCGCCGGCGTTCCCGCCCGAGGTGCTCGACGGGCCGAGGCTGCAACTCTGGGGGCGGGCGTACTACCTGTTCTGCGGGGCGCTGACCGACTTCGGGGACTGGGGCGGGGCCGAGATGTGGCCCGGCCAGCCGCGGTTCGCCATGCCCGATCCCGGGTTCATCTGGCCGGCCGACCGTGCGTGGTGCGTCGCCAACGACGTCGACCCGCCGTGGGCCGGCCTCAGCGGCAGCGTCCCGGCCGTCGACGAGGTGGTGGCCCTCGCGGGCGTCGACGTGGTGCGGGTGGACCCGGAGCGGGACCGGCCGGGGGACGGCTGATTCCGTACGGTCAAATTTTGGTGTTGATCTTGTCGGCGGAGCCGCGGGCGGCCTCGACCGTGTAGCGGCGCCCGGCCTCGGCGAGTTTGTCGGTCGCGGCCTCGACCAGGTCGATCCCGAGCACGTCGGCGAGCCGCACCAGGTAGATCGTGACGTCGCCGATCTCCGCGCGCACCCGCGGCCCGAGATCCGGATCGGTCATCACGGTCGCGGACTGCTCGGGCGTCAGCCACTGCAGCTCGGCCAGGAGCTCGCCGACCTCGCCGGCCAGCGCCATCGCCAGGTTCTTCGGCGTGTGGAACTGCTCCCAGTCCCGCTCCCGCGCGAACGCGCGCACCTTTTCGGTCAGCTCAGCGATGCTCGACAAGACGTTTCCCGGCCTCAGGGTCGCGGTGGTGGTCAGCGCGATGGTAGGCGCGGCGACCAGTCAGTCGAGCACCGGGTGGGCGTCCTCGATGCGGCCGGCGCGCAGGTAGATCAGCAGTAACTCCTGGTCACGCTGCGGCAGATCGGCGTAGGCGGCATAGGCCACCTCGCGTGCGTGCGGGGTCTCGGCGGCGAGCAGCCCGATGATCGCCGCCCAGGCGACCGAGACCAGGTGGAACAGCCGGTCCTCGCGCAGCAGCGGCAGCCGGCTCAGCTCGCCCAGCAGGTCGGCGATCTCGTCCCGGCCGGCCCGCGTGATCAGCTCGAGGACGGCGGGGGCGCGCTGCGGGCCGCGGCCGCGGGCCAGCTCGGCCAGCTGCTCGTCCGGCAGTCCCGACAGCGGTTGCGTCACCTCATCGACCTTACGTCCTTCTCTGGAGTCGAGACCTCGTTCGCTCTAGAGTCGAGCGATGGACGCCGATCAAGCCCGGGCCCGGCTCGGGGCTGGTGACAAGTTCACGTTCGACGAGCTGGACGAGATCTGGGCGGCCCTGCCCACCGTCCGTCCCGAGGAGATCCTCGGGGCCTGGCGGGGCAGCGAATTCGTCACCGGGCACCGGTTCGAGGGCACCCTGGCCAGGATCGACTGGTACGGGAAGATCTTCACCTCGCTGACCGACGTGTCCCCGATCGTCTGCCGCCGGCCGGACGGCGCGCTCTACGACAACATCGAGATGGCCAAGGGCCGGGCGAGCCTGTGGACCGTCGAGTTCCGCGGCGAGCCGACGGCGACCATGATCTACGACGGCCAGCCGGTGCTCGACCACTTCAAACGGGCCGGTGAGCACACCCTGCTCGGGGTGATGAACGGCAAGGGCGTCCGCGACCAGGGACGGTACTACTACTTCCGCCTCGACCGCGACCCCGGCTGACGTGCGGATCGAGGCGGCCCTCGTCGAGCAGCCCGGTGGACCGTTCGTGCTGCGGGACGTGGAGATCGCGGAACCGCGGGCGGACGAGATCCTGGTGCGGATCTCCGCGGCCGGGATCTGCCACACCGACCTGATCATGCGGGGCCGCTGGCCGGCCGCGCGGCTGCCGATGGTCTTCGGGCACGAGGGCGCCGGGATCGTCGAGGCGGCCGGCGACGCGGTCGTCACGGTCCGGCCCGGCGATCACGTCTGCCTGAGTTTCCGCAGCTGCGGCACGTGCTCGGAGTGCTCGGCCGGGCAGCCGGCGTACTGCCTGGACAGTGCGGTGAACACGCGAGGGGTCAGCACGACGCTGAGCCGGGCCGGGCGGCCGGTGTTCGGTGGCTTCTTCGGGCAGTCCAGCTTCGCGACGTACGCGATCACGTACCCGAGCAACACCGTACCGATCCCCGCGGACTTTCCCGCCGCGCTCGCCGCGCCGCTCGGGTGCGGGGTGCAGACCGGGGCGGGGACCGTGTTCACCGTCCTCGACCCGTCGCCCGGTGACACCGTGGTGATCTTCGGGGCCGGTGGGGTCGGGCTCAGCGCACTGCTCGCCGCACGCACCCGGGACTGCCGGGTGATCGTGGTCGAGCCGCAGCCCGCGCGACGGGAGCTGGCCCGGGCGCTCGGCGCGGCGGAGACGGTCGAGCCGGGCGTGGAGCTGCGGCAGATCGCCCACCACGCGATCGACACCACCGGGCGGCCGGACACGATCGCCCGGGCGGTGACCGCGCTGCGGCGGCGGGGCACACTCGCCCTCGTCGGCATCGGCGGCAGCGCAAGTGTCGACATCATGACCGTACTGGCCGGTGGTATCCGGATCCGCGGAGTGATCGAGGGGGACGCCGATCCGTTCCGGCTGCTCCCCGAGCTGATCGCGTTGCAGCAGGCCGGGCGGTTCCCGCTGGAACGGCTGGTCACCACGTATCCGTTCGGCGCGATCGAGGCGGCGGCGCAGGACGCCCTCGACGGCCGGACGATCAAGCCGGTGCTGCTGTTCGGCGAGCCGTGATCTCGGACCGAAGCGGATCGATCCCTCTTGTAGGCTCGCCCTCGACACACCGCCGAACGCAAGCCGAGGGATCCAGCCGATGAACGACGAGTCCGGGTTCCACGCGGACCGTACCCAGGAGATCACCCTTCGCGCGACGGCGCAGCCGGTGCCTCCGCAGCACGGCGGGGCCGAGGTGGTCGAGGCGGCCGCCTACCGGGGCGACACCGTCTTCGAGCGCGAGGTGATCGAGAAGCTGGCCGGCGCCGCGGCGCGGTCGGTGCCCGGTGTCGCCGAGCTGGGCGGGGACGTGGCGCGGTTCTTCAACGCCGTGCTCGACAAGGTCGGCCTGGACGAGGTCGGCGACGCCCGCCGCGGCGTGACGGCCAAGGTGGACGGCATCGACGTGGACCTCACCGTGGTGCTCTGCCTGCGGGCCGGCGAGGTGGTCGCCGAGGTGACCAAAGAGGTGCGCAGCCGGGTGATCGAGGCCGTCGAGAAGTACGGCGTGCACGTCAACAACTGCACGGTCAAGGTCGACGACATCCTGATGTCGTAGTGCTCCAGGAGCGGCTCATCGCCCGGGTCCGGGAACTCTGCCGGGAGGACGCCCGGCTGAGCGCGGCGCTGATCTACGGCTCGTTCGTCACCGGGGAGGCCGACGAGCACAGCGACGTCGAGTTCTGGCTGTTCTCCGACGAGCCGGTGGATCCGCTCGCCTGGCTGGACGCGATCGGGCCGGCCCGGCACGTGGTCGTCAACGAGTTCGGCGCGCACGTGGTGTTCTTCCCCGGGCTGGTCAGCGGGGAGTTCCACTTCGCCGGCACTGCGGAGATCGCCTCGGTGGGGACGTGGCCGGCTCGGGGCGCGCCGGCCGAGCACATGGTCGTCGTGGATCGGACCGGGGCGCTGCGGGTGGCTCTCGACTCGCTGCCCGCGGAGCCGGTGCTGCCGGACGACGTGGGGGAGTTGTGCGGGCGGTTCGCGAACTGGCTGGTGCTGGCGTACCGGGTGGCGGCGCGGGGTGAGCTGCTGCGGGCGGTGGACGCGCTGGCGCACGTGCAGCGGCATCTGCTGTGGATGGCCCGGCTGGCGGAGGGGCGTACCCGGCATTGGCTCACGCCGTCCCGGGCCGCGGAGACCGACCTGCCTCCGGACGTGGTGGCTGCCCTGCACCGGGTGACCGCTGATGCCGCATCGGTGACCCCGGCGCTCGCCGCGGCGTGGGTCTGCGGGCGTGGGTACTGGGTGCGGCTGGTGCCGTCCGTACCGGTCGGGCTCTTCGAGGAACTGGACGCGGCATTTTTGTCGTAGGTGGCGACTAGCCTTCCGGGTATGAAAGCGATCAACGTCCGCGAGCTGCGGCCCGGCGAGTTCAGCCTGTGGCTGGAGGCCGACATGAACGATGTCAACGAGGTCATCGCGGAGCTCGGGCACCTGCCCAACGGCTATTTCTGGGACGGCGTGGTCGACCGGATCGTGGCGCACGAGGCGCCGCATCTCGCGGGCCGCTTCAAACCCGACCCGGAGGCCGGGGCGTATTCCGCCTACGGCCCCGACCGGGCCGCCCTGGAGGATCTCGCCGCGCGGCTGACCGCCGCGGCCTCGGACGAGGCGCGGGTGCGACACCTGCTCGCCCTCCCGCGACCCGGCACTAGCTGACCTGCCGGGTGCTCTCCCTGACCACCAGGCTCGTGGTCATCCGGACGTGCGGGGTGTCCAGGGTTTCGCCCCGGGCCAGGGCCAGCAGCGTCTCGGCGGCGCTGCGGCCCATGTCCTGCAGCGGCTGCCGGACCGTGGTCAGCGGCGGCGACGCCCACCCCGCCCCGGGCAGGTCGTCGAAGCCGACGACGCTGAGCTGCTCCGGGATGCCGACGCGCAGGCGGCGGGCCGCCTCGTAGACGCCCAGGGCCATGTGGTCGTTGGCGGCGAAGATCGCGGTCGGCGGCTGGTCGCGGGTCAGCAGGCGCAGCCCCGCGTCCAGGCCGGACCGGTGCAGGAAGTCCCCGCACTCGACAAGGCCGCCGGAGAGCCCGGCACCACCAGCGAGCCCGGCCTCCTCCAGCGCGGCCCGATATCCGTCGAACCGGGCCTGACTGCAGCGCAGGCCCGGATCTCCGGTGATCGTCGCGATCCGGCGGTGGCCGAGGTCGAGCAGGTGCCGGGTCGCGGCGTGGGCGCCGGCCCAGTTCGCGGCGTCGACAGTGGGGACCTCGCCCGGCATCCGGATCGCCGGGTCGAGTGCCACCACCGGGACGTTCAGGCTGCTCAGGGCGGATCGCATGGGTTCGTCGCCGGTGTTCGCGGCGAGGATCACGCCGTCGGTGCGGCCGATCCGCAGCCGCCGGAGCAGCTGCTCGGTCGCGGTGGCACCGCCGCTGAGCGAGGACACCACGATGCCGACACCGGCGTCCCGGGCGACCTCCTCGATGCCCCGGATGTGCTCGGTCTCCCAGGCACACTCGATCTCCGGGAAGATCACGTCGAACAGGGCGAGCGAGGAGCCGGCCCGCAGCGAGTTCCGGGCCCGGTATCCGTGCTCCCGCAGCAGATCCTCCACCCGGGACCGGGTCGACGGCGACACGCCGTCCCGGCCGTTCAGCACCCGGGACACGGTCGGCACGGACACTCCGGCGACCTGCGCGATCGACTCCATGGTCACCCTGGACGAGGTCATAACCGACCCTCATCCATCGAGACCGGTTAGTCAAACGAGTTCGCGCCGACACCGTCCGGGCGAGGGTCGATGCCCGTCCGGGCGATCGAGGTCAGTACGTCGGGCACAACCGCGCCCGCACCACCTTGATGACCTGCGAAGCGGTGGCATCGGCCAGCCCGTCCGGGGTCTTCGCCGTGGTGAACCGCTGGCCGGCGACCTTCGTCCACTCCTTCTCCGGGCGGGCCTTGATGTCGCGGCACTGGTCCCGGCCACGGTTCACCAGCGCTTCCGGGTCGGTGGTGGCGACGAGCGCCGGGTCGATCGCCTTCAGATCCGCGAGGTACGACTGCGTGGTCGCCGCGTCCGGCTTCGGCGGGAACCCGAGCTGCGCTTCGGCGCTGGCCTTGAGCCCCGGTTCCGCCCCGGTGCCGACGGCGACCGGTGAGTCCTGTGCGGCCGGGGCGATCGTCGACTCGGATCCGCTGGAGCATCCGGTGACGCAGACGGTCAGAGCGGCGAGGGTGGCGGCGATGGCAAGCGTGCGAGACATGTCCGGGTCAACGAGAGCGCCGCCGGATGGTCACCACTGCATGGCCGCCACCATATCTTGGTGATCAAGATATAGTGGTGATCATGGCAGATCCCATGCGGGAACCGACGTTCCTGATTCTGACCGCGCTGGCCGACGAGGCCCGGCACGGATACGGCCTGATCACCGAGGTGAGCCGGCTCTCCGAGGGCCGAGTCGCCCTCAAACCCGGCACGCTCTACGGCGCGCTGGACCGGCTCGCCGACGAGGGCCTGGTCGCCCGGGACCGCGAGGAGGTCGTCGACGGCCGGCTGCGCCGCTACTACCGGATCACCCCGGACGGGGAGCGTGCCCTGCGCGCCGAGACCGACCGGATGCGCCGGCACGTCGCGGCGGCCACCGCAAAACTGGGCCCGATCGGCGGCGCCACGCAGGCAGGGGTGAGCTTCGCATGACCGACACCCCCACCGAGCCGTCGACCACCCCGACCGTCGATCTCGCCGCCGCCTACCAGCGACTCCTCTTCGCCTACCCGAGCCGCTACCGGCGCGAACGCGGCCCCGAGCTCGTCGACCTCTACCTGGAGATGGCCGGCGACCGGACTCGCCCCGGGTTCGCCGACACCGCCGACCTGATCCGCGGCGGCCTGCGCGAACGCCTGCGCACCATCGGCCTCGGCGGCCTCGCCGACGGGGTCTCCGCGGCCGGTGTGCTGGCACTCACCACCCTCGGCGCGCTCTCGGTCTATTTCCTGTCCACCGTCGAGGTGCAGCACCTCTGGCCGAACGCGACCCAGATGAACCTGCCGCTCGGCCCGTTCCGCACGCCGGCCGCGCTCGCCTATCTCGCCTGCCTGCTGGCCGTGCTGGCCTTCGCCGCGCGGCCCGGCCGGTTCGCCCGTGTGGTCGCGGTCGTCGCTCTGCTGCTGGTCACGGCCGTGCTGCTGGTCCGGGCGACGGTCGGCATCCCGGTCGTCTCGATGCCCGGTTACCTCCTGCTCCCACTGGTCGCCCTGGCCGTGCTGGCCCTCGCCGCGCCGAGCACCCCGTCCTGGCCGGTCCGGCTCCTGCCGCTCGCCGCCGCCGTCGCGACGTTCCTGGCGGGCGGTGCACACCTGCCACTGACCTCGCTCGCGGTGGGCGTCGACGAGCCGGTCGGCAACGTCTGGGACACCACGACCTGGGGTTACCGCTTCTGCTGCGGCTACATCACGCCCACCATGTACATCCTGCACATGATCGCCCTGGCCCTGCTGACCGCCGCCGTCCTGCTGGCGCTGCGCGACGCCGTGGCCGGCCGGGCGCGCGGCGCCTGGACCCTGCTGATCCTGCTCACCCCGATGACCCTGATGGAGGCGATGCGCCTGAACGACATCGCCCCGTTCTCCACGATCAGCCGGCTCGTCGGCTCCCACGACTACGAGCGCCAGGTGGTCATCGCCGGCCTGCTCGGCGTCCTGATCACCGGCGTCCTGCTCCCCCTCGCCACCGGCCAGGCCGTCCGCCTCGCCCGGCACCGCAAACGCATCCTCGACTGACGATCCGCTGTCCGCTTCCGGTCACCCCTTTTCCGGTACGAACACGGAGCGCTCCGCCGCAGGCTACGAGCCGAGTCCCGCCCGTGAGGCGACCGCGAGGCGGCAGCCCGCACCGGGCCGCCACGCGCCTCCCGGCCCCGGCTGGTCCTCAGGGGTGTCTCCGCATCCGTGAGACACCCCCAGGAGCCAGCCGGGGACCTGGTGGCGCGCAGCGGTCCGGGGTGGCAGCGGCGTCGCGTTCGCCTCACGGGCGGGGCTTGGCTCGTAGCCTGCGGGCGGGCGCTCCGGAGCCGTACCAGAAAAATGTGGTCAGGGGTGGGCGGCGAACCTGGGGCCGGACTTGTGCAGCAAGGGGAGGATGGCGTCGGGCGGCAGCGGCCGGGAGAACAGATAGCCCTGGCCGGTGTCGCAGCCCAGTTGGCGCAGGCGGTCGGCCTGGAGGCGGGTCTCGACGGCCTCGGCGGTGACCGTGATGTTGAGGGCGTGTGCGAGCCGGACGATCGTCTCGACGATCTGCTCGTCGACGGCGGCGCCCTCCGAGGCGGACGCCGGATTGCGGAGTCCGTCGACGAACGGGCCGGCCAGTTTGAGGATGTGGATCGGGAGCCGGCGCAGGTAGGCGAGGTTGGAGTAGCCGGTGCCGAAGTCGTCGATGGCGATCCGGATGCCGCGGTCGGCGAGGCCGTCGAGGGCGGCGAGCGGCGCGCCGTCGGTATCCATGATCGCGCTCTCGGTGAGTTCCAGGACGAGCAGGCGCGGGTCGAGGCCGGTGTCCGCGAGGATCTTGGCGACTTCGGAGGGGAACGCCGGCTCGTGGGCCTGGGCGACGGTGATGTTGACGCTCACGAAGATCGGCGTGTCCGGGAGGCGGCGGGCCCAGTCGGCGGCCTGGGCGCAGGCCTGTTCCAGCACGTGCCGGCCGAGCGCGACGATCACGCCGGTCTCCTCGGCGAGCGGGATGAACGTGCTGGGGGAGAGTTCGCCGAGCAGCGGATGCCGCCAGCGGACCAGCGCCTCCACGCCGCGCGTGCGCTCGTCGGCGAGCGAGACGAGCGGCTGGTAGACGACGCTGAACTCGCCGCGATCGAGGGCGTCCGGCATCGCGGCGGCCAGGGCGTAGCGGGCGGACTGCCGGGCGTTGCGGTCGGCGTCGTACATGACGTAGCGGGCGCGGCCCTCGGACTTCGCGACGTAGAGGGTGAGGTCGGCGGCCTTCATCAGCTCGGCGGGCGTGGTGGCGCCGACGTCGCTGTCCACCACCCCGATGCTCGCCGAGACGCGCAGATGGTGACGACCGATTTCGTACGGCCGGGTCAGCTCGGCCAGCATCCGCTCGGCCAGCGCGCGCATCTCGTCCGGCCCGGACGGGTCCCGGACCGCGAGCACGAACTCGTCACCGCTCATCCGGCCGGCCACCCGGCACGGCTCGTCGGCGCACCCGGCCAGCCGCTCGGCGACCGCCACCAGCAGCGCGTCGCCGACCAGGTGGCCGAGCGTGTCGTTGATCCGTTTGAAGCCGTCCAGGTCGAGGTAGCACAGGCCGACCCGCCCCGCCGTCTTGAAGATCCGTTCCAGGTGCGCGGCGATCATCGTCCGGTTCGGCAGGCCGGTCAGCGGGTCGTGGGTGGCCTGGTGCTCCAGACTCTCCTGCAGCCGCCGGGGCTCGGTGATGTCGTGCACCATCACGATGGTCAACTCCGGCGCGCCCTGCTCGTCGCGGATCAGCGACGACGTCAGGTCGGTCCAGACCGCCCCGCCGTCCGAGCGCGGGTAGGCCTTCTCCAGCCGCACGTGGTCGCGCTCGCCGCGGATCATCTCCTCGTACAGCTGCCACATGCCGGGCGGGTCGCTCGGGTGGGCCAGCTGCGGCACGGTCATCGTGCACATCTCGTCGACGGTGTAGCCGAGCAGGTCGGCGAACGCCTGGTTGACCCGGACGATCCGGCCGTCCATGGTGCTCACCCCGATGCCGATCGCGGCGTGGTGGAAGATCGCCCGCAGCCGGGACTCGCTGGCCCGCAACGCCCGCTCGACCGAGGCGTGCCCCTGCAGCACGGCCCGGGTCAGCTGCTCCTGCTCGGCCATGGTGGCCTGGCGCAGCGCCTGGGCGTACCCGGCGGCGACCGCGCCCGCGAGCTCCCGGTCGGCGATCAGCGGGAGGGTCTGCGCCAGCACCTCCGGATCGGTCAGGTGAGCCCGGACCAGTTCCGCGCCGACCTCCCGGCCGTCGGTGCCCTGGTGGAGCCGGTCGGCGAGCCGCTGCAGCAGGGCTTCCAGGCCGGCTCCGTCCAGAGGGACGAAGCCCTCCCGGGGAATCTTTTGCAGCCAGAGCTGGACGAAGTCGGTCATCCCTTGCGGCCGACGCCGGCGTACGCTCCCACTCGCTCGGGGTGCTCGTCGACCGGATCCTGTGGGTCCGGCCGCCACTGCGGGATGAAGACCAGGCCCGGTTCGACCAGATCAAACCCTTGGAAGTACGAGGTGACCGCGGCCGCCGGGCGCAGCACGATCTCGGTGGCCGTCCGCCCGGACAGCTTCTGCGCCTCGATCACCTCGGCCGGCTGCCCGTCCCCGGTGGCGTGCGAGATCAGCAGGTAGCTGCCCGGCGCGACGGCCGCACCCAGCGCCGCCACCGCCGAGGCCGGATCGTCGGCGTCCGGTACGAAGTGCAGCACCCCGGCCAGCAGCACCGCGACCGGCCGGGTGAAGTCCAGGCCGAGCTTCTCCGCCTCGGCGAGCACCCGGTCGGCGTCGCGCACGTCGGCACAGATCACCCCGGTCCGGTCCACGCCGGCCAGGATCGCCCGGCTGTGCTCGACCGCCACCGGGTCGATGTCGACGTAGACGACGCTCGCGCCGGGCGCCGCCGCCAGCGCGATCTCGTGCACGTTGCCGGCCGTCGGGATGCCCGAGCCGATGTCCAGGAACTGGCGGATGCCCTGCCCGGCCAGGTAGCGCACCGCCCGGCGCAGGAAGACCCGGTTGGACCGCATGGTCTCACCGATGTTCGGCGTCATCGCGGCGATCTGCTCGGCGAGCGCCCGGTCGACCGCGAAGTTGTGCGCCCCACCCAGGAAGTAGTCGTAGACGCGCGCCGCACTCGGCCGATTCACGTCGATCCCGGCCGGCACCCACTCGATCGGCTCCGTCACGCCAGCCCTCCACGATCCCCATCGGACACTCTGCCAAGAACCACAACTGTCTATCGTTCCTGCCCCAGGAAGGCAACTGTCCGGATCAGCGGTCGTAGTGGAAGAGTTTGGCGGCCAGGTCGGTCATGACCTCGGTGGTGCCGGCGCCGATGCCGAGGATGCGGGTGTCGCGGTAGTGGCGTTCGACCTCGGACTCGCGCAGGTAGCCCATGCCGCCGTGCAGCTGGACCGCCTCGTCGACGACGTGTTTGCACGCCTCGACCGCGGCGTTCTTGGCCAGGCAGACCTCGCCGGCCACCCACTCGCCGGCGGCGTGCCGGGCCGCGACCCGCCGGGTGAAGGCGCGGGCCAGCTCGATCCGCTGGCGCATCTCGACCAGCTTGTGCCGGACCACCTGCCGGCTGATCAGCGGTCGGCCGAACGTCTCCCGCCGGCGCACGTGCTCCAGGGTCAGGTCGAGACAGCGCTGGGCGATCGCGTAGCCGTGTACCGCCGTGACGATTCTTTCCGGTACGAACACCTGCCCGATCAGCGGGAACCCGCCGTTCTCCGGCCCGACCAGGTTCGCGGCCGGGACCCGGCAGTCGGTGAACGACAGCTCGGCGGTGTCCGAGCAGAGCCAGCCCATCTTGTCGAGTTTGCGGGAGACCGCGAAACCGGGCGTGCCGCGCTCGATCACCAGCAGGCTGATCCCGGCCGCGCCCGGGCCGCCGGTACGGACCGCGGTGGTCACGAAGTCGGCCCGGGTGCCGGTGGTGATGAACAGCTTGGCGCCGTTGACCACGTAGTCGTCGCCGTCGCGGACCGCCGTGGTGCGCAGCGCGCCGACGTCCGACCCGGCGTCCGGCTCGGTGACGCCCAGCGAGCAGAGTTTCTCACCGGCCAGCGCCGGGCGGACGAACCGCTCGATCAGGCCGGGATCGCCGGTCGCGACCATGTGCGGCAGCGCGATGCCGTGGGTGAACAGCGCGGCGTGGCAGCCGGACGAGCCGCCCGCCTCCAGGAACGCCTCGGTGGCCACCACCATGTCGACCGTGTCGCCGCCGTCGCCACCGACCTGTTCCGGGAAGCTGATGGCGTAGAGGCCGGCCTTGGCCGCGCTGAGGTGCAGCTCGCGGGGGATCTCGCCGGCGCGTTCCCAGTCGGCCAGGTGCGGGGTGATCTCCCGCTGGACGAACCGGGTCATCGACGCGCGCAACGTGACGCGTTCCGCGGTCTCGAACGGGTCCTCGTACATGGTCAGTGTCCCTTCGCGCGTTCGACGAGGGTGTCCGGGGCACGCCGCCCGAGCAGGACCGCGGCCGCCCGTTTCCACCGGCGGATCAGCAATTCCCGGCGCCCCAGCTCCCCGCTCACGATGCCGGTCATCACCAGGCCCGTCATCACCTCAAAAGTCATCTGTACGACGGTGGGCACCCGCGGATCGTCCCCGAGCAGCGCCACGCCCCGGTCGTGCAGCACCCCGAACACCTCCTTCTCCACCGGCATCAGCGCGGCCCGCAGCTCGGTGTCGGTACGGGCGGCGTTCCACAGCTCGAGCGCGGCCCAGAACAGCGGGGCGGAGAAGTGCCGCCAGACGATGTCGACGAACGCGTCCAGCTCGGCGCCGTCGCCGGGCACCGCGTCGAGCTCGGCGACCAGCGCGTCCAGCCGCCGCCGGGCGACGTGCTGGACCGAGGCGACCAGCAGGTCGACCTTGGTGGGGAAGTGGTGCAGCAGCGTGCCGCGGGGCACGTCGGCACGGGCCAGGACCTCGGCCGTGGTGGTCTCCGCGTAACCGCGCTCGACCAGGGACTGGCACGTCGCGTCGAGGATCCGCTCTCGGGTGGCCTCGCTGCGCTGGGCCTGGGTCCGCCTCACGGCACTTACCGTACGACGTGACGGTTAGTGGCGTCCATGACCGAACTTTCCCGACCGTTTTCGGTCTTGTCGTGATGCACGTCACTGAATTACCGTCACGCGAGACTGTTAAGAGGAGTCGATGCGTCTTCGCCGCCGATCCGAGCCCGCCGCACCGCCCGCCGTGCCGCCGCCGCGCGTGCTGGCCCGGCCGTGGGCGCTGTCCGTGGCGGTCGCCGCGCCGGTCGAGCGGGTGTTCGGCTATCTGGCGACGCCGGCCCGGATGGCGGACTGGCTGGTGATGCACACCGGCTGGCCGGCCGAGCCGCCTCCGGTGCTGTCGGCCGGTGCGCGGTTCGCCGAGCGGGTCAAGCTGATGGGTACGCCGGTCGAGGTGCGCTGGACGGTCGCCGGGGCGGACGGGCCGCGGTATCTCTGGTTGGACGGGACCGGGCCGATGGGCATCGAGGTCGGTGTCTACCTGTCGCTGGAAACGGGCCCGGGTGGGGCCGGGACGGTGGTGCGGCTGGACGGCGGGGTGCAGGGCGGGCCGACGGCGGGACCGCTCGGGCCGATGGTGGCGCGGAGTCTCGCGGACGCGCTGCGGAGCTCCTTGCGGAGGCTGGCGGCCGCTGATCTGCCGGTCGCCGCGGTGCCCGGACCTCAGAAAAAGCGCGAGAAGCCAGGAAAAATCCGGCATGAGCGGAGCGGGCGCGACCTCGACCCGTGGACCCCGGTCATCGTCGGCGTGGGCCAGGTCAGCGACCACACCACGGACGTCCGCGACGGCGACCCGGTGTCGCTCGCGGTCCGCGCCCTGCGCCTCGCCGCACAGGACAGCGCCGCAGCAAGCGCGCCGGAAAGCGGCGCAGCGCGGTCCAGCGGCACGGACGGCGGCGCAGGGCGGCGCAGCGACACGGACGGCGGCAGCGCCGATCTCCTCAAGAACGCGGACACCGTCGGGTGGGTGGCCAGTGTGTCCTGGCAATACCCCGACGGCGGGGCGCTCGTCGCCGCGCAGGTCGGCGCCGCGCCACAGACCACCGTGCAGACCGGGCTCTTCGGGGGCGACGGACCGCTCCGGCTGATCAACGACCTCGCCGCCGCGATCACTCGCGGCGAGACCACGGTCGCCCTGATCGCCGGTGCCGAGGCCGCCGCGACCGCGGCCGCCGCCGAGCGCGCCGGCCGCCCGCTCGGCTGGCCTGCCCAACCCGACGGCACGGCACCCTCGCGCACCCTCGGCGCCGACCGCGAGCCGAACAACGCCGCGGAGACCGCCGCCGGCCTGATCTCCCCGCTGCACGTCTACGCCCTGATCGAGTCCGCGCTCCGCGCCCGCCTCGGACTGTCCCAAAGCGATCACCTGAAGCGGATCACCGGGCTGTGGGCGCGCTTCGCCGAGGTCGCCGCGACCAACCCCTACGCCTGGTTGCGCCAACCGCGCACCGCGGCCGGGCTCGCCACCCCGGACGGCGGCAACCGCCCGGTCTGCGCGCCGTACACCAAGCTGCTCACCGCGAACCTGCAGGTCAACCAGGCCGCCGGCCTGATCATGTGCAGCGCCGAGGCGGCCCGCGACGCCGGCGTCCCGCAGGGCCGATGGATTTTTCCGTACGCCGGGGCGCACGCCGCCGACACCTGGTTCGTCACCGAACGCGCCGACCTGACCACCTCACCGGCCCTGCACGCGGTCGGCACGGCGGTCCTCGCGCACACCGGCCGGACCATCGGCGACGTCCGGCACCTGGATCTCTACGCCTGCTTCCCGTCCGCGGTCCAGATCGCCGCCGCCGAGCTGGGCCTGCCGATCGACGACCCGGACCGGCCGCTCACCGTGACCGGGGGACTGACCTTCGCCGGCGGGCCGGGCAACAACTACGCGAGTCACGCGGTGGCCACCCTGGTGCCGAGGCTGCGCGCCGACCCGGACGGTCTCGGGCTCGCCACCGCGGTCGGCTGGTACCTCACCAAGCACGCCGCCACGGTGTTCTCCGCGTCGCCGCCGGACCGGCCGTTCCGCGACGTCAACGCGGGCCTGCGCCTGCACCGCCCCACCCGCGCGGTGCGCACCGGCGGCGCGGGGGTGCGCGAGGCCGGCACCGTCGTCTACCGCCGCGACGGTGAGCCGGAGGCCGGGATCGTCACGGAGATCCTGGACGACGGCAGCCGGGTGGTCCGCCGGGTCGATCCGGCCGGCGACGTGCAGCCGGAGGGCAAGCCGCTCCCGCCGCCCGGTGAGCCCGCGGTGCTGGTCGAGTGGCGCGGCCCGGTCACCGTGATCCGGCTCGGTGCGACGGCAACCGCCGACGCACTGCACCACGCCGTCGAGGACTTCGACGCGGACCCGGACGCCAAGGTCGCCGTCCTCGCGGGCCCGGCCCCGGCCGGCACGATCACGTTCGCCGCCGGCAAGCCGCTGATCGCCGCGGTCGAGGCCGCCGACGGCGGGGGAGCGGGGCTGGCCGCCGACCTGATCGTCGCCGCCGAGGACGCGCTGATCGGCGTCCCGGAGAGCGACGACGCCGGGAGCGGGCTCCGGCGGCTGGCCGGCCTGCTGCCCCGCGCCCTCGCCATGGAACTGCTGCTCACCGGTGACCCGATCCCGGCCCGCCGCCTCCACGACCTCGGACTGATCAACCGGATCACCCCGGCCGGCACGGCGTACCAGACAGCTCTTGATCTCGCGGCCTCGATCGCCGCCCACCCGGCGGAGGCTCTGCTCCGTGCCCACCGCACCGTCGACGACCTCCGGCGAAAGGCCTGATCATGAGCACCCTGGAAAACCTGCGCGCGGTACTGCGGATGCACCAGATCGGCATCGTCAACCTGCTGCGCCCGGACCACCTGCTCGGCGCGGCGAAACGCAACGCCCGGCTCGGCCCGCAGGCCGCCCTGATCATGAAGGCGGCCGCCGAGCATCCCCACGCGCCGGCACTCACCGACGAGCGCGGCACGCTCAACTACCGTCAGCTCGACGAGCAGTCGAACGCGCTGGCGCACGCCCTGCGCGAGCTGAACCTGCCGGAGCGCTCGGTGATCGGGGTGCTGGCCCGCGACCACCGCGGCCTGGTGCTGACGATCAGCGCCGCGGCCCGCGCCAACCTGCGCCTGGCCCTGATGAACACCGGCCTGGCGCCGCAGCAGTTCGCCGAGGTGGTGGCGCGGGAGAACGTCCGCGCGGTGCTCTACGACAGCGAGTTCGCCCCGGTGATCGAGGCGCTGCCGGGTGACCTGCCGCGCTACCTGACCTGGGCCGACGAGGGCGCTGCCGACAAGACCATCGACATGCTGATCGCCGGCCGGCCGATCACCCCGCTGCCGATGCCGGAGCGCCCGCCCGGTTTCATCATCCTGACCAGCGGCACCACCGGGCTGCCCAAGGGCGCTCCGCGCACCAAGGTGTCGCCGCTGGCCAGCGCCCTGATCGCGGACCGGATCCCGTTCCCCCGGCAGGGCGCGATCGTGGTCGCCTCGCCGCTGTTCCACAGCACCGGCTTCGGGGCCTGGACCGTCGGGTTGTCGCTCGCCGACCACGCCGTGCTGCTGCGCCGGTTCGACCCGGAGACCATCCTGCGGGCGATCGCCGAGCACCGGGCGCAGATGCTCGTTGCGATCCCGACCATGCTCACCCGGATCCTGGCGCTCGGCCCGGAGGTCATCGCCAAGTACGACACGTCGTCGCTGCGCTCGGTCTTCGTGGCCGGTTCCCCGCTCGCCCCGGAGCTGACCACCCGGTTCCAGGACACCTTCGGCGAGGTGATCTACAACGTGTACGGGTCGACCGAGGTGGCCGTCGCCTCGGTGGCCCAGCCCGCCGAGTCCCGCCGCGCGCCGGGCACGGTCGGCCGGCCGCCGGTCACCGTGCACGTCGGGCTCTACGACGACCAGGACGCCAAGATCACCCGGGCGCACGTCACCGGCCGGGTGTTCGTCCGCACCGGCATCCCGTTCGAGGGCTACACCGACGGCCAGCGCAAGCAGGTCATCGACGGTTTCATGGCCACCGGCGACCGCGGCCACCTGGACGACGCCGGCCTGCTCTACATCGACGGCCGCGACGACGACATGATCATCTCGGGTGGGGAGAACGTCTACCCGCTCGAAGTGGAGAACCTGCTGGCCGAACGCGACGACGTGGTCGAGGCCGCGGTGATCGGCGTCGACGACCCGGAGTTCGGCAGCCGGCTGCGCGCCTTCGTGGTGTCCACCCCGGACGCGTCGCAGGACCCGCAGGAGATCCGGGACTACGTGCGGGCCCTGCTGGCGCGCTACAAGGTGCCGCGCGACGTGATCTTCATCGACGAGCTGCCGCGCAACGCCACCGGCAAGGTGGTCCGCCGCGACCTGCCGGCCGGGCCGCTCTGAGCACTATTGCAGCAGCCGGCCGACCTCGCCGGCGCGGTCGCCCAGGCTGCGGCGCAGCACCTCGGCGATCTCGCCGGCCGGGCGCTGGGCGAGCACGGCCAGGATCTCGTCCAGGCCGGAGGTGAGCACGTCCATCCGCTCCGCGCTGCGGACCAGGTCGTTACGGGCCCAGCCACCCATCCGGAAGTCCTTCTTGCCGGTGGCCGGGTTGATCTCGACGTGGTTCCACGAGCCGGCGCCGACCGCTTTCTGACCGCGATCGGACTCCAGGGCCTTGAGCACGGCGGCCATCACCTCGGCTTCGGTCATGTCGTCCTCCAAGAGTCCCCACGGGCGGGTGTCCCGCTCCTGCGCGGTGGTGTATCGGGCGGAGAAGTGCGCGTGCTCGGTGTGCGGGCTGGGCCCGGCGTAGTCCCGGGCGGTCCAGCCCCAGCTGCGCGACCAGACCTGCCGGTCGAAGATCACGTTCTGCAGCCGGTCGTCCTGGCCGGCCCGGTGCCGGCCGACGATGACCTGCACGGCCCGGGCCATCGTCCAGCCGGGCTTGCGCAGGTCGTCGTCGACGTCGATGGCGTGCACCTCGTTGACCCGGTCGGCGTCCTCGGACGGCGTGTTCCCGGTCTCGTCCGGATTGTGGTCCGAACTCGACCGGGCGTGCGCCTGATTGCCGATCGAGCCGTCCGAGGTGCGGTCGCGGTGCGGTGCGAGGGTGTCGAACTCGGTGCGCAACGACACCAGGCAGGGCACCAGAATCCAGTCGGCCACGGAACGAGGTTCTCCGCTCATCCGGTCACGGGCAACGATCAACCATCCGTACGGGTGGGTGAATCCGGTCCGGCGCTCCCGGCCGGGTACTCCAGCAGCGGCACCTCGCCGGCCCGCCACGCCGCCGCGACCGGCTCGACGATCCGCCAGCACTGCTCGGCGGCGTCGCCCCGCACCGAGAGCATCGGATCGTTGTCGAACACCCCGCGCAGCACCTCGCCGTACGGCGGCAGGTCACCCGGGCCGAAGTCGACGTCCCAGGTCACCGGGTCCAGTTCGAGCGGGTCGCCGGGGCCGTTCACGGTGAAGTCGAGCGCGAGCATGTCCGGCCCGAACCCGATCCGCAGCCGGTTCGGCGCGTCGTGCCCGTGCAGCCCGCCCGGCACCCGCGGCGCCGCCTTGAACGTGATGATCGCTTCCTTGCGGCTGTTCGCGACGGCCTTGCCGGACCGCAGCGTGAACGGGACACCGGCCCAGCGCCAGTTGTCCACGGCCAGGGTGACCTCGGCGAGCGTCTCGGTCTCGCGGGACGGGTCGACGCCCTTCTCCTCGGCGTACGCGGGAAGCTGTCTGCCGTTCAGTTCGCCGGCCGTGTACCGGGCCCGCACGCTGGACTCCTTGGCGTCGCCGCCCCAGAGCCGGGTGGCGCGCAGCGCCTCGGACGTCTTGTCACGGAACTCCTGCGGGTCGAGCGTGAGCGGCGCCTCCATGGTCAGCATCGCCAGGATCTGCAGCAGGTGGCTCTGGATCATGTCGGACATCGCGCCGGCGTGGTCGTAGTACCCGGCCCGCCCCTCGAGCGCGAGGTCCTCGTCGAAGACGATCTCCACGCTCTCCACGTGCTCGGAGGTGAGCAGCGGCTCGAAGATCCGGTTGGCGAACCGCACGCCGAGGATGTTGAGCACCGTCGACTTGCCCAGGAAGTGGTCCACCCGGTGCACCTGCTCCTCCGGCACCAGCCGGGTGAGCAGCCGGTTCAGCGAGGCGGCACTGCTCGCGCTGGTGCCGAACGGCTTCTCCAGCACCAGCCGGGTGCCCTCCGGCAGGTCCACCTCGGTCAGCGCCTCACACGCCTTCGCGGTGATCGCCGGCGGCAGCGCGAAGAAGATCACCGGCCGCTCGGCCCCGTCCAGCAGCCGCCGCAGGTCCTCGGCCTTGGTCACGTCGGCCTGCGCATACGTGCTCTCCTCGATGACCTTCGCGGCCTGCTCCGCAGTGCCGTGGTCACCGAACGCGTCGACGACCCGCTTGCGCCAATGGTCCGCGTCCCACTCGTCCATCCCGGCACCGACCAGCGTCAGCGGCGGCGCGTCCCCGGCCGCCAGCAGCGCGCCCAGGCCGGGCAGCAGCAACCGCGCGGTCAGATCCCCCGAGGCACCCAGGATGAGCAGAGTCTGCGCGTCATTCGTCATGCGCCTCGCTTGCCCCGCCAACCCCAAGATCAAAACCATTCTTCGGTACGAAGGGACAGGTCCCCCACCGCAACGCCCCGTCCCGCCCGCACGACGCGACCGCCGCCGTCCCTCCCGGCCGCTGAGCGCCCGCCGGGGCGTAGCGGCCCCTCCCCGGACCACCCGCACCACCCCGGCGCGCGCTCAGCGGTCTGGGGTGGCGGGGGTGTCGCGTTGATGGCCCGGGACGGTCACGCTGCGTTTGGGGACGACCCAGGTCGTACGATTTAAGGTTGTTTAAGGTTTTGACCTGGACAAACGGTTGACCCGGCATCGACCTCCTGCTTTATTGGCAAGTAACTTGCCAATTCCCCCCGGCGAGTGAATCCCTATCGCATCGAGGTTTCCCCATGCGCAAGCGCACCCTGCTGGCCCTCGCCGTGTCGACCGTGATCGTCGGCGGGCTCGGCGTCGCCGGTATCACCAACGCGTCGGCGGCCGCCACCCTCGACCCCACCGTGGCGCCCGGCGGCAACTTCGACCTGCCGGTCTGGCAGCTGCAGCTGCCGACCGGCTCGCCCGGCAAGCCGGACACCATCTCGCCCGCGCAGCTCAAGGGCGCGAACGGCTACAGCAACCCGACCTACTTCTGGACCGACAAGAACGACGGCTCGATGACCTTCTGGGCGCCGGAGAAGGGCGTCACCACGCCCAACTCCAACTACGCCCGGTCCGAGTTCCGGGAGATGAACACCAACGGCAGCGCCGCGGACTGGACCCTGTCCGGCAACCACACGCTCACCGCGCAGCTGCGGATCCCGTCGGTGACCAAGAACGTCGCGGTCGGCCAGGTGCACCTCGGCTCCGGCGGCACGTCGACCAAGCCGCTGCTGGAGCTCTACTACCGGCCGAACGGCGATATCTACCTGGGCACCGAGAACTCACCGGCCGGCGGGCAGACCCTGCACAAGGTCGGGAACGTGGCGCTCGGTGTGAAGTGGACCTACGTCATCAACGTGACCGGCAACACGATCAACCTGACCGTGAACGGGACGAGGACCAGCTACGCGATCCCGTCCTCGTTCAACCCGTACCGGCAGTACTTCAAGGCCGGCTCGTACAACCAGTCCTCGTCGGAGAGCACCAGCAACGGCGCGAAGGTGAAGTTCTACAGCCTCACCGTCAAGCACAGCTGACCGTTTCTCACCGCAGCCGGCGCGCCCGCTGGACCGCAGGAGCGATCAACTCCTGGACCAGGGCGGGCCGGCCGTCGGTGGTCTCCCACCCGGTGTCGGCGACCATCACCAGCACCCGGCCGGCCGCGGCGACCGCCACGTGCACATCCGTGGTCACCACGTCGCCGTCGTGCCGGAACCGCCGGCGCAGCCGCAGCAGCAGCGAATCCGGGCCGGCCACGTCCCGGCCGGTGATCGACCACAGGTGACCGCCGCCGTCGACGACCAGGTGCTGCTCCAGCGAGGCGCGCAGGTCGCGCAGGTACCGGGCGGGGTCGTCCGGTCCGTGCACGGACAGGTACTCCAGGACCAGGGTGGGCCGGTCGTCGACGGTCACCACCGCGGACATCGCCCGCTCGGCGACGACTGTCCCGGCCAGCGGCGACGCGCTGCTCAGATCGGGCCGGGGCGGGCACAGCCCGGCCCACCGGTCGCCGGTCACCGCGGCGCCGGTCGCGCCACGCAGGTCGGCGGGCTGCAGCATGGCCGCGTCCGGGACGTGCGCCGGCGCGGTGGTGTTCCGCAGGTCGAGGGTGAACGCGCCGACCCGGCTCAGCACGCTGGACAGGCTGGCGTGGATCGCCGGGGCGCGGTGCCCGGGTGACGCCGGCTCCGGACGGGACGGCCCGCGCTGCGTCGGGAACGGGATGATCGGCATGTCGGGCTCCGGTACGGGGGGTTCTCGCATGAGGTGGCGCCGATCACTGATCCGTGGCGCGGGAACCGTAGGACGCACAAAACTGCAGGTCAGCGGTTCGGGAATGCCGAACCTTAGCATGGAAAACGACGTCGGAGCCGATGGTGATCCGGCTCATCCCGGTGATCCGGTCAGTCCGGGAGAATCGGACGGTGAGCCACGAGCGGTTACTGACTTTCGTCCTTGCCGGCTTCGTCGTGCTGGTGATGGTGCGCTGGGTCGCCGAACGCACCGGCCTGCCCTCCGCCGCCCTGCTCACCCTGGCCGGCATCGGCTACTCCCTGCTGCCCGGCCAGAACGTCGTCCTCAACCCCGAGTTCGTGCTGACCTACCTGATCCCGCCGCTGCTCTACAGCGCGGCGCTGGACTCCTCGCTGCTGGCGATCCGCCGTTACCTGGTCACCGTGATCGGGCTCTCCGTGCTGCTGGTGCTGATCACCGCGTTGACGATCGGCGCCGGGTTCGCCTGGTTCGTCGGCGGGGCGACCCTCGCGGCCGGGGTGACGATCGGCGCGGCGGTGGCGCCGCACGACCCGGGCGTCGCGCTCGGGGTCGCCCGCCGGTCCGGGCTGCCGGTCCGGTTGGTCACCGTGATCCAGGGGGAGGGGCTGCTCAACGACGCCACCGCGCTGACCCTGCTCAGCGTCGCGATCACCGCGGCGGCCGGGCACGGGTTCTCCGGACCGGCCGCGCTGGGCCGGCTCCTGCTCGCCGCGGCCGGTGGGATCGTGGCCGGCGCGCTCGTCGCGTACGGCGTGCGCCGGCTGCGCCACCTGGCCCGGGACCCGCTCACCGCCAACGCGATCTCGCTGGCCACGCCGTTCGCCGCGTACCTGTTGGCCGAGTGGGCGGGCGTCTCCGGCGTGCTGGCGGTCGTGGTGACCGGGCTGATCGTCGGGCACGACGCGCCGCGGTGGGCCTCCGGCGCGAGCCGGTTGCAGACCAGCGCCGTCTGGCGGCTCGTCGACTTCCTGCTGGAGGGCATGGTCTTCCTGCTGATCGGCCAGCAGCTGCCGGCCATCCTGCGTGACCTGCGGCAGTACGACGCGGCTGTCATCCTCCCGGCCGTGGCGGTCACCGTCGGGGTGGTCCTGGTGTCCCGGCCACTGTGGCTGCTCGCCACGCACACCCTGCCGGCCCGGCTCGGCTGGCGTTCCGGCGCACTCACCGGCCGCGAGGTGATCGCGCTCAGTTGGACCGGCACCCGCGGGGTGATCAGCCTGGCGGCCGTGCTGGCCGTGCCGCTGACCACCGTGGACGGTTCGCCGTTCCCGCTGCGCGACCTGCTGGTGTTCTGCACCCTGACCGCGGTGCTGGTCACCCTGCTCGGGCAGGGCCTGACGCTCGCCCCGCTGGTGCGCCTGCTCGGGTTGCACGCCAGCCCGGACGACCAGGCGGCGCTGCGCAACGAGGCGCGCTCGGCGTCGGTGCACGCCGCCCTGATCCGGCTGGGCGAGCTCGGCGCCCAGGAACCGGAGCTCGACCCGCGGCAGATCGCGCAGATGCGGGAGGCGCTGCAGGTCCGGTTACGCCGGTACGAGGGCCGGATCGAGTCGCTGCGGACCGCCGGCGCGGAGATCGAGGGTCATACCGAGGGCTACGAGACCCGCGCCTGGCTGCGGCACGTCACCATCGACGCGCAGCGGGAGGAACTGCTGCGCTGGCGCGACGCCGGCCGGCTGCCGGACGCCGGCCTGCGGGTGCTGGAACGCGAGCTGGACCATGAGGAAAGAATGCTGCCACCTGGTTGACAATTGAGCGCCGAACCGGGATACGTGCTAGTTTCGGCCCGCCTTGGTTTTGGCACGCATTTTCCGCGGCGCGCCGGCGTTGCGCTTCGCGATCGTCGGAAAGGCACCATCGAAATGATCATTCCGAAGCACCTCATCCTGTCCGAACTCCGTGGTCGTGGCCTGTCGCACCGCGCGGATTTCGTCGACAAGCAACTGCCCGACGACGTCGACACCCAGAAGCACGGCGGGCTGCTCTCCACCCTGCAGCTGGACCTCGACGCGCTGATGGCGAAGGCACCGGAGCAGAAGTCCGGCGACGCCTGATCGTCAGACCGGCGCCGCGGTGACCGCAGGCTCGCTCGACCAGGGGAAATTGATCCACTTGTCGGTGCGGGCCCAGACGTATTCGCACCGCACCTCGGAGTGCGGCTTCTCGTAGATCACCGCGGTGCGCACGGTGGCCGCGTGCCCGGCGCAGAAGTCGCGGACCAGCTTCAGCGTCGCGCCGGTGTCGGCCACGTCGTCGACGATCAGCACGCTCGCGCCGTCCAGGTCACCCGCGTCCGGGACCGGGGACAGCAGCACCGGCACGTCCAGCCGCTGGTCGACCCCGGTGTAGAACTCGACGTTGATCAGGTGCACCCGCTTCACGTCGAGGGCGTAGCTGATCGACCCGGCGGCCAGCAGACCGCCCCGGGCCACCGCCAGGATCAGATCCGGCCGGAACCCGTCGTCGGCGATCGCCTGCGCCAGTTCCCGCCCCACCCGGCCGAAACCGTCCCAGGTCAGCGTCTCCCGCTCGGTCATTCGCGCTCCCGTTCACCCGATCTTGCGGCAAACCCTAACCCGGCCCCTCACGCGTGAGAACGTCAGAGGACAGGGCCGGACGGCCCGGAGGAGGCGATCGCGATGATCACGGTGCCCGCCGGGAGCACCCTCACCCTGCGCTGCCCGGACATGGAGGCGATCCCGCTGGTCTGTCTGTCCGAGGTCCGCGCGCCGTTCCTCGCCGAGCTGCCGCCGATGCCGGTGCTCAGCCTCGACGAGCCGGGCACCCGCCGGTACGGCATCCTCGAGCTGGCCAGCAGCGCCGGCGTCACCTGGGTCGAGGCGGAACTGCGCGACGGGCTGATCACCGTGCTCGGTGACACCCCGGCCGGTGTGGTCCAGCGGCGGGACTCGCCGCGGCGGCCCGGGTCGTACCCGGCGACCGGCACCGCGCAGGTCGACACCGGCGCCACCCAGCGTCTGGTGGCCCTCTCCGGGCATGTCCAGGACGTCTCCACCAGCGGCCTGCTGCTGCGCGCCACCGCCGACGACGCCAGCCCGCACCTGCCGTCCGCGATCCTGCGCACCCTGCTGCACGTCAGCATGCCGTGGGGGGAGATGAACGCCGCCATCACCACCGTCGACCAGCGTTCCGACCGGTTGCGCGGCACTTTCGAGTGGATCGATCCGGGCGACGCCCGCGCTCTTGCCGCGTTCGTCACCGGAAGCTGACTACTACGACGGCCCGAGGTTTCCTATTATCGGGGGGTGCCCCCTGAGAAGCCCCGCGAAGACCGGCTCGATGCCCGCCATGCGGAGCTCGAGCGGTGGGAGAACGCCCTGGCACAGCGGGAGTGGGCGGTCGAGGAGCGCGAGCGCCTGGTCGGCGTCCGGGAGCGGGTGGCCGACGAGCAGAGCCAGGCCGCCGACGAGCGGGAGGCCCGGGCCAACGAGCGCGAGGCCGTCCAGTCGGCCCGGGAACGAGTCCTCGACCAGCGGGAGCTGGACACCGCCGGTGCCGACCCGATCGAGGGAATCGAGGACGCGTTCGCCCGAGAGGTGGCCCGGCTGGACCGCAGCAACGCGTTCCTGGACCGGTCCCGCGCGGCCGTCGAGCGCGCCCAGGCCCGGCTGGAGGGCCTGCGCCAGCACCGGGACACGCACTGAATGATCGGCATGACGGTTCCCGGACGGGGCATGAGATGACCATGACCTGGCTGGAATTCGCGTTGCTGCACACGTCGGCGCCGACCACCGTGCGGGTCTCGGCCCGGCACGGCGACCGGTTCGCCGAACCCACCCTGGTCGGCCCGTGCGTGGTCGACCACCGCCGGACGATCGTGTTCTGCCCGCCGGACGCCGACGTCCCGCCCGGCTCGCTGGTCACCCTGCCGACCGGCCGGACCACCCGGGTCCGGTCCGCCTGCCACCTGGACGCGCACGGCTACCAGCTGCCCGGCCACCTGCAGCTCGACCTGGAATGACGCGCCGGCGTCAGAGCGGCTCGGCCGCCTTGCGCTCGGAGCGCCGGCGCCGGTCCCGGACGTAGATCACCGAGGTCTTGCCGCGCTCGGTGGGCCGCCGTTCCGACTCGAACAGCCCGGTGGTCAGCAGCAGATCGCTGAGCTTGGTGTAACCCCAGTTGCGGGCGTCGAAGTCGGGGCTCTGCTTGGTCAGGATGTGCCCGACCGCCGCGAGCGCCGCCCAGCCGTCGTCGTCGGACGCCGCCTCGACCGCGTTGCGCAGCTTGTTGACGAGCGCGCTGTCCGATTTCAACTGTGCGGCGGGCAGTGGCGGACGCGGAGCGGCGGGTGTGTCGGCCGGCTCGATCGGGCTGTGGTGCACGGCCAGGTTCTCGGTGTAGATGAACTTGTCGCAGGCCGCCACGAACGGTTTCGGGGTCTTGCGCTCACCGAAGCCGTACACGGTCAGCCCGGACTCCCGGATCCGCGCGGCCAGCCGGGTGAAGTCGCTGTCGCTGGACACGATGCAGAAACCGTCGAGCCGCCCGGAGTACAGCAGATCCATGGCATCGATGACCATCGCCGCGTCGGTCGCGTTCTTGCCGGTCGTGTACGCGAACTGCTGGATCGGCTGGATGCTGTAGGCCAGCAGATGTTCCTTCCAGCCGCGCAGGTTCGTCCCGGTCCAGTCGCCGTAGGCCCGCTTGACGTGCGCGGTGCCGTATTTTGCGACCTCCGCGAGCAGCCCTTCGACGATGGCCGGCTGCGCGTTGTCCGCGTCGACCAGCACCGCCAACCGGGCGATCTCGTTGCTGCTGATACTCATCGGCCCTCCCGCCACCGGGTCCGACACTACCCATCAGACCGCGACAGATCACTGCCGCAGACCCTTTCGGTACGACCTGGCTGCCGTCACAGAAGCAGCGGCCCGCTCCCGGGCCTCCACGCGACGCCCGGCCCGCACCGGGCCGCGACGCCCCGCCGGGCCGGATCCGGTGGTCCCGGCGGCCCTCGTTTTAGTGCATTGACGTTTCTAAATTGTTGCCGTAGGTTGGCCCGGAAAGCGCATTCCTGCACCTCAAGACTTGCCCCAACGTCGTACTTCCTGGTTCCGGCTGCTAGCCCAGCCGTCGGCGCATCGACCCGAGAGCGTCGCCGGTCACCTGGTGGCCGGGCCGAACCAGTCGAGGTCGACAGCTCCGGCGATCGCCTGCATACCCTTGTCGCCAGGGTGCAGGTGGTCGCCGGAGTCGTTCACCGCCAAGAACCGGGTCGGGTCGGCCGGGTCCTGGGTCGCGGTGTCCTGGGCGAGCACCTGGTCGCAGCCGCTCTCCGGGCTGCGCACGAACGCGTTGTAGGCGGTCCGCCCCTGCTCACCCCGGGCCGACCAATACCCCGCGCCCTCGAACGGCGTCAGCGTCGAGCAGATCACCCGGATGTCCGCCGCGTGCGCGCGGGCGATCAGCTGCTTCAGCACCGCGAGGATCTGGTCGCTGGTGACCGGCTTGCGGCTGCCCAGGTCGTTCAGCGGGTCGTCGGAGATGAGCACCCACGCCACCCCGGTGCGGTCCAGCACGTCGCGCTGGAAGCGTTTCGGCGCGCTCTCGCCGCGCCCGTCCTTGCCGTTCTTGGTCAGCCGGTTGCCGCTGATCCCGGTGTTGACCACACCGAACGTACGGCCGGAGGCCCGCAGCCGGTCGGCGAGCAGGTCCGGCCAGCGCAGATTGGCCCCGGGTGTCGAGCCCCGCCCGTCGGTGATCGACGCGCCGAACGCCACGACGGTGCCGGCCGCCTCCTGGTTCACCACGTCCAGGGCGGTCAGGAAGAAGTAGCTGCTCGCCGTGGTGGCGCCGCTGATCGTGGTCGCGGCGGCCTGGTCACCCGTACCGATGAAGTTGGTCTGCGTCCCGAGCGGATGCCGGGTCGTCTCGCCGGTCGCGGCCGGGAGGTAGACGCTGACCGCGAGATCGGTGTCGGCCGTGACGGCGAACTCGGCCCGGTCGCTGACCACCGAGGCGCCCGGTGCGAGCGTCACCGTGGTCTTCCCGCCGAAGGTCACCGCGGTGTCGGTGACCGGGTCGATGGCCGCGTCCTTCACCCGCTGGGCGATCCGCACCCCGCCGAGGACCAGCGGCTGCGTCCCGAACGCGTTGGAGATCTTCAGCCGGGCGCCGTCCCCGCCGACGCTGGTGTGCACGATCTGCCGCAGCGTCTGCTTGGCGAACGCCTGCCCGCCGTCGGTCATCGCCACACCCCAGGTCGCCACCCAGGCCGGTCCGGCCGGCACCGACGGTGAGGCGGCCGCCGAGGGCGGTGCCGAGGCTCCGGACGCGTACGGCGGTGCCGTGTTGCATGCGGTGAGCAGCAAGATCGTGCTGCCGGCCACCCAGGCAGCAGGAATCGACCGCATGAAACCCCCGTGATCACTCGTCCGCGCTTCGCGGAACATCCTCACATTCGACCTTGTGCGCGGGCTGTCAACACCGGAGATTCATGGCATTCGGCACGTCCGGCGGCGTGGCGGCACCGAGGGGCCGCCGCCGCGACCGGGCTCCCGGGCG